>CAURKU010000001.1:0-750350 GCA_963525845.1 uncultured Candidatus Saccharibacteria bacterium
AGACGAGAACCCTGAAGGCTTGAGCCTGTACGAGCAAGCACAGCGTGATAAATACTTTGGTGAGGGCGAGACTTCTCGATTGTCTCCTGAAGCTCCAGCGAAAATTAAGACTCCAGACGAGAACCCTGAAGGCTTGAGCCTGTACGAGCAAGCACAGCGTGATAAATACCTTGGCGAGGGTGAAGCTTCTCAATCAGCTGAAAAGAGTAAGGCACAGCAGGAGCTGGACGCGGCAAGGCTGGCGTTTGCTAAGGCGCGTGTTGATGTAGAATCTCACTTCTTTAAATTTCACTTTAAAGAATGGTTTGGTGGAAAGAAGCGTAAAGAAGCACTTCAGGAAGCAGCAGACAAACTAAAGGCTTGTGAGCTGGCTGTTGCCAAAGAAGAATTGGCAGAGCAGATTGACCAGTTGAACCGGCTTTCAGGTGAAGAATTGGCAAAACAGCAGGAACTATTGGCGCAGACGATGGCGGCTCGTGCCTTCCAAGGCATGCAGGAAACGGCTCGGAAGACGACAGAAGTATATGATGAAATGCTTGATCAACGCTCTGCATATAAGAAGTTTGCCGCAAAGGTGGGTAGATGGATTAGTAACAAAAAGATATCGCACCAACTGGCGCTTGTTGGGGGTGGTGCAGTAGCTGGTGCTGGTTTTGCCCTGACAACTTCTGTGAGTTGGCCTATTACTACCGCAGCGGGTTTATCTACTGGTGCAGCGGCTGGTGCAGTTGCTGCGGCAACAGTTAAACAGTCTGTACTGGAAGAGCATCGCGGTGAAGAGCGCGTAACTGACAACTCACAGGATGCCTGGCAAGATGTGTTTAAGCAGGGCGCTAAAGACGCCAAAGACGCTGGTGAGATGATGGAATCTATGGTCGATACCTCTGTCGATAGTAGTCAGAAATCGAGTGAAGAGCGTCAGGAGCAACTTCGTCGGAAAGTTCGCTCAGAAGGTCTTCGTGTGATGGGTAAGGTAGCTCTTGGTTTTGGTATCGGTAATGTGGCTGGTAACCTGGCAGAATCAGCCTTTTCTGGGGACGAAGTTAAGGCCACAGAGAATCCTAAAGATGGTGGCGGCGACCCTCCTAAAGATGGTGGGAGACCTAAGAGTCCTGAAGGCTCTACTGTCACACAACCAGAGGCTCCTTCTCCAGTTGGTAGCTACGAATATCCATGGGACTGGGCAGTAGGACAGTTTGGTGCTGAAAATGCGACAAGTGAGCTGCATCGGTTGGCAGACTTAGCACAAGCAAATGGACACGAGGTTGAATGGATCGTCGATGGCAGTAAAGAAATACTCAAGGTCGATGGAAGCTTTGACACTGGGAATATTATCGGAGTACTAGATCAATACAGGCATGTACTAGCTGCGTAAATAGTAAGGTATAATAACACAAAAAGGAGATATAAATGTTTGAAATTACTGATGAATTTTTGGCACAAGCTGGTTTTGGGATGTTGCCGCCAGAGGCAAAAGAACAGATGCGGCAGAATGTGACCAGTAGCGTGCAAACGAAAATTACTGATCAATTATTGGCGGCTGTCGGTGAGCAGAAATTGGAAGAGTTTGAGGCTTTGCTGGACAGTGAAGACGTTCCAATGTTGCTCAACTGGTGTCAAGGCAACGGCATTAATCTGACGGAAATTGTACAGAATGCAATGAATCAGACGATGGTTGAGTTGCAGACGCTGCACAACGATGCGCTTAATATGGTGCGTGAATAATAGTAATGAGTAGGTTATAATGGCAATCTTTCGGGATTGCTGTTATAATTTATGGAGAGTATAGACGAAAGAAAAGGAGGACTATGTTCCAACTGAATGACGAATTTCTCAAAGAGCTTGGGCTGGATCAATTACCGGAGGAGCAGCGCAAGCCGTTTTTGCAGCACATCTACAGTGAGCTGGAGCTTCGCGTTGGTGAGCGATTGAGCCAGGGTATGAGCGATGCTCAACTGGAAGAATTTTCTGGCATCATTGATAAGCGTCCGGGAGCGGTAGATGATTTTTTGGCGCGTCATGTCCCTAATTTGATGCAAGATCCAATGTTCCAGCGTTTGGTGCAGGTTTCTGGAGTGCCGATGGATGATCCGCGCTTACGAGACGAATTTGCGGCAACAAAGTGGCTGGAAGTGAACCGACCAGATTATCGAGATGTCGTTGCTGCTGTTTTGGAGGAGCTGAAGCGAGAGATTGTAGCGAATCGTGACGTGATTTTGGCGGCTGATTCTGCTGCTTCGCAAGCAGCAGCCTAGCTATATGGGTTATTGATGTTTATGACCGCGGAGAAACGCTTCTGCGGTCATTTTTTTGCCGCTTGGTGCAATGAGTTCGTCAATGATGAGGAATTGTCCATCGTGGTAGCACTGATCCAGAGCAGTTTTTGGTGTGACGTCAGGATGGGCTTTGGTGATGATGAGACGGAGACCGTCAAACATCATGGTGGAGCGGGGAAAACCGAGATAGGCTCTGACTCGTGCGGCTGCTTGCTTGGCGCTGAGCGATTGTGGGTCGAGGGGTGAATCTTGCTTTGACAGTAACTTGCAGTAGGTAGCGATGGATTCCTGTTGCGGTTTGAGGTGTATGTCACCGGATACGATGCGAGGTAATAACTCTACCAGGCGTTGTGAACCCAGATTGAATAATTTGCAGTATAGTTCATCACGAGATTCATCACCAGAGAGTAAAATAGATTCTTGGTGGTAAATTGGTCCTGCGTCCATCTGGGCGTCTAATTTTAGCAAGGATATCCCGGTGTGGGAATCTAAGTTGGTCATGGCAGCTTCAATGGGTGATGGTCCGCGGTATTGTGGCAGGAGTGATGGGTGGAGATTGATGATGCCGGGGTTGAATAAATCAATGATTGACTGGGGTATGATTTTTCCATAACTGACCAGAACACCTACGGGTGATTTGAGTGTTTGAATGGCCGGTGAGATGTCTTTTAGGTTATTTGGCTGCCAGACGGGAATATTGTGCTGGTGAGCGTATGTTTTGACAGCAGGTTCCGACAGTTTACTGCCCCGACCTTTGGGTGCGTCAGGTTTGGTGATGACAGCGGCAATGTGGAATTTTGCCTCATGAAGTGCTTTGAGGGTGATGAGACTGTGCTCTTCGGTGCCAAAAAATACTACTTCAGGCATAGTTACCCCCAAAGATCAGCATTATCTTTGATGCTTGTATCGTAATTGAGGGGCTGTAACTCACCAGAGTCATCAAGGGTATAAAATGCATCGTGCGTATCGCGAATGTGATCGATGAAGACGATGCCGTTAGTGTGGTCAATTTCATGTTGCAAGACGCGCGCTAAGAAGCCCTCAGCTTTAAAGCGGATCTCGTTGCCTTCCAGGTCTAAGGCTTTAACGCGAACCTTGGTGTAGCGTGGTACTTTGCCGTAGATGTGTTTTACACTTAAGCAACCTTCAAAATCAGCCACTAAGTCGCCTTCGTATTTGACAATTTCTGGGTTGATCAAGGTCATGAAGTCGCGAGTTTTTTTGTTATCAAAGTCAGCTCGGACAATGACGACTCGTTCCAAGCAATCTACTTGCACTGCTGCGAGAGCGGCACTGATTTCATGTGGTCGTGAATCCTCCCAATCTAACGCAGCACTGGTCATGTCGTCAGACAGTTTTTGTATATCATCAGTAATGACATGGATGCGATGAGATTTTTGACGCAGATGGGGGTTTGGTAGGGCAATAATGTCGTCTCTAGTCATACATCAAGTATATCAGAGGAGGGAAATCGGGTCGAGTTCGAATTGCCAATGTTGTGGCGGTAGGTGAGCTAGTAGGGCGACCAAATCATCACGTTGGGGACTTTTGAGCAACAGTTGCCAACGGTAAGTGTCACGTACTCGTTCATAAAACGCAGGCGTCGGTCCTAAAATTTGCACTGTTTTTGGTGCGACTGATTTGAGTGTCGAGGCAAGTTTTTGAGCATTGCGAACGGCAGCGGCTTCGGTTTTGTATACACAGGTGAGTTTCAAGAGATGAGTAAATGGCGGGAATATGGTTGCTTGTCGCTGGGCTATTGTGCGCCGGTAAAAGTCAGCATAATTTTGCGTGAGGCCGTCTTGGATGGCTGGGTGTTGTGGTTGGTACGTTTGGACAACGACGGTCGTTGCGTGATGCGACCTACCAACACGTCCGACTACCTGAGCAAGTAGTTGGAATGTGCGTTCGGCGGCTGCAAAATCAGGCAGTGTCAGCCCAGTGTCTGCCTGTACTACGCCAACAGTCCGCAGGTGTGGCAAGTCTAATCCTTTGGCGATCATTTGGGTGCCGATGATGAGATCAATGGCGCCATCTTTGACGTCTTGGTATAACTTTTCTACAGTTTGGTCGCTGGGGGTGTCCGCGTCAAAACGGGCTATGGTTTGTTGAGGAAATAATTTATTCAATTCTGTTTCGATGCGTTTGGTACCAATACCTTTATGGATGATATCGGCATGCTGGCATTCAGGACAGACCGTTGGGACGGTCGCTTTATATCCGCATATATGGCAAACAAGTTGATGTTTGTCTTGGTGTAGGGTTAGCGGAACAAAGCAGTTGGGGCAGCCAGCTTGCCAACCACAGTGCTGGCACAGAGTGATTGCAGTGGTACCGCGACGATTATGAAAGATCAGTGCCTGATGACCGTCTTTGAACGTTTGCTGGAGTTGAGAGAGCAGGGTGTCTGACAAGAAAAAATGTTGAGTAAAATTATTGCGCTTAGTCATGTCAACGATTTTGACGGTCGGTTTGACGGCATCTTTACGAGCGGGTTTGGGCATGGTGATGATGGGTCGGTTTCGTTGCTCAGACAAATAATAGTCAGCGATGCCGGGAGTGGCGCTACCCAAAACTAATTTGGCGCTATGGTGCTGCGCCAGCACGGCAGCAGTGCGCAGTGCGGAGTAGCGGGGGGATTTTTCTTGCTTGAAGCTAGGTTCGTGGCATTCATCAATGGCGATAAATCCAAGGTTATGTATGGGCATGAATAGGGCCGACCTTGGGCCGATGACCACGACGGGTTTGTTGGCTTTCAAAACGTGTAGCCATGCTGCATGGCGTTCAGCTTCAGTCTGGCGAGAATGGGTGACAACTACATTGTCGAGATGTTCTGTGAAGGCTGATACCAGTTGGGTTGTCAGGGCTATTTCTGGAATGAGTATAATGGAAGACTTTCCTTCAGCTGCAGCGCGTCGGGAGGCTTCAATATAGACCAGGGTTTTGCCGGAGCCGGTGACACCGTGTAGTAAAGCCGTTCCACTGGCCATGGAATCAATGATTTGTAGGGCTTGGAGCTGATCTTTGGTGAATACATTTTTTGTTCGATTTTGTACATTGACAGAGGTGAAATCTACGGATTTTCGTCGCTTTTTGGTGATGCCGCGCGGTAGGATGGTTTGCCAGACGGTGGCAGGATGTGTTGCGTAAAATTGACTCATCCAAGTGTGCAATGACAGCAATTGGCTGGGTAGTGGCGGCTGATCTACAACCGAAATTATTTCCCGTGTGTCGTATGGTGGCTGCGATATTTTTTGCAAAACAACACCAACAACAACCTTCTTGCCGACGGGAATGGTCACAATATTTCCGGGCATTAATGACTCATGTGAGGCATAGGAAAAGTTGTCAGCGTCAGCGCGGATGATTGTGGTTGGAGATACCTCGTAGTATTGCATAGCTATTATTATAACGCTTCATCAATGCTACAATAAGCATATGTATTTTCAGAGTCGCATGCAGGCAGGCGCGGAGTTGGGGCAGCAGTTGTTCGAAAAATATCGTTATGAAAACTGCGCAGTGCTGGCATTGGGCGAAGGTGGGGTGTTGGTCGGTGAGCAAATTGCGGTCAGGTTGCACTGTGTTTTAATGATGCTTCTGTCAGAAAGTATTGATGTTCCTGGGGAAGGGCTAAGCTTTGGTGCGGTTTCTCAAAGTGGGAAATTCACCTACAACAGTGACTTTTCGTCTGGCGAGATTCGAGAATATACCAATGAATTTCATGGCTATTTGGAGCAGCAAAAACAGCAGGCATACCAACGAATCAATCGGCTGCTGGGTGACGGCGGTATCGTTGATGCGGCATTGTTGAAAGATCGGACAGTCATTTTGGTGAGTGATGGTTTTGGTGATAATCTTTCAAGCTTGGATGTGGCTTTGGGATTTTTAAAATCGATTCGTATTGAAAAACTGGTGGTGGCTTTGCCTGTTTGCAGTATTGCTGCTGTTGATCGATTGCATATTACAGTGGACGATCTGCACATATTGGACGTCAAGGAAAACTTCATGGGGATCAATCATTATTATGAGGACAATGAGCTACCTTCACGCGAAGAGACCGTTGCGAAAATCAACCAAGTAATTATGAATTGGCGCTAAAGGACTTGCCGGGTGTTGTAAAATTGTGCTACACTGGAGTTAAGTAAAGAAGGGGATGCAGTAAAGAGCACAGGACTATGTTAGACGTTTTTATTACATCGCGGGTGAGGCGTAAGATTGTGGTTGTTTATGCTAAATATCCTGATTTTCACACTCACGTACGTGGGTTGGCGAAGTTGATCAAAGAGGATCCAGGAAATATTCAGCGCGAGTTAAAGAGATTAGAAAAAGTCGGCTTTCTCAAAAGTGAGAAACAAGGTAATTCGCGAACGTATTTCACAAATAAGCAATTTCCAATTTTCAAGGAATTGCAAGGTATGGTGATTAAGTCGCAGCAACATGCGGCACGACCGAAGCGTAGTTCGGTTGATAGAGATTGATGACACTATTTGAGCGGATTTTGACGGCGCGTGGCTTGACGATGCGAGCAGCGCGCGAGGCTTTTTTGCAGCCGGATTATACGGCGGTAAAGCATGATCCGTTTTTGCTGCCGGATATGGAGAAGGCGGTGGCGCGGTTAAAACAGGCACGGGAGCAGGGCGAAAAAGTCGTCATTTATGGTGATTATGATATTGATGGGTTGAGTGCCACGGCACTACTGTTGGATGCGTTTGGTAAGTTTGGTTTTGAGGGCGTTGACGCTTTCATCCCGAACCGGTTTGTTGAGGGTTATGGTATGACCATGGGTGCGGTGGACAAGGTACGCGATATGGGCGCGGATTTGATCGTGACGGTGGATACTGGCAGTTTGTGTCATGCGGAGATTGCGTATGCTGCCAGCTTGGGGATTGATACGGTGGTGACGGATCATCATAATGTCGCCGAGACGCCGCCGCCGAGCGTGGCAGCGGTGAATCCGAAATTTTCGGGACATACTTATCCGTTTCGTGATTTGTGCGGTGCGGGCGTGGCGTTCAAGCTGGTGCAGGCGCTGCAGACTGAACTGGACGGGTTGCCTGACGGCTATGAAAAATGGCTGCTCGATTTGGTGGCGCTGGGGACGGTTTGTGACGTTGTGACGTTGGCTGATGAAAATCGGGCAAATGTGTATTGGGGATTAGAGGTGTTGAAAAAACAACAACGCCCAGGGCTGAAAGCGTTGATGACGGTGGCAGGTATTGAACCAGAGCGGGTCAATGCCAGACATTTGGGGTTTGGTCTGGGGCCGCGGATGAATGCGGCGGGTCGGCTGGAGACAGCGCAGCACGCGCTGGATATGCTGGTAGCGCGCGACGGCTTGGCGGCACTAGCGGCGAGCGAGAAGTTGGAGGAGTTGAACGGTAGGCGGCGCAGTATTCAGGATGTGATTTTTGAAGAAGCGTGTCAGCAGGCTGAGGAGTTGGCTGATGACCGGGTGTTGGTGGTTAGTAGTGATGGCTGGAACCACGGCGTTATCGGCATCGTGGCGTCGAAACTGGTGGAGAAATATAAAAAGCCGGTGTTTATCATTGGCGAGCGCGGCGAGGAAGCGACGGGTTCGGCGCGCAGTTTTGGTGATTTTTCAGCGGCCGATGCAGTGCGGGCGGCGGACGACGTTATCATCAAAGGTGGCGGGCACGGGGCGGCGGCGGGCGTGACGCTGGAGACTGAGAAAATTGATGATTTTCGTCGTCGCGTGAATGAGTTTTATGATTCGCTGCAACTTACGAACCAGGAGCGATATTTGTTGCCGCGGGCTGACGTGGAAATTGATGATTTTTCGGAAATTACTGAAGAATTGATAGAAAATTTGGCGAAAATGGAGCCATTTGGCAATGGTAATCCCGAGCCAGTGCTAACAATTGCCAGGGCATCAGTTTTGAGCATGCGGCGGATGGGCGCGGACGGGCAGCACGTTAAATTAGCACTGCGTGATAAAAATGGTAAAGTGTTGCAGATGCTGGCATTCAACGCGCCAGAGGAATTTTTCCGCGATCCGGGCGACGAGGTGGCGGTGTGGTTTCAGCCAACCATTAACGAGTGGCAGGGAGTACGGACGGTTGAGGGGCGGTTGCTACACGTGAGTGAAGCGAAATAGTCATCGTTAGGGTCGCTATAAGGGCTACAAGGTTGCATTATACTAATTTATGTGATATAATAGAAACCAGTTCAAGGAATAATCCATACTGGAGCACTGCGCATATGAATGAAAAATGTAATACAACAATAGACTATGGCTTTGACGACGGCCTGCGTTTAAAACGAGTCAGCCATATAGTGCCTACAGCAGAGGGCACTGAGAATAAGTTGTCTAATGATGGTAAAATAATCCAGATATCGCCAGAAAGGATGAAAGAGCTGGAGGTCAATCCATGGGTTGACGTAAACAGTGACAGGAAAGAAAAAGTCATTGAGCAGTTGAAAGACCCGCGTTATATCCGTGGCTTGGGTGGTGTTGGAATTGAAGTCGCGATAATCGGTGACCCTAATGCAGAAGAGCTTCAGGCTGTGTATTATGGCTGGGGCGGTGCCTTTCGTCATCCAAACGCCCAGCGTGAAGCAGTTAATATGGTTTACGCAAATCCAAATGTTGCCTATATGGTGATGAATGGCCCGGGAATTGGTAATTCTGGTATGCTGCCAAAGTCGGTCCAAAAAGAAATCAGGCAGACCGGTAGCTATGTACCAGCAGGTGAATATTATGCAAAGGTGTTGGAGCATGTTGCTCAAGACTATGATAAGGTCAATGTATCTGGACACTCACTGGGAGCAAGGGTGGCCACGGGAGTGGCCGCAAATATGGTCCCAGGCACAGTATCGGAGTTGCGGTTGCATGACCCAACGGGTACGCGGGATATGAGTCTGGGTGGTATTGCTGTTGGCTTTTTTGGAAAAGAAGGAGCAGAGGATGCTCGGTATGCCAAGGAGTCTGCTTCTCCGACAGCTAAGGAGGCTGGTTTGATGCCGCTCGCCGTGGAGGCTCCTTATCTCCATGATATCGAATATGCAAAGGGCGTTCAGTTTAGTCCAGTAGAGTTGAACCATCCGTTTGAAGTACCCAAAAATGGTTGGATCCAGCAGTTCTTGGTTGATCCGTCTGGATTGAAACGGAATGCTTTTGAGAACGACTTTCGAGTGGCGGCTCCAAATGTGCGAAATGCGATTCATGTTTTAGTACCAGAGCTGAGTCATCTAAACAAGTGGGAAGACATTCAAACGATAGTTGAGCGTGCACGTAATATACCTAATATTCCAGAAATCAGTCAGTGGAATATCCTTCGTCATACACACGCCAACATGAACCAGCCGGCAAGTTTGGCGGCGATATACTCGGTTGATCTGGCATAGTAATTTGTCAAATATTTCCTCATCTGTTATAATGCAGGAAGTATGGTACAAGTAACACGTAAAGATCAGAAGGAAGCGAACGAAAACATCATTCGTCGTTTCAACCGTAAGGTTTTGCAAAGCGGTGTTTTGGCTCGAGCTAAAAACGTTATGCGCTTTGAGAAACCAATTTCAAAGGCCGAGCGCCGTAAAAAGGCAATCGTTCGTCGTGAACGCCGGGCTGAAAAAACGGCAAAAATGCGCCTGGGAGTGCGTTAATGTCAGCGCTAAAAGCGCGCATCACTGATGAAATGAAAGCCGCTCTTTTGGGCGGCAATCGTTTTCGTGGTGATGTTTTGCGTAATGTAAAGGCAGCAATTTTGAACGAGGAAGTGTCGCTGGGCAAGCGTGACGAAGGCTTAGACGATGCTGAAGTTGAAAAAGTTCTGGCTCGTGAGGTGAAAAAACGCGTTGAGAGTGCGGAGCTTTATCGCAGTAATGGTCGCGCGGAATTGGCGGAGCCTGAGGAGCAAGAGGCGGAAATTTTGCGAGAATTTTTACCAGAACAGTTGAGTGAAGCAGAAGTTGTGACGATTGTTGAAGACGTTGTGGCGAGCATGAATGACGTTTCCATGCAAAAGATGGGTCAGGTTATCGGCGTGGTGAAGCAGAAAGTTGGCAACGCGGCTGACGGTGCGTTGGTTGCAAAGATTGTTAAAGAAAAACTGACAAAATAGGAGGGAATATGATTATCTTTTTTGGGCCGGCTGGTGCTGGTAAGAGCGTGCAGGGGCAGATTTTGGCAGCGCGTCATGGTTGGCGTTGGCTGAGCGCGGGGCAGTTGCTGCGCGACACGCACGATGGTGAATTAATTCATCGTATGCAATCTGGCGAACTGGTGTCAGTGGAGATTATCAATGGTTTGATGGGTGAGGCTTTGAATAAGGCCAAGGATATCAACGGTGTCATTTTGGACGGCTATCCTCGTCAGTTGGAGCAGGCTAAGTGGTTGATTGAGTCGCGGCCGCATCATGGGCAGGATGTGAAGTTGGTGATCGTACTGGAGGTGCCACGAGATGAGATTTTGGAACGTTTGCGAGTGCGTGGTCGTGTTGATGACACACCAGAAGCAATCGATAAGCGACTTAGCATTTACCGGGGTGAAATTTACCCAATTTTGGACTATCTGAACGACAATAATATCCCAATCATCCATATGAGCGGCGTGGGTACAGTTGGACAAGTGCATGATGAAATTGAAAAAGAACTGGTTAGCCGCGGAATCGTTGAGGGTGCCAAATGAGCCAATTGATCACTGGTGAAAAAACACCACAACAGATGAAAGATATGCGCGAATGCGGCCGGATGTTGGCGACGATTTATGACGAATTGCGCCAGAAAGTAACGGCTGGCATGAGCGAGCTGGATGTTAATGAGTTCGTGGCTGGGCGGATCAAGGATTTTGGTGCGGAAGCAACGTATTTGACAGATGAAGTGAAGTTCCCAGGGGTGATCTGCGTGTCGACCAATGAGCAGTTGGTGCACTCGTTCCCGACAGACTATGTGTTTGAGAAGGGCGATGTAGTGAGTTTTGACCTGGTGATTGGTTACCACGGTATGAAAACCGATAGCGCCTTTACCATGGTGGTTGATGAAGAGCCGCGCGGTGCTAAAAAGCATTTGCTGCACGCAACGGAGCAGAGTTTGTATGCTGGAATTGATGCAATTTCCGGTGATGGGACGCGCGTTGGTGATATTTCAGTAGCCATTGAAGCGGTGCTGAAAAAAGCGAAACTGGGTATCATTCGTGAGTTGGTTGGTCACGGTGTGGGGCTGGAAATGCACATGAGTCCAGAGATTCCAAATCATGGTCAGCGCGGTACTGGTCCAGTGCTGCACGCTGGTGATACTATCGCTATCGAGCCGATGGCGAGCCTCGGCGGTGAGAAAATTGTTACTGAGGATGACGGCTGGACGATTAGCATGAAAGATGGCAGTCTAGGCGCGCATTTTGAACATACCGTACTGATCACTGAGACGGGTGCGGAAATTTTGACGAAGCTGTAGAGATTTAGGTGAAATCAATCTCTGCTAGTATATAACGTGCTGGACCGTTGACTGTGCCGGTCGCAACCACACTGAGCGAAGGACTTAATCCATGCTCTGCATACCAATCATCCTTAGTCTTTCTCTCGCACTCCAATGAGTGAACCTTATCCCAAAGCTCCGCTTGTGTCATGCCTTTTCGGTATACTTCAATGTAGAAAAATGCCTTATTCTTGCCACATTGTTCAAAAGCGATACTGTTCTTTAAAGCAGTATTCTTCTGGGGGCCATTTTTGAGGCTGTCCAGTAAATTACTCGATAAGAACCCAGCATTGACTAGGGCCCTGCCTATACCGCCCCCATTATTGATTGGAATGCCTTGTTCTATTGATCCACCTCCCGGGTCAGCATAAAAACCATACGGGCTATAGTAACGCATTGGTACTTTATTGCCCGCGGTTATGTAAGACTTAAACCCTGTTTCGACCTGTTGTAGCGCGGTTTTGGCTTTTGCGTCATAAGCGTCTTGTCTGACGTACTGATAAGCGACGACGCTAATTGCTGAGAGAATGGCGATTGTGGAAATGATAATGATCATCTCAATTAAGGTAAAGCCAGGTTTATAAGAAAAAGTACTACGTTTCATGTGTCTAGTGTATCATGATTGTGCTTTTTTGACAGCTTGCAAAATGACCCCATATTCCTATATACTGTAAGCATATGCAAGAACAATCTCATTATGCGGTAGGAATTGATATCGGCACGAAAAAAGTGCGATGTGTTATTGGACATATTGACGAAACAACGGGCGTGCCGAGAATTATTGGAGTGGGACAGGCTCCCAACAGCGGGATGCGTAAAGGTGTGATCACGCACTTGAATGGGCCGGCAGCGGCGATTGATACGGCGCTTGACGCTGCAGAGCGAATGAGCGGACATCGAGTGAATCAAGCTGCTTTAGGTACTAATGGCGTGCACATCATCAGTACTAGAGTAGACGGTATGGTTGCTGTTAATGCAAGCAGTAGTGAAGTGACGGAAGACGACGTAGCGCGTCTGGAGAATGTAGCGACAGTGGGAAAAGTTCCTGCAAATCGTGAGATTTTGGAAGTAGTTCCGTACGAATATCGATTGGATGGGCAAGATAATATCAAAAACCCGATTGGTATGACTGGGACGAGGTTGGAGCTACGAGCAAATGTTGTCTCTGGGTTGGTGCCGCACTTGGGGAATTTACACAAGTTGGCGGAGATGTCCAATATTGATGCTGTCAGAATAGTCCCAACAGTATTGGCGAGCGCTCAAGCGGTATTGAATGAATCTCAGATGGAAAATGGTGTGGCTGTGATCGACATCGGGGCTTCCACGACAGGAGTGGCGGTGTTTGAGGAAGGTGATTTGCAACATCTTTCGGTTGTTCCGATGGGCTCACAAAATGTCACCAATGATTTGGCGATTGGTCTTAAGGTTGATTTGGAAATTGCTGAAAAAGTTAAGTTGCAGCATGGTGAATTGGGCGGCGAGACTACGGGCGTGATTGACATTAAGCACGAGAAGGAAACGCAGGTTTTTCACCGGGCAGAAGTTGCAGAAATCGTTGAAGCGCGCTATGAAGAAATTTTTGAGCTGGTCGCTAAGGAACTGAAAAAGGCAGGTGGCATCAGCAAAATGCCGAGCGGAGCCGTGTTAGTTGGCGGTGGCGCTAAAGTTAAGGGCTTGGCTGAATTTGCCAAAGAACAGATTGGGCTGGCAGTGAAAATCGGCAAACCGCAGGACTATGCTGGCATGACTGATGATATCAAAGATCCAGAGTATGCAGCGGCTATAGGACTAATGTTGGCAATGTCCACCAATCCGTCCCGCTCTGAAGGAACTCATGGTAAAAAAGCTAGTAAAGTTGCCCAAAAGGCTGGCGGATTCTTAGGTGGGTTATTCGCAAAATTCAAATAAATATGACCACTCCAGGGTCAAAGATGATATACTGGATAGAGATTAGAGGGGAGATACAATAATGCCACAAATACAACCAAGCGAAGTTCAGACATTTGCTAGCATCAAAGTTGTTGGTGTTGGTGGCGCTGGTGGTTCAGCAGTCAACCGCATGAAAGACGCTGGCCTCAACGGTGTGCAGTTCATCGCTATGAATACCGACGCACAAGCGTTGCATAACTCAAAAGCTGACGTCAAAATTCATTTGGGACATTCCACGACAAACGGTCTTGGTGCTGGTGCTGACCCAGCTGTTGGTGAAGCAGCCGCTAATGAATCACGTGAAGAAATTCGTGCTGCTCTTGAAGGCGCTGACATGGTGTTTGTGACGATTGGTGCTGGTGGAGGAACAGGTTCTGGTGCTGGGTATGTGGTTGCTGAGATTGCTCGTGAGTTGGGTATTTTGGTGGTTGGTGTTGCAACACGACCGTTTAGCTTTGAGGGTGAAAAGCGCCGAGTGAATGCTGACTGGGCAATCACTCACTTGGGTCGACAAGTTGATACGTTGATTACCATTCCAAATGATCGCTTGCTGCAGACAATTGATCGGCGCACTCCGCTATTGGAAACCTTCAAAATCGCTGACGATGTATTGCGCCAGGGTGTGCAGGGTATCTCTGAACTGATTACTGAACATGGGCTGATTAATCTGGACTTTGCTGACGTTAAGGCTATCATGAGCAATGCTGGCTCGGCCTTGATGGGTATTGGTCGGGCGAGCGGTGAGAATCGAGCAGCTCAGGCAGCCCAACAGGCAATTGAGTCGCCGTTGATTGAAGTGTCGATTGATGGCGCTAAGGGTGTGTTGTTCAACGTTACTGGTGGCTACGATATGAGCATGGCAGAGATTCAGGAAGCAGCTGAAATCATCACGAGCGCGGTGTCGCCAGATGCAAATATTATCTTTGGTGCGACGTTGAAACCAGAGATGGAAGATGATTTGGTGATTACAGTCATCGCTACAGGATTTGACAGTGAGACTTTTCATGACCGAGATGTGACGCTTGACGTGAACCCAGTTGAAACCAGTTCAAACAATCTAGACGAAGAAATGGTACAAAATATCGACATGGAGCTAGAACATAAAGAGGCTGCCGAACATTTTGCTGCTGAAGACGACACAAACATTTGGGACAATCCGCCAGAAGAGGACGATGATGAAGACGATACCCCAGCATTCTTACGCCGTCGCAAGAAGAACAGGGAGTAGTTTATGGTAGTAGTGAATATTGGTGACAGTCGGGTGCTTGAGTCGCGTGAAGTTGCTGGCGGTATGGCAATTCGCCGTCGTAGGGAAACGGCTGATGGTAGAAGGTTTACGACGTACGAGCGAATTGAAAAACCAAACTTAGCAGTGCTCAAAAAGAGTGGACGTCGAGAATTATTTGACCGGTTTAAGCTATCTTCAGCAGTGCATCAGTCGGTCGGCAAGTTTTTCAAATCGGAAGAAGAAGTTGAGCAGATCGTGAGTGCTGTCGAAGACGCTTTGTATGCGTTGGGAGAGTCTGAAGTGCCATCAAAACAGATTGGTGATGCAGTTTTGGACGCTTTGGCTGATCGTAATGAGGTAGCGTATGTTCGATTTGCCAGTGTGTATTATGATTTCAAGACATTGGACGAATTTGAGAAAATTTTAGCTCAGCAACGAGAGAAAAGGGATTAAGATATGCGCGTTGTTGTTGTGTACAAAACAGAGAGCGATCATGCTCGCGCAGTGTTTGATTATCTCAGGGATTTTAAAAATCAGACAGGGCATGATTTGGAGGAAGTCAATCCAGATTCGGCGGCTGGTAGTGATTTTTGCAGGACATATGACATTGTGGAATACCCGACGATTATTGCGTTGAGTGACAGCGGTCAGTTACAAAATATGTGGCGGGGAACTCCGCTGCCGACAATTAGCGAGGTAAGTTTTTATGTTTAAAAAGGTACGAAATTGGTTATTTCACGAGGATTTGAAGCGACGGCATATGTCGGCATTGGCGTTGTTAGTCGGAAGCGGATTGGGACTGTTAGCATCGCTGGCCTTATCGATTGAATCATTGGTATTAGCCAAGAATTCAGAAGCGGTTCTTAGTTGTGACTTAAACTCAGCACTGAGCTGTTCGGCAGTTGCCAACCATTGGTCTGCAGCAATTTTGGGCTTTCCGAACAGCTTTATTGGCCTGGCGACCTTGCCGGTGATGATTACCATCGCCGTTGCCCTATTGGCAGGGACAAAGTTTCCGAAATGGTTTATGCAATGCGCGCAAGGTGGCGTAATTGCGGGGCTGCTCTTTGCTTTCTGGATGTTTGGTATGAGCTATTTGGTGATTGGCGCACTGTGCCCGTGGTGCTTGACTCTGGACCTTGGTATGATTTTGATTTTCTTTGGTATGACACGGTACAATGTTTTGGTTAAGAATATATCTGGTAAGACCCTGGGTAAATTTGTTGATAGCGGATATGATATGTTATTTGCAGCAGTTTTAGTGGTTCTTGCCATGATGGCGATAATCGCAAAGTTTGGTGAGCAGTTGTTCTAGACGTATCGCCCTATTTTACGAAAACATTATTGCAAATTTTTTACTTTGATAACGCGTGATCATATGTCATAATAAAGATATGAAGAAAAACTTTCTTATCAGAGCGTTCTTTGGTGTCACCATTGTAGCACTCGGCGGGGTTCTGTTACTGAGGAATCTCGAAATTATCAAGTTTGATAGCTGGAACGTGTTCTGGGGAACGGTTTGGACAGCCGGCCTAGTGCTGGCGGGGCTGGTGACAATAGTTAGCTCCCGAAAACTGCTGACGCGGGCGTGGGGCCTGCTATTGATGGCCGCTGGCGCGTCGATTGGTTTGAATGCGTATGGCGTCATTGATGTTAGTATTTGGAAACTGTTTTGGCCAGTGATATTGATCGCTGTTGGGTTGATGATGGTGTTTAGTATTGGGTCTGCAAATCGCAAGCGAGCCGAAGAATCGGGCACTGATGATAATGAAAAAGTGGCAATTTTTTATGGTGAACAGTCACGAGTGAGAGGTGATTATACTGGTGGTTCAGCAACAGCGATATTTGGTGGCGTCGATTTAGATTTGCGTCAGGCGAACATTAAGGATGGCGCAATCATTGATGTCTTTACGTTTTGCGGTGGCATTAATATCAACTTACCTGATGATGTGATCGTCAAAAACGAGGTGCGTGGTGTTTTGGGTGGCAGCGATGATAAGACTATGTCGAAGCCTTCCGCTAAAAAGACAATCTACCTGAAGGGCGAATGCGTCCTGGGTGGTTTGGAAATCAAATAATCTCTTGGGATTTTGGTAAAAACGCGCTACAATGAGAGTAGGGCGTTTTTGCGTGTGCTTGATGGGGTTTCTCTCTGATGGCGCCAGCGCAAAATGAGCGGCTATCAATCGCGAAGCCTGCGGGAAGAAATCGGTTTTTATCAGCTGAGATTAGACCCCGCCGCGACTCGCTGCGACAAAGTGAACGATTAAGCGCTAAAAGAGTGCGTGGATGCCGCTCAACTCGGCAAAACCCACGGAAGAATCACTTCTTTTGGAATCGAGATGGTACCGTCCGTTTGAAACACCTCCAGCGGATTCTCGAAGACAGAAGAGGTGATTTTTGTTTGGAGAAAGGACAATATGAAGGGCATCGTTTATATTATGAATACTGCGGTTTCTGGTTTGATTAAAATTGGCAAGACTGGCTCGCAGAACTATGGTGAGCGAATGCGGTATCTTGAAGGCAATGGCTATCATAATGTTCCTGGATTGAAGCGTTTCTTTGCGATTGAACTTGATGATTATGATGATAAGGAGAGTCTACTACACGAAATTTTTAGCAAGCATCAGGTTGACGATAGTGAATTGTTTGCGCTGGACTGTGAGCTTGTTAAGCAGCTGTTGCTGGCATTTGATGGGAAGGTTGTATATCCAAAGCATATTGATAAGGAACGTGAATTTGATGAAGTGACGCAGTCACGGAAACAGGGAGCGCTTTTTAGTTTTTATCGAAAAGGACTAAAGAACGGCAATGTAATAACTTTTGCACAGGATAAAGCGATTAGCGCGACTGTTGTTGGTGAGCGAGAAGTTGAGTACGACGGTGAAATCTATAAACTATCGCCACTAACTCGCAATATTTTCCAACAAAAAGGAAAGCGTAACGCGAGTGGTGCCTATCAGGGCGTAGCGTATTGGATATTTAATGGGCAGAAGCTAAAGGATCTGGACGATAGGGAGGGGTAAACGTATGGCAAATAATAATCTTACATCAGCAAAGAAGGCTCGTAATGATGAGTTCTATACGCAATACGAAGACATCCAAAAGGAAGTCCAAGCGTATATTGACTATAATCCCGATGTGTTCCGCGGAAAGGTTGTGTATCTCAACTGTGATGACCCATATGAGAGTAACTTTTTCAAATTTTTTGCCAATAAATTCAACGCCTATGGCATCAAGAAGCTGGTTGCTACTAGTTACTTTAATTCACCAGTGGCAGGAACCGAGTTGCAAGCCGCACTTTTGCCAGACATGCCAGATAAAGAGATTTCATCAGCTAAGGGATCTTCACTGCAGACCAATACAACGACGGAAGATGGCGAGACAAAAGGTCGGGTGATTGAAATTACTGAGGTGTCTGACGAAAATGGTGACGGAATATGTGATTTAGAAGATATTAAAAAGATTATTCAGGCTAATGGTGGTGGTAGGCCACTGAAAGGTGATGATGATTTCCCGCCAGGTGATTTTCGTTCGAAGGAATGTATAGAACTACTGAAACAAGCTGACATCGTGGTGACCAACCCACCGTTTTCGTTATTTCGTGAATATGTGGCACAGCTGTTTGATTACAATAAAAAGTTTTTGATTATTGGCAATATGAACGCAATTACATATAAAGAGATCTTTCCGAAAGTTATGGACAACAGGGTTTGGCTTGGACCGACAATATCGAGTGGTGATAGAGAGTTCATGGTGCCTGAAAACTACCCCATAACAGCGTCTGGTTGGAGAATTGATAAAGACGGAAGGAAATTCATACGAGTTAAAGGTGTGCGATGGTTTACTAATCTTGACCATGGTAAACGTCATCAGAAGTTGCAGTTGATGACTATGGCGGAAAACAGGAAGTTCAGCAAGAAAGTAATTGACAGTGATGTGTGTTATAAAAAGTATGATAACTATGACGCGATTGAAGTTTCATTTACCGATGCTATCCCCAGTGATTTTAATGGCGTGATGGGTGTACCGATTTCATTCCTGGACAAGTATAACCCCGATCAGTTCGAGATTATTAAATTTAGGCATGGAGATGATGAAAAAGACCTAGCTATTAATGGAAGAACGCCATATTTCAGGATATTGATTAGACACAAGAAGGAGATAGAGAAATGAATTTTTCCGAACTAGTTTCTCCCGTTGCGGTTAGCTCAGTTGTAGCAGTTGGTTCACTTATGCTTTCGTTTTTCAAGTTATTCAAGGAAAACGACGCAAACGATAAGAAAATAAAGAGGATTATGGATTTATCTGAAGTTTATGAAAGACTAAAGGATGGCTCAAGTGCAAAACATAATATCCAAGATATACTTGATATTGAAACGGGGAGGTTCAAAGATATGATTACTCGTAAACTTAACTATTTAAACGTAGCGGTGGTAGTTATAGTCGCAATAGTGGGGGGTTTTCTTTCTTATGCGTCTCTGCTTTTAGCTAACAATTCTTCTATCATATTTTCAGTTTTGGGCTGGATAGCATTTGCTATAGTAGCTTTCTTTACCTTGGGCATTTCGATTACTGGTTTGGCGTCTATTTACAATCATAAAAATGATAAAAAGGAGAAGAAATGATTGCTAATCTAAAAAAATATACTATTGCCGAGGTTACTAAGGGCTTTACTTATAATGAATTTGAGGGGAAAGGATTGTTTGGTCTAAGTGGTAAACTGACGATTCAGCCAGAGTATCAGCGTAATTACATTTATGCTGACGGCAAGAAAGATGTTGCGGTCATTGAGTCGATATTAAAAGGCTACCCTATTGGTCTGATTTATTTTAATAAATTAGAGGATGGTAATTTGGAGGTGCTGGATGGACAGCAGCGAATTACGTCAATCGGTCGATTTATTGAAGGGCGCTTCTCAATTGTGCGCAATGGTAATCAGACGCATTTTGATTCTTTGCCGCAGGATTTGCGCCAGAAGTTACTGGAAACCGAACTCCTGGTGTATGAATGTGAAGGCACGGAGAGTGAAATCAAGGAATGGTTTAAGACGATTAACATTGTTGGTGTGCCGCTTAATGAGCAGGAATTGCTGAATGCTATTTATTCTGGGCCTTTTGTGACATTAGGTAAGGAGACTTTCTCAAATTCCGGTAATGCGATGATTGCCATGTGGGGTGCGTATATCAATGGCGACGCCAAGCGTCAGGATTTTTGGCATGTGGCGCTGGAGTGGATTGCGACAGCAAAGGGGATGGCAGCCTCAGAATATATGTCGCAGCATAGATTTGATAATTCTATTGCAGAAGCGAAGACTTATTTTGATACGGTATTGAATTGGGTGTCAAATACCTTTAATCAAGTTGAGAAAGAAATGCGTGGTCTGGAATGGGGAAGGCTATATGAAGAATATCACAAGTTTTCTTATGACTCTGACCAAATTTCCGCAAAAGTCAGTGAGTTATATGGCGACCCATTTGTAAAAAATCGTAAGGGGATATTTGAGTATGTTTTGGGGTTATATTCTGGGCAGAAAGGTGACCTCGGTGATACTAAATTGCTTGAAGTTAGGGTGTTTGACGACGCAACTAAACAAACTGTTTACAAAAAGCAGACCGAAACTGCAGAAGAAAAAGGTGTGTCAAACTGTTCTTATTGCGCAATAGGCCACGATGCTAACAAGGCAAAGATATGGAAGGTAAATGAAATGGATGCTGATCATGTTAGCGCCTGGAGCAAGGGAGGGTCTACCTCAATGGAGAATTGCGAGATGCTATGTAAATCACATAATAGAGCGAAAGGAAATAAATAATGAAATTCACACACGGCACACGCCGCCGAGCGGCAGAATACGAGAAAGATTGGGTGCAGCGCTGGAAGGACGACCAGACGTTCGAAAGGTCGGTGGCGCAGCGACCGGCGGATAATGCCTACGTTTTTTATGATGGGCCGCCGTTTATCACTGGTGTGCCGCACCATGGTACGCTGCTCAGTAGCATCGTCAAGGACGCCGTGCCGCGCTACTGGACAATGAAAGGCAAGCGCGTGGAGCGCCGTTGGGGGTGGGACTGTCATGGCCTGCCAGCAGAGAACTTTGTCGAAAAGCAGCTGAATATTACCGATCGGCGGCAGATTGTGACGAGTAGTGACCAGCCAGCGCCACTGGATAAAGACGGTCAGCCACTGCCAACCATCAGCCTGGAAAAATACATCACCAAGGCGTGCGAGAGCATGGTGGCCAATAGCGAGACGTGGCAGGGCGTGATCGACCGCATCGGCCGCTGGGTGGACTTTACGGGCGCCTACCGCACCATGGACAAGGATTTTATGGAGAGCGTCTGGTGGGCCTTTAAGCAGCTGTACGAGGCGGGCAAAATCTACGAAGGCGAAAAGGTGCTGATGTATGACACCAAGTTCGCCACCCCTGTGAGCAAGGCCGAAGTGACCATGGACAACGATGCCTACCAGACGGTAACTGATCCGAGTGTGTATGTGAAGTTTAGTCTGATGGACGAAGATGCGGCTGTCCTCGCTTGGACGACTACGCCATGGACACTACCAGCCAACCTGATGCTAGCAGTGAATCCGGAGATGACGTATTGCGAAGTAGAGGTCGATGGCGAAAAACTCATCCTTGCCGAGGAAGCTCTCGAGCGCACCCTGCAGGACGACAAGCACCAGCCACTTGATTACGACGTGCTACGTACATTCCCGGGTAGCGAATTGGTGGGTAAAACCTACCAGCCGCTCGATACGGGCTCGAATTGGCCAGAGAATGACAAGGTTCACACCATCTACGCGGCGGATTTCGTGTCGCACGAGTCGGGTACGGGCATCGTGCACATCGCGCCGGCCTATGGTGAGGATGACTTTGAACTGGCCAAGCGCCACGGCATTAGCGCCTTCCACGTCATCGATGATAACGGCTACTACACCGATACCAATTACAAAGGCCTCGAGGTGTGGGATAATAACAAGTTCATCGCCAAAGACCTGAAAGAAAAGGGCGCGGTGTGGAAGATTGAGTACATTCGTCACGAATACCCGTTCAACCCGCGTAGCAAACAGCGCATCATGTACCGGGCGATTCCGTCGTGGTTCTTCGACATCCAAGGCCAGAAGCCGCTGATGTTGGAGCAGAACGAGTATATCAATTGGTTCCCGAGCCACCTGAAGCACGGCCGCTTTGCCAAAAATATCGAGCAAGCGCCAGACTGGAATCTGAGCCGTGATCGTTTCTGGGCGACGGCTATGCCGGTGTGGAAGGGCGATCGCGGTACGGTGAGGGTGGTTGGCTCGTACGCGGAGCTGAAGGAATTGAGCGGCGTGGAGCTGGATGATTACCACCGCCCGTGGGTGGATGACATCACCTTTGAAATTGACGGCGAGACCTTTACTCGCATCGACAAGGTGCTCGACTGCTGGTTTGAGAGCGGTAGTATGCCGTTTGCCCAGCTGCATTATCCGTTTGAAAACCAGGCCAAGTTTGAGCAGAATTACCCGGCGGATTTCATCGTTGAGTACATCGGTCAGGTGCGAGCGTGGTTCTACTACGTGCACGCTGTCAACGCTGCCTTGGCAGAAATCGGTGCCTTTGGCGAGGCCGGTGCGCAGCACAAAAACGCCTACAGTAATGTCATCACTACTGGTGTGGTGGCGGGCAATGACGGCCGCAAGATGAGTAAATCGCTGGGTAACTTCACCGACCCGAACGAGCTGATGGATAAGTTCAGCGCTGATTCCTTACGCTTCCTATTACTGAGTAGCCCGCTATTGAACGGTGAAGACTTTGCTCTGCATGACAAGGACGTAGGTGATGTGGCGCGCAAGCTCAGTATGATTTGGAATATGTATGATTTCTTCACGATGTACGCGGAAGTTGATGGTTGGGAGTTTGATGGTGAATTGAAAGATCCGCTGAGCGAGCTGACTAACCCGCTGGATATTTGGATCGTCAGTCGTTTGCATCAACTGGTAGCAGAAGTTGAGCGTCACATGGATACCTACAATATTCCTGATGCGCTGAGCCCGATTTTGCCGTTCCTGGACGACGCATCCAACTGGTATGTGCGCCGCAGCCGTCGCCGCTTTTGGAAGTCGGAAGATGATGGCGATAAGAACGATGCCTACCGCACGCTACATTACGTGCTGGTGCGTCTGAGCTACATCTTGGCGCCATTTACGCCGTTTTTGGCTGAGGAGTTGTATCGCAATTTGACGGGTGATGATGAATCGATTCATTTGAAGGATTGGCTCACGGCTGGGGCAGTCAATGATCAGGTGTTGGCTGATATGTCCCGAACACGTGAATTGATCAACAACGGCCTTAGTTTGCGGATGAAGCAGGATGAGCATCAGGTGTCGATCAAGGTTCGTCAGCCGCTGCAATGTGCGGCATATGCGGGTGCAAAGCTGGCTGAGTACTACGAACAGATCATGGCCGAGGAGCTAAATGTTAAGGAAATTCGCTGGATTGAGAGTCTAGACGAGCATCTGGCGGACTATGATGTGACTGAGGGCGTGATCAAGCCAGAGGGCTGGGTAGAAATTAGTAAGCACTTAACGCCCGAACTCAAACGCGAGGGTCTGATGCGTGAAGTCATTCGCCACGTCCAAAGCGCGCGCAAAAAAGCGGGGCTACAGGTGGACGATCGGATCATGCTGCAACTAACGACGGATGATGAGCAGCTTCATCAGGCGATCAATGAGCATGCTGAACTGATTGCTGCTGAGACACTGGCGACTTTTGGACAGGGCGACGCGTATTCAACTACGGTTGCGATAGAGGGTGCAGAGCTACAGATTACACTTCAGCGCCAGTAATTCGTCTGCTGAATAACGGAGCTGGTATTGACGTATTGATAATAATGTGCTATCATATTTTAGGTAAATTAATAAAACAAACATATGAAAGTTACATTTTTTCATCCACGCATTCAGTTTGAACCGATTGATCCATTGGCTGATGGCCTGGGGGAGGAAATTGTGCGTGAACAGCAAGAACCTCAGGCTATTCGCTTGGATCAGTCAGATATTACTGACATCCAACGTTTTTGGACTGATGTTGAAGAAGACCTCCATAGAGGTAACTCAGTAGAATTTTCTGAATAACTCACGTCAGCGGCAACCGTTAGTGCTATAATTGGTACATGTTTGCAATCGAAGTGATGTCGCTATTGGCACGAGCAGGCGGTGGCGGAAGTAGTTCTAGTGGTGGCTCTGGTGGTGGCGGAATTTTTGCCCTGCCGGCTGTCGTGGCTGCTGGCGTAGCTGGTTTTGTTCGCTCGAAAACAGGCTCCAAGGCTGCCGGTGTGGCAGTGGGTATGGCAGCTGGAACTGCGGTTAGTTTGCTGTATCTTTGGGGCGGAAAGTTTGCTTTCATCGTGGCGATGATATCTACTGTCATCGGTGCCTTTGGTGGGGCGTGGGCTGATAAGCTAGGTCGGTTCCGAAAGGGCAGTGCAGCAGCGCAACGGTCCGTGCAGCAGGCAGCTGCTTCGGACGCGGCGTGGAGCCCAGAGCGGTTAACAGAGTATGCCGCATCAATTTTTGGTAAGTTCCAGCGCGATTGGCAGCAGATGGACGTAGCGTCAATTCGGACTTACACCACACAGCGATACGCAAATCACATCAGCTTGATGCTATACGCCTTGCAACAGATGGGCCGAGCGAATCACATAAGTAACATTCGCATCAAGGAAATTATCATCACATCTGCTCATGATGATGCCAATGACCAGCAAGACCGTGTTAGTTTTGGCATTTTAGCTCAGGCAAATGATCAATTGATCGATACAGCAAGTGGTGATGTTTTGACTGCGACGACAGAGGAATTTGGTGAACAATGGAACTTTGTGCGCCATGAAAACACTTGGCTACTAGACAGCATCGATCAAGCGACGGAAGAGGAAAGCATGCTAGTGCGGTCTTTGAGACAATTTGCTGTTGATAACAGGATGTACTTTAGTCCAGATTGGGGTAATCTACTGCTGCCAACCAGAGGTCAGTTGTTTAAGGCTGGGTTTAAGAATGCAGACATTAACAACCATATCATTGGCTTCTGGACAGGCGATTTGTTGGTCCAGTTATATACCTATCGCACCAAAGAAGACGAGTCAGGCGACCAATACGTGGTCGGGCAAATCAATCTGCCGAAATCATATGGTGGAATTTTAGTGGAGCGGCGCGGTAAACTCCTGTCGCGTCTGAAAGCTCCGCGTGGATATAACAAAGTGTCTTTGGAATGGGGCGATTTCAATAAACGCTATCAAGTGTATGCGACTGACGAAAATCAAGTGACAAGTTTTGAGCTGCTCAATCCATCTTTTATGGCGTGGTTATACGACCAAGATATCAAAGTGAACATTGAAGTGGTTGACGATGTTGTGTATCTCTACGCAAAACTAAGCGCCAACGAGCAGCGCTACGAGGCAATGTTGGAAATTTTGAAGCGAAGCCACAAAGAACTAAAGATGTAAGGAGAAAACATGATCACTAAAGCTATCATTCCAGTTGCTGGTTGGGGTACGCGGATGTTACCGATTACCAAATCAATCGAAAAGTGTATGCTGCCGGTGGGGACGCGGCCAGTGGTTGATTATATCGTGCAAGATATTGTTCGGGCGGGCGTCAAGGATATTTATTTCGTGGTGGGCGAGCAGAGTACTCAGGTGCAAAGCTACTATCGGTCAAATATTCAGCTGAACGATTATCTGCGGCGTGCCGGTAAAGAAGATAAATTACCTCTAGTAGCGCCACTGCGCGATGTGCGAATACATTTTTTAACTCAGCCAAGTACTGGGGGTTATGGCACGAGCATCCCAGTGGGGTTGGCGAGCGAATTCATTGAGCCGGGCGAATCAGCGTTTGTGGTAATGGGCGATCAATTTTTCTGGCGTAGCGACGGTGGCTCAAATGCGGCTGATCTGGCGGAATTGGTGGAGGCGCGTGGTCTGTCGGCTGGTTTGCTGGGCAATCCTGTCGAGGAGGCCTTTATTCCGCACACTGGCATCATTGAGACTGATAGGCAAGGTAATTTTGTCCGCATCATTGAAAAGCCAAAGCTGGAAGACGCACCGAGTAACCTCAGTAATTCAAGCTTCTACGTTCTCAACAAAGAGATTTTCGAACTGACGCGGACACTACCCGCCAATCCGCAGCGCGGCGAATTTGAGCTGACTGACGCCATCAACGCGTACATCGCCAGTGGTGGCGTCATCGCGGTGGGCGAGGCCAAGGGTGACTATATGGAATGCGGCTCGCCGAGTGGTTGGCTGCGCGCCAATAACGCCATGGCTGAGTTACAGAAAAACTAGTTGCATGTATCGTCCGTCTCTGTTATAATTGGTCACTGATAGTAAATATATTTTAAGGAACGAAATGAAAGCAGTCGTAAAAATCTCTGGCAAGCAATACATTGTCAGCGAAAAAGAGTCCCTCTTGGTGGATCTCCTCCCTGAAGGTACAAAAGAACTCACTCTCGACGCACTTTTAGTGATTGATGGTGATAAAACAAAAGTTGGCACACCAACCGTAAAAGGTGTGGTAGTGAAGGCAAAAGTTGCTGAAGCAGAAGTCAAGGGCGACAAAATCCGCGTCATCCGCTACAAAAGCAAAAAACGCGTTCACAAAGAAACTGGTCACCGCCAGAAATACACCAAGATTGAGGTAACATCAATCAAATAATCGAAAGAGCCGCTTCCACCAGAGAAGCGGTTTTTTTGATGTCTGTTATTTCTGTTTCGCTCATGCTATAATTAGGGCAGGTAAAAAGGGGAACGAATGACAAAAATCATTGCGGTGACAAATCAAAAAGGCGGCGTTGGCAAGACAACGACAAGCGTTAATGTTGCGTATTATTTGGCAAAAAGTGGTAAGAAAACATTGCTGATAGATTTTGACCCTCAGGGCAACGCGACCAGTGGCCTGGGGATTGATAAGTCCAATCTATCGCGCACGATGACCGAGGTGATCACCGGTCAGGCAACACTGCAAAGCGCCATCATTCAAACAGAATATAAAAATCTAGCGTTGGCTCCGTCTACGCCGCATTTGGCAAATACTGAGGTCGAGTTGGCGCAGGCTGAGGGTCGGTTCATCAGGCTGCGACGGGCTATCAACAATCTACAGGGGTATTATGATTACATCATCATCGATAGTCCGCCAAGTTTGAGCCTGCTGACGGTTAATGGTTTGATTGCGGCAAACTATATTCTGTTGCCAGTTCAAGCAGAGTTTTACGCACTGGAGGGGCTTGGTCAGTTGCTAGAGACTATGAAATTGATACGCAAAGGACTCAACCCGCAATTAGACCTGTTGGGTGTGCTGCCAACCATGATGGACAGTCGTACAACGCTGTCAACACAGGTTCATGAGGAGATCAAGAAGCATTTCCCAGATCGGGTTTTTCAAACCACCATTCCACGGAATATTCGCTTAGCTGAAGCGCCAAGCCATGGACTGCCAGTTGGCGCGTATGACCGCTTCTCCAAGGGTGCACGCGCATACAAGGCATTGACCAAGGAAATCATAGGGAGGATTGGTTAATGAAGAAGGGATTGGGCCGTAGTTTTGATTCACTCATTCCGACAAACCTGATTGATGAGTCATTTGATCCAACTGCCAAGCAAGACGGCAGGCTCAGTCAGCTTAAACAACTGCCAATTGAGCAAGTCATGGCTGACCCAGACCAGCCTCGTCGGATGTTTGATGAAGAGGCGCTTGATGAGTTGTCTGAGTCGATAAAGATCCATGGTATTTTGCAGCCGCTGGTAGTGACAGGTAAGGCAGGCGCCTATGTGATCGTTGCAGGTGAACGTCGTTGGCGCGCCGCCCAGAGGGCTGGCTTAACAGAGGTGCCAGCGTTAGTGCGCACCTTGAGTGGTCAGCATCGTTTGGAACTCTCTTTGATTGAAAACTTGCAGCGCCGCGATCTTAATCCTTTGGAAACTGCCACGGCGTACGCTAAGCTGCGCGATCAGTTCAACTTGACACTGGATGAAATAGGCAAGCGAGTTGGCGGCAAGTCAGTCAGCGCCATTTCCAATACTATGCGCCTTCTGAAGCTGCCAAAGGCCGTCCAAGAAGCTGTTTTTAGCTATAAAATTACTGAAGGCCAGGCCCGACCATTGATCAATGTACCTCAAGAAGTGGCAGAAGAGCTGCTGGAAAAAATCATCACCGAGGGGTGGTCTGCTCGTCGCATTGAGCAGGCGATAGTCCTTTGGAAAGAGTCC
Organism: uncultured Candidatus Saccharibacteria bacterium; assembly: GCA_963525845.1. Classification (GTDB taxonomy): domain Bacteria; phylum Patescibacteriota; class Saccharimonadia; order Saccharimonadales; family Saccharimonadaceae; genus Nanosynbacter. The sequence goes on from CAURKU010000001.1 coordinate 28,101, forward strand.
AAAAATAATCCATTTGAAAAGCGCCGTCCAGTTGAAATTCCTCATGAAGAAGTCGTTCAAAATTTGACCAAAAAACTGAATTCAAAGATCAAAATTCGCACCAATACGCGTGGCGCTGGACAAATTATCATACCATTTAAAAACGCTGTTGATTTTGAGCGTATTCATCAACTGCTGAAAAAGTAACTAAAATCCACGGATTTTAGTGATTGGCCAGATTCTCATGGAGACTGGTCCAACGATGTCGTACAGCGGTATTGGCCCCATACAGTTCCTGGAATCACACGAATAGTTCTCTTGTCTGTGGTCGCCCATGACGAAAATAGTCCCCTCTGGCACGGTAGTGTCAACATCGCCAGAGGTTGGCTGGCCGGGCTCATTTTTATTCACCGTGGTATCAGGATTAAACCCGTGGATGCGAGCGCTATTATACACCGTAACGACGCCATCCTTGACCGTAACACGCTCACCAGCAAAGGCGATGACTCGCTTGACGATATACTCATCTTTATTTGTTGAAGAGTTAAAATTTGGGTTCTTAAAGACGATGGTTTGACCCCGCTCAGGAATATACCGCTTGTTTTTGATTTGTGCCGCTGTCACTGGTAATCGATTGACAATCAAGCGGTCGCCAGTATGCATGGTTGGTTCCATGCTAGCACCTTGAACAGTAAAATTACGAAAAATAAAGGTATTAATCAATAGTGTGCCGACCACCACGCCAACAACAAAAACGATTAGCCCCAAGCTGTCACGAATCTTTGGGTGTCGATCAAGAAAAGTTGCATCCATCCTATTTAGTATAGCCTGTATAGTGTGATATAATCAAGAGATATGGAGCTACTGCGAACCGTTAAACGCAAGTCATTTTTTAGTGAGGTGGTTTACCATCTTTTGAATATCAGCTTAGCTTTGGCATTATTTGGTATTACGCTCATGGTTCAATCGCCAGTAGCTGCAGTGGTGCTGGTTATTTTGAGTAAGTGGCGCGTCCTGGCGGTGAGGCCGCGTTTTTGGTGGACGAATATCCAGTCTAACTTGGTGGACTTGATCGTTGGATTGAGCATCGTGGCATTGCTGTATCTGTCTGTGGGTAATATCGCCGTGCAAATTACTTTCACTGCCTTTTATATCATCTGGCTGGTGATCATCAAACCGATGTCAAAACGCTGGCAAATGATGTTGCAGTCGGCCATCGCCATCTTATTTGGTACAGTAGCGTTGTTCTCTATTGGCTATTTGTTGCCAGACATTGCAGTTGTTGCTGGCTCAATGGTCATTGGCTACAGTGCCGCTCGGCATTTTTTGGTTAGCTACAAAGAAGATCAAATAGTTCTGCTGAGCTCTATCTGGGGAATTATGTTTGCGGAGATTGGTTGGCTGGCGTACTACTGGACCTTTGCCTATGCTATACCAGGACTCACCATGATCAAACTTCCGCAGGTGACTATTATTTTGCTTTTGATATCTTTCTTGGGTGAGCGGGTCTATCGATCATGGAAGAAAAACGGCGCGGTCGTACGGAGCGAGATCATGCCGCCAGTTTTGTTTTCTGTAGCAGTGATAGGCGTTATATTACTATTTTTCAACACAGTAACGAGGATTTGATAGATGACGGAGGTGGGACTAGATCAACCAAATAACAGTGCGCGGGTAATCACGCTGTCACGGCGACGGATGATGGCTATTTGGGTTGCTATAGCGGCGCTATTTTTATTGATGATTATGATCGGTAGCGTGCTACTCATAATGGTGCTGCGTCCAAAGCTCGCCAGTACGCATGGTCCAACGGTTGACGGCAATTTGGCTGTTACCGCCGAAGAATCAAATGTCTCAAAAATCGTCAATCAGGTATCGCCGAGCGTCGTATCGATTATCACCGTAAAAAGTAATGGTTTTAGGTCACAAGAGAACGCTGGAACTGGCGTGATCATCAGTAAAGACGGCTATATTTTGACGAATAAGCACGTAGTAAATGGTGGACGGTCCTTCCAAATCATTACTGGCTCGGGCGACCGCCACACCAACGTCAAACTAGTGGGGGTTGATCCACTAAACGACATTGCGTTTTTGAAGATTAACGGCGTCGATAATCTGTCGCCAGCGACTATTGGTGACTCAAGCACTGTCCGTGTTGGTCAGAAAGTCATTGCCATCGGTAATTCGCTTGGTAAATTCCAGAACACTGTCACGAGCGGTATCATCTCAGGCAAGGGGCGTCCATTGCAGGCTTCGTCAGATAGCGACGACGATCAAGACCAGAAGCCTGAATCATTAACAGACCTTCTGCAGACCGATGCTGCTATCAATCCAGGCAATTCAGGTGGTCCGCTGTTAAATATGGCTGGTCAAGTCATCGGCATTAATACCGCCATCGTCGAGGATGCCCAGAGTATTGGCTTCGCCATCCCAATAGGCGCAGCCAAAGGACTGATCCGGAGTGTTCTAGAAAAAGGTGAGATCAATAAATCATACATCGGTATACGTTATTTGGAAGTGACGCCAGAAACGCGGGCTGCAAATAAACTATCAGTCAAACATGGTGCTTTTGTCGGTGGTGTTTCTGGGCAATTGGTGCAGCAGGGCGGTCCAGCAGATAAAGCGGGCATCAAATCTGGCGACATCATCACCAAGGTTAATGATAAAACCATTGGCGAACATGGTGGTTTGACAAGCTTGATTGGCGAATATCTGCCAGGCGAAACTATCGAGCTGACGGTTATCAGAGATAACAGAGAGCAGAAACTGAGGTTAACGCTCGGTGCTTACAAGTCGTAGCACCACGATCAATCCGCTGGTCTCCAAGTGTAAAAAGCCATTTTGATTACCAAAGGCTACAATCGTCTGGTGTTGTTCCTCGTCTGCCTCGATGAATAGTAGTCCTTGGTCGGTCATATGCTTGGGTGCTTGCTGAATGAGCTCTCGGATTAGCTTAAGCCCACCCTCGCTGGCATACAGGGCTTCTGACGGCTCGTGACGGAGCTCTGGGGAGGTGTTCTTCCAATCCTTGTCGACATATGGCAAATTCGCTAAGATGCAGTCGAGCTTTTCAAATTGGCCGAGTAGTAAGGATTGTTTTTGCGTAAAGATTTTAGCACCCAATTTCTTGGCATTCTTTTCTGCCACTAGGAGTGCTTTAGGGCTAATATCTGACAAAACAACATGCCAGTTGTCTGGCAACTCGAGCGCCGCAGTGATTCCCAAGCATCCAGAGCCAGTTCCTATGTCGATGAGCGTCCTTGGTTGGTCGTCTTGTGGCGCCAGCTTTAGTAGTAGATTGATCATTTCTTCTGATTCGGGACGCGGTACTAGTACGCTGGGCGACACTTCAAATTCTCGTCCATAAAACTCTTTCTTACCCAAAATATACGCCAGCGGTACTCGGTCGAGACGCAGGCTAAGTCGTGCTTCGGCGATATCAACACGCCGCGGATCAATCTCTTCGTCCGGGTGCGCGTGAAGGTATGTTCGGTTTTTGCGCAAAGTATTAGCTAAAATGAGCTCCGCGTCTAATCGGGCTGATGCGATATCGGCTTGCTTTAATGTATTGGTGGCGGTTGCTAACCAGGATGTTATGGTTGACTTTTCTTGCATTATATGCTAAATTATACACCATTGAAGAGAAATTTCATAATCAACGTAGCTACTAGACGGCACGGGAAGAGTTGGCATGTATGAATAAGCGCGTGAACAAATTGAAAGTAGATTTTCCTTCTTGTGAGGGTATTGTGACCGTTGATCATGATTTTCCAAAGATTCAGCTTGATCGTAAGCTAGGTGCTGAGCTAGTGCCTGGTGAAGTTGTTGACCTTTCTGAAGAACGATTAAAAAAATATCTTGAGTATGCTGAAATACCGGAGCAGTGCTGGGGCGATTTGTCACTAATCATCACTGGTACAGAAAATTCTTCATACTTGGGGAGTGATGAATTAGGGTATGTAAGTGATGATGGCGAGGGAGAGCTTGATGTTGTTATCGGGATTGACTACGACTCTGACTCTGAGGCTACGCTACGGCATGAGCTGTGCCACGTCAAGGATGCGATAGACGGGGAAATTGACTTCCAGAAGAAAAATTTGTTATACACACTGGGAAGTTCAATATCTAAAGAACGATTACGTAAGCAGGCCATTATAATTCATACTTTGGGCGCTCTTGCTTATGCGTGCGGTATGTATTTTAACTCTGAAGAGATGAAAAATAGTGTGCTCTCTGCGTTGGTTGCAAATAATACCGTGGCTGCGGCGTTATTGGGAGCACACCTGAAAGGATATTATCATGATCCAGGAGAAAAGCGCGCTCGTAAGGCTGCGGAACATGGTAAATGGTTACCACATGTGTTCACGAGGCGTATTGATACTATGCCTGTTGACGAATTGGCGTCATCATTTGCGTCTCATCCTTGGACCTCGGTATATATAGCAAAAAATGATGATGAAGTGCGCGCCAGGGAGCAAGCCGCTGGCCAACTTGGTCTGTCGTATTATGCAACGACAGATCCAGAGGAGGTTAAACTGCTTGCCATTAAAGAGGCTGAGCGAGAGTATGTTGAGTATAAACGATTAGCCGAACAAGGGGTGATCAGTAAAAGAGGACTTAGAAAGTTTAAGATTAGCGAAATAGCCGATGATTTCATGGATCGTGCAGAGGTAGCTACTAAAGGTGGCGGTGCAATGGTTGCTGTACTGCCTGATTCCATGCATCGTGTCAACATGGGGGAATATAGTAAACGATACAATGACATCAAGCGCAATATCACGGAATAGAGTTTTTTGTTAAGCTTCAGCATTCTTTGCTTTTAGCTCTCGCTCATACCGCTGTAGTTGCTCAATCAAATCGTCAATGTCCCCGTTCATCGCAGCGGGGATATTGCTGCGGCTGTAGTGTATGCGGTGGTCGGTGATGCGGTCTTGCGGGAAGTTATAGGTGCGGATTTTTTCGGAGCGGTCGCCAGTGCCAACTAGTGATCGCCGCTCAGTACTCAACTTGGCATTTTCCTCATCAATTTTCATTTGTAGTAGGCGTGAACGCAGCACGCTCATGGCTTTTTCGCGGTTCTTGATCTGTGATTTTTCGTCTTGGTTGGTCACGACGATACCAGTTGGTAGGTGAGTGATGCGCACCGCCGAGTCGGTGGTGTTGACGCTCTGTCCACCATGTCCGCCTGAGCGGAATACGTCAACGCGGAGGTCATTTGCATCTAGCTCGACGTCAGCCTCTTCGGCCTCTGGTAACACTGCTACGGTGACGGTGGAGGTATGAACGCGGCCTTGACTTTCAGTGACTGGGACGCGCTGGACACGGTGGACGCCGCCTTCAAATTTCAATTTGGCGTATGGCGCGTCGCCCTTGACCATGAATATGACCTCTTTGTAGCCGCCTGAGTCGTTGGCAGATTCACTGACGGGCTCAGTTCTGTAGCCATTTGCTTCACACCAACGTAAATACATGCGGTACAGTTCCGCTGCAAATAGCGATGCTTCGTCGCCGCCAGCGCCAGCACGGATCTCTATGATGATGTTTTTCTCGTCGTTTGGATCTTTTGGCGTCAGTAGGATGAATAATTCTTCCTCCAGCTCTGCCAGACGCGCTTCAGTTTCAGTGATTTCAGCTTTTGCTAGTTCCGCAATCTCATCACCGCCAGTAGTCAATTTTCGTGCTTCTTCTAAGTTTTTTGTTAGCTGCTGGCGCTCCTCGGCCTTTGCTATCAAGGTTTCCAGCTCTGAAAAACGTTTATTTTTGGTAGTAAACTCTGGGTCGCTATATGCAGTTGGTTGTGCCAAAAAATCTGCCAAGATTTGTCTCTCAGCAAGCAAGTCGTCTAAGTGTAATGCAATTTGTGCCATATGAGTTGTATTATAGCACAGAAGAAGGACGCCGTATATTGACAGTTTAGGCATTTGTATGTATAATATTGTCAACATGGTTAAGCTTAAAAACATGATCCCCGCGCGACTGCGTAGAGTCAGGCAAGTCAGCCTGAATAGTGAGCCTAAATATGACCAAAACCAGGTGATGTACAATCTGTATGAGCAGGGTTCCGTTGCCGTTCATCCACGTAAGCCGTTTGAAACGGTGTCTGGAGAAGAGATATCGCATCGGATGGAAATAGACCACTGTGTGAAGCGGGCGCCCACGTTGGCAGAGCTGATGAGCAATAGGGAGCATGGCAGGGAAAACGATGTGCACAGTGTGATCGGTAGTCGGGCGTTGCTTTCGCGTGAGGTTGATGCCTTGACCCGAGAAGACTTTTCAGTACAGACGGAACAGCAGACAATTTCAGCATTGTTTTCTGGGTTGTGTGCGCGAAGTGATGATTTGGCGCGTACCTCACGATTGTCTAAAATCCGGAATCATCTCAACTATGTTGGTGAGCCAGAGCTCATGGAGGCGGCGCACGGAATCGCGACGTATTGGAAACATCGGTTGGATACGCATCCTGATAAAGCATTGTTTGTGATGCTGGGCGAAATTGGTAACATGGAACGTGCTGACTATGCCGCCCCAGAAGGAAAAATAAAAAGTGATGAATATTTCATGGAATTGATCATGAATGAGTTTTCTGATGATGAGTTGACCCAGTACGCTAATAGGCTGCTTATCGATGAGGGGGAATTGGTGAACTTGCCTAAAGAAAACGTCGATATCATCATGCTGGACGACTGGACAAGTAGTGGTATAGAAATCGCGGAACAGCAACAGTGTTTCTTGAGGCGACATCCGGACTTGAGAGACCATATAGAAGTTCAACTAGCGATTGCCAATGAAGAAAGGTTGAAAGTGGGCTTCCGTATGAATGGGGGGCAGTATGTGCCAGTTCGCTCCTACTACTCGGCAAATAGTTCATCCGAGCTTTTTAGTACGTATATTGCAGGGTCACATTCGTCGGACTACTCGTTGCGTTTGATATTAGTTCTCTACTTGGAACAGAGGATACGATGCCACCAGGCGTGCAAGTTGCGCGACCATATCACCGAGACGACTATCAGACGACCTTTCGCCAACGTCTACAGCACGCTAGGTCACGTGACTCAAATGTGATTAAATAAATACATGACATTTTCAACATGGCGCGAGTTTGTTGAAGCTGAGGCTCAGCAGCCGTATTTTCGAGTGTTGATGAATCGGGTGGACGCTGAGCGCGATCAGTACGAGGTATACCCAGCACGGCAAGATATATTTTCTTGTTTTGCAGCTTGTCCACTGGAAGCAGTTAGAGTGGTAATTATTGGGCAAGATCCCTATCACGGTCCAGGTCAAGCACATGGTATGAGTTTTTCGGTTAAACCAGGAGTTAAATTGCCGCCAAGCTTACAGAATATCTTTAAGGAACTGGTTGACGATCTTGGGGTGAACATGCCGACCAGCGGTTTTTTGGAGCCATGGGGTAAACAGGGCGTATTGCTGATGAATACTAGCTGGAGCGTTAGGCGGGGTCAGGCTGGTAGCCATGCAAATTACGGCTGGATGGAGTTCTCCCAGCGATTACTGGCAATGTTAAATGATTATGACCGGTCGCTGGTATTTATACTGTGGGGAGCGCATGCGCAAAAGGTTGGGCAGGTAATCACAGATAGCCGTCACCTGAAGATTAGCAGTGCTCATCCATCGCCGTTTTCTGCGAATCGGGGATTTTTTGGCAGTAAACCGTTTTCGCGTGCGAATGATTTTCTGGTGCGGAATGGTCGTGGGGCAATTGACTGGAGACTGCCTTGATTGACAAATAAGTACATTATGTGGTATAATAAGCCACATGGAACATTCAATTGACACTGTCAAACAAACACCAGATATCTTACCGCTGTCATCTGTCACCAAAACGTACAGATTGCCCGAGGGGATGTCACTCGGACCAGATGAATCGGTCAAAGTGAAAGGATTTATAGCTCGGGGAAGAATTGATGGAAAGTCGGCTGTCTTGGCTTTGGATGACTCGGGAGAGAATGATACTCAGGGCTCAGTGCTTCAATCTCATCTTGAGGAGGTAATTTTTGGAGATTTTTCATTCATGCGATCGGCATATTATAACCACATTGCTCAGCGTCAGGGCATGACCACACCGAATATACTCAAAGTGTCAGAAGATGACCAAGAATCGCTGAAGCTGACCGGTTTGTCCATGGTGTTGGCAACTGGATCTTTGGAAAGGATAGAACAAAAGCAGGACTCCCCTGTGGGATTGGTTGTTTCAAGGGGCGACGAACTGAAGGAAGTGGCTGATATTGAACATAGGGCAGAAGAGATTGGTCTCTACTCTCGAGCAGTCGTAGAATTTCCTGGAGATGAGCAGGGGATGAAAGAAGAATGTATCATATTAACAGACGCGGTCGGTAATCGAATCATTATGCCGTCTCAAGAAAAGACAACAGACCTGTTAGAGCGTTTATTCGGCTATCAAGAAGCCGAGGAGCAGCTGTTTGATGCTGAAGCGGCGTTGTCGGCCATGTCTAAATAATCAGAAAATTGACTAATCTAATAAAACCGCCCCGGTGATGAGGCGGTTTTTAAAGGCGTTATACACTGCTATTTGCTAGACTTTTTAGCCTTCTTGTCTGATTTTGGAGCATCAGTTTTTGCGGCTTTGTTGGCGTTCGCTTTTTTAGCTTTGTTCGCCAAGGCTGCTTTGCGAGCTTCAGCTGCTGCCTGGCGCGCCTTAAAGCGGTCAACACGACCTTCGGTGTCGATAATCTTTTCTTCACCAGTAAAGAATGGGTGTGAAGCCGACGAAATGTGGACTTTAACGAGAGGGTAGGTGTTACCATCTTCCCATTTGATGGTATCTGTTGTCTGCGCTGTTGACTGAGTCAAGAACGCGAAGCCCGCTTGATCGTCGCTAAATACGACAGGGCGATAGTTCTGTGGGTGAATACTGCTTTTCATAACTGTTCAATTGTACACAATTTACCCCATAATGTCAAAAGGAGTTGTCTTGGGTGAGTAACAGTGGTATAATTGTCGAGTAACTAATTTTAATGACACAATCCGTTCCACACTCCATAATCGTGGGCGGATGAGGCAAAAGGAGAAAGAGATGTCTGTAAAGGTAGACATTAAGGCTTTGCTGGAGTCAGGTGTTCACTTTGGACACAAAACCAGCCGTTGGCACCCAAAAATGGCGCCATATATTCACAGTAAGCGTCAGGACAGTCACATCATTGACTTGGTCAAGACAGTTGAGGCATTGGACAAGGCATTGCCAGAACTAACAAAAATTGCAGCATCAGGCCGCAAAGTATTGTTTGTTGGTACGAAAAAGCAGGCTAAAGACGTTGTGCGTCAGGCAGCTGAAAAAATCAATCAGCCATATGTAGTTGAACGCTGGATCGGTGGTATGTTGACCAACGGTTCAACGATTACTCAGCAGATCAAGAAGCTGAAGAACCTGGAAAAGCGCATGGCGTCAGGTGACCTGGAAAAGCGTTACAACAAGTTGGAAGTGCAGCGCTTCCAAGAGGAAATTGATAGCTTGAACATTAAGTACGGTGGCATCAAAGACTTGATGGGCAAGCCAGGCGCAGTGGTCGTGGTTGATGCATTGACTGATGCAAATGCAGTTCGTGAAGCTCAGACGTTGGGTGTGCCAGTATTTGCTATTGTTGATACGAATGTCAACCCAACTGGTATTGACTACGTTATCCCAGGTAACGATGACGCCATCAAGGGTATTCAATTGTTGTTGGATTATTTCACCGAAGCTGTTGCTGAAGGTGCGGGTAGTGTAAAAACTGAAGAAAAACCAGTGAAAAAAGAGGAGAAATAGGATGGGCGTTTCTGTTGACGACATTAAAAAACTGCGCGAATTGACAGGTGTAGGTTTGACTGATGCCAAAAAAGCGTTGGTTGAAGCTGACGGCGACTTTGATAAGGCATTGGAAGAGATGCGCAAAAAAGGTTTGACCAAAGCTGAGAAAAAGGGCGACCGCGAAGCGCGTGAGGGTTTGATTGAGAGCTATGTTCACTCTGGTCGAATTGGCGTGATTGTCGAGGTTAACTGTGAGACTGACTTTGTGGCACGTTTGGATGATTTTAAGACATTGGCGCACGAAATTGCTATGCAGATCGCAGCGATGAACCCGAAGTATGCTTCTACGGAGGATATTCCAGCTGAAGAGATGGAGCGGGTGAAGGCTGAGTTGATGGCGAGCGAGGCACTAGCAAGCAAGCCTGAAGAGATGCGCGAGAAGATCGTGACTGGTCAACTGAACAAGCACTTTGCTGAGCAAGTGCTGATGAGCCAAACGTACATCTTGGACGATTCTAAGACTGTTGAGCAGCACATCAAGGAAGCAATTGCTAAATTGGGTGAGAACATTGTGGTTCGCCAATTTAAGCGAATTGAACTTGGTGTCAGCGAATAGCGTTTGTTGCTATCATGAAAATCGGCTACAGGTTTGTGGCCGATTTTTGTTGGAGTTGCATTTTGCATAAGTGTATTGACAAAATAGCAAATCTATGCTAGTATGACAACAGATTGAACTAATTGAAACAAAAAAGGAAAATTAGAAAAACTATGAACAAAAACATGAATGCAGCCCCGGCATTCCCGGACATTAAGGACACTACTCCTGATGGGTGGGCTAATCTAGCGAGTGGGCTAGTTGTTCCCGAAAGTGCAGTAAAAGGTGATACTGAAAATGGCATGATGACACGTGATGAGCGTATCGCTGACGGTCAAGAGAAAATTAATGCCCTGAAAACTAAGGCTAAAGAGGGCTTGAGTAAAATGATGAAAGGCCTCAAAGACCGTATTTATATTGGCGTCAGTCGAGGTGCTGAATTGCCGGGTCAAATTGCCAGTGGTGCTGAGATGGTACGAGAGACTATTGCACAAAAGAGCACTGAAGCGAGAGAGGTTGTCGGCCAGAAGAGTAGTGATGCGAAAGAAGCTCTTCTCCAGAAGGGTGTTGAGGCCAAAGAAGTGCTTAACCGTAAGGGTGTTGAAACTAAAGAAGCAATTAGTAATGCTTGGGGTGCTGCACGAGGAAAAGCTGCAGAGCTGTTTGAGAAGGGTAATGATGTTATTTTACAAAATGTAAAAGTAGCGCGTGAGCGCAAGGCTGCTAGAATTGAAAGGCGTCAGAAGCGACGAGAAGCTCGGCAGGAAATGCGTGATCAACGAGTAGCTGAGTTAGATGATCGTCAGGCGGATCGTGAAAGTCGCCGGGAGGCGCGCCAGCAGCGACGAGAAGACCAAAGCAAAGAAAATATGACTGACAAGCTGAGCGATGGTGATGACAAGATGTTCATTAAGCGAGAGCAACAAGCAGATAGTGGAGCAACCTTGGAGTCTATGATGACAAACAGGGAATTAGACACTGCTGAGAAGGAAGAGGTAAGACTGCGTCAAGAAGCTGAGTTGGCGGCACAAGCGGCGGAAGCTGCTCGGTTGAAAGCAGATGCTAATCCTGAGAATGAGAGACTACAAATTGATGCCGAAGAACAAGAGGGGTTGAGCATTGCAGCGAATGCTAGGTTGAAGCGTGCAGCAGGTGAAGTTGCTCAGTTGAAAACAGCAATCAGCCAGCTGGACAAGAGGTCTGAAACTGCACAGCATAATATTGAGAGTGCTCAAGAGCGTATTGAGGAGCGACGTGGTCGAGCTGAAGCACGCAGGGCTGCTCGTATGGCTGACCGTAGGGAAGCATTGGGCGACACTTGGGTATCGGCAAAAGATAGGATTGTACGGCTGGTAAATACCGACCCTGATAAGATTAAACAGTTTGGTATAAAGGTGGCAAAGGCTTCTGGTAGATTGGCTAAGACTGCCGCAGGTCGGCTGGTTCCAGCAAGCTAACCGTGATGAGCAAAATTGATTAGAAAAGATAAAAAAGGTATGATGATAACTATGAATGACAACCAACACACACAAGTAAATATCCAAGCAACAATGATAACTAAAGCCCAGCTGAGCTCGGTAGGAATTAACCTGCCTGATGATCAGGCGCAGGCGTTGATTCAGCATGTGGAAGATACTGTGAACGAGCGAATTAGTGAGGAAATTGTTGATTCGTTGGATGATGCGCAGTTGGCAGAGTTGGTGGCGCTACAAGGTGATGATGTGCCAGCCGAGCAAGTTGAGGCTTGGATTCGTGAGCGAGTGCCAGAGTATGACGAAATCATTGAAGATAATGTGACAATCGTACTGGGCGAGTTAGTTGAAAACTCCGAGGCAATTCAAGCAGAGTAGTATATGGTAGTAATAAAATCGCCTTCTTGATGAGGGCGATTTTATTGTGTGGAGATGATCAAACAGCCGTCTTTTTGGTGGCGGGCATCAGTCGTCGTGACGACAAATTGATGGTGCTGGATGGTCTCTTGGAGTAGCTTTTCGCGAGTTGCGTCCAGTTCAGAAAACACATCATCCATCAAAATGAGTGGGCGATGTTTGGTCCGTTCGGTTTGTAGCTCCAACTCTAGGAGTTTAAAAGCTAGCATGATGGTGCGCATTTCGCCGCGAGAAGCAATTTTGACGGCTGGTCGTGAATGCAAGGATATCAGAAAATCTTCCCGCTGCGGTCCAGCGGAGGTGTAGCCTGTCGCTAGTTCATATTCACGAGAACGCTGTAGCCTGTCCAGTAGAGACTGCTCGTAATTGTCAAGACTGACTGATGGCAGGTACTCAACAGTGAATGGTGTCTGTTTTCCTGCCAAGGAAGCATAGAGTAATTCAAGGCGTTTTTCGTAGGTATATAAAAAATGTGCACGGGCAGCTGCCAAGGTGTTTGCTGACTGAACAAATTTTATATCCCATGCAAATAAGTGGTCTTGCCACTTAGTAGTGCTCTCTGGATGGTGTTTGAGCAGCTCGTTGCGCTGCAGGAGTGTTCGGTTAAATATGCGTAGCTGGGTGTCATAGGTTGCGTCCAGCCGTGATAATAACCCATCCAGAAAATCACGACGTCGCTGAGGAGAAGATGAGATGAGTCGCAGGTCGTTTGGTTCAAACAACACGACAGGTAAGCGATGTTTTCGAGGTAGTGTTTTGGAAGTACTGTCAGCAATGGTAAATTCTTTTGCAATGGCATTATCGGCTGAACGCAGCAGCTGGACGCGGCGCGGTTGTTTATTTGTTTCCAGGTGAATGATGCTGTGTGCTGTTTGGTGGCGCATGCAGTCAAGCAGTGATCCACGAAAACTTGTGCCACGCAGTGCTATATATATCGCTTCCAACAAATTGGTTTTACCGGTGCCATTTGGACCAACGATGACCGTTCCCGTGTATCCCAACTGCGTCTCGAACAACTCATACGAGCGGAAATTATACAACTTTAACCTCGAAATCATTATTCATATTGTATCATGGGTTGGGTAGCGTCGTCTGAGTAAAATTGTTATAATAGATAGGAAATAATTGGAGGCAGATATGTTTGACACTAAACCATATGAAGATAAAATGGCGCAAGCCTTAGAACATTTTCAGGATGAGCTGAAAAAAGTACGCACTGGTCGTGCGCATGCCAGGATGCTTGACGGTGTGATGGTCGAGGTATATGGCGCCAGGATGCCGCTCAATCAAGTGGCTAATGTGACTGCTCCAGAGGCTCAGATGCTATTGATAACGCCATTTGATCCAAGTAATATTACGGCTATTGCCGCAGCTATTCGTGACAATCAAAGTCTGGGCTTTAATCCATCAGATGATGGTCGGGTGGTGCGCGTACCAGTTCCAACACTCACTGAAGAGCGCCGCAAACAGCTGGTGAAGCAGGTGAGCGAGAAGTCGGAAGAGGCAAGAATAGCCATGCGGACTATTCGCCAGGATGCGTTGAAGGATGCTAAGCGTATGAAAGATGCCAAGGAATTGGGCGAAGATGACCTGAAGCGAGTTGAAAAAGAAATTGATTCATTGATGAGTGATACCCAAAAGCGGATCGAAGAGCTCTTTAAGACCAAAGAAAAGGACGTACTGACTATTTAGTCTGGTTGACGACTAATTTGGGGCTATTGGAGATACTCGTCTGAATGACTCTTGAAGATTTGAAAAACTATGCGCCGTATATAGACCAGCACATCGAGAAAGTGTTGCGTGATTTTGCTGAGGAGGTTCAGCTTGAAGTTGATGATAAACAGGCGACCTGGGCGCTGTCAACAATACGCGACTATGCCTTGAGGCCAGGGAAGCGGTTGAGGGGTGCTTTGGCGGCGTGTTTGTATGACGCAAAGACGGGGGAAACATATGCCGAAGTCGGACTGTCATTGGCGGCGGTGATTGAGCTAATGCATGATTATCTGCTTATATTGGACGATGTTATGGATCGGTCTGCGACGCGCCGCGGGCTGCCAACAGTCCATGAACAGTACCAAAAGCAGTTCTCACATATTGGAGCTGATGGCTTTGAATCAGATATGATGGCTATCAATGTTGGGTTATTGGTGCAACACATTGCCAGTTGGTCTCTGTCTGGCATGGATGTGAATACAAAAATTGTTCAGCAAATAATGCACCGTAACATCGGCATCACAGGGTTTGGCCAGATGGCTGACGTGGCGGGTACAATTACTCGTCCAACGACGTCTGAACAGATCATTAAGAAGTATTATAAGAAGAGTAGTATTTATACGTTTGTAAATCCGCTGTTATGTGCACTGGCCTTGGCGGGCGACACTGATGAGACCGCTCAACAGCAAGTTGAGGCGTTTGGGCTGCCGGCGGGCTTGGCTTTTCAGCTTCGTGATGATTGGTTGGGCATTTTTGGTAGTCCGGAGGAATCAGGAAAAAGCAACCTTGATGATATTCATGAAGGAAAGAATACATTTTTAGTACAAGAGACTTTGGGGCGGTGTACTGAAGCTCAGAAGAAAACGTTGCTGGAGATTATTGGTAATGAACAAGCGACGGAAGACGACCTGAAGGTTGTGAAAGATGTTATGGTGCAGACCGGCGCCGTAGACGTGGCTCAGGTTTTGATGGAGAAGGCGGGGCGTGAAGCGTGCGAAGCTGCGCGGGCGTCAAGTTTGTGGGCGAGTGATTTCGCTGATCTGCTGCGGCAGGTGGTACAATATAGTATGGAGCGAATAAAATAGTGAGAGAGAGTAGCGTACCCCAGCACATTGGATATATTATGGACGGTAATCGTCGATGGGCTGAACGACATGGACTGCCAGCATATGAAGGACATCTGGCAGGTTATACTGCCATGAAAGAAGTCCTGACGGCTAATATTGATGCAGGTGTGAAATATGTTTCGGTATATGCGTTTAGTTCCGAAAATTGGCGTCGTTCGCAAACGGAAGTCGATAAACTGATGAAGCTATTGGTCAAATGCGTTAAGACCGATGCGAAATATCTCCATGACCGTCAAGTTCGTGTCGTGGTGCTTGGTTCACGCGACCAGCTGCCAGAGAAAGTCATCCAGGCGATAGAAGAGATTGAGTCAGCCACTGCACACTACACCAAAGGTACATTGGCTTTGTGCTTTAACTATGGTGGTCAGCAGGAGATTGTTACTGCCGTCAAACGGATCATAGCTTCAGGGGTCACAGAGGACGAGGTGACAGCTGAGTTGATTGAACAAAATTTATACTCACCAGAGATACCGCCGTGTGATTTGATCGTTAGGACTAGTGGTGAGCAACGCCTGAGCAACTTTATGCTGTGGCGATCGGCCTTGAGCGAGTTTTTGTTTTTGGAAAAGCATTGGCCGGATATGCGGGCTGAAGATGTTGAAAAGATATTAGATGAATACGCTAAGAGAAATCGAAGGTTTGGGGGGTAAAATATGGTTGTTTTGGGCGTTGTAATTGGGCTATTGGTTTTGGTCTTTTTGGTGGCTATCCACGAGCTTGGCCATGCTGTCGTGGCAAAGCGCAATGGCGTTGAAGTGGAGGAGTATGGTATTGGCTTTCCGCCACGAGCAAAAAAATGGCAGCCAAAGCAAAGCTTTTTGGGCAAGAATGTTGTGTTTAGCTTGAACTGGTTGCCGCTGGGTGGCTTTGTAAAACTCAAAGGTGAACACGATTCAGCTCGCGGTAAAGGAGCGTATGGAGCTGCGGGGTATTGGGTAAAAACAAAAATATTGTTAGCAGGTGTATTGGTCAACTGGCTAGCGGCTGTGGTATTGTTTGCGGTGTTGGCTGTGTTCGGGTTGCCTAAAATATTACCAAACCAAGTGATGTTGCCGTTTGATAATACATCGGTTAAGACACCAGTTAAGATTGTTCGTCTCACCGAGGGCTCGCCAGCGGCACAAGTTGGGCTACAGATTGATGATGAAATTGTAGCGATTAATGAAAAACCGATCGATACTTCAGCGCAGTTGTCTGAGGTAACACAGCAGTCTTCTGGGCAAACGGTAAATATTGAGGTTAAACGAAACAAGCAGCCACTGCATTTTCGAACAACGTTATTGAGCCGTGATCAAGCAAAAAATGGTGGCTATTTGGGCGTCGTGCCACACCAGTCAGAAACCATCCACGCCACATGGTCGGCGCCATTGGTTGGTGTGGCGACAACAGTGCAATTAACTCACGAGACACTGAAGGGAGTTGGATCCATGATAGCGCAGGGAATTGGTGGCTTCTTCGGGCAGTTTGTTGGTTCACCAGAGCAGAAGCAGGCAGCCAAGGCTGATTTGGCAAAGGTGGGTAACAATGTGGCAGGTCCGGTTGGTATCTTGGGTGTCTTATTCCCGTCGGTTGTTAATTCCGGCTTGACACAAGTATTACTTCTGGCGGCAATTATCTCCTTGACACTGGCGGTGATGAATATTTTGCCAATCCCAGCACTTGATGGTGGGCGTTGGTTTACCATGACGATCTTTCGACTGCTGAAAAAGCCACTGACGAAAGATCGCGAGGAGACGATTCAAGCTACTGGCTTTTTGATTTTAATGGCATTAACAATAGTGGTAACGTGGAATGACATTGCAAAATTATTCTCATAAACTCAAGCTTAAAAAATTAGTACAGCCGAAAAAGAATTGGCTGTGGTGCTTGATTTTGCCTGTTTGGGCGTACGCATCATTTATGGTTTCGGGTCTGTTGGTTTCACTGATGGTGTGGTCACTAGTGCAGGCAGGCGTACCCCTGAAGAGTATCCCATCAGTCTTGCTGACGACCGGTATTTCGGTGGTCGTGTGGATAGTCACAATATTTATGGTCACTATGGTGCCGTACTGGCTATTTAAGCGCAAAACGAGCATTAAGGACCTTGGTGTCACTGGCAAGCCTGCATGGTTGGATGTATGTATGCCTGTGCCGATTTTTGTTGCGTATTTTATTTGCTCCATCATGGTGGCGGCGTTGGCAGTAACGTTTTTAGGTGTTGATTTTAAGCAAGCACAACAGCTACCTTTTGACACGACGATGCTGTACTCACAGGCTCAGTACGCGATGATCTTTTTTACTCTGGTGGTTCTGGCGCCTTTGGCAGAAGAATTGCTGTTTCGCGGTTATCTATACACAAAACTGCGCAAGACAAATTCAGTGAAAGTTGCAGTCATCATCACCAGCCTCACGTTTGGTTTGGCGCATTTGGCAATTGGCAGTGAAAATTTGCAGTGGAATGTTGTACTAGACACCTTTGTACTCAGCATATTTTCGTGCTTATTGCGGGAATATACTGGTGCAGTTTGGGCGAGTGTAGTACTGCACGCCATCAAAAACAGCTTGGCGTTTTATCTATTGTTTATCAATCCAATTGCTATTCACAGTGCTGTTGGAATATTATTTACGTAAAGGAGTTTGACGTATGAGAATGAGCCAATTATTTACCAAAACCAGCAAAACTGCGCCAAGTGACGAGATGGCGAAGAATGCGCAGTTGTTAATTCAGGCTGGTTATGTACACAAAACGATGGCTGGTGTGTATTCGTACACGCCATTAGGACTGCGAGTATTGGAGAATATTAAACGCATTGTGCGGGAAGAGATGAACGCGATCGACAGCCAAGAGCTCATCATGAGCAGCCTGCAGCGCAAAGAGCTGTGGACAGAGACAGGGCGGTGGAGTGATGAATTGGTTGATGTTTGGTTTAAGTCTCATTTGCAAGACGGTACTGAGGTGGGCTTTGGCTGGACGCACGAAGAGCCGATCATCGAATTACTGCGTAATTACCTCAAAAGCTACAAAGATTTGCCAATCAGTGTTTACCAATTTCAGAACAAATTGAGAAATGAGCTCAGAGCTAAGAGTGGTATCATGCGCGGACGTGAATTTATCATGAAGGACATGTACTCTGTACACGCCACCCGAGAAGAGCTGGATGTGTATTATGAGGCAGTCATTGCGGCGTACAAGCGCTGCTATGGTCGGCTGGGGATTGGACAGGACACTTACGTGACGTTTGCTAGCGGTGGGGCATTTACCAAGTTTAGCCACGAATTTCAGACGATTTGTGAGGCGGGTGAGGACTACGTCTACTTGCACCGCGGGAAGAACATTGCGGTAAATGAGGAAGTGATTGACGATGCCATTGTAGAGCTGGGCGTTGACCGTAGTGAGCTGGAGAAGGTTAAAACAGCTGAAGTTGGTAATATCTTTAACTTTGGTACGCAAAAATCAGAGGAGATGAAACTGGTATTCACTGGTGAAGATGGCCAGCAGCACTATGCCTATATGGGCAGTTATGGCATTGGTATTACGCGTGTTATGGGTGTGATCGTCGAGAAGTTTGCTGACGAGAAAGGTTTGGTGTGGACTGAAAACATCGCGCCGTTTAAGCTGCAACTAGTAGCAATCGGTGAACGCGGTGGTGAGTTGGCAAATCAGCTGTATGGCACGTTGATGAAGGCTGGTGTAGAGGTGTTGTATGATGATAGGGCTGAACGTCCAGGTGTGAAGTTTGCTGACGCTGAACTGATGGGTATGCCGTGGCGCGTGACCATCAGTGACCGAGGGATTGACGGCGGCGAGTTTGAATTAACCAGCCGTCAGACTGGCGAAACCGTCACTAAGAGCTATGACGAATTGGTAGCATTTTTCGTTGATTAGTTGACAGTGCTTGGTAGTATTGATACAATCATAGTACTTACACAATGATTATATCGATACGCTAGATATAGCGTGTTTTTGATTTTCAACCACTATATATAGTAGAAGGAGAGTATATGAATAAGAAATATCAGATCACTGATTCGGGTCGGAAAGAACTAGAGAAAGAGCTGGCAGAGCTTAAGAGCCGCCGGGGAGAAATTGCAGAAAAAATTGCAGAAGCACGAAGCTTTGGCGACCTCAGCGAAAATGCTGAATATGATGCCGCTCGTGAAGAGCAGGGACTATTGGAAACGCGTGTTATTGAGATTGAAGATATTTTGCAACATGCTTCAATCATCAAGGCTGCTGACGCAACAGTCGTTGGCCTAGGTAGTGCTGTCGAGCTGAAAAATAGCGACAAAACGGTTATCTACACCGTAGTCGGTCCTGTTGAAGCAGACCCAATGGAAGGCAAGATATCTGATGAGTCACCAATTGGTCAGGCGCTGATGGGCAAGAAAGTTGGCGATGAAGTGACGATTTCTACCCCTAAAGGTGAGATTGTCTATACGATATCCTCTCTGTTATAATGTAGATAATTATGGCTACATTACAAGATTATCGAAATGAACGGTTACGAAAATTAGAGACTTTGCGTCAGCTGGGTGTTGATCCGTATCCTGCGAAGTCGACACGGACGCATATGTGCAGCGAGGTCCTGGCGCGGTATGATGAACTGGCGGGTCAGGAGGTGGTTGTGGCAGGGCGCATCGTGTCGATTCGCAGTTTTGGCAAGCTAGCGTTCATCAAACTGCGCGACCAGTCTGGTGACGTGCAGTTGTATTTGCAGCGCGATGACGTGGCGGAGCTAGATGCTAGCCGCGGCGTATTGGGTATGAAGCAGCTGAAGCTTCTGGATACGGGTGATTTTGTCGAGGCACGCGGAGTGATGACGACAACGCAGACTGGCGAAAAGTCGGTTGGCGTGCGTGAGCTACGGTTATTAACTAAGTCACTCAGGCCAATGCCAGAGAAGCTGGAAAACAAAGAAGAACGCTTCCGTCGCCGCTATGTCGATATGAATGTTAATCCAGAAGTGCGTCAGCGGTTTGTTCGCCGCAGCAAGTTTTGGCAGGCGACGCGTGATTATCTGAACCAGCACGGCTTTACTGAGGTGAATGTGCCGGTATTGGAGCATACCACCGGTGGTGCTGATGCTAACCCATTTGTGACGCACATGGACGCGCTGGATAATCAGCAGTTTTACTTGCGTATTTCTCACGAGTTGCCGCTGAAGCGGTTGATTGGCGCTGGGTTTGAGAAGGTTTATGACCTCGGGCCGCGTTTTCGCAATGAGAATTATTCTGATGAGCATTTGCCAGAGCACATCGCCATGGAGTGGTATGCTGCGTATTGGGACTGGAAGCAGGGCATGCGCTTTATGGAGGCGATGTATAAAGATGTGCTTCAAAAGACGTTTGGTACGCTGCAATTTCAGCTAGGTAAATTTAATGTTGACATGAGTGGCGAATGGGAAGTCTGGGATTATGCTGAGGTGATCAACAAGCACTATGGGATTGACGTATATAATACGACAATTGACGAGGTGGCTGCCAAGCTGAAAGAGCATGGTTTGGAAGTGGAAAAGACCGATTCCATTCCGCGTGGCATTGATAAATTATGGAAGAATATTCGCAAAGATGTAGCGGGGCCGGTGTGGTTGGTGAATACGCCGAAGTTTATCAGTCCGCTGTCTAAGACTAACCCCGAGAATCCGCAGACGGTGGAGCGTTTCCAGCCAGTAATCGCTGGGTCGGAGCTGGGCAATGGCTTCTCTGAGCTGAATGACCCGATTGATCAGTTGAATCGTTTTGTTGAGCAGCAACAGATGCGCGATGCTGGAGACGAAGAAGCGATGATGCTGGATATCGACTTTGTGGAGATGCTGGAGTACGGTATGCCGCCAGCTTGTGGCTGGGGATACTCTGAGCGGGTATTTTGGATTTTTGAAGGCGTAACGGCGCGTGAGGGCGTGCCATTCCCACAGCTAAGAAGTGACATCGACGAGACGACGCGGGCGATCTATCCGCAGGTGAAGTTGTAATTGTAGCATGATTCTAGTTTGTTATAATTAGAGTATGAAGCGATTTATATTGGGGATACTAATCGTTGGATCTTTGTTAGTTGGATCTGGCCAAGCGGCATTTGCGTCGCAGACAGACAATTTTACCATCACTAAATTTGACGCAGAGTACTCGCTAGGTCGCGACAGCGAAAATCGTTCAACCTTGGCGGCAACGTGGCGAATTACTGCTCATTTTCCGCCGAATCAAAACCGCGGCATTGCGCCAATATTTGTGAAGAAGTATGATAATCATCCGACGAATTTTTCATTGCAATCGGTGACTGATGGACAGGGTGTGTCGCTGGAGCATACATGGAACGGCGATGAGTTACGAATTGGCAAGAAAGACGTTTACGTTCAGGGTGAAAAAACCTACGTCATCAAGTTCACCCAGCGTGATGTGACCAGGCATTATGACAATACGGGGCGTGATGAGTTCTACTGGGACGTCATCGGCAATGAGTGGCGCGTGCCGATGGAAAATGTACGCGTGTCCGTGAAACTTGATGAGTCGCTTCAAGCAGCGCGGGCGGGTGAGGCGTTTTGTTATGTTGGTGCGCATGGTTCAACTAAGCGGTGTAATATCAGCGGTGATAAGGGTGAAATTGTTACAAATGTGAGCCGCCTGAATCGCCGTGAAGGCATAACGATGGCAGTCGGCTTTAATAGCGGTACGTTTACTGGGTATCAAGAGACGTTGGGTGAAAAGTTGATAAAAATTTGGGCAACGGTGCAGACGATAGCAAGTAGTTTGGCGGTTATATTGATGCTGTTGTTGGTCTGGCGTTACAAGCGCTTATTTGGCAGACATAATGAGCTGAAGCCGATCACGCCAGAGTATTTGCCGCCGAAACAGGCGAGTGTGCTGATCTCAGCGTATATTTTGAAAAATTACGAGGCTCTGGCGGTCAAAGGGTCAGCCAAGGTGGCGCAGTTGTTGGATTTGGCAGTGCGGCACTACATCAAGCTGTATGAAGTGAAAAAGGCGTCGTTTTTGCGGTCGGCACAGTACGAAATTGAAATTGTTAAAGATTTGAAAGAATTGAGACCTGAGGAATCCGAAGTTGTTCGGGACATGTTTGGTTCATCGATGCCGAAGCCAGGTGAGTGGCTAAATCTGAAAAAGCTGCAAAATAATTTGTCATATGCGTCCAGAACGCGCGATGATGATACAAATTTGAAGAATTTGGCCCGTGGTAACTATGCCTTGTGTGAGCAAAAACTGGCGAATAAGCGGATCGTGCAGAAGTGGGCTTTGTGGGTTTTTGTTATCAGTGTATTGTTGCTGTCGCCGATGTTACTGATCGTGGCGGGGATAGTGTTTGCCTTGTCATTTGGCTGGTCGCTGACTGACGAGGGCTTGGCGCTCAGGCGATATTTGGCGGGGCTGAAGTTGTATATTGGCGTAGCTGAGATGGAGCGTTTACAGATGCTTCAGAGTCCTGAGGGTGCAGAAAAAGTGAAGGTTGATGCGACTGATGAGAAGCAATTGGTAAAATTGTACGAGCGGGTATTGCCGTATGCGGTGCTGTTTGGACAGGAAAAAGAGTGGAGTAAGCAGCTGGGTCGGTACTATGAGCAGGTTGGTGAGCAGCCAGATTGGTACAGTGGTCAGGGCGCGTTCAATGCGGCGGCATTTGCGGCTGGGATGAATAGCCTGTCGAGCGTGGCCAGTAGCGCCAGTGATTACTCATCGACCTCTGGTGGCTCAACTGGCGGCGGCTTCGCTGGCGGCGGCGGAGGTGGCGGCGGAGGTGGCGGCTGGTAATCACTATGCCTGACGTTCTATTGTTAGCATTGGCGGCGGTTCTGCTGGTATTATCGGGCTCGTTCTCGGGCTTGAACATTGGGCTGATGATGGCGCGGCCGGATGATTTGAGGCGCAAAGCCAGACAGGGCGATGTGATCGCTGCGCGGGTGTATCGCTACCGCAAGGATGGTTATTATCTGATCTTTTGTATTTTATTGGGCAATGTCGGCGTCAATACGGCGATGTCAATTTTGCTAGGTAATATGACGAACGGCGTGATTGGTGGGTTGATTGCCACGCTGCTGATCACGATGTTTGGCGAGATTTTGCCGCAGGCGATTTTTACGCAGCGCGGCTATCAGATCACGCGTTATTTCTTCTGGCTGCTAGATGTGATTTATGTATTATTTTGGCCACTGGCTCATCCAATGTCGAAGCTACTGAACCGTTGGGTGGGCAAGGAAGCGCCACAGCTATACTCACACCAAGAACTGGAACAGATTATTCACGAACATGCTGAGCGGTCGGATAGCCCGGTTGATTATGACGAAAGCCGGATCGCGGCGGGTGCGCTGCAATTTAGTAAAAAGACAGCTGGCGATTTGGTAACGCCGATGAGTGAGGTATTTACGGTGGAGTTGGATGATGAGCTGGACGCGACACTACTGGCACAGATCAAGCACGCTGGGCATTCGCGGATCCCCGTCTGTAATGACGGCCGGTTGGTGGGAATTTTGTATGTGAAGGATGTGGTGGGGCGCGAGCTGCCGCTGCCGATTAGTCAATTGTACCGTGATAAGATTCATGACATTGATGCGCG
Source organism: uncultured Candidatus Saccharibacteria bacterium (assembly GCA_963525845.1). Classification (GTDB taxonomy): domain Bacteria; phylum Patescibacteriota; class Saccharimonadia; order Saccharimonadales; family Saccharimonadaceae; genus Nanosynbacter. Next base: position 51,709 of record CAURKU010000001.1, read on the forward strand.
GTCGCGGCTGGACACGGTGCTGAGCCGATTTATCCAAACCCGCAATCATTTGTTTGTGGTGATGGATGATGAGAAGGAGCTGGGCATCATCACGCTGGAGGATGTGATTGAAGAGATTTTGGATCAGGAAATTGAGGATGAATACGACGAGGGATAAGGCTAGCGAGCTTTCCAGCGTGGTATACTAAATGTAGGTGATAATGTAGTGGTGGGCAGGGAGAATGATATGCCTAATAAGAAGTATGAGACTGACGGTGTGCCTGAGCGCTTGCGGCAAATAACGGTTGAGACATTGCCGGTTGAGGTGCCGTATGTACCTGACCTCGATCCATATACAGAATTGCAAGAAGTGCTGTATATTGATAAAACACAGGCGGATGGTATGGGCAGGTTGGCTGTTGACGGTCGGCAATCAATGAAACCGCTTGACATGGATAAACTGCCAGATAAAGGCACTGTTGTATTGATGAGTATATGGGTTCAATCTGATGAAGGGGGGCTGCGCCAGGGGGTTGTGGCGGATTGTCGACAATATGATGGACAATTTGACCTCGTAGATGGAACTCAGGAGATTAATTTCACCGATCAAGAAGAAGCATGGGATATGCTTGAAGTACAACAGCACCAGGTAGTTATTTCTGCGGTGGTTGACCATGACAGCAACGGGAAGACGAAGGTATGGGGCGATCCGGCGTTCTATGATGCGGCACTGCATATGGCGAAATTGGTGAACAAGGAATCTAAAAAACATGCTACTGCTGAGGCTGGCGCTAAAAAGCAAAATAAAAAATCACATAAAAAATCGAAGAAATCTAAGGGGTAGACAGCTATTTAGGTAGAGAATTAGCCAAAAGTGCTTGACTTTTTATAGTACCTTGTATAACATAGTACTATACATAACAAAACTATGAGGAGTATAGTATGAGAAGAATCGATATCATCAAGCGGGCGGGACGGAATCTTCGCCAGTCGAAAGGCCGGACGATTTTGACGTCATTGGCGATTTCCGTCGGGGCGTTTACGATTGGTCTAGCGCTGATGGCTGGCGAGGGTGGCCGTTTGTATACCAACAGCATAGTCGATGCGGCTGGCGATAAAAAAGTGATCATGGTTGGTAAAAAAATTGAAGCTGAAAAGAAAGATCAATTGCCAGAATATGGCAATTCAGAACAAGATGCTGGAAAAAATAAGGAATCAGCCATACGAAGCAAATATGTGCTCAATGACAAGGACTTAGAAAAAATCCGCCAAACGCCGCATGTAAAAACGGTAACACCGGCGTATTCAACTGATGGTGTCGCCTATGCTAAGAGCTCGGCGAATGGTAAGAAATTTGCGCTGACTGTGGCTGTTAAAATGGACAGGACTCGGGCAGAATTGGCGGCGGGGTCACTGGAAGATTTCATGCCAAAGCCGGGTGAGATTATCATCCCGGATGATTATGTGAAGCAGTTGGGCTTTAAGGATGCGCAGTCGGCAATTGGCCAGACGATAACCTTGGGTGTGCGCAGCGCAGGACAGGGCGGAGATGTCGCCAAGGAGGTGTCGTTCAAGATTGCGGCAGTGGACAAAAAATCAGACACAGTTTTGTTTTATGAGCCAATGCTGAGGATTTCGACAGCTGATGCTAAGGCTATCTATGAATTTAGCCACGACAAGAGCCAACCACATCAGTACTCAACGGCGATTGCTATGGTGGATGACGAGAACAATGTTGATACTGCTAAAGACGTGATCGGCAAAGATTATAATGCATACTCAATTCAGGATATTCGGAAGGCGCTACTAACGATGGTTAATGTAGCGCAGGTGGCACTGGCGGCATTTGGCGGATTGGCACTGCTCGCTAGTGTGTTTGGAATTGTGAACACTATGTATATTTCGGTACTGGAGCGAACCAGTCAAATTGGTTTGATGAAAGCGCTCGGGATGCGTGGTCGTGATATTGGTAAGTTGTTCCGCTATGAGGCGGCATGGGTCGGTTTGTTAGGTGGATTGATTGGTGTTGGGCTGGCAAGTTTGGTGACGTTGTTAAACCCTATGATTACTAATGCTTTGGGATTGGGAGCAGGGACAAACCTACTGGTTATCAATCCGCTGCAAATCGGGCTACTGGTATTTGGACTAGTGGTGATGGCGGTAATTTCTGGCTGGCTGCCGAGCCGCAAAGCAACAAAGCTAGACCCAATTGAGGCATTAAGGACGGAATAGGAGAAGTATCATGATTGAACTAAAAAATGTGACGAAGGTTTATGGCAAAAAGAAAAACCAATTTATGGCGCTGAAAAATGTCAGCTTGACCATTCCGACAGGAGCCAGCGTGGCTATCTTAGGTAAATCTGGCTCAGGAAAATCGACGCTAATGCACGCTATATCAGGGTTGGATAAGCCGCAGAAAGGTCAAGTTATCATTGACGGGCAAGATATTTTGCAGCTGAAGCCAAAGCGAGTCGATGAGTTTCGCGCCAAGAAAATCGGCTTTATCTTCCAGAGTTTCTTTGTCCAGGGCAATGAGAGCGTGGTTGATAATGTCAGTTTGCCGCTGGAAATTGCGCGGGTACCACGGAAAAAGCGAGCGCATAAAATCAACGCAGCGCTTAAGGCAGTAGACCTGTATGACAAGCGCAAGAATCGTGCTAAGGATTTGTCGGGCGGACAAAAACAGCGCTTGGCGATTGCTCGGGCGATTGTCGGTGATCCGCAAATTATCTTTGCTGACGAACCGACTGGTAACTTGGACAGTGAAACAGGTGCAAAAGTGGAAGAATTGCTGTTTGATTATAATAAGCAAAAGGGTGTAACATTGATCATAGTGACGCATGACGCTGATTTGGCGAAAAAATGTGATTATCAAATTATCATCAAAGACGGTCGGGTTGAGCAATCAACGGTGCCAGGAGGTATAAAGCATGGACGTTAGTGCTTACGCGGAGAGCCTGGCGATTCAGCTGCGTAAAGGTTTTTTGGTCTACTGTGTGCTGCTGGTGTGTGATAAACAACCGCAGTACACTGGTGATATCGTCAAGCAACTGAGCGATTCGGACTTGATGGTAGTGGAAGGCACGGTTTATCCACTACTGAGTCGTTTACAAAAATATGGCTACCTTAAGCACGAATGGCAGGAAAGCGAACAAGGACCGCCGCGCAAATATTATTCACTTACTGACACTGGCGCGCAGCTAGTGGATGAATTGAAAGATCGCATAAAAATGTTGAGCACTTCGCTAAAAAATCTTGAGAAAGGAGCAAAGCGATGAAAGAAATAACTAGAATCCATTTGGCAAAAACGCCGTTTAGCGTGGAGGTTGATGCCAAAAAATCATTGGAACAATATCTTGATTCAATTCAGAAAAATATGCACGCTGAGCCAGAAGCTATGCGCGAAATTGAGGCACGAATGGTGGAGCTTTTGGCGGAGCGCGGCGTGTCGAAGGACGGTGTCATTAGCCACGATGATATCTTGGTGGTGCAACAACAAATGGGCGAACCGCAGGACTTTGCTGACGGTGAAATGCCAGAGACGGTCGATACAGCTGAGACCAATGCGAATAAGCCGACCAAGCGATTGATGCGCGATCCAGATAACGCAATTTTGGGTGGCGTGTGTGCTGGGATCGCTGCCTACTGGGGAATTAATCCTTTGTGGGTACGCTTGTTGTTCATTTTTTCACCATTTATCACTTTTGGTACCTCGCTACTGATTTACATTGTATTGTGGATCAGTATGCCAGAAGCACAAACGGCAGCTGAAAAATTACAGATGCGGGGAGAAGAAGTGACGCTGGATAGCCTGAAAAATTTTTCTTTCACCGATAATAAAAAGACTCAAGTGAAAAATACGTTCATCAAAGTCTCGCAGGTATTTGTTTCACTTATGTTAATCATGATCACCTTTGGATTATTAGTCGCTGTACCAGTGGGGTTATTTGCTGGTGTAAGTGTCATTAGCTGGATGGATGGTTTTGCGGCACAGCCGTGGGCTTTAGGTCTATTAATTTCTGCACTTGTTGGTGGTGCTGCTGCGGTGACGCTGTTTGGCGTGTTGACGGCTAGTGCAATCAAGTGGAAGTTTACGCGAACGGCATTGATTGCGGTGGTGATTAGCACTGTTATTGGGGCATTTTGTATCTCAAGCTCGGCGATCTTTGGCACGCAAACCTTGCGAGAGCTGGCGCGGGATGAAGAGCGTTTGACGAAAACAATGACCGTGGAGCTACCAAAGAATCTTGAAGGCGTTAAATATGCTGATGTAACCAGTAATGGCCTGGTTGACAGGCAAGCCATATTATCTCAAGAAACCAAAGTTGAAGTAAAATATTTCTCACGTAAAGACGGTAAGGCGCCAAAAGTACAAGCTGTTGTAGAAGGTGACACGCTTAAAATCAATATTGAACATGATTCGCAGTTATCTTGTTTGAATGAATCATTCTTCTGGGGTGTCTACTGTGGTGGCGTTACAAGGGTCACGGTACACGGATCTTTGCAGTTGAAGCCAGGAGACCAAGGTTCTGGTGACAGTGTTCCGTACCCAGGTTCATCACGAACCAATGGCGCATTTTTGTAGAGAATCAACGGTTTGCTATAATAAACTCTATGAATATAAGTTGGTGGCAGGCAATTGTGCTAGGAATTATTGAGGGAATTACCGAATTCTTACCTATTTCTAGCACAGGCCACCTAACCATTGCTGAGAAATTGATGGGTATGCCCCTGGACGATGAGGGGCTGATTGCTTTTACGGCGATTATTCAAATTGGGGCAATAGCGGCAGCGATTATTTATTTTTGGCAGGATATTCAGCGAGTGTTGATCGCGTGGTGGCGTGGTTTGTGGTGGAAACGGGCGCGACGGCAATTTGACTACAAATATGGGTGGGCGATCATCATCGGTTCAGTACCGATTGCGGTAGTGGGACTGGTGTTTAAGGATGAGATAGAAACAGTGCTGCGCAGCCTGTGGTTTGTGGCGGGTGCGTTGATCGTCTGGAGTGGCGTGATGTGGCTGGCTGATAAGTATGCCATTGCCAAGCGCGTTGAAAAGGATACGACGTGGAGAGATACGCTTGTCATTGGTTTAGGTCAGTGCCTGTCGCTCGTTCCTGGGGTGAGTCGCTCTGGCGCTACGATATCAGTGGGATTGCTGCGCGGTTTTGACCGAGTGACGGTGACGAAATTGAGTTTTTTCCTGGGGATTCCAGCGTTGGTGGCAGCGGGACTGTTAGAAGTCGTGACTAAATACAAGCATATTTCCGGCGGCGTTGGCTGGACGTCAACCATCATCGCGACGGTGGTTTCATTTGGCGTGGGTTACGTGGCAGTGGCGTGGCTCTTGAAATTCATCCAGAACAATAATTTTCGCTCATTCATCGTCTACCGATTCGTGTTAGGATTGCTGTTGATAGTGTTACTGGGCGCGGGCATAATCTCTCACGTTTAAGCCAAAATTGGTATATAATGAGGGCATGTTAGACATCAAATTTATTCGAGAACATGCTGATTTGGTGCAAAAGTCGGCAAATGACAAGGGATATGCCGTTGATATTGCGACATTGTTGCAATTGGATGACGAGCGCCGCAACCTGCAAAAGCAAGTTGAAACACTGCGTGAACAGCGAAATGCAATTTCAGCCAAAATGAAAGGTGGTCGCCCAGATCAGGAGCTGATCGACCAGGGAAAACAGCTAAAAATTGAGTTGGCGGAACGTGAAAGCTACTTAAAATCAACAGAGGAAAAAGTAGCTGCAATTCTGAAAAACGTGCCGAACATCACCTTTGATGATGTGCCGCTTGGCGGCGAGGAAGATTCGGTTGAGGTAAAGGCGTACGGTGAGCGTAAAACGGGCGCCAAGGATCATTTGGATTATGCCGTTAGTCGTGGTTGGGTGGACTTTGAGCGCGGCGCGAAAGTAGCTGGCGCAAAGTTTTATTATCTTAAGGGCGACTTGGCGCTGCTAGAAAATGCTGTGACGCAGTTTGCGCTGGATTATGTGACGAAGCAGGGCTTTACGTTCATGACGGTGCCACACATGGTGAATATGCGCACAGCGGAAGGCGCCGGCTTTGCGCCAAAAGGTGAAGGTAGTAATGAGTATGTGGTCGAGGGCGAGGATTTGACGCTGATTGGGACGGCGGAAATGCCGCTGACTGGCTACCACGCTGATGAAATTTTGGATGAGAAAGATTTGCCCCTGCTCTACGCTGGGTATAGCCCGTGCTACCGCAGGGAAGCGGGCACGTATGGCAAGCACACTCGTGGATTGTTCCGAGTACACCAATTTAACAAACTGGAAATGTATGCGTTCTGTCTGCCAGAACAGTCCAAGGAGATTCATGAAAAGATCCTCAGCGTCGAAGAGGCGTTGTGGCAGCAAATTGGTATTTCGTACCACGTGGTGAATATCGCGGCGGGCGACTTGGGCGCACCGGCTGCCAAAAAATACGACATCGAGTACTGGTCGCCAGTTGATGAGACGTACCGCGAGCTGACGAGTTGCTCAAATTGTACGGATTATCAAGCGCGCGGCTTGAATATTCGGGTGCGGCGAGCGGACGGTAGCATTGAGTCGGTCCACACCTTAAACGGTACGGCAGTTTCGTTGGCGCGGTCATTGGTGGTAATTTTGGAAAACTTCCAGAACGAGGACGGCAGTTTGACAGTGCCAGAAGTATTGCGACCATATATGGGCGGACGTGAGCGAATTTAGCAACATACATGGTATAATGTAGGTATAACGAAGGAGGGATATGATTACCAATCTGACAATCACTGGTGTAAAGTACGAACTGAATGACACGACCAAACGATATATTGAGAAAAAAATTGGCCCATTGGATCGGTTTTTGCCACGTCACGCTCGTAAAAGCGTTACGGCAGATGTGAAGATTAAGCAAATTGATAACCCTGGCGGTAACAAATATGAGGTTGAAGTTATCATCAATGTCCCGGACAAAGTCATCACCGCCAAAGACTCAACAATGAACGTGTTGGCGGCTGTGGATATCGTCGAGACCAAATTGAACGGGCAGTTGCGTCGCTACAAGGACGACACGTTGGCGCACGTTGGCCGTAGTCGTGGTGTGCTGGCGAAGTTTAAGCGCAGTTTTCGTCGCGGATGAATTGGTTAGTATCGCTAAAATCAGAAAACACCATATATATGGTGTTTTCTCTTTAATTTTAGACCAAAAAAGGTTACAATAGAAAGAGTTTTGAAAATGTCCGAAAGCGAGGGAGTTTTAAGGTTATGGCAATGACACAACAAAAAGCGCTGAGTAAAGTTTTTGGTGATCCGCAGAAGAAGATTTTGAAGCGGCTGGAAAAGCGTGTTGCAGTAATTAACGGTTTGTCTGAAAAGTATGAAAAAATGTCAGATGAGGAATTGCAGGCACAGACAGAAGCGCTGAGAAAACGGCTGAACAAAAAGAGTGTAACGCTGGATACGATTTTGCCAGATGCCTTTGCGGTGGCGCGCGAGGCGGCCAAGCGCGTCATCGGTGAGCGTCCATATGACGTTCAGTTAATCGGTGGTATGGCGCTTCACGAAGGCAACGTGGCTGAGATGAAGACTGGTGAAGGTAAAACCTTGGTGGCGACGCTGCCGACCTATCTCAACGCGCTGGAAGGAAAAGGCGTTCACGTGGTGACCGTCAACGACTACTTGGCGCAGCGTGACGCTGGCTGGATGGGTCAGGTGTATGACTTTTTGGGCTTGACGACGGGTGTGATCATCAACGAAGCGTCATTTGTCTATGATAAAGATTACGACAATGAACATCATGACGATCCACGCATGCGCAAGCTCCGCCCGGTCACTCGTAAGGAAGCTTACGCGGCCGACATTACCTATGGCACCAACAACGAGTTTGGTTTTGACTATTTGCGTGACAACATGGTCAACGACATGGATTTGCTCAGGCAGCGCGAACTGAACTTTGCCATTGTTGACGAGGTGGACTCCATTTTGATCGACGAAGCGCGTACGCCGCTGATCATCTCGGCACCAGCAGCGGAAAACCCAGATAATTACTACACGTTCGCCAAAGTTGCCAGTAAATTAGTGCCAGATGACTATGTTTTGGACGAAAAGCGCCGTAGTGTGGCCTTGACCGACGAGGGCGTGGAAAAAGTTCAAAAACTACTGGGGATAAAAAATTTGTATACGCCAGACCACGTGCGCAGTGTGTATCACATGGATCAGGCTCTGCGAGCACAAACCTTGTTCAAGCGCGACAAAGACTATGTGGTGACCAACGACGGCGAGGTGATCATCGTCGATGAACACACTGGTCGTTTGATGCAAGGACGCCGTTACAACGAAGGTTTGCATCAGGCAATTGAGGCTAAAGAAGGTGTGCCGGTGCTGGAAGAAAGTATGACGCTGGCGACTATTTCGTTCCAGAACTATTTCCGTTTGTACAATAAACTTTCCGGTATGACTGGTACGGCGTTCACCGAAGCCGAGGAGTTTCAACAAATTTATTCACTAGACGTCATCCAGATTCCGCCGAATAAGCCAGTGATTCGCGACGACAAAGAAGACCTGATTTTCAAGACCGAAAAAGGTAAGCTGAAGGCAGTCGCCGAAGCTATCAAGGATTATCACAAGCAAGGTCGGCCGGTGCTAGTTGGTTCTGGCTCAATTGCCAAGAATGAGCAGATTGCTAAATATCTGGAAAAAGAAGGCATCAAGTTTGAGATTTTGAACGCCAAGAATAATGAGCGTGAAGCGGCCATCATCGAGAAAGCTGGTGAAAAGGGCGCGATTACGCTAGCGACAAACATCGCTGGACGTGGTACCGACATTAAGCTCGGCAAGGGCGTGAAAGAGCTAGGCGGCCTGGTGGTGATCGGTTCTGAGCGGCATGAATCACGACGTATCGACAATCAGCTGCGCGGTCGTGGTGGTCGTCAGGGTGACCCAGGTGAGACGCAGTTCTATGTGTCGACCGAAGATGATTTGATGCGAATTTTCCAGGGCGAGCGCATCGCGGCGCTGATGGATCGGCTGGGCGTCGACGAAGAAACGCCGATCCAGAACCGCGCCGTGTCCAAGACGTTGGAAGCAGCGCAGAAGCGTGTCGAAGGCTACAACTTTGATACGCGTAAAAATGTTGTTCAGTATGACAACGTCATCAATCGTCACCGTCGCGTGGTGTATGTCATGCGCCGCAAGATTTTGGAAGGCGATAATATTAAGCCAGAAATTGAACGCTTGCTCAAAGAAAAAGTGAACGATTCAACACAGCTGCCGCTCAAGAATAATCCTAATTTTGTGAAAGAATTTGCTGCAGTTATCCCAGTTGATGAGGGAGCTCTGGCAAAGGCTGGCTCAGAGAAGAAGGACAAATCTCGCGTCCAAAAGGTGATGAAACTGGCGCGTGAAGCATACGCAGAAAAAGAGGAAGAAATTGGTGACGAAAACTTGCGTGGTGTTGAGCGAGAAGTGTACATGGCGGTGCTCGACACCCTGTGGATGCAACACCTGGAAAACATGCAGCATCTGCGTGAAGGAATCCACTGGCGCAGTGTTGGTCAGCGTGATCCATTGGTTGAGTATCGGTCAGAGTCACAGAAATTGTTCACGAGTCTGCAGAACAATTTGCGCGACGAAGTCTTGAGTACTATCTTCCGCGTGCGTAAGGCTGATGCAACAGTGCAACAATCGCAAGACGATGAGTATGACACTGAGCTGACTCGATTGGCTGAAACTGCCGTTGAGAAGGGCGTTAACGAGATAACATCTGGCGAAAAGAATCGTGACGATGATTTCTCAGTTAAAAAGGCAAAACCTGCCTCTGAATCAAATCGCGCCAAAAACGCAGCGCGCAAGAAGAAAAAGGCACAGCGCCAAAACCGCAAAAAGAATCGGAAATAATCCATGAAGCACACAGTTGAAGAAGTACGATTAAAGAACGGTGCTCGGGGGCTGTTGATAGACGTGCCAGATGCTACAGTAATGAGCTTTCAGTTTCATTTTCGGGCGGGTAGTCGCTATGTACGCGATAAAGACATCTACGAAACAGCGCACATCATGGAGCATATGTCATTTGGTGCTAATGAGAAATTCCGTTCACAGGCACTGTATGACCAAGAATTTGTCAAAAATGGCGCGTATTATAACGCCTATACAACAGAGTATTCCATGGGCTATGAAGCATTTTGTGCTGATTTTGAATGGGACAGGGTGTTGGAATTGCAGAGGCTGGCTATCACGGTACCGCGTTTTAATGCCGAAGAATTGGAAGCTGAGAAGGGCAATGTGCGCTCTGAGCTGACAGGCTATCTGAACAATCACAACCGCGTGATGTGGCCGCGGGTGCAGCAGGCGTTAGGTGAAGACATTTTGACGTACAATCAGCGCCTGAAGACGATTGCCAACGTAACTTTGAAAGATATCAAAGAACACCACCGTCGAACGCATACTCTGAAGAATATGCGCTTTGTGATTGCTGGTAAAATGACGGGGCGCAAGTCACGCATCAAGGAAGCGTTGGAAGCCTGGCAATTGGAAGAAGGTGAACGTTTTGAAATTCCTAAGGACAATCTACACAGCGCCGGACCTTTGTTGATTAGGCGTAAAGAAGCTTCCAATCTGACATTTGGTTGGTCAATGATTGTGCCTCGTGAAATTAGTAATTCTGAAGCCGACGCTATGGGCTGCTTGAATCACATTTTGACTGGTACATTTAACTCTCGCATTTTTGGGGCAGCTCGCAAACGGGGATTGGCGTATAGTATTTTTAGCGATACCTCTGTTGGATTCTATGATTCAGCGTGGGACTTCACTGGTCAGGTCAACTTGGAGACGGCTGAAGAGCTGTTTGATATCATCGTCAGTGAACTGAAGCGTGTGCTAAACGGCAAGATTTCTGCTGAAGACATCGAAAGCGCCAAGTCCTACTCTTTGGGGCGTTATCAAATGGGTGCGCAGACCGTTTCTCAGATCAGTAACTTCTATACCGGTCGCTATTTCTCAGATGATTTTGTGAAGGATTATACTGGGGTGCCGGCAGCGATTTTGGCAGTGACTGATGAAAAAATTGTTCAAGTAGCACGTGAATTTTTCCAGGCTAACACATGGGTATTGGCTGGAGTGAGCTGTGGAGAAAAAGAACTGCTGGAACGCATCCAAGAAAAGCTGGGAGCATTGTTCTAAGATGAACATTGTCATTGCAGGATATGATGTAGAGGGCAGGTCTAGCTACGCGTATTTTCAGCGTAAGTTTCCAGACGCACAGTTGATGATCGTTGATGAACGGGAGTTATCTGATGTGCCAGCAGGCGCTGATGTTCACACTGGTGCAGGAGTGTTCTCAAATCAGTTTTATGACGTTGACATGGTGGTGAGGACGGCTGGACTACCGCCAAGTCGCATCAAGACCAGTGGCAAAATATGGTCAGCGACTAATGAGTTTTTTGAGCAGTGTCCAGCACCTATCATTGGCGTAACAGGCACAAAGGGCAAGGGCACAACGTGTAGTTTGATCACTAGTATATTGCGTACTGCTGGCAAAACAGTTCATCTTGTTGGAAATATTGGAGTGCCGTCGCTGGATGTGCTGCCGCAGATTCAGCCGGATGATATCGTGGTGTATGAGTTGAGTAGTTTTCAGCTATGGGATTTGGAAAAATCTCCGCACGTTGCAGTCGTCTTGATGATTGAGCCAGATCATCTGGACAGGCACGATGATTTTGCTGACTATCTTGATGCAAAGTCGCACATTGCCACGTTCCAAACAGCCGAAGATGTCCTCATTTATAACAGGAATAATCAGTTTAGCCAGCAGATTGCTGCCAAGTCGCCAGCGCGTCAGTTGTCGTATCCAATTGATCTGTCGGCGGAAATGCAACAGGCACTCAAGTTGCCGGGCGCGCACAACCAAGAGAATGCCAGTGCGGCAGTGTTGGTGGCTAAGACGGTAGTGTCGGAGCTGTCAGATGAAATAATTTGTCAGGGGCTTGCTGGTTTTACGGGTTTGCCACATCGGCTCAAATTTGTGGCAGAAAAACGAGGAGTGAAGTTCTATGATGATAGTATCTCGACAACGCCAGGCAGTGCAGTGGCTGCGCTGCGATCATTCCAGCAGCCAAAAGTGATGATCCTTGGCGGGGCGGACAAAGGGGGCGACTATACAGAGCTAGCCGAAGAACTAGCGCACTCGTCGTCACTAAGAGGAGTGATTGTTAGTGGTGGCAATGCTGATGATATTGCAAAAGCGTTGCAAAAAGCTGGACTACCAGATGCGACAATAGTGCAAAAGGGCGTGATACTGATGACCGAAGTGGTGCAGTGCGCCTTGGATATTGCTCAACCGGGAGATGTTGTAATTTTGAGTCCAGCTGCTGCCAGCTTTGACCAATACGCAAACTATACAGCCCGTGGTGAAGCCTTTGTTGAGGCGGTGGCGGGCATATAACACACGAATCTGATGGTATAATGGGTCCTATGCAGCCATTGAAAAAACGTGTCCAATCCCTCCGCAGCGACGTCATGCAGGCTAAACAAGCATTGCAGTTTGATGCGCTTGCTGAAGAATTGGCGGTATTGGAAGAGCAATTAAATCAGCCTGAAATTTGGAATAATCCTGATCATGCTCAGTCGGTTGCCAAAAAAGCAGCTGCGTTGCGTCAAACGGTGCAACCGTGGCAGGTGTTGAGTGTTCAGTTGGATGATTTGCTGGAGCTGATGGAATTGGGGGATGATGACTTATTGGACGAGTTTACCAAGCAAATAGATGCTCTGGAGACGGAATTCTCAGCCCGCAAGACAGATCTATTGTTTAGCGAGAAATATGATGGCCGTGAGGCGGTGGTTCGTATTTCGGCAGGTGTCGGTGGCTTGGATGCTCAGGATTTCGCGGCCATGCTGGAGCGTATGTATTTGCGGTGGGCGGAACGATCTGGCATGAAAACTGATGTTTTGGAGCGGTCTGCGAATGATGATGGTGGTTTGAAAACCGTTGTGTTGGAAATATCAGGACCGTTCGCGTATGGTAAATTGCGCTCAGAAAATGGTGTGCACCGGCTGGTGCGGCTGAGTCCGTTTAATGCCGATAATTTGCGCCAGACTAGCTTTGCACTAGTTGAGGTGCTGCCAAAAATTGATACGCCAGACGAAGTGGATATTGATCCGAGTGATCTGAAGATAGACGTCTACCGCAGTGGTGGCAAGGGCGGACAGGGGGTGAATACGACTGACTCAGCAGTTCGTGTCACGCACGTACCGACGGGAATAGTGGTGGCGATTCAGAATGAGCGTTCGCAGATTCAAAACAAAGAAACAGCGCTGAAAATTTTGCGCTCGAAATTACTGGCAATGCAACTGGAGCAGCACGCCGACAGCTTGTCAGATCTCAGGGCTGGTGAATCAGCCAACTGGGGTAGTCAAATACGAAATTATGTGCTGCATCCGTACACTCTGGTTAAAGATACTCGGACTAAGCATGAAGACCGGGACACGCAGGGCGTGCTGGACGGTAGGATTGATGATTTTATGACGGCGTTTCTTAGCCAAAATGCGTCGAAAGACGAGTAATATTTAGCTACCAAATATCCTTGACTTTTTAGCAATCAAGTGCTATCATTTGAATATGAAGGTGTTGGATTTTCAAAAGGTTCAGGAGATTGATTCTCATATTCAAGATTTATTAAGTGAGTTGAGCACGCTCTACCGCGAGCGTAATGAGATTTTTTCCGGTGCAGATAAGGAAACCAAAGCAAACAAAAATCGTCGTATTGCAAAGCAGCCAACGACCACTTTGGAAAACCTAGATTTTTCAACATTCGACTTAAGCCTCAAAGATTAGGCCAGAGCAGAAGCGCTATACTCGCGCTTTTTGACAAAAAGTGTTACACTAGTACTGTATGATTCTGTTGGATAGGGTTACAAAGAGTTACACCAAGACAGGCAAGCCTGCTATTAACCGCGTTAGTGTGCATGTGAAGGCAGGGGAGTTTGTCATTTTGGTTGGTACAAGTGGTGCTGGCAAATCAACATTATTGAAATTATTAACGCGTGAAGAAAAGCCTTCAAGTGGCAAAATTGTTGTTGGCGGCATTGATTATGACACGCTCAAAGACAAGCACATTCCGCTGCTGCGCCGAAAAATTGGCGTCGTCTTTCAGGACTTTAAGCTTTTGCCAAATAGAACGGTGTTTGAAAATGTGGCTTTTGCGCTCGAAATTGCTGGGATGACCAACCGTGAGATTAAGTCAACGGTGCCAAAAGTCATTGAATTAGTCGGACTTAAAGGCAAGGAAAAGAACTTTCCGCATCAGCTATCCGGTGGTGAGCGTCAGCGAGTGGCGATTGCCAGGGCAGTGGTTCGGCAGCCGAAGATTTTGATCGCTGACGAGCCGACCGGTAACCTTGATCCAAAGCACAGCTGGGACATCGTGCGGTTGCTGGAAAAGATTAATAAGTACGGCACAACGGTACTGCTGACGACGCATAATGTCGATATTGTGAATAAGTTGAAACGACGGGTGATTACCATTGATCACGGTAAAATTACGTCTGACCAGGCGAGAGGAACATATAAGCAATAATGGCCAAGAAAAAGACAAACGCAAACGCAAAAGCAATGCAGCGCAACAAAATGAAACAGCGGCGAACCTTAGCTTTTGTTCGCATGTTGCGCTACGGTGTTAATAACTTTAGCCGTAATGCTTGGCTGACGGTTGCAGCGACAGCGGTCATGAGCGTGACTTTGCTGATCATCTTTGTGACCGTAGCGGCACAACGCATTTTAGTGAACACAACCGAAACCATCACTCAAAAGGCGAATATCTCAATTTATCTCAAAGGATCTGTTTCTGAAAAAACCGTTAACGAATTGACGGACAAGATCAAAAAATTGGACAACGTAACAGGGGTGACATACATTTCTGCGGAACAAGCACGCCATGAGCAAGCCCAGCGCTACAAAGACAACGTCGAAGCACTGGAGGCCATTCGTGAAGCAAGTAATGAGCTGCCAGCGACCTTGCAGGTTTCGGTGAAGGATTTGAATAATTATTCTTCATTGAAGCATTTCGTTGGTTCTGATGAGACCTATCTTGCCAACAAAGACCAGCGTCGACAACCGTCATTCACCGGTGATCGCCGCCAGGCCATTGAGACAATTGGCGGTTGGGTGCGTGTGGCAAGTATTGGTGGGTCAATTGCAACGGTTGTGTTTGTGCTAATCTCTTCATTGGTGGTGTTTAACACCATTCGTATGGCTATTTTCAACCGTAAGAGCGAGATCCAAATGATGAAGCTCATCGGTGCTGAGCGCAGTTTCATCCGCGGACCGTTTGTGGTTGAGGCGATTATGTACGGATTTATCGCTGCGGTGATTGCTACGGCGGGTGGCTATGGACTGTTAGCGTTTGCCAAGGAACCAATGCGTAAATGGTTGCCGATTGATACGTTACTCCAAGACCTGATGCCGTATGTTGGACTCGTACTACTAGCTATGATTATCATTGGTGGGTTGATTGGTACGGTTTCATCGTGGATTGCGACTCATAAATACCTCAAGATTTAAGGGATATAAAACTTGGTTGACACGTGTATAGTGCTTATGCTATTATGGTTATAGTATGAAGCAACGGTCCACCACACCAGTTTCGCACAAACAAGCCACCAAAGTAGCCTTGGTGGTGATGGCTGCCGTCGTTGCCGGAGCAGGGATTTTTCAGACCGCTGGCACGGTTTTTGCGCGAGATTATGAGGCAGAAATTAAGGCTAAACAACAAGAGGCTAATAACTACAATTCACAGGCAGCTCGCCTAGGCGAAATGGCGGCAACTCTGGAAGAGGAGCTAAACCGTTTGACTGCGCAGGTGAACGCGTTGCAATCTCAAATCATTGAAAGCCAAAATAAGATTGATTCCCTTAAGGAAGAGATCAAGAATAACGAAGCGGCGATCAACAGAAACCGTAAGACAATGGGTCAGATTTTGTCTGACATGTATGTTGATGACCAGATTTCTCCACTGGAAATGCTGGCTAGTTCAGAAAACATCGGTGACTTTATCGACAAGCAGGAACAGCGCAGCAGCTTGCAGGGCTCACTGAATGACAAAATCAAGGAAATCAAGCGTCTGCAAAAGAAATTGCAGGACAATAAGGCTGCAGTTGAGCGTACACTGAAGGATCAAGAAGCTCAAAAAGCTCAAATGGCGGCCAAACAGGCTGAGCAGGCGAAATTGGTGAATGATACAAAGAATGACCAGGCGGCATATTCGTCTTTGGCATCACAACGCAACAGCGAAATTGCGAAATTGCGTGAGCAACAGGCTGCAGAAAACTTACGTAGCTTGCCACGAGGTAGTGTGCCATCTGGTACTCCTGGTGGTGGTGGCTACCCAGGCGCTTGGGCAAATGCACCACTGGATGCTTATGTCGATCCATGGGGGCTGTACACTCGTCAGTGTGTGAGCTACGTTGCATGGAAGGTTCACAGTACTGGTCGCTATGTGCCGCACTTTAACGGTGCCGGTAACGCCAATCAATGGCCGTCGACAACGTCTCGTTATGGTATTTCGAACGGCAGCACCCCACGAGCAGGGGCAGCAGCGGTGATAATGGGTGGTGCATATGGTCACGTGATGTATGTTGAGTCGGTAAACGGCGACGGCACTATTACGGTTAGCGACTATAACTTGGGCTGGGATGGTCTGTACCGCAATTATAAGCGCTCATCGTCTGGACTTGTTTACATTTACTTCTAAGAATTTGATACCGCTCATGCTATAATGGTCTTATGAGCAAGGAGAAGGCACGAAAAGCTCAGCTGTTTGCGTGGGCGGTAGTTATAGCGGTGGTTAGTTTTATCGCGGGTGCGCGGTCGGATCAGATATTTGCGGCGATTGCACCAAAGCTTGGCATGCGATATAGCGCTGAGCGGCTTGATACGGAGCGTATTCAAGAGACCTATCGACATCTGAAAGCGCAGTATGATGGAAATCTGGATACTGATAAATTAATCAATGGCGCGAGCCGTGGTTTGGTGGCGGCTACTGGCGATCCGTACACGACGTTTATGGACGCCGAGGAAGCCAAAGAATTTGAGAAGAGCCTGAATGGTAATATTGGCGGTGGCATTGGTGCAGAGATTGGTTTGAGGAATAATCGGCCAACAGTCGTTAGGGTGCTGCGAAATAGCCCAGCAGAGGAGGCTCAAGTCAAGGCTGGTGATATCATTACAGCGGTGAATGGCAACTCGGTGGTAGATGCTACGACTGAGCAGGTGGTGGAAAAGATACGCGGGGAAATAAACACCACGGTGAAGCTGCAAGTGCTTCGTAATTATCAGCGGCTGGAAATGTCGATGACTCGTAAGCAAATCACTGCGCCAGCCGTGGAGCATGAGATTGTTGATGGCGTTGGTATCTTGAAAGTGTACCGATTTGGTGAAGAAACTGGTACGTTGGCGCGTGCAGCGGCCGAAGCTTTCAAGCAAAACAATGTCCAGAAGGTTATTTTGGATCTTCGCAGCAACCCTGGTGGAACGGTAACGGCGGCTCAGGCGCTAGCTGGACTATGGCTGGATCAGCAAGATATCATGACGGAACGGCGCGGAGATAAAGTCGTTAAAACGGTCAAATCGACAGGTAAGCCACTGTTGCAGGACATGAAAACAGTCGTGCTGATTGATGGATCAAGTGCTAGCGCTAGTGAAATAGTAGCGGGCGCGTTGCAAGAATATGGCAAGGCAAAATTAGTGGGAGAAAAGAGTTACGGCAAGGGTAGTGTGCAGCAGCTCATAAAATTACGCGATGGTGCGCAGCTCAAAGTTACCGAAGCGCGCTGGTATACACCGAAGGGTCGTACCATTGATAAGACAGGTATTGAGCCGGACGAGAAGGTGGGATTGACCGCTAATGACATGAATTTTGGCAAAGATCCACAGATGGATGCTGCCAAGAAGCTGTCATGGTAAACGCTTGTGTTTTTCTGATGTGGGCGTTAGAATAAAGATAGTATGAACGCAAAGAGGAAAATATTATTAGTAGAGGACGACATGGCACTGGCTGCTGTGTATCGCGCCAGGTTGGAGCTAGAAGGCTTTGATATTAGAGAAGTGCACAATGGCGAAGATGCACTGTCCGCAACAGTTGAATATAAACCAGATTTGATTTTGCTGGACGCAATGATGCCAAAGATTAGCGGTTTTGACGTGTTGGATATTCTGCGCAATACGCCAGAAACTGCCAATGTACGCATCATTATGTTGACAGCACTGAGCCAGCCAAAGGACAAAGAACGAGCTGAAGGCTTGGGAGTCGATGAATATTTGGTGAAGTCGCAAGTTGTTATTGGTGATGTGGTTGCGCGGGTGAAGCATCACTTGGGGATGACAGAATAACCATAGTTAGCATATAAAAATAGTCGCCATGGAAGCGACTATTTTTATGATGGTAGCCTGTAGTAGGCTGGGGTTTTTAGGCTTAGCCTACGCAAACTTGTGTGCGGCGTTCGGTTTTACCAGTAAATTTCTGCTTTTTGACTTTCTTAAAGCTAACCACGCCGTCTTTAGCTGCGTGAATAGTGTAGTTACGGCTCATGTATGTACCGTCACCAGCAATCTTGGTGGCACCAGTCTGACGTACCAGCACTTCACCAGCGTTGACTTTTTGGCCGCCAAAGCGTTTCACACCCAAACGCTGACCAGCATTGTTGTGGATGTTCTTGCTTGAGCCACCAGCTTTAACCTTTGACATTTGCTAAACTCCTTATAGTTTCTATAAACAATCCTTACTAGTATAGACCACTACTAGTGTAATGTCAAGAAGTTAGGCGGTTTTTAATAGTAATATTTCACGCACTACGACTTGGTCGGATCGGGAATATATGAGGGGCGGCTGCTGCAGGGTATAGCCGAGTGCTTCTAGGTTTTGGACGAGCGGTAGATGGGTTAGTTTGCGGTTGGCATCACGCCAAGCAGGTACAGCGATGCACAGTGTGGTGTCGGGCCTAAGTTGACCGTGGATATTGCCTAAAAAGTTAGTGATGATGTGATTGCAATTACCAGTGACCTCATGGAGTTTTTTGGAGCTTGGCGGTGCGGAGAAGGGTTGTCCGAGATAGGTTTCGCAGACCACTGCATCAAGTTGTTGGGCTTCTGGCCACTGATGGGTCATGGCGTCGGCTTGTTCGAGGCTACGTACCGTGCCGGCGATATGGTATTTGCTTTGTAGCCAAGCTAGGTTCTCTGTCGTATAATCAATCATTTTTTGACTGAGGTCGCTACCGCAGGCATCATATCCTTTAAGCAAAGCTTCCTGGAGAACGGTGCCCGTACCGCAAAAAGGGTCAAGGATGGTTGTTTTTGCGGTGTTGCCGACGGCTAGATTTACCATGATTTGTGCCAATTTTGGCGGTAACATGCCGACGAACGCGTCACGGCGTGGCCGGTTGCGGTCACGGCGGGCATAAGCGGTGATGTTTTGTGCGCCATTACTTTCAGCGATGAGGATGGCGCCGTCATCGGTCTTGATGATGAATAATTCGCGTTTTTTAGGGCTGAGCCCAAGCTTATTGTTGTGTGAGGTGGCGGTCGATAGTTCCGTGGTGGTGTTTGGGATGAGCCGCAGACTGACATTGTGCTTTTTCATGGAAGTTTTGAGCAACAGACCAATTTTCTGCAGCTGGCGAGGCGAGGTTGATAGTCCATAGGCACTGATGCCAAGGGTGATTTTTCCGCCGACTGCCAGCAGTTGGTTGACATAAGTATGCGTAATCCAATGAGAAGCTTGCTCCAGGGTCGGGCGGTTGTCGGCTGGGAGAGTGTGGATGACTTTGCCGCATTTGAGTGATCCGCCAAGGGAATCAATTGATAGCCTATCAGTGTCAACGACAGCGGTACTGCGGCTGACGGCACGAACGTGTGACTTCCCGAACATGGCTTCTAATTCTGCGATTGATAACTTCGGCAAGCGCCCTAATATTGCTACGAACATATCTATAGTATATCAGGCTCGTGGTATAATGGAGAGGTATGTTTTCTGGGAAAATTTCGAAGGTGTTGAAAACGCTGAAATCGCCGCGCATAATCATAAGCTTCATTACCTTGTTGGTTTTAGCGGCAATCATCTACTTGTCGCGCCATGAACTGCTGCGAGCATGGGAGTTGTTGGGAACGGCTAATGTTGGGTTATTGGCCTTGCTGCTGCCGGCGCAGATCATCGTGTATTATGCTGGTGGCGAAATGATTTTTTCCTATTTGCGCGACAGGAAGCTCATCAAACATGTGTCGCGACTAGAGCAGGTACGAATTGCACTGGAGTTGAACTTGGTAAATCATATCTTTCCGTCGGGTGGGGTGAGTGGTATTTCCTACACGACATGGAGGATGAGTAAGCTCGGTGTGAGCTCGGCCCGCTCGACGTTTGCACAGCTGCTGAGATATGTGACAGGGTTTTTGTCAATGCTAGCCATGATGATCGTGGCAGTGGTGTTTTTGGCAGTAGACGGTCGCATCAACCGGTATATTGTGGCATCGAGCTTTTTGGTGGTGGTTGTTGTGCTGAGTCTGACGTTTGCTATCATATACATGTTTTCTTCTCGTCACAGGATGCACAAGGCGGCGCGCCGAATTGCGCGAGGGCTTAATGCTATCACCAAATGTGTGACGTTTGGTATACAGCGCCAGTTGGTTCAGGTAGAGCAGATGGATACCTTTTTCTCTGATATGCACGACGATTTCTCGGAATTGATGCAAGATAAACGCTTGATCGTCAAACCGTTCTTGTGGGGAATTGTGTATGCGTCGTTTGATATTTTGATGTTTATGCTGGCTTTTTGGTCATTGGGTGCTTCGGTCAATCCAGCAGTGTTGCTGATTGGTTATATCGCGGCGGGCTTTGCTGGGATCATCATCTTTACGCCGGGCGGCGCAGGTGTGTATGAGACGATCATGATTTTGTTTTTGAGCATGACTGGTACGCCGCCAGATATCGCTATCGCGGGCATCATACTGACGCGTGTCATTCTGCTCATGGGAACAATTATCCTTGGCTATATTTTCTACCAGCATGCGCTAATCAAATATGGTAAGCCTCACCGTGACTCCTAAATTTAGCGTTAGCGAATTTTTGGCGGTTGTCAATCAGTCGCTAGAGCTGGCCTTTGGCTCGGTACAGATTGAAGGTGAAGTCAGCTCGTTCAAGGTCAATCATCAAAAATATGTTTTCTTTGACTTGAAAGACGATGAGGGTACGGTCAATTGTTTCATGACAGTGTGGCAGCTGAGAATGCCTATTCATGATGGTATGCGAGTGGTGGTACGGGCAGTGCCGAAGGTGACCGATTGGGGCAAGTTTAGTTTAACCGTACAGTCAGTACAGCCAGTGGGCGAAGGAAATTTACGCAAAAGCTTTGAACTGCTGCGTAAAAAGCTGTCAGATGAGGGGCTGTTTGATGATGCTCGCAAACGATTATTACCGTCCCGACCGCAGCATGTGGCGGTTATCTCCAGTACTAACTCAGCGGGGTATGCTGACTTTATGAAAATCGCCAATGAACGCTGGGGCGGGGTTCGGTTTAGTGTGGTAAATGTGATGGTGCAGGGCGAAACGGCGGCAGATCAGATCATCAGGGCGGTTGAGAAGATTGAAAGCTTGGCGGACCTACCAGAGGTGATCGTGGTGATTCGTGGGGGAGGCAGCGCTGATGACCTGAGTGTGTTCAATGACGAATTGCTAGTGCGAAAACTGGCGTCCAGTCGAGTGCCGGTACTGACGGGGATTGGTCATGAAATTGACACGACATTGTGTGACCTTGCGGCTGATGTACGAGCGTCAACGCCAAGCAATGCAGCGCAGTTGCTGCTGCCAGATAAGCAAGAGATAATTCGATCGATCAAGCACCAGCTTCGTGGTGTGGCACTACAAACAGTACGAGCGATTGACGAGGAATTGGAACTGGTACAGGCGGCGCGCAGCAATGCTCTGGATAGCTGGCGTCAGCACGTTGAGGAGCTGCTGAGTGATGTACAGTCACGCATCAGGTTGATTAGTGAATACGATCCAGAATTAGCGCTATCAAGAGGTTATGCCATGATTAGAGGTAATTGTGCGGTCGGGGAAGTGATTGAAATACAAACTAACGAAGCTTTGATGAAAGCGAGGGTTGAAGCATATGCAGAACGAACCAACAATTAACGAACTATTAGAACAGCTGGACAAAGAAATGGCATGGTTTCACAGTGATGAGTTTCGGCTGGAAGAGGCGCGCGAGCGGTTTCTGGCTGTCAAAAAAGTGGCGGAGCAGGCAGAAGAGCAGCTGCTGAATATGAAAAACGAGATTGAGCTGTTGAGTGAGTAATACGCCATGGAAGTGATAATTATTTGTGGGCTGATAGTATTTTTGATATTTGGACTGACGGCGTTCATTGGTGCGCCGTATGTACCAACGCGTCACACTGATATTCATAAACTGTTGACGGATGAACTGAAGCTGACTAAAGACGACATCGTGCTGGACGTAGGGTCGGGCGATGGCGCTGTGTTACAAGAGGTGGCGAAGACTGGTGCTCAAGCCGTTGGCTATGAGATCAATCCGTTCTTGGTGCTAGCGTCTCGCTGGCGGCTAAGAAAACATGCCAAGAGCGTGCGCATCAAATGGACGAACGCGTGGACGACGCAGCCTGCCGAGCACATCACGGTGATATACGCCTTTGGAGCGGGGTTGCATCTGAAGAAGATTTATCAATTAGCCAGACAGCAGGCAATCTATCAGGGCAGGTCGGTACGCTTGGTGAGCTATGGCTACAAGCTGGACGCCGCCAGGGACGACCGGTTGCTGAAGGAAGCCGGGCCGTACTTTTTGTACGAAATACGCCCTGACTTTACAGGAGGCAAAGCATAAGCTATAATGCAAGGTATGAGAAGAAGACAATTTGAACAGGGGTCAATCAACGGCTGGATGGTCGGTACGATTGGTTTTTTGGTGTTAACGTTAATTGCTGGTGCTGTGGCGGCTTGGATGTTCGTGGAGTACACGCGAGAAAAAACGGGCGTTGACGCAAAGGTTGCTAGTGCGGTTGCCAAAGGTAAAAATGAACAGGCTGAGCTTGACCAGAAGCGATTTTCTGAAGAGGCTAAGAACCCACGTGTTGAATTTGTTGGGCCAAATGAATTTGGTCGAGTCTCATTTATGTATCCAAAAACTTGGAGTGCATATGTTGACCAAGATGGTACTGACCGCGGTGACTACAAAGCATATCTACATCCGGGTACTGTACCGCCAGCACGTTCAAACACCAGCCGCTTTGCAGTTCGTTTGGAAGTGCTAAACAGCGACTTTGACAAGGTGTTGAGCCAATACGCTAACCAGTTGAAGAAAGGCGAATTGACATCAAGTAGCGTTGAATTCAATGGTAACGCAGCAACTCGTTTGGACGGTGCTTTCACCAAAGAACTACGCGGTTCAGTCGTTTTGATGCGGGTGAGGGATAAAACGATTCGTTTCTCTACCGACGCTGACGTATTCAAGCCAGACTTTCAAGCAGTTCTCGACACGGTTAAGTTTGTTCAGTAACTCGCCAATTGCTATACTGTAAGTAGGTATGGCGGAGGTAAGATGGAATAATGCTGAATTTGGGCAGCTGCCAAGTGTAGCAGTGGCTGCCCATGAGTTGAAATCTCCGCTGGCACTCATCAGGCAACTGAGTCTACTACTGGAGGAAGAATCATTAGATGAAGCTGAAACGCGTCGGATTGTTCGGCAATTGTCAAATATCAGCGATCAATCATTGGCATTGGTGCAAGATTTGGCGCAAACGGCTCACTTGTCGCCAACATTATTTCCTCTGGAGCCCATCAATCCACTGGCGTTGTGCCAGCAAATGGCCATGGAATTAAACCCTATGTTGCGCTTGTACGGTCAATCAATCGACTGGCCGAAAAAACAGTCAGCAAAGCATTTGGTGGTGGCAAACAGGGCGTTATTATCAAGGATTTTGGCTAATTTTTTGAATAACTCGCTGAAATATAGCGAAAAGGACATGCCCATACGGGTGACAATTCGCCAAATTGGCTCGACGCTGAGGATCTTGATCCGTGACCACGGCCCGATGATGAGCCGTGCGGATTATGCGCGACTTGTTAGTGAGATGGAACAACGAAAATCAGTTCGAACGCGTCCTGACAGTAGTGGCTTGGGTGTGTATGTGGCGTCACAATTTGCAAAAGCCATGGGCGGAACCATTGGCCTGATCAGGCACCGTGATGGACTGACGTTTTATGTAGAATTACCCATAAGCCAACAGATGAGTTTGCTATGAAACGAGTGCTGATTGTTGAAGATGATCCAGCGTGGGCAAAGTTGCTTCAGCACTATGTTTCGAGGACAAATGCTGATTCGCGGGTTGTTATTTCTCCGGGGCAGGCGCTGGAAATGATTGATCAGTGGAAGCCAGATGCACTGGTGCTGGACATGCTCTTAGCAAGTGAAACGGGCATGGCGCTGCTGAATGAATTGAAAAGCCATGAGGATTTGGCTGGTCTACCCATTATTGTTTGTAGCAACGTTGGGATCACCAGTGATGATATGGAGTCATTTGGTGTGCGGGCGGTGCTTGATAAATCAACCATGACGCCGGCGCACGTGCGACAGGCTTTGACGGAGGTGTTATCATGAGCCAAAGCGAACGCCTGCAGGCCATCGTCCTGAGGAGGACTGACTACGGCGAGGCGGATCGGATTTTACATCTGCTGACCTCGGCGGGGCGGCGCAATGTGATTGCGAAAGGTGTGCGACGCGAAAAAAGTAAGCTGGCGGGCGGTATTGAACTATTTGCGCTGTGCGATGTGGTGGTGCGACGCGGGCGCGGCGAGCTGGGGATTTTGACCAGTGCGCAGCTGCAACAATTTTATCGACACATTTTGGACAGCTATGAGCGGATGCAATTTGGCTATGAGATGCTGAAATTGGTCAATCGAGCGAGCGAGCAGGTGGATGAGCCAGCCTGGTTTTCGGTTGCTCAGCAAGTTTTGGCACAATTAAATCATGTGAGTGTCGAGCAAAAATTGATTGAAACCTGGTTCTATTTGCAATACGCTGGACTACTGGGCGATGAGCTCAATCTACGCACTGACGTGGCGGCCCAGACTTTGTCTCCTGACAAAACATATATGTATGACAGTACAGAAAAGGGCTTGCGGCCGGCGGAGCAAGGTGACCTGTCGGCGGATGCCATCAAACTGCTTCGGCTCATTCAAGCCAAGCCGCTGGCAAATGTGGCGCAGATTGGCGGGATAACTGAGGTGATCGGTGCTTGTTGGCTGGTGGCGCGGCAGCACGCGGCGGTGTAATATTGCCCATAAAATGGTATACTGTAGGTAATAATTGTGAATCGCCATGTTGCCAACATGGAGAAAGGTTTTTGATGAGTCAAGCAAAAATGGAAGATATTATCAGCCTGTGTAAGCGCCGCGGCTTTATTTATCAGGGGTCGGATGTGTACGGCGGCCTGAGTGGCACCTGGGATTATGGTCCGCTGGGTGTGCAGCTGAAGCGTAATATCATGAATTTGTGGTGGCGCCGGTTTGTTGACGAGCGTGACGATATGTACGGTGTTGATGCGGCGATTTTGATGAATCAGAAGGTGTGGCAGGCGAGCGGGCATGTGGATACCTTCGTCGATCCACTGTGTGAAGACACGGTCAATCACCGCCGCTATCGCACCGATCATATCCTCAAGGATAATGGCGTTGACGCGGACGGCATGACCATGGAGCAGATGGATGCGGTGATTGCGGAAAAAGGCATCAAAAGCCCCGATGGCAATCCGCTGAGTAAATCGCGGACGTTTAATATGATGTTTGAAACACAGATCGGTGCCGCGGCGGATGTTGCACGTCAGTCAATGCTTCTTGAGGGCGGAAGTCTTGCTAAAAAAGTCGACTCATGTGCTGATGTGGTTAATTTAGAGAATAAAACTATCGTACAGGAATCACTCCTTCGGGAATATATGGATTATGTTAAAAATGATATATATGGGTATCTCGTTGAGCAAGAGAGAAATACTGTTTATCTCCGCCCAGAAACCGCTCAGGGAATTTTTACCAATTTCAAAAACATCGTTGACAGTTTCTACCCGAACTTACCGTTTGGTATCGCTCAGCAGGGCAAGGCCTTTCGTAATGAAATTGCGCCGCGCGACTTCGTATTCCGCTCTCGGGAGTTTGAGCAGATGGAGATTGAATATTTCGTCGATCCTGAGCACTGGCAAGAGGCGTTTGATGAGCTACTTACGGCGACGCATGAGTTTTTGGCAGAACTGGGCTTGAAGCAGGAGCACATTCACGAGCTGGATGTGCCGGCGGAGGATCGGGCGCACTATAGCGAAAAGACGATCGACATCGAATACGATTATCCAATTGGTCGCGAAGAGTTGATGGGTATCGCCTACCGGACTGATTTTGACCTGATGAACATCCAGCGCGCCAGCGGCAAGAGCATGGAATATACCGTTAAGGGAACGAACACAAAATTTGTTCCGCACGTCATCGAGCCGTCGTTTGGTGTGGAGCGGGCGCTGATGGCGGTGTTGTCGGGTGCGTACCGTGAGGACGAGCAAAACGGTGAAAAGCGGGTGTATTTGGCGTTGCCAGAGCATTTGGCGCCGGTCAAATTCGCCGTTTCGCCACTGCTGAAAAACAAGCCAGAATTGGTAGAAAAAGCCCGCGAAGTCTATACTCAGCTCGCCAAAGCCAACCCCGGCCGAGTGATGTGGGACGACAACGGTAACATCGGCAAACGCTACCGCCGCCAAGACGAAATCGGCACCCCGCACTGCGTGGTCATCGACTTCCAGACGCTGGAGGACGGTACTGTCACCGTGCGTGAGCGGGATACGACGGAGCAGCGGCGGGTAGATGTAAATGAACTTGTATAAAAATAACGTTTTTGGTGTATTGCTGTGGAATATAAGGTAATTATAGATAAGATAGGAATAGCATTTCTCCTGACTATTGTTGCATATTTTGCAGCTTATATGTTCGAAGTAAGCTATTTGAGATCCTATGGTATCTCTTGGCAGGCGGCTCGCGTGATTATATCGAGCCTGGTTGTTGGTTTTGTGGCAATAATTTCACTAAGCATATGTCTAAAACCTCTCGTGAACCTACTCTTTGACGCATTAAAGAAGAGAAAAAAGTCTGAAGTAAGAAAGTTTATTTATGGAAGGGTATTTGAATTTGTTGTAGTTTTTATTGCACTTTTGTTCTGGGCACTTGTTTATTCTGGAGAAATAGATATTGGATATTCGGCCATTGCAGCACTGATTATACCTACGTCAAGTGTTTTAGCATGGATATTATTCCATTTTCGCTTTCGTCGTCCGTTTAATAAAATGTTGGAAAAAAGTCTTAGTGATTTCAACAAGAGTGAGAGCGAGTTTTTTGAGTCGAGTGAATTTGAAAAGTCAAATATTATGCAAGCCTACAGTGCAATTCTCATTACAACTACGATAATCTTTTTGTCATCATATGCGGTAGGATATTGGGCTAGTTCTATGTTGAGGCCATCTAGAGCTTTCGTCTTAGACAATAGTAGATATGCGGTCATTCGGGATTATGATGGAGTGGTTATTGCAAAAGAAATTGTTGAGGGTAGGATAGGAGAAAAATATATATATGTTGACTCTTCACAGAATAAGCTAATCTTTTATCCAATTCACGTTGACAATGAAATTATTCGATAAATCTGTAAAAATATGACTCTGATGCTAGTTTGGACATGAAAGTGCTATAATGATCTCCATGCCAAAAATCACCAAAGGACATATCATCACGCAGAATCCAGATGGCACGGACCATCTGGATTGTTTGTATCGTATCTCACTCAAAGCCTTGATTTACAACGACGCTGGGCAGATTTTGGTCGTCAAGGAAATTGATCGGACGTATTGGGATTTGCCGGGTGGTGGCATGGATTTTGGCGAGACGATTGAGTCGTCTTTGAAACGCGAGCTGCTCGAAGAAGTTGGCTATAAGGGTGATTTGCGCCATCAACTGTTTGACGCGTCGGAAGAGATGTATATTGAGCGGATTGATGCAAATCAAATCTGTTTTTATTGCCGCGTCTGGCCAGAGATTTTTGATTTTATACCGGGCGAAGAGGGTGATGAAATAACGTTTATTGATCCTGAGGAATTATTGCTTCAGAAAAGCGAGGTTGACGCGCCAGCTCGAGCATATGCGGCGCATGTGAAATGGCAAGAAATCAGTGGCTGCATGAAATGATATAATTACGCTATGACGAAACCGTTCTTACTACTACAATCGCGCCCTGAGACTGAAGCATCAGATGACGAATATCAAGCATTTTTGAAATTTGGTGGGCTAGAGGCCGATCAATTGGTGCGGCTGAGACTAGAACGCGGTGATGAGCCAGTGGTGAACTTGGATGATTATGCTGGGATTATCATGGGCGGTGGTCCGGCTAATTTCGCGTATGACGAAGCACAGAAATCGCCCGAGCAGAAGCAATTTGAAAGCTATATTTTGCCGTTGATGCGTCGAATCATTGAGGCAGATGCGCCATTTTTGGGAGCGTGTTTAGGTGTTGGCGCGGTGGTGACGGCCATGGGTGGACGGATGAGCTTTGAATATCCTGAGGCGGTTGGCGCGGTGGATATTGCTGCAACACCTGAAGGCGAGCAAGATGACTTATTTAGAGATTTTCCATCAGTTTTCCGCGGTTTTGTCGGACATAAAGAGGGCATAATTGACCCACCAAGCGGTTGTACGGTGTTGGCTCGTTCAAGCACGTGCGTGCAGATATTGCGTGCTGGCAACAATGTTTACGCCACACAATTTCACCCTGAACTTGATGCTGACGGTCTGGCGCTACGCATCAATATCTATAAACACGCTGGCTATTTTGCTCCCGAAGAAGCCGACCTGTTGATAGCTAACGCCCAGCAGGAAGTTATCACTTGGCCAGAGTTGGTACTGCGGCGGTTTGTGGAGCGATATCATTAAAAAAGTAAATCTGAGATATAATAAAATCATGCGTATAATTCGTAGTGTTCAAGCCACAAGGTTTCGTCATATTGGGGTATTGCTTGTACTTTTTCTCCTTGGTATGATGGCGATGCGGTTCGCGGCTAGTTATGTGTCGTCGGTTGCCAGTGGTGCGGGGATATTTGATCTTAATTTTGGTAATGATGGTATTTATGTTCACGATAACCTTTTGGCGCTAGGCGACGCTGGTAGAAACGTCTATCTGTACACTTTTCTACCTATTGACACTATTTATGCGGCGATATATGCGGTATTTTATGTCTATACTTTGGCGTTTTTCCTGCGGTGTACTGTGCCTAATTGGTGGAACCATACTCGATGGCTAGTATTGCTTCCTGTTCTAGGTGCTATATGTGACTGGTTAGAAAATATGTGTTTTGCTTTCATGCTTATCCAGCCTTCAACATCCGTAAATCCGTTATTAGTAACAAGCACTTCGCTACTAACTAAAGCAAAATTTGTCTTGGTGTATTTGTCGTTATCAATTGTGTTAGGGCTAGTACTAGGCTGGTTAGTGTGTTGTGCTCGTGTCAAGCGACGCCAGGAATAGTAGGTGTTTTAGTTTACCTATCGTTAAGCGTACAGCTGGAGCCTTGTGTGCTATAATAACCATATGCATATTATTCTTGGTGGGACGAGTGGACTTGGCCTGGAAATGGCGCAGCAGCTCAGGAAAAATGGCAAGCGCGTGCTGGTACTGGGGAAGACGCATAATGCTCAGGAGCACGGCGAGGGATTCCCGTTGGACGTGTACTATCCCGAGCAGGTTGAAGCAGCGCCAGCACAGATTGAGCAGATATTGGCCGGTGATGACATTGAACAATTTGTGTGGGCAGCAGGTTACGGCTGGCGTGGTAATTTCGAGGATCAGCCTGACGCGCGCTCCATGGCTGAGGTGAACTTCGCTGGTGCGTTGCCGTTGGTACAGTGGGCGTGGCGCAAGATGGCTCGCCAAAACCAGAAGTCAGTGTTAACCATCATCGGCTCAACCAGCAGCGTCAAAGCTCGCGCTGACGAAGCTGTCTACGTTGCAACCAAGCATGCTCAAGCAGGACTAGCTCGCAGTTTAGGCATGCAGGCTGATGAACAGAAATTGCCAGTGAAAGTCGCGCTGTTTTTGCCTGGCGCCATGAAAACGCCGTTTTGGGATGGCCGAGAGCTACCAGTTGATTATTTGTTCTTCAATGACCCAGCCAAAGTGGCCGCGCATATCATCACTGCGGTTAATCACCAACAGCAACCATTCCTTGAATGGGCGCTACCAAAGGGTACGTTGACGTAAGTTTTTTTCGTGATATAGTCAAGCTATGGAACTGATGGGTATAAACATTGTCGTTATCGGCGGCGGTACGGGTAGCTTCACATTACTGAGTGGATTAAAAAATTATACACACAACATTACCGCCTTGGTTAACATGGTGGATGATGGTGGATCAACAGGACAGCTGAGGGATGAGCTAGGGGTTTTGCCGGCTGGTGACGTCCGGCAGTGTTTGGTGGCGCTGAGCACTTCGCCAAAGGTGAGAGACCTGTTCAACTACCGCTTTGATGAAGGTAGTATGAAAGGCCACGCGTTTGGCAACCTCTTCATGGCAGCCCTAGAAAAAATGACGGGTAATTTTACTGAAGCGGTCAAAGTCGCTGGAGAAGTGCTCAATATCCGAGGACGAGTAGAGCCCATCACATTTGATAATATAACGCTTGTCACGCGGCTGGCTGACGGTACGGTTGTCAGGGGCCAGCATGAGGCTGAATCGTTGATTATCCCGGTTGGTGAGCGTCCGTGGTTGGACCTGGAGCCGACCGCTCGCATCAATCCTCAGGCACGGCAGGCGATATTGGACGCAGATTTGGTGGTGATTGCGCCGGGGTTGCTGTATGGTAGTCTGGCGCCGGCTTTGTTGGTCAGTGGCGTAACGCGCGCGCTCGCTGAGACCAAGGCTAAAAAAGTATACGTTTGTAATCTGGTGAACAAGCCTGGTCAGACTGATGAGTTTACGGTTGTGGATTATGCCAGTGAAATTGAACGCTTTGCAGGTGTCAAATTGGACCATGTGCTATACAACAACCATCGTCCGTCGCAAGAATTGATCGACCGGTATGCCAAAGACGGCGAGATGTTGGTCGAATGGAACAAAGAAGAGCTAAAAAAGAAGCATTTTTACGCCTCAGGCAAGCGATTGATCGCTGATGAGGTTTGGGAAAACACTAACGCTTCTAGCGACCCGCTGGCAGCGCAACGCAGTTTGATTCGACACGACGCTGACAGAGTAGCACGCGAGTTGATGCGAATTTATTTTGCCTAGATGAATTGAAGATGCAAGGGAAGCGCTGTACTTGCAAAATATTATATTTTGTGATATAGTGTAAGCTGTTGATTATGACAAATAATACACAAAAGTCAGAAAAGATGATTGATAATTCTGGTAATCCCTCTCGGAGAGGCGAGATATTCTTTCATTCTGAAGCCTTATCTAAGGAGCTAGTGGAGACGTTTGGTGGTCATCACATGACGCCAGCGCGTCGTTCGGCGGCAAGACTGATCATAGAGATGCCGACGGATATTGAGGAAAATGAGCGGATTGATTACATCACCTCGGCACTTGACAATGATGAAACGATAACCACCGAGACTCAGCGAGATGTCGTGATTGGTATTCTTGAGGACTATAAGGTCTTGCAAGGTTTGTTTGCGTCATATATTGAAGGAATTGATGAGACGACATTGCAGGGTAAAGCATTGCGGCTAGAAGATGGCCAGCAAATCCCTGATGATTTAGGGAAAGACAATACGCAAAGTCCGTGGTCTGAAAATCCGCCGATGCCAGTACCGCGTATCGATGATTTGATCAAAACGTTCTCAACTAAGGGTGAGGGTGCTCAGGGTATTGGACTAGAAACAGCGATGATCGTTGGGGCGGTAACACTTGCCAAATTAAAGACTACTCCATATCACGACGCAGCGGCTTACAAACAGGCAGTGCTTGCTGAAAACTTTTTGGCCCCAATGTGTGAAATGACTGGTCTTGATAACCTAGCGTCTGAGTTGCATGACGAAGTCAATATCATCGCTGGGCGAAATATTGGTGATGCTGTGGACGGTAGTGATTTGAGCGGTAACATTGACCCACTGATTGATGAAGTAGACAGGGTCGTGTCGTCGCATTTTGGCCCCAAGGACTCGGTCAATCCTGAGCGATTTAACTTTGCCATGAATAATATTAAGCAAATTTTTTCTAGGTTGCTTGGTAAGCCAGATTTGCGGCCAGCTGTGGAGACAACCTCACCCCACAATACGCTGTTTGCAGTTGCTACTGTGACAGCGCGAAACGGTATTAAGGCAGAGGCGCGAGCTCGTGGTAAGGGACGAGGCTCGTACCTTATAAAGTTTTTACGATCCATAGGATACTATGAGCCGCACTCTCAGCCACTGAAGGATGAAGGTGATTTTCACCCAATTGATCTGTATGGTACGGTGGTGATCGCCGATGATGATAAGCAGATGGCCGATTTGTATGTTGAGGCGGTGGTTAATGCCTTGAGTGACGAGAAGATTACGCCATATCCGGCGCCCGGACGCGATAAGGAATGCTTTGTTGTCAAGGGATCTCCAGAATTTCAGGAGAATATTCGCAGGGCAGTCCTTGAGAGGATTCCTGACGCCGACATGGAATTGTTTAGTTTTAAAGACAGCGGCAGGGACTTTACTGATGCAAAAATTACTGGTTTTTCTGAGACGGGTGACAAGCGAGTGCCATTTGCACCATTTGAGATGCAGTTCTCGACACCAGATGCTCGCTTGGTGGCACGAACTGGTAAAAAGGCGGCACACTTCTTCTTTAAGCTGCGCAAGATATATGGTGATTTAGTGGATATGACTGACGAGACAGCTGATGCGATAATCGATATTTGGCAGCGTAAGCAGGATTACTTTACGAGCGCTGACGATAGCGCCAAGGAATATCACCTGACAAACCAGAGTCGTGAACGAGTAGCGCACTTTAAGGAGCAGGCATTAGATAGGCGTAAATCCTTACTTAAACGCGTTCGCGATATGGCGAGACGAGCGCTGAATGGTATATAATTGGCCATATGACGATTTACTATACTGACGGTTCTGCTTCGCCAAATCCCGGTCCGGGTGGCTTTGCGGTAATTCGCGATCTCCAGCCGTGGATCTTGGGTTCAGAGGATGGCGAGACGACCAATATTCGCATGGAAGGCAAGGCGCTGATTGCGGCGCTCCGGGACGCTGACGGTGCGCCGTGTGTGATTTATACTGACAGCGAGTTTTGGATTAACGTAGTAACTAAGTGGGCTCCAGGCTGGGAAAAGCGCGGCTGGACAAAGAAGGGCGGCGAGATCAAAAATCTGGACATCGTGCGTGAGCTATATGAGCTGTATTCGAATTCGCAGGCGGAACTCCGCTGGGTGCGCGGTCATGAGGGCGACGAGGGTAATGAGTTGGCGGACACCTGGGCCAACCGAGCGCGTGAAGGCGAAAGATTGACTAGATAACGCATTCATGATATAATATAAACGTGAGTGAATTGTATTTGCCAAAGCACGTGCAGCTGGATTTACATCCATTTTACTGCTATCCAGATCCGGCTGATCGGCTGTACTCGCGCGTTGGTGTTGTTACGCAGGTTGAATTGGGTAAAGACGCGCTACGCGTTAAGGCGGGCGTTAGCGATGATAGTACCCATGACATATTGGCGGCTCAGATTGGTCCGGGTAAGGACCAAAGGATAACATTGCCGCCTGAGATGTATACAAGGCAAGGGTTAGCAGTTGCTTGGTATTATCCCAATCTAAGAGGTAGAGTCGGAGGAGCAGCTGGTCCAATGGTTAATAGAGGCCTTAATCGAGAGGCTAGATTGACGCAGGAACAGACAAAACAATGTTTGGAAATGGCGACTCTGGCGATTACTTTGTTTGTAGTTAAGCCACCGCTCAAAGTATTGGAAGAAGAAGATCTCAGTAATATCACCGTTGATAAAGAAATACTAACCAAGGCAAAGAGACAATTTGGCAAGTATATAGGCTCCGCTTAGCTGGTAGTGCCTGACAAAAATTGCTATACTAGGGCAATGGAAGAAGTGAGGGAAACGACTGATATTTTTTTGTGGGCTAATCAAACTGATGCGAAGAAGAATGACTTACAGATTGAGCTGTTCTTATTTAATAAAAATTACACGCCGTATGCTATGCCTTTGAAGGGCGATGTTGAGCAACAGCTCCGGCCGCTATTTTTGTTTGATTATATCAATCAAGTTAATTTGGGCGCCGGCACTGGTCTTAGCGTGCGAGATTATGAACTGAGTGAAGCAGAAGACAACGTCTTGCTGCGGACAGACCTCGCCAAGGTTGGCCGGGCGGAAACTTTGATTCATTTGATTGAGCATGAGCGTGACGACATTGTGGAGTTTTCGGAAATCGAGCATGAGTTCAAGCGGATGAAAGGGCTGATCGCGCGGTTTACTGACCCGAATGATTCAGAAAAAGTCTTTTACACGGCGAAGCTAATCCAGCAGGGACAGACGCTGAAAAGCGCACTGGCGTGGGAGTTTTCTGATGGCAAGTTTGGCGCGTTTAAGGCAGAAGTCGGTTTTAAGGTGCCAGATGATAACCAGGTGCTGATCATCGGTCAGGATATATTTGCCTTTAATCCGTCGAAGTTCGAGCGGATGTTTGGTTATGAGTACAAGAAACAGGTGATTGCTGATAAGAAAGTGGCGGAGATTGAAAAGGAATATAAGTTGAGCTTCCCAGAGGGCTTGGATCTGAATGCGCTGGTCAAGGAACGTAAAAAGACCATCAATAAACTACAGAAACTAGAGATCGGCGAGGTCAAGCAAGAGCAGATACTGGATTATGCTGACGAGATGCAGTTGGAGTTGATGAGCGATGATAACGGCGCGATTATCATTATGGACGGCAACGATCTGGATATGTTCGTGAACCTGATCAACGAGGATTACATTGAGAGCAAAATTACCGGTAAGCGCTACGAAATTAAGTCGAAAAAACTGTTGGGCGAGCCTGAGGGCGAACCACCGCGAGGTTAAGCATGGATCAAGAATTAGCGCTGGCGATTTTGATGAGCGGTCGGTCGGCGCTGCTGACGGGTGCGGCTGGTACCGGCAAAACACACCTGCTGAACACTTTTATTGCACAGGCGCGTAACCAGGGTAAAAAGGTGTCGGTAACAGCGACGACGGGCTTGGCAGCAACGCACTTGGGCGGCAATACGATTCACAGTTGGAGTGGAATTGGTGTCAGTGATCACTTAGCGAACAACTTTTTTGATCGGCTGTCAAAAACGCGGCGTGAGGTGATTACCAAGACCGATGTGCTGGTGATTGACGAGATTTCCATGCTGCATGATTTTCGGTTGGACATGGTCGATCGGGTGCTGCGTGGTGTCCGGGAAAATGACCAGCCATTTGGCGGTGTGCAGCTGGTGATGAGCGGTGACTTTTTCCAATTGCCGCCAATCAATCGTCCGGGCGAGCAGGGCGGCGGTTTCGTGGTGTATTCGGAAGCGTGGCAGGAATTACAGCCGGCGGTGCTATATCTGGAGCGGCAATATCGGCAAAATGACGAGCAGCTGCTCGAGATTTTGACGGCACTGAGAAATGATGATATTAGGCGGCATCATGCTGAGACGCTGCTGGCACGAACGGAAGTTCAGGTGCCTGACGGTGACATTACCGAACTACACACCGTCAATGTTGATGTTGATGCCATCAATAGTCAGAAATTGGCTGAGCTAGTAGGCGAGGAGCGGACGTATCAGCAGACGACGACCGGCTCAAAGGTGTATATCGAGAGCTTGCAGCGGTCAGTGCTGGCGCCGAGCGAACTTGTGTTGAAATTGGGCGCGTTGGTGATGGCGGTGAAAAATTCGCCGCAGAAATTGTACGCCAACGGCAGCATCGGCACGGTGGTGGATTTTGAGCCGCTGACGGACTATCCGATTGTGGAGTTTCGTGACGGCCGACAAGTGACCATGGTACCAGATGTGTGGGAACTGCGCGACGGCGAGCGTAAGCGGGCGAGTATCTCGCAGGTGCCACTGCGCCTGGCATGGGCTATTACTGTGCACAAGAGCCAGGGCATGACGCTGGACGCGGCTAAGATTGATTTGAGGAAAGCGTTTGTTGAAGGTATGGGTTATGTGGCACTCAGTCGGGTGCGAGATTTAGATAATCTGTACCTCTACGGCATTAACCGCAAGGCGTTGGCGGTCTCGCCCGATGCGTTGGCGATTGACGAGGTGCTGCAGCGGGCAAGTAGTGAAGCGGCCAATCACTATCGTCCAATGCTGGAGGAGATGAAGCGAAAACAGTCAGTTCCGAAAAAATCTGCTAAGAAGCCTCAGTCTGGCAGCTGGCAGCAAAAAATTGCCAAAATGCGCGAAACCTATCCCAAAGCCTATATGCCATGGGAAAAAGCTGACGATGACCTTCTTAAACAGGAGTTCTTACAAGGCGCAACCATCCAGCAGCTTAGCCAGAAGCTTGGTCGTCACGAAGGCTCAATCAAGATGCGGTTGCAGAAGCATTTTGGGGAGGATACCGTAGCGTAAGCAGAATATACGGTATAATGATAGATATGACGGAGACAAAACGATCGAATCCAAGCTTTCCAAAACGATTTTTATGGGGTGCAGCTATTTCGGCGCACCAGACAGAAGGAGGCTTGAACAATCAGTGGACCGCCTGGGAACTGGAAAATGCCAAAAAGCTAGCCACGCAGGCGCCGTACAGCTTTGGACGGACTGTCATGTGGTCACATGTGGAAAAAGAGGCTACGAATCCTGATAATTACGTTTCAGGTACCGCTGTTGAGCACTATTCACGCTACGAGGAAGATTTCCAGCTATTAGCGCAGATGGGGCTTAATTCATTTCGGTTTGGGATTGAATGGGCTCGTGTAGAGCCGGAAGAAGGTGCTTGGGATGCGTCGGTGATTGACCATTACCGCACCTATTTAAGACGACTGAAAGAATTGGAAATCACCCCTGTAGTAACGCTGTTTCATTTTACCTTGCCGGTTTGGTTTGCTGAAAAGGGTGGTTTTGAGAAGCGAAGTAATGTGGCTTATTTTGTGCGATTTGTGGAAAAAATTCTGGATGAATTGGGTCGTGATCTGGAGTGGATCATTAGTATCAATGAGCCGCTGGTGTATGTTGGAGAAAGTTATTTTCAGGGAACATGGCCGCCAAATCAAACCAAAAAACTGCTTGGATTTAAGGTGTTATTAAATCTGATACGGGCGCACAAGAAGGTCTATCAGCTGGCGTGCAAAAATCGCCGCCACAAGGTGTCAATGGCACACAATTTGACGTACATTTATGCTGGAGATGATGCGTGGGTATCGCGGTTGAGCGCTCGAGTAACTGACTATTTGGTCAATCAGTGGATCGTTCGGCGAGTGCGCAAACACAGTAATTTTTTGGCGATCAATTATTACTTTGCGCAGCGGTTCTTTGGTTATCGGATACATAATTCTGAGAAAAACCCAGAAAGTGATTTGGGCTGGGATATGCAGCCAGACAAATTGTATGAGTTGCTGATTGAGACGTACAGAAAGCATCAATTACCAATTTTTATCACAGAAAATGGGCTAGCTGACACAACAGATAAGCACCGCAAGTGGTGGCTGATGGAAACAATTCGAGCCATGGACAGGGCGCTCAAAGAAGACGTCAAGATTATCGGCTATTTGCACTGGAGTCTACTAGATAACTTTGAGTGGGACAAGGGGTATTGGCCTAAGTTTGGACTGGTAAAAGTTGATAGAAAGACCATGGAACGCACCCTGCGGGCAAGTGGTAAATGGTATGGTATGGTTGTGAAGCGATTGCGATCATAGTGTCCAGCTAGCCACATAGTACACTAGACTTTTCCACAATTTTGTGGAAAAGTTTTCATTTGGGGATAAAATGGGTAGAAAGTACTAAAAAGGACTTGCAAGTGGGTAGTTGTGGGTAGTATTATGAAGTCAGTGGTAACGGCAACAGTCGTTGAACAATAACAAACAACCACTAACATTAAAAAATCAATCTAATTCCGTCAGGGAAGGAGCCTCAGTGCAAGTAGATTACTTTGAGCGAAAGCTGGACGACAAGCGTCGTTTGACGATGCCGGCTGAACTCAGAGAGGAATTTGCGTCTGGTGTGGTTCTGACCAGAGGGTTTGGCAAATATCTCCACCTCTATCCACGGCGTGTCTGGGATAAGGAGGTTGAAAGCGCCTTGCAGGGTAGTATCCTGGATGAGCGAATTGCCGACCTGAACGTCAAGTTCCGACGGGGTAAAACAGCATCCACGCTCGACCAAAAACAAGGTCGGGTGACAGTAGAGCAGCATTTGCTGGACTATGCTGGCATTGATCGGGAAATTGTGGC
Organism: uncultured Candidatus Saccharibacteria bacterium; assembly: GCA_963525845.1. Taxonomy (GTDB): domain Bacteria; phylum Patescibacteriota; class Saccharimonadia; order Saccharimonadales; family Saccharimonadaceae; genus Nanosynbacter. Next base: position 90,145 of record CAURKU010000001.1, read on the forward strand.
GGTTCGCGCCGGAGCATATTTCCGAGTGATGGCAGCCGATGCAGTCGACGCGGATTGATGAATTGTACGCACATTAACAATTAGGAAACCTCTCGAGATCAACTACCTGGGTATTTGAGAAGAGCACTCGTGGCTATTTGCTCCACAATAAAAACGGCAATGCACCTTCCTTAAAACACCTCCCAAAAAAACTCCACCTCACACATAAGTCTCTTTTGGAAAACACGCTTTTCCTCTCTTAAAGACATAAAAAACAAACACAAAACAAACACAAAAGCTCAAATTAAATATCCAGATAGGTGATCTCGAGCATTATTCCGTTATAATGGAGTAATGATGAGTATTAAAGAACATCCACCACAGCCGGATTTGTCGAATGACGCTCCGGTTCATGTTCCCGTACTCTTAGAGGAGACCGTGCGTGCGCTCACCCCTCGTCGGGGTGAAGCGTACCTTGATTTGACTGCTGGCTATGGTGGTCATGCGCGAGAGATTCTCAAGAGGACAGATAACTATTTGAACGCTGTATTGGTTGATCGTGATAGTAACGCGATTCGAACATTAGGCGATTTGACAGAAAAAGGTGTCGAGTTGATGCATCAAGATTTTGCGTCAGCGGCACGTGATTTGGTCAAGCTTGGGCGAAAATTTGACGTGATTTTGGCTGATTTGGGGGTGTCGTCACCGCAGCTTGACAGAGCAGAGAGGGGTTTTTCATTTCGTTTTGATGGTCCGTTGGACATGAGGATGGACGACACAACGAAGATGACAGCAGCTGATATCATCAATCACGCTTCAGTGGATGAGTTGGTTCGGCTGATAACCCTGTACGGCGAGGAGACTCGTTCGCGCGCTATGCATATTGCGAAAGCGATGGTAGCGCATCGTCCGATGACGCGAACGTCTGAGCTAGCTGAGCTGATTGAGCGGACTGTTGGTCGCGGTGGCCTAAAAAGACATCCAGCGACTCGCACTTTTCAAGCCCTCAGAATTGAAGTTAACCAAGAACTTCAACAGGTAGAGCAGGTATTGCCATTATTACCTCAGCTACTCAATCCAGGCGGCCGTGTCGGCATCATTAGCTTTCACAGCCTGGAAGATCGATTGGTTAAACGTTTTTTCAAGGAGCAATCAGAAGCAGGGTATGAAGCCGAGCTGATGATTCCTGATAAAAAATTGATTCTAGGGACTACAGATGTTTACAATCCGCGCAGTCGGAGCGCTAAGCTTCGCTGGGCCGTAAAAACATAACACAAAAAGGAGGCAATTATGCCAGTACACATCAAAGTTCAGTTCCAAGATGCAGACCACTCCGAGAGCGTTGCTGTTCGCCGCGGCTAATTAGTCGTTAGTAGAATAGCTGACGCACTATCCGGACAGTGTATCAGTTGATGATCTGGTCCGTCCTTAGGTTTAGAGGCGGACCGGGTTATCTTGGAATGTCACAATTTTAGAAATTATATAACAAACATAACATAGAAAACAGAATGTACGCACGATCCACCACTTTCACACCTCGACGGCAGCAACAGATGCGCCGCAATCAAAATGCAACTCGTTTTCGGTCTAATGTCAAACTCGGCCCAGTGGCTCATACAGTGCTGGTTGCGCTGATGGTTGCTGTGCTTGGCTTGATCTACTTGACGCAGGCGACTAAAACGTCCGCGTACAGTAAAGAGTCTCAAGGCTTGGACAAACAGATTAGTGAACTTCATGCCAAAAAGTCTGAACTTGAAGTGCAAAATGCTCGATTGACGGCTCTTGATAAAGTGAAAAATAGCAACGTGGCGTCAGCCATGAGTAAGCCATCACAAACTGATTACGCTAACTAGACAAAAGTGGTATAATTTAAGAAGCACTATGAAGGGGCGACTTGCGCAATCACGAACGAGTCTACTCGCCATTATTCTGCTGGGGATAATGGCAGTTTTTGTGTTGAGATTATTTCAATTACAGGTGCTGCAGCACGGCAAATACGTTGAACTGGCAGCGCGCAATCAGCAGCGTACGTTGGTGATTCCGGCCACGCGGGGCGAAATTTACATGATGGATGGCAAGACGCCGGCTCCAGTGGTGCTGAATCGTATGATATTTAATGTGGTGGCTGATCCGCAAACCGTTTCTGATAATCAACGCCATGAGATCATTCAAGCGCTGCGTCAGACAGCTGGTGATAAGATCATGGAAAATGCTGAGGGGCGACTTGCTAACAAAAAGTCGCGCTATGAAGTTTTGGCGCGCGGTTTGACGCTAGACCAGGCTGAGCAGATGAAGAAGAAGGATTTTTCAGGCGTATTGTACCAGCTCAACTCGGTTCGGAATTATCCAGAAGGAGCTCTGGGCGCACAGGTACTGGGCTTTGTCAATGCAAATGGCGAGGGCCAGTACGGCGTGGAGGGAGCGCTGGATAAACGGCTGAAGGGTAGTGACGGACTGCTGCGAGCAGTGACTGACGTGCGGAATGTGCCGCTGATGATAGGCAAGAATGATGTGAATATTGAAGCGAAGGCGGGTGAGGATTTGGTATTGTCAATTGACCGCAATGTCCAGAGTTATGCCGAAGAAGCTCTCAAACGTGGTCTGCAAAAAGCTGGCGGTACAGAGGGTAGCGTTGTGGTGATGAATCCCAACAATGGCCGAGTGTTAGCCATGGCGAATTATCCAACGTTCAATCCTGCCGAGTACAACAAGGTTCAAAATGCAGCTGCGTTCATTAACGCCGCAACCATGACACCACAAGAACCGGGGTCAATCATGAAATCATTCACTATGGCGATGGGAATTGACAAGGGTGCGATTACGCCAAATACCACCTACCAGAACACTGATTGTACCCAAGTTGGCGACCGTAAGATTTGTAATGCAGTGCGCGGTTTGACCGGTACAACCACCATGCAGCAAGCACTAAACAACTCGCACAACGTTGGAACAGTGACGGTTGGGCGAAAATTAGGTGACGGTTCGTATATCAATAACGCCGCGCGGCAAACGATTTACCAATACTTTCATGATAAATATGGGTTTGGTGAGAAGACGGGGATTGAGCTGTCAGAGGCGCAAGGTTTGATCACTAGTCCGACTGAACAAGAGGGAAATGAAGTTCGGTATGCAAATATGACGTTCGGGCAGGGAATGAACCTAACGCCAATCCAAGTCGCCTCGGCGTTTTGCTCAATCATCAATGGAGGAGTCTACTACCGTCCAACGGTCATCGCTGGAGTGAAAAAAGGCGATGCTGTCGAGTGGTCAAAGCCGCAGCCACTGCGTCACACAGTGAGTGCGGAAACATCTACCCAGATGCGCACAATGTTGGATACAACGCGCCATTCATTTTGGGTAGGCAAGGGCGATAAGCCAGGCTATCTTGTCGGCGGTAAGACAGGTACGGTGGAGCTTTTGGTGAATGGTGCATACAGCATGAAAGAAACGGCTGGTACCTACGTTGGTTTTGGTGGCACAGATAAGCCGGAGTATGTCATAATGATAAGGGTATCGGCGCCAAACAAGCACGCTGCGCTGGAAGGTAGTGTTCATGCGTCGCCAATTTTTACTGATATTTCGAACTGGATGATTGAGTATTTGAAATTATCACCGAGGAGATCCTAAATGAAAAGCTATATACAAACGGTAACAAACGAAATGACCTATATCTTTGTGTTGAGTCTGGCAGCGTTCTTACTGGCAATGTTTTTGACGCCAATTTACACATTCTTTGCTTATAGATATCAATTCTGGAAACGACAACGTACCTCTGCGGTGACCGGGGAAAAGCTTCAGGTGTTTGATAAGCTTCACGAGGAAAAATTACGTCGCCATATCCCAACGATGGCGGGTATTATTGGTGTAGTTTCCATCATCTTGATCACCGTGCTCTTCAACCTGGACCGCAGGCAAACCTGGTTGCCGCTGGCGGCTTTTGTTGGTGGCGCAGCTGTAGGGCTGATAGATGATTATTTGAATATCTTTGGCAGTAACAAAAAAGATGCTGGCATGCGGGCACCTGTCAAATTTGCACTAATTACACTAATTGGTTTGGTACTGGGCTGGTTCTTTTTTGCCAAATTGGGCGTTAGTAGCTTTCATGTGCCGTTTTATGGTGATTTATCAGTCGGCTGGCTGATTATACCACTGTTTGCGTTTGCCGTTGTCGCTACGGGCAATGCTGTTAATATTTCGGATGGGCTAGACGGCCTGGCGGGCGGACTACTGGCTATCAGCTTTGTGATGTTTGGAGTGATTGCGTTGCTGCAGGGAAACTTCTTATTGGCTGGCTTTTGTTTTACGGTGGTCGGTGCATTGCTGAGCTATTTGTGGTTCAATATTTACCCAGCGAGGTTTTTCATGGGCGATGTCGGGGCATTCGCATATGGAGCAAGTTTAGGCGTGGTGGCTATGTTGACGAACTCATTATTGCTCCTCCCAATCATTGGCCTCTTGTTTGTGGTAGAAGCGGGCTCCAGCGCCTTGCAAATTGCCAGTAAAAGACTGTTTGGTCGAAAAATCTTCAAATCTGCACCAATTCATCATCACTTGGAAGCTAGCGGCTGGCCAGAGACCAAGATTACCATGCGCTTTTGGGTCATTGGATGTGTGATGGCGTTCATCGGTTTCCTCGTGGCTTTAGCGGGAGGGCATATTGCGTAATACCATTTCCAATGTGCCAGCCGGAACGATTCGTAAGCATCGGCCGGTCTATCAGGTGGCGTTATATGTCAGCTTGTTGTTACTATTGGGTTTGGTGGTGATGTACGCTTTGGGGCCACAACGAGCCAATGTCATGAATTTTGCATACGGCACGAACTATGGTGACATGTTCTTCTTTAATAAGCAGCTTATTTCCGTGGTGATTTCCTTTGCGGCGTTTGCTGCTTGTGCTATTATTCCATATAAAATTTTCACTGAAAAATATGCGAATTGGTTGTTTGTTGGTGGCTTATTCTTCTGTTTCTTGCTGGTAGCGCTGGGCATGTTGGGTGTTTCGTTTGCGCAGGAAACCAATGGTGCGTACCGCTGGTTCTATCTTGGTGGACTAGGGAGTTTTCAGCCGGCTGAATTATTAAAATTTGGTATTTTGGTGTTTATCGCTGGATTTTTGGGCAAACGTATGCGGCAGGGTAAGATCAATGACGTGGAAGAGACGCTCATCCCGCTTGGTATTGCCGCAGCGATAGCTATGTTTATTGTGGTGGTGCTACAAAAAGACTTGGGAACTGGTTTGGCGCTGGTTGCCATCGTCCTGTCCATGCTGGTGGTTTCAGGCATGCGGTCAGATATTCTCTGGAAAATATTGGGTGTTTTACTGGCGGCAGGTGTCATGTTAATTATCATTGCGCCGCACCGTTTGCAGCGTGTTATGACGTTCTTCCAGGGTGATCACTCGAGTGCATCATCCATGGACAGCAGCAGTAACACCTATCACGTGCAGCAGGCGCGTATCGCCATCGGCTCGGGTGGCATCTTAGGCCTGGGTATTGGCAAGAGTGTGCAGGTGTCAGGCTATTTGCCCGAAGCCATTAACGACTCGATTTTTGCCATCATGGGTGAGACGTTTGGTTTTGTCGGGTTACTGATCATTTTGGGGCTATTTACCGCATTGCTGCTGGGTATTTTGCATATTTCCGCGCGTCTGCCTGATCCCGGACTTCGCTTGGTGGCGGCTGGTGTGTTTGGCTGGGTTGCTTCTCATGTGATATTGAATGTGGCAGCCATGACAGGGGTGGCGCCACTGACTGGTATTCCATTGCCACTGCTGAGTTATGGTGGCACCAGCATGTTATTCATCGCTGCGGCCCTTGGATTAGTTTTTCAGCTGTCTTGCTATACATCACACAAGCCATTAACAGAAGGGAAGGATAGCCATGCGGATCTTAGCGGTCGGCGGCGGTTCGGGCGGACACGTTACGCCCGTGGTCGCCGTGTTTAAGGAATTGAAGAACAGGGGCGAGCACGATTTACGATTTTGGTGCGACCGCAAGTTTGGGCCAACGGCAAAGAAGGTGGTTGCAGAATCTGGCTATGATATTCCAGTTTCATTCATCACCGCCGGTAAATTGCGTCGCTATCACGGTGAGAGCAAACTGCAGCATTTAGCGCCCTCAATCCTATTTCCTAACCTGTGCGACTTGTGCAAGGTTATCATCGGCTTTGTGCAGAGCTTTTGTAAGCTGCTGGTGTGGCGCCCTGATGTCATCTTCATAAAAGGCGGCTACGTTTGTCTGCCGGTCGGTTACGCCGCACGACTACTGAGAATTCCATTGGTGCTGCATGACTCTGACGCTCATCCAGGGTTGACCAACAGGCTGCTGTCGCCATTTGCTAAGCGCATTGGTACGGGTGCACCGCTCAAGTATTATCGCTACTCTCCTGAGATAGCAACATATGTTGGGGTGCCGATTTCAGATAAGTTCCGCCCGTATGCTGACGCGGAAAAGCGAGACATCAAGATGCAATTAGGGTTCGACCCATCACGGCCATTGGTCGTTGTCACTGGTGGCGGGCTGGGCGCTGTGCGTATCAACAATGCTGTGGCGAAGAATCGTGATAGACTTCTAGAGACCGCCTCGGTGTTTCTGATATCAGGCCAACATCAATACAACGAGCTGAATAAAGCATTGGACCATCGTGATGGTTGGCGGCTGGAGTCATTTTTGCATGGACCGCAAATGGCACAAGCATTAGCGGCTGCGGACGTAGTTGTAGCTCGAGCTGGGGCAACAACACTATTAGAATTGGCGGCGCTGGGTATGCCAACAGTTATCATCCCAAATGGCAGGCTGACAGCCGGCCACCAGCTGAAAAATGCTAAGGTCTATCAAGACGCTTTGGCTGCCGTGATTGTGAACGAAGATCAACTAGACAAGAACCCTGATTTACTGGGCGACACACTGATTAAACTGCTCAAATCTCCAAAGATTCGCCATGATCTGGGTAATAATTTTCTCAAATTTGCCAAGCCGAATGCTGCTGGCGACATGGCTGAAATGATTTTGGAAGCTGCTGGCAAACGGGGGAGGCGACAGTAAATGTCACTGTTTGGCAGGAAAAAAACAAAACAGCGGTCGCCGACCAACAACGGCCCACGTCGGATGCGTGATGATGTCATCAAAGAATCATCCGCCTTCCAGCTCAACCGTACCATTAGTAGCTTTCGAAGGCAGCAAGATGAAGTCTCTGAGCGAACCATCCACCATAAACGCCAGGATCTACAAAAAGCTTTCTTGCAGCGGATAAGTATGATATTAGTTGCTTTGGTGATGTTGATTTTATTGTCTTTCCAGCTGTCGCTATCAATCTCCATACAAACGCCTGACACAGCCAGTGGTCAGCAAGCTGCGACCTATAAGAAGGTCTTAACTGATTATTATGCTTCACGCCCTGCTGAGCGATTCAAGCCATTCCTTAACCAGGACGCATTGCATCAATATTTCCTTTCTCACGCGCCAGAGGTCAAAACCGTGCGCATAGAGACATTTGGCGCTGGTATGGCGACCGCTAAACTCACGTTTCGCCAGCCGCTTGCGCAGTGGTCTTCTGGTGAAAAGACATATTTTGTTGATGAATCGGGCGTAACGTTTGAACGTAATTATTTTGCACCACCAAAGCTGACTGTTAAAGACCAAAGTGGTGCACCGCTTTCTGGTGGGCAAGAGGTGGTCAATCAACGTTTTTTGAGCTTTTTGGGGCAGGCTGTTTCGCAATTTACCAAGAACAATATATCCGTTTCAGAGATTGTCTTGCCGCAAGATACCGTTCGTCAAGTGCTATTCTTGATTGAGGGCAAGGGCTATGCAGTCAAGATGACCGTCGACAGGGCAGCAGTGGCACAAGTTGAGCAAGCTATTAAAGCTATGCGCTTCATCGACGAGAGGCGACTGCGACCAGAATATCTCGACGTGCGGGTAGACCAACGAGTTTTTTATAAATAGGGGATATAGGTTAGTGAAGTGGGGCATCACCCAACCTGACGTTTTGTTCTCTTTTTGTTCTAAAATGAGAATGGTAAAAAATATATATTACAATATGCAAAAAATAAAAAGTCAAATGTAGAGGAGTCTTAAAAAACAGAGCGGGGGAATAAAAAAGAAAAAAGTCAAATGTAGATCGATCATTCAAGATATTGCAATGTGGAAAACTTATCATCAGATAATGTAGTAAATACTACGTTAGGTGCTTGTAGCTCTGCTGTATGGACTTTTCAGAAGCCATACAAGCATGTGAGCATATACTTATATTTCAAGACACAGTGTGTGATGAATAATGATAAGAACAAAAGTTACAATGTTCGCGCAGTAGAAGATGATAGATTCCAAAGCCCCTACTATTTAGCTGGATATATCCTTATATATAGCTATATGTGTCATACTCATTATCATACGTGGTTATCTCCTATACAGTTCGTAAAACATACATTGTGCGACATTAAGGATATTTCTATTTTATGAATACACACTCATTGATTTTGACATGTTACAATTGGATTTTTAGTTGCCTGTACGCTTGGCTGGCTTAAAATAATTAGCTTGCCCTTTGCTATATGTCTGCTGCGTCTTTTGTGTGCAATTACTAGATTTTAGCCCCTAGTTCTTGGTTGCGTTTTTATGCGCTTTATTTCTGAATTGTAATATAACATATGCTAACGCACTATTACAGCGTGCCAGTGTCTGACAGATTCTGGCCAATTTTAGTTCTCTTTTTGTTCTATTATCGTTCAGCAGCCAATACATGTAAGGTTTAACGGAAGGCGAGGTTGGCACTGTGATGGCTGGGTAGGGGTCACTTCTCTGCTGTCGATTTAGATACGGTTGCTGTTTTTGCTAGATGATATTATCATAAAGATATGAGAGTTATTTCACCTGACAATAGGGGTTTGCATGAGACGTTGCCGTCGGTAGATTTGTTTTTGGCGGGAGGTATTACCAATTGCCCAGACTGGCAGGCGGAGGCGCTAGCTCTATTGAGCAATCAAGATATAACAGTGGCTAACCCACGTCGTAAGAGGGCGCTGGCTTTTCAAGGCAAAGGGGCGACGCACCAGATAGAGTGGGAGTATGAGTACCTCAAGCGGGCGCAAGTGGTGTTGTTTTGGTTTCCGAAGGAATCCCTCTGCCCTATCGCGCTGTTCGAGTTGGGCAAGGAGCTTGAGAGCGGATCGCGTGTGGTGATTGGTGTACATCCAGAGTATTCGCGACGATTTGATGTCATCACGCAGGTTCGCTGCTATGATCCTGAGTTTCCAGTGTATGATAAGCTTGCTGATGTGGTGGCGGCGGCTGTGCGTGCGCTCAACCCTTGACGATAAGCGGCTAGTTCCTTAGGCAGTACTCTTCTTCCGTCTTCGTCGCCGCTTTTTTGGTGCGGTGGCTGAGTCAGGTGTGGTATTGGCGTTCGTGCTATTGCCGCGGATTTGGAGAACGACTTCATTATTGTTCGGGGCTGGTTGCAGCTTAACTGGCCGAGGGTTAGCGGCTATGGCAGGCTGTTGAGCTGGCTGTCTGGTGATTGGCTGAGTGGCAGGCCGAGGTGGCTGCTTCTGCGGCTGCGGCATAATGGCAGCATTGATTTCTTTTTCGACATCCTCCCTGCTTCGCGAGTACATGCGCCGTGAATGTTCGATGATGTGCAAGGTGTTGTCAGCTTGGCTTGGCGGGAGTTCCAGGGTGCGCGCGGAAAAGGCTGGGGTCTTCTCTCCCCCGATGACCATGTTGATGACGAAGTTGCGATTGTGCATTTGTAAGAGGTCGACGGCTTCAAAATTCGGCTCAAATTGTTTGGCGAGGATCGGTGCGTCGTCGGCAGACACGCGGAATGAAATCATGGTCCCGACGTTACCAAACACCGCGTCGCGCACGGTTTCATTCATCTGTGAGATGTACTGATTGGCGACGGTCAGGTTGAGGCCGTACTTGCGGGCTTCGGACAGGATGGTGGCAAATGAGTCGGTGGCAAAGTTCTGGAACTCGTCGACGTAAAGATAGAATGGACGGCGGTCGCGGATATCTGGGATGTCTGAGCGGCTCATGGCAGCCAGCTGAATCTTGGTGACCAGGAACGAGCCGAGGATGGCGGCGTTGTCTTCGCCGATGAGACCCTTGGATAGATTAACGATGAGGATTTTGCCTTCGTCCATGATTTGGCGGATATTGAAGGTGGACTTGGGCTGGCCAATGATGTTGCGGATAATCGGGTTGGCAGTAAAGGCACCAACCTTGTTGAGGACTGGTGCGACGGCCTCGGCGACGAACTTGTCGTTCCAGCTGGCGAATTCAACATTCCAGAATTGCAAGACCACGGTGTCGCGGCAATAGCCCAGCGTTTCCTTGCGGAAGTTTTTATCAGTCAGCATGCGGGTGATGTCCAGCATGGTCGTCTCTGGCCGGTCGAGCAGTGCCAGGATGGTGTAGCGCAAAATGTACTCCAGCCGCGGCCCCCATGAATCGCCAAACATACGCTTCAAGACGCCAATGACCTCTGATGAAATGTTGGTTTTTTGGTTCGGGTTGGTGACTTCCAGCGGGTTGAAGCCGAGCGGATAAGCGGTGTCGGCTGGGTTGAAATAGACGACGTCGTTCAGCCGTGAGCCGGGGATGAATTTCATATTGTTGATGGCAAAATCACCGTGCGGGTCGATGATGGCGTAGCCTTGATTGTGAAAGATGTCGCTGAGTGCAAATAATTCGAGCAACCCTGACTTACCTGCTCCTGTCTGGCCAATGATGTAGACGTGGCGCGAGCGGTCGTAGCGCAGCATACCGAACTGGTGGTTGATGCCGCGGAAATTGGTGACGCCAAAGGCGGAAATCTGGTCGTCATTGGCGTCGCTGCCGGTCAGGACGGGTAGCTTGGATGGCGGTTCGGCGGTTTTGGCGCTGGCCCAGACGATGTTTGGCGTCTCAACATTGGTGTGCGGCAAGTGGAAGACGGAGGCCAGCTCTTCAATGTTGAGGATGAAGCCGTTGCCAAAAAATGCACGACGACGATATTTTTCTAAAAATTCTTTGCCGTAGGCGGCTTTGATGGGCTTAAAGCCGTTTAGGTTTGTTGAGTTGAATTGTTTGAAAGTTCCCACCAGTGCCTGCATGCGCAGCTTGGCGTTGGTTTGGTTCTCTCCAAGATAGGCCAGGCGTATTTTTACCTCATAGCCCAACTTGGTGGCTTTCTTCTCAGCCTCGGCGATGCGGGTTTTGTTGCGTTCAGAAATTTCTGGACCCTTACCGCCAGATAATCCCTCCTCTGGCGGTCGCCATAAGGCCGCAAACAAGCCGCCGAGCCAACGCATGCTACCGCCGACGCTTGGTAAGATGCTGGCAGCGCCTTCGCGCAAGCGGGAGATCCAGTGGTCAGCCTCCACTTGCCACGAGTCTTCAATTGGTTTGGCTAGCACTTGAATCCACAACTCCTCACCTGTTGACTCTAGTTTTGCCAATGTTCCCGTGATGCCAGCCAGCGGGTCGACTTCAAAGGTTTGAAAGGTTTTGATTGGTAAAAATTCAGACGCCGTTAAAGTCATTTCTGTGGTGTAGGTTACCGAATGATCACGTTCGTGCTCGGTATAATCTTCACTGGCCTGGTGGATTTGGACGGTTGGATATTGGGCGTAGATCTGCCCTTCCACGAAGCTTTGCAGGGACCGCGGTGTCCAGACATAGAACCGAATTTGCCCATTGACCGAAGCCACTTCAAAGCTCAAATGCTCTTGCGCTCCCCTGCTCAGTTTGAGCTCGCGTTTATCGCGCAAGATGCCGTGCAGGCTGGCGAATAATTGCTCGGCGGCAAGTTCTTTCTTGTCATTGGTTTTTGGGATTTCCAAAATGAGTAAAACGTTGTCGCTTGAGATGAATTCATTCAGCTGTTGATAATTGCGCCACGTCAAAAAAGATAACAAAATAACCAGCGGCAACCAAACATACCACTGCATCAATAATGTTATAGTCCAGGAAAATATTTCCATGCTATTAAATTATCCCATATTTGATGTAACAATACAATCAGGCTTGTTGCTGTTCAAACACGTAGGTAGCCTTGGCGACACGCTTGAACTGTGACTTTGACTGCAGGTTCAGTAAAATAGTCGTTTCTTTGACCTGGCGTTTGTCTAAAACTCGTTTGATGATTTCGTCGCGGTGCAGTGGCTCGTCAGCTTCTTTGAGGATGTCGGTGATGATGTCAGCAACAGTGCCGCGGCTGTAGCCCCATGAGTCCAGGGCATAGATACCACGACCAATCAGCACGAAGCGGCTGTCTTTGATGAGTTCGTTGTGAATCGCTTGTGTGGTGACATTTTTGCGCTTGAAATCACTGTCTTTGATGGCCTTAGCAATCTCTGAAAAATGCATTGGCTTGCCGTTGTCGTCCAGGATGACAAAGATCTTGTCGCGAATATTCTTTGGGTTGACGGTTGGCCATTTGATGAGCCCCCAGTTCCCTTTCAGCTCAGCCAGCTTCTTGCTGATGGACGCCAGTGCTGCGATGTTCTGCGGATGCTCATAGTCCATGGACTCGTGAATTGCTTCAGCGGTGATTGGCTGGCCGTGTTTCTTGATGAACTTAACAATTTCTTCAACTTGTTTTTTCACTGACTTTTCGTCACCGACGGATGAGATGACCGCGGACTGATAGAAATCGTCATTTTCATTGATAACAGTCAAGCCTGGCGCTAATTCTGCCAAGAAAGCGACAGCTGAGCGCTCCAGGAGTGTCGCATCACGACCCAAAATGTGTGATGTCAAGTTTTGCATGCGAGCACCACGGCCCATTTCTGACAGATGTGAAACGATGAGCTTTTCGGCGGAATTAACAGATGGCAATTTGTCTTCTGCTACTGACGCACGCAGTTTGGTGAGGATGGCTTTTTCAAGTTGACGAACGCGCTCACGAGTAATGCCTAACATCTCACCGATCTGTTCCAATGTCTCTTTCCTGTCTTCCAGTCCAAAGCGACGTGAAATGATTTCACGCTCACGCTCCTGAGAAATGCTACCAAGAATATCCGCAACCGCTGTATTCAAACTCTCTGCCGCGTCAGCTATTTCTGGTTTGCTCATGGTATATTCCAAGTATCCTCTCTGCCACACCCTGCATATATTTTTATCATTTCTATGTGCTTGATTATACAACAATATGTAACTCAAGTCAAATATTTGTGCTGCTTTTACAAATTATAGCACGTTCTTTACGATTTTTGCAATGGGTTGTTTGATGTATATACAATAAGCGTTTTATATGGTATGGCACTAGTGATTACGGCTATGCTTTGTAAAATATGAGGTATATTATATAGTTATCATTATGAATGAATTAGGAAGAACTTCAATTGAACAAGCAGCGTCTCCAGAAGACTTGGGAACTGTGAAGGATTTTATCATTGAGTGCTTGGCGGATGGACAGACAATGACAGTGCCTCAGCTGTCTCAGCGGTGGTGTGAAGCTCACGGCTCCAAGTCTCTCATTAAAGCTGGTCTGTTTAATGAAACAATTCGACAAGCACTAGGTGAAATTGAAGTCGAGGAGGACGGGTCTTTGGGATGTTTGAAAAAAACGGTTGTTCAAGATACTAATACAACCGTTACATTCTACCACCTTAGTGGTGCGTCTGAAGGATATCAACCAGCCGTGATGGAGCCTGTTAATTCGGAGAGGTTTGTGCCCCCGCTTCAGGCTGCCATTAATGAGGTTGTTGGTAATCATGATGCAGTAAATCCAGACTGGGATATGCGCAAACTATGTGCTAAGAGAGCGGTTGGTACATTTACTACTAAGCTGTGTGAAAAATGTCCAGTAAAGACTGACTGCCTGAAGACTGCGCTTGCGGAAGAGGTTCGATTTAGTACTAAGGATGTTAAAACGTTAGGTGTCAAGGGTGGTTACGCTCCTCGTGATCGGTTAGGGCTGCTAAAGGAAATCAAGGAAAAAATACACGAGACTGACCAAAAGTCATAGTCATCCCTAAATGCGAATATCATTACAATTGGCTAGCAATGCGGCTGAGGGTTTTGTCTTTGCCAAACAATGCCAGCGTGTCGTTTAATTGTGGACTGAAAGGTGCCCATGTCGTGACGATGCGAATGAGGCTGAACAGTACGCCAGGCTTTTGACCAGTGATTTCTAGTAGCTGGTTTAGCGTTTCTTGGATGGTTTCAGGGCTCCAGTCGGCCAACTCTGCCAGCTTGTCATGTGCGGTTTGCAGGAGTTCGCGAATTTCACCCTCAGATAATTTTTTCAGCTGCTTATTACTGGTGATCAGTTCCCAGTTGACTTCTGGTTCTTCAAAGAAAAAGCGACTCATCATGGGTAGCTCAGCCAGTGTTTTGAGCCGATCTTGTACCAGAGCCAAGACTTGGTGTTTGTATGACGCATCAAACTGGGCAGCTGATTGTGGCCAATAGCTCTCTACTCGTTGATAGAGGTCGTCCAGGCTGATTTGGCGGATCCATTGTCCATTCATCCACAGCAAACGCTTCTCATCAAAACGTGCGCCCGAACGCTGCACTCGGTCGAGGCTGAATTTATCAATCAGCTCTTGCCTGCTGAAGATTTCCTGCTCAGTGCCATCGTTCCAGCCCATGGACGCCAAGAAGTTTAGCATGGCTTCTGGTAGGATTCCGTCAGTTCGGTAATCAGTCACGCTTTTGGCGCCGTCTCGTTTACCGAGCTTTTTCCTGCCATCTGGAGCCATGATATGCGGTAAGCAAACCAAGGTTGGTGGTGTGATTTCCAGGGCTTCGTATAGGCTCAAATATTTAGGAGTACTGGAGATGTATTCCAACCCGCGGATGACGTGAGTGACGCCCATCTCAAAGTCGTCAATGATGTGCGCAAAATTGTAGGTTGGATAGCCGTCAGCTTTGATGAGGATGAAATCATCCAGGGCTTCAGGGCCAGCTGATAGCTCGCCCATGACGGGGTCATTCCAAGTGTATCGTTTTGGTGATGTTACTTTAAATCTGAGCGGCTGAGTGCCATCCCACTCTGGGGGATTTTCTGGCCGATAATCACGGTACAAGAAAGCTTTTTTCAAAGCCCGTGCTTCTTCTCGAAATCCCTGCACTTCCTCGGGCGTGTATGGATCGGCATAGGCGAGTCCCTTCTCTACGAGCTTTTTCGCCCAGGTGTGGTAAATCTCTAGCCGTTCTGACTGGTGGTATGGTCCGTGCGATCCACCTTTGCGCGGCCCTTCGTCCCAGTCGATGCCGAGCCATTCCAGTGTGTCCAATATCAAGTCTTCGGCGCCAGGCACAAACCGCGACCGGTCAGTGTCCTCAATGCGTAAGATAAATGAGCCTCCCTGCTGACGTGTCAATAACCACGGAAATAAGGCAGCTCGAACATTTCCAACATGAATGTAGCCGGTTGGTGATGGCGCAAAACGAGTACGAATAGTCATGATGACATTATACTACATGCTGGTAGCTATTTTGCGAATCTGTTCGCTGGAGAGTGGAGCATGGCTGTTGATCTGGTACAAGATGCCGCCATTCACCCAAGCGACATTTTCTCCTGCTGCAAAAATAGTCAGGCCATCGACGATGGTTGTAGCTGGCGCACCTGATTTTCCTGAGATGTATTCTTTGACAGCGGCTGAGTCCCAGTTGCTCTTGCTCTGAGAAATTGTGTAGTTGGCGGTGCCGTCAGCGTATGCAAACTTCATGCTGACCTCTCCCTGCTTGAAGGAAATTGGGCCGTTGAGCGCATAGCCATTTGGTTTGTAACCAGGATAGGTGGCGTTGATGCCAGACTGCAGGGCGGCGACACGAATGGAAATGTTTGGCATGCTGAGATAGGTGAAATAGCCACCAAGGAGCATGATGGCAAGCCCTGCAGACGCCAGGCTGGTCCATCGCTTCAGCTTGCTCTGCTTGCGCTTGGCGCGGTGACGTTTCTCCGGTTTTGGCTCTTGAGCTTTGGCCAAAGCTTCAGTGATGGCTTCATTTTTGAGAATTGATGCTGGCTTTGGCTCAGTCTTTTGGACTGGCGTGACGGGCACTTTGGCGATTTGTCGCTGCTTGGCGCGTTGTACAACTGGGTGCACTTCTGCCGGACGGTCTATCTGGACAGGTTTTTTTGGTGCTTCTACTGCTGGTTTTTGAGCTATCTGAGGGGAGAATTTTTTCACGGCAACATGTTGCTGTACGGTCGCATTTGGGGTCCTAACCGGACGGGTAGCAAGGGATTTCTGAGGGGGTCTTTTGATGTGGCGTCGGCTGAGGGTGGCTGATTTTTGTACTGAGACACGGTGAATAGTTGCAGTAGTTGTACCGCGTGCGGTTGATGCCTTGACTACGCGTTTGGGCTGCGTTGGCGCTACGGTTGGTGATTTTTCAACTGAGATTGGTAGTGGTAGCCCTGTGACTGGGTCGTATGCCTTACCATTGACATTGATAAATTCTTGTTTCATTTCTTCCCCTTGTTACGATGTTCCCTCGCGAACTTCTATATATTATAGTACAAAGTGCCAGCGGTTTTTGCAAGGGCGAAAATGTGGTATAATTCGTTTTATGTACCACAACAATACCTCCGCAAAAGAAATCGTGCGTCGTACTTTGGTGTACACCATCATGACGCTGATGGTGATTGGTCTAATCGTCGTCCTTTTGTGGCACAACTTTGGCTATCAATTCAATTCAAAAGACCTGAAAATCGAGCAAAACAGCTTGGTGCAATATGATTCGTTTCCGCGTGGCGCGCAGGTGTCAATTGATGGCAACGCGTTTAATTTGACGCAGACTAAGGGCTTGATTGTACCTGGGCAGCATCAGTTCACCATGAAACTGAACGGCTATGAGCCATGGCAAAAGACTTTGGACATCAAGGCGGGTACGGTGACGCATTTGGTGTATGCTCGGATGATTCCTGAAGAGAAAGAAAGCGCCAACCTGAAAGAATATCCAGTGCTGGAATCAGCTAAATTTGCGCCTGGTGGGCGGTTCATGGCTGGTGTGGGTGTGGTGAACGGAACGCCAAAACTGTTTTGGGGTGACGTCCGGTCGTACAATAACCCTAAGTTTACGGAAACTGACATTAGTACACAACATTTGGCTCAGTATGATTCAGCCACAACCAAGCATCAATTTGCCATCGCTGAGTGGGACTTTGCAGGTCGCTATGTGCTGCTCAAACACATCTATACGCCAGAGGGCTCTGAGGGCAAGATTCAGTGGTTGCGCTTTGACCGGGATAATCCAAAAGAGATGATTGATGTGACGAATATTGCCAGCGTGGATATTTTGGATGCACATTTTATCGGCACTAATGGCAATGAGCTATATGTCTTGCAAAATGGCGGTCATGTGCGCCAGATGAATGTGGCTGGCGCTTCCCTGTCGCGTCCAGTGTTGTCTGGTGTTCAGTCGTTTGTATTGTACGGCAGTGAGACGATCGCTTATGTTGGTACTGAAGCAAATGTCAAAGTGGCTGGCGTGTGGAAAAAAGGCTGGGAGCAGTCGCGAATCATGTATCGGGCTGCGTCAGCGCAAACTGATGATGTGGTAAAAATCAAGGCCTCAAAATATTTCAACAAGGATACCGTGGTTGTGACAGTCAATGACACGGCACAGATCTATCGCGGTGATCTGCGTCCATCAACCGAAGATTCAGAGGCGGTAAAGAAGTTTTTGAATTCGGTGAAAAAGGTGGCGTTTGGACGGACCATCAAAGATCTGACGCTGAACAGCGACGGGCGTATGGTGATTATCAAAGATGAAACCGGCTTCGTGAATTATGACATTGAGCGAGAAACCATTTCACCAGTTATCACGCTTGATGCAGTGAGTGAACTTAAGTGGTTGGACGAGTTTTATGTCTGGCGACGTGACGCGAGTGGCAACTTGGTGATTCAGGAGTTTGACGGCACCAATGCGCACACACTGACCCCAGTAGCTGCTGGTTACGATGCAGCACTGTCCCCTGACGGTAAATATCTCTACTCGTTTGTCGGTGACGGTGACAAACTGATCCTCAGTCGTTTAAAGATGACGACAGAGTCATAAGCGTACGGAAACTTTTCCGGTTATCGAGCGCCAAAGATGCGCTCCAAGACAGTTGGCGATGGATTGCCTGGTATTTGTCCTGTTGCGTTGTTTTCAGCAGCAGCGGAAGCAGTATTTGGATTTGGACTGATTTGATCAGCGTAGACCAGCAGACGCTTGTCGGCAGTGCCAACAGGAACGCAACTGACCAGTGTCAACATTGGTTTTTGGGTGCCAGTTTGGATTTTTGATACCTCGTTTGGCTTGACGACTTCTGAGCCAGTAATTTTATAGGTGTATCGTTTGCCTTCATAGTTAAGGTATATGACGTCATCTTTGTGGAGCTTTTCATTTTGAGCGAAGATGAATTTATATCCTCCGGCGGCAAAGGCGTCATTGCTTGAGTGGCCGGCCAAGACGACATTTCCCGCCTGCCCTGGCAATGCGCTGGCTCCAGACACGGCAAAGTGTGCCACGCCGTTTTCCATGGCCTTGCGCTGCGACTGGACATCTGGTGCGGCGCCGTATACGACTGGTGCGTCAACATTGATCTTTGGGATGATGATTTTTGGTTCAGCACTGACTTTGGTGTCAATGCTTGGGTCGACGATGATATTCTGAGGTTCAATGTTGCCGGGGCTGGTATAGGCTGCGACGGTGCCCAAAATGACTCGGTTGTATTGCAAGACGACAAATGCCAACATGACCATGGTCCCAGCGAGGGCTGGGATGAAATGTCGAGAATTTCGCACTTTTTTGGCGGAGTCATTGACGGTGCTGCGGATCTTGGAGCGCAGATCGCGGATGGCCTGTTGCTGCGGTGACAAGGTATCTGCTGTTTTTGGAGTGCTGGTTTGCGGCTGCTGAGCTGGAGACTGTTGAGTGTTCAGGTGGTTGGCGTAATACCGTTCATAATACATCTGATAATATTTTTGCCAGGCACTGTGGTATTGCTGCCACTGGTCAGGTGTGGCTTGCGGGGTGCTGTTGGTCGGTTGGGTAGCTTGGTTGATGGCCGCAGCAGCGGTGCTAGTCCGCGGTGTATTGTTCAGGCGATGGCCTTGTGATTCGGCTTGTGGAGCTGGTTTGGCTACTGGTGTAGCGGCTTGTGGCTGAGGTTGCGGTTGCAGCGCTGGCTCTTGTGGGGTTGTGCTGGCTAGCGCGGGCGTGGTGTGGGGTGCAGCTTCAGATGAATTGCCAGTATAGATCGAGTTGATTTGCCCGCGGATGACATCAGCAGCAGCATTGCGCGCTGATGATTGGTCGCGCGCTGGCGGTTGGAATGGTCGTGGACTTCCGGGGTTCATACTTATGTTTAATGATACAGGAAAATCATCAAAAAAACAAAATTACCCCCTTGTCGAGGGCGAGGATGGCGTGATATAATAACCAGTAGTTTTGGAGCGCCCTCTCGTGCCGCGGTGGCGGAATTGGTAGACGCGCTAGACTCAAAATCTGGTGAGCAATAGCTCGTGCCGGTTCAAGTCCGGCCCGCGGTACCAGAGGTCGCTCCAAGCAACCATCGCCCACTGACTGGGCGATTTTTATATATGAACAAAGAAAATAGCCCACCGAACTGGCTCAAGCTGAATCGGGTTTAGTCAACTCGAGAATGCTATGAAGCACTCAATCAGGTTGAGCCGATTCGGCGAACTATTTTCGGTGGGCGGCGTCCGGCTCCTGCTAATTTGATACGCAGGAGCCGGACGCCATAGTAGATGTGAGCAGCACCTACTATGAAAGCAAGTAGGCAGACGCCAATCGTCTGCCAATTAATCTCTTCGGTGGCGATTATAAAAAACGCCACCGAAGAGTAGAGTGACCCCATAATTAGGGGGAATAGACAGTCCCCCGGATTATTTCTCCCGTACATGATACACCTCCTCTCAAGGTGTATCGCTCAAAGCTAAAGGGCGACTCCCGCCCTTTGACAAAACTTCGAGCGAAAGCTACCTTGGATTATATCACTAAAAACATGAAATGTCAATGGTTAGCGTAAGCAACTACCCCGCGCAGACGGCGGTGCTGGCAGCAGCCAGTGGCGAACTGGGCGACCACATCAAATAGCTGGCGATTTTTGCGCCAACAACTCCACGCCAGATGGCCATCGGCTCGTCCCAGGCTTGGGTGACAACGGTACCGCCGTGGGCGATGACCACGTGTTCGGCATGGAAGGTACAGATGGTGACTGGATAGGTGATGGTGAATTTATGAAGTATGTCGACAAACTGTGCTAGTTGGATGCTGAACGTCAGCATTTTTGGATAGTACACTGAACGAAATATTTTTTGCACTTGAGCAAAAGAAGCTACAAATACCACATGTTGATTGTCCAAAATCTCCGCAAAACTGTTTTGCAGTAGGTCGATGGCGTCACGGGTGATGACGACTGGCTGTTGTGAGCGCTTGACCAGCTCTTCGTGGACGATTGCCGTTTGACTGTTTCTGCCAGCGTCGCCGATCAATAAGAGGACGTCGGACCAGTCACAGAGCGACATGGCTTCCGTGAGCGCTGCTTGCGCTAGGCTACCAGATGGATTGGTTGGTGCGAACAAGACATCAGTCATGCTGGATGGTACACTTTTTTTGAGGACATCAGGCAGTAACACGCGGACTTGGCCAACGCCAGTTGTTTGAGCGGTTGTGTAGGCCTCAGCGACAGACGAAAAGCCTAGTTTATTGCCGCCAATGATGGCTAAGCGCCCAGACTGGTCGAGCCGCTCGGGGCGATTCCACTCGACATCAGGAAACAAAGGCTTACTTGGCTCCTGTCGCTGCCAGTATGACGAATTCATGAGGTCTCACGAGCTTTCTTTAGCTGTGACATCACTTCTTCGAGCGTGAGCTTGTTGCGGTGCATAAAGCTCGCTAGGTCCTTGCCAACATAGCGGAAATGCCATGATTCTGGTGCGACGCCAGTGATGGCTTGTTTGCCTTCTGGATAGCGCAAAATGAAGCCGTATTCGTGAGCATGGGCTGCCAGCCACTCTGCGGAAGCCTTGTCGAGGCGGCAGGCGGTAAATTTTTCCATGCATGGTTCGGCGTATGATGAAAAGTCCACCGCCAGTCCCAGTTGATGCTCACTCTTGCCTGGTTCTGCCACAAATTCATCAGCGTACAATTGCCCGTTGGTGCGAGCTAATTCTTTGCGAGTTTTTTCTTGGTCGGCGTAGGAGCGATAGGCGCTGGTAATCAATATGGGATGACCGGCTGCTTCCGCGGCTTTTGCGAATGGCTTGAGATTGTTTAGTGCTTGTGGGCGCAAGCGTTTGTCTTCGACCCATTTACCAACTTTCACCTCTTCAAGATTTGCCAGCTCTGGCTGATAGTTTGGATCAAGGCCGTGTTGTTTCCAGACGTGCGCCCAAATGTTGCTATCATCGAGCCGTCGCCAGCTTGGTATAGTCAACTTCTCGGTTGTATTATTATGAGTGAACTCCACGACGGCGTCTGGTTTCCAGACTGAGGCCGCTGCTAATTGATTAACTTCTTGGCTCTGTTGACTGGCCTGTAAGCCACCCCATATCAGCAGTCCGCTAAACGTTACCCATGCGGATAATACGAATGCCAGCCCTGCCCGCCCAGCTGATAATTTCATGACGATGTCTCCTTCTGCTTCAGTTCATTTTGTGCTTTTTCTAGGTATGGTAATGCTTCTTCTAGGGTTAAGCCGGACTGGTGCAGCGCGCCGGCGAGCTCACGGCCGACGTAACGGAAGTGCCAGGCTTCGTACTGATAGCCGACGATTGACTGTTTGCCTTCTGGATAGCGCAAAATGAAGCCGTATTCGTGGGCATGAGCCGCCAGCCATTTCCCTGCTTTGGTGTTTTTGAAACAATCATCTACCCAGCATTTGCCGTCGGGTGAGCCAAAGTCTAGGGCGAGACCGGATTGGTGTTCGCTGTAGCCAGGTCGGGCGCTAAATCGTGCTGCTTGTGCTTCACCAACTTGACGGGCGTATCGGTTAAATAGCCCGACTTGCGTCTGATAGCTGCGATATCCACTCCCTAGTCGTACTGGCGAGCCAGCGCTTTCGGCGGCCGCCATCAATGCTTTTAGGTCCGGCATAATCGCTGCTCGTAGAGATCGCTCCTCTGGTCCCCTGCCCGGCAAGGTCGGTACGTCCGCGGTTTGTAGGTCACTCGGCACGTAGGTTGGCTGTTTAAAGCCACGGGTTTGGTTGACGATTTGCCAGATGCTGCCGTCAGCTTGGTAGTCCTCTTGCCTGGCTGGGATTGGTGTAGCTCCAGGTAGTGTGACTTGAACCTCCTTTGGTGTCGGTGCTGGTGCTGGTTTAGCGGCGGTGGGTTTTTCCTGGATTTGACCTGGCGTGTTGTCGACTGGCTTCTTTTCGTACTGGTTGTTGAGATACAGTAAATAAGCAACGCCAAGACACGCTAAAACAGCGCTTCCCCATTTGATCAGTTCTTTCCAAGGAAATTGTCTTTGAATTTTCATGCATTACCTCTAGATATTCTTTATTATAGCAGACTTACAGAAACCATAAGCAATATATTTATACATTTTTATTGACAAATACAAAAGTTTGTGCTAATATGGACCGTAACAACCGGTGAGAAATAGTAAGGTTGAGGAGGAAACAATGAATAAAATAGTAAAGAGAGTACTTTTGGCTGGCTCTATTACTGCCGCGATTATCGGTGGTATTTGGTATGCTACGCCTTCTGACGCCGTCGGCTGTTCAGATATCAAGATCGTTCGTTGTGGTACCATGACTCATAGTGCCATGAAGTCGGCTTATCACAGCGACAGCGAAGTCCGTGGTATTTACAACTACTTCGGCATTACACAATCAATGGTTGAGGGCGCTGGTATGCACGAAGGTGTGGCAGACGCTTCAAACAACACCGTTACGGTGAACGGTCGTGTCGTAGCAACGAATGCAAAAACCATTCAGCGCCGTCACGTTAACTACACCAACCCAATCAACTACCAGCAAATTGGTGGTAAATCATACCCAAGCTACTTGATTCGTCACAGCTTTATGCCAGTGGCAAGCAAGAAGCCAGTGTTTGTATGGTTGGACGGTAATGGTAAGTTCATTCAAGCAGTTATTAAAGACTGTGGTAACCCACTTTGGGGTGAGCCAACACCTCCACCAACACCAGCTCCAAAGCCAGTATTGACGTGTGACGCATTGAGCGCTCAACAAGTCGCTGGTACCCGCAACAAGTTCGCCTTTGCTGCAACTGCAACTGCAAAGAATGGTGCAAGCATCAGTAGCTATACTTTCGACTTTGGCGATGGCCAAAAGACAACTGGTAGCAGCAACAAGGCTGAGCACACCTACACAAAAGCTGGTACTTACACTGCAACTGTTACCATCAACAATGGCGTAACCAGCCAAAACTGTAAAGTTACCATCACGGTGACTGAAGAGCCAAAAATTCAAGTTTGTGACTTGAAGACTGACACAATTGTCACTATCAAAGAAAGTGAATACGACACAAGTAAACACTCAAAGAATTTTGCTGACTGTGCAAAAGTTAAGGTTTGTGACATCAAAACTGGTGAGATCATAACCGTACGCAAGAGTGAAGAAAACAAGCAAGGTTACTCAAAGAACGAAGAAGACTGTAAGGTGAAAGTCTGTGACATCAAGACCAAGCAGATCATCAGCGTCTGGACTAAGGACCAAAAGAACGAGGGATACGCATCGGTGGACAGCGACGCATGTAAGCCAAGCACTCCTCCAACTACCCCTCCTGCTCCTAAGCAACCTACCCCACCAGCTCCAACGACAACTGAGTTGCCACGAACTGGTACGACTGACGCGCTCCTTTCAATCTTTGGTCTCGGCTCACTTGCTGCTTCTGCCGTTGCCTACATCGTAAGCCGCCGCCAATAATCTGAGCGCTTACTAACACTAAAAGCACCCGCACAACTCGGGTGCTTTTTTGTGGACTAAAGTTCTATGCTGACTGGGCAATGGTCGGAGCCCAGCTGTTCGGGGTGGATGTGCGCTTGTTTGATGGATGGTGCCAGTTCTTGGCTTGCCAACCAGTAGTCAATGCGCCAACCAACGTTTCGGGCTCTGGCATTAGCCCAGTGAGTCCACCAAGTGTATGCGTCTGTTGCTGTTGGGTGTTGTGCGCGAAATACGTCGACGAATCCAGCATCCAGATATGCTTGAAAGCCGGCTCGTTCCTCGTCGGTAAAGCCGTGCTTGCCGACGTTATCTTTGGGCCTGGCAAGGTCGATGCTTTGATGAGCCACGTTCATGTCGCCGCAGTATAATACTGGCTTGGCTGCGCCGTAACTCCCCTGTTCCAGGCCTTTGAGATATTCCAGACAAGCTGGGTCCCACTGATCATGACGCAAGCTGAGGCGGCTGAGATCGCCTTTAGAATTTGGTGTATAGCACGTGACCAGCCAAAACCCATCCAACTCAGCAGCGATGATGCGGCCTTCGTCGTTAGGGTCGCCGTATTCGTCAGCAGCGAGGTTGTATTTGTCGGCGATGTCCGCTGGAAAGCCGTCATGATAGTTCAGGGCTGGTTGCTTTGAAAATATGGCGGTGCCAGAATAGCCCTTTTTGGCTGCTGAATAGAAATGCTCATAAAATTGTGGCAGATCTAAGGCTACTTGCCCGCGTTGAGCTTTGGTTTCTTGCAGGCAAATAATATCCGGGTCGTAGGTTTCGATGAACGTGGTAAACTCACCTTTATTCAGGACTGCGCGGATGCCATTGACGTTCCAGGAAAATAACTTCATGTGGCTATTGTAGCGGGTTTTGTGAGCCGCGTATAGGCTTGATATGGCGGAGTTTGTGCAAGAAGCGGCATAAATTGTTACAATGAACGTATGTATAGCAGAATTCTTCTCAAGCTTTCGGGCGAACAATTACAAGGACAATATGCTGGTGGATTTGATCACGCCAGAGCGCGGTGGATCGCCGAACAAATTAAGCCAGTGGTGGCGAGCGGAACGCAAGTCGTCATCATGGTTGGTGGTGGTAATTATGTGCGTGGTGCGCAAATTGCTGGTGGCGGTATCGGTGACGTGACGGCGCACAACGCAGGCATGCTGGCAACGTTGATCAATGCCATCACCCTGGCTGATGTGTTCAATGATGATGGCCTGGCGACGCGCGCCTTGTCGACAGTGGAAGTGAACCAATTTGTCGATCAATATACCTACCGACGAGCAGTTAGTCACTTAGAAAAAGGTCGCGTAGTAGTGGTTGGTTGTGGTACTGGTAGACCGTTTTTGACCACCGACACAGCAGCTGTCAATTTGGCGCTGGAGATGCAGTGCGACGTGGTGATCAAAGCCACCAAAGTGGACGGTGTGTACGACAAGGACCCGGTCCAGTTTGCTGATGCTGTCAAATTTGACCAATTGACCTATGACGAAGTTTTGGCAAATCCAGACATTGGCGTGATGGATAAAGCGGCTATCGGCCTGGCTGCTGAAGAGAAAAAGCCAATGATTATTTGCGACCTGCTGAGTGACGGCAATATCGTGCGTGCGGCCAGAGGCGAAGCGGTTGGGACGCGACTTGTGGTATAATAGGTAGCATGACACGCAAGACTCGACTGAACGTCGATATGATTTCCGAGAGTGAGTTTACTGTCCAAGGCCATGGTGTTCACACTGCTTTTGTAGAGATGACAAATGCGCTTAAGGCGAGAAAAGACACGTCCGTCGTGGTCAATCAAGCCCGCTCTAATGCAGATATTGTCCATGCCCAGACTATTGGCCTGTATTCAATGTGGATGCTCAAACGTTCACGTGGCAAAAAGATTATCTCTGGTCACGTCATCCCTGCTTCCTTGGTTGGGAGCATTAAAGGCATGGGTAGAATGCAATGGCTAGTGCGAGCATATATGCGCTGGGCGTATAATCAAGCGGATTTGGTATTGGCCTGCTCTAACATGGTTAAGGAAACCATGACTGGTCCAATGAAGCTGAAAACGCGCGTGGAAGTACTATACAATACGGTCGACATGAGTCGCTATGCGTCTACTCTGAAAACCAAACAAGCTGCTCGCAAAAAACTGAAACTGAAGCCGTCAGACTTTGTGGTGGTTGGTAATGGACAGGTTCAGCCGCGTAAGCGTCTGGACACGTTTTTTGAAACGGCACAAGCCCTGCCCGAGGTAACGTTCATTTGGGTGGGCGGCATTCCTTTCAAACATTTGGGCGCAGAATATGGCAAAATGCAAGACTTGATAGCATCGGCTCCTGACAATGTGATCATCACAGGCGTAGTTGAACATAAAGACGTCATGACCTATTTACATGCGGCCGACGTCTTCTTCTTGCCTGCTGAACAGGAAAATCATCCAATGTGTGTGTTAGAAGCCGCGGGTGCCGGGCTGCCAATCATCCTGAGAGATATTCATGAATATGACGATACATTCCGCCCAGATGCTCAGTTTATTTCCTCAGCTCAAGATGCTGTTCAGGTGATAGACAAACTGCGAGATGACACCAAATGGTATAAACAACAAGTTGCTGCAGCTGGTCGGATTGCCAAACGGTTTGACAGTCGAGCTGGCGGTGAGCGATTAGTGGAATTTTACAGGAGCGTACTAGAATCATGAGAATTGGACTGTTTACTGATACCTATCGACCATCAATCAATGGCATCGTTTTTGTGGTCGAATCGCTCAAGCGAGAGCTGGAGAACCTGGGGCATGAAGTCTATGTGTTTTGCCCTGCCAAGTCAATGAGTCCGTCCAAGCAAGCCGAGCTGCTCAACGAAGATTCTGACTCACGCATCATCCGCTTCCCGTCAATCAAGGGTGCATTTTTCGATGATTATGACACGTCGGTATTCTTTCCGCCGGCAGTACAGCGTCGCATCAAAGAGCTGGAGCTGGACATCGTACATGTGTTTACGCCATCACAAATTGGTTTGGTCGGCGTGAAAGCCGCCAAAAAGAATAATATTCCGTTGGTGATTCAGCACTGTACGGATATCTACGAGTTTGTTGATCATTACCCAGCAGTGTTACCTGGTGCCTTGGCGCTGGCGGGAATTGTCTTCCCGATGTCGGTGAGATTGCGCGGTCATGATCTACTAGAAATCGCCAAATTATACAAGCCGCGAGCTGGTGTTACCAAGTGGAACAAAGACATCATTGAAAGCGTCATCACCATTTTGTATAGCAAAGCAGACGCGGTCATTGCCCTGTGCCGAAAGAGCTGCAAGCAACTAAAGTCCTGGCAGTACGATGATTATCAATACGAATTGGTACTGATGCCAAATGGTGTAAACGCACTGCCTCGCCCGACAAAAGCTGAAGTGAAGGCATTTCGTGAGCAGTGGAACTTGGCGGAAGATGATGAAATCTTTGGATTTGTTGGCCGGTTGGGTGAAGAAAAGAACTTGCCACTGCTGATCAAGTCGTTTGAGCGACACATTGCCAAGAAACGCCCCAAAGCGAAGCTGCTGTTTGTTGGTGATTTTGAATACCGAAAGACCTTGGAGGAAATGGCTGCTGTAACCAAATATGCTGACAGAATTATTTTCACCGGTGCCATGCCACGCGAAAAACTTGGTTTGGCATATTCGGTGCTGGACGTATTTGCCTTTCCGTCGTTGAAAGATACGCAAGGCTGGGTGCTACATGAAGCGGCTCACGCAGGACTGCCAATTGTTTTGGTGGACAAAGAGCTGTCAGAAGTGGTGCAAGACGGCGTGAATGGTTTCATCGCGAATGATAATCCGACGAGCTTTGGGCGAGCGATCATTGCCCTGCTGGAGGATGCCAACAAACGTCAAGAATTTGGTGCTGTCAGTAAAAAGTTGGCAGCCAAATTTACCGAAAGCCGCCAAGTGAAGAAGCTGGAAAAATTATACCAAGAGCTTATCGACCAGAAAGTTGCCGACGAGTCTCACGATCCTGATCTCGACGCTTGATGGTCTCACGTTTATCGTAGCGTTTTTTGCCCCGTCCGAGTGCAATGACAATTTTGATGAAGCGACCATTGGTTAATAATTTGGTCGGGACAATTGTCAGTCCTTGTTGTTTGGCAGCAGCGAATCGGTCAATTTGTTTACGACTGGCCAGCAGCTTCCGCGCTGAGGTGTCGACACTCTTTGAATTTGCCTGACCACGAACGTTCAGCCGCAACGAAAAACTCGCGTTATTGAGCCACAATTCGTCATTTCTCAGGCTGACAAAGGCGCCTTTGAGTTGGACATGGCCGTCTCGTGCAGCTCGTACTTCTGCTCCTGTCAGCACTAGCCCAGCTATGATTTCCTCGCCTAGCTCATAGTCAAACCGTGCTCGACGGTTAACGACGGCGTGAGTAGCTGGCTTTTTTACCTTAGGCTTTGGCATGGTCCCATTATAGCAGGTTTATCAGTCTGCTGGTGTGTAGACGCCGGTGTGAAAGTTGTATTTGCCTGGACTGAGGCTTAATATATCAGCGGCTTTTCTACTTGTTTCCTCAATTGTTTTCGTCTTATCGGTCGGTTGATAACTTGGATGCCGTTTCATTGCCTGAAAGAGAGGGTCATATTGCATATAAAGGGCAACGCCCAGGATCTTTACAAGGTTTGGGTGGTGGACTACTGCTTTAGAGAGGTTTTCGTGGTACTCGCCCAGTACGCTGGTTAGCTTGATGGCTAACTTTTTCTTTTGGTTAGGGCTAAGCTCTTCGTAGCAATCCTCCAATTGACCATTAATGATGTCTAGGAATCCTCCTATGTCACTGTCGCATTTCGGTAAAGCTTCAAGGTTTGTTGTGATATCTTCCATCATTTCTGCAATGACTTCCCTTTCGGTATCTTGCTCCCCAGTAGTGATGTCTTCTTCAGCGGCAGCTTCTGGAGCTGTGGTTCTTGAAAAACGACCGGAGATGTCATAAACCGGGGCTAGCGGTTCTGACGGTGACTCCTCAGTATCTGCACCGAGTCGTCTAAACACGATACGACCAGCTTCTTGCATGGCCTTCTTGTTGAGATACGGAGCAAGAGGAATAATTTTAGCTTCTTGACTAGCATGAGAATCGTTTTCCATAACTTGTATTATACCACAAAAAATCATATATTTCAATACCCTTACGGTATGACGTGTGGTACAATAGCCCAATGATAGCCGACATTCACATCACCGAGAAGAGTTTTGGCGACAAGACGTTGATGCGCGACGTCAAGTTTAGCGTGGATGATGGCGAAAAGGTCGGCGTGGTTGGCCGCAATGGCGTTGGCAAATCGACACTGTTTGGCATCTTGGCAGGCACGGACACCGACTATACTGGCGAGGTGATTTTTCGTCGCGGTATCACGGTGGCCAGTACGGCACAGGAGCATCACGGTTTGGGCGATCAGACGGTGCTGAGCTACATCCTGGCGGGGCTGCCGGAATACGCGAGCTTAAAGAAAATCATCGATGAGTACCCCGAGACTATGGGCGATAATATGCGTAAGATTGAGGAGTATACGCAGGCGCTGGAGCGATTTGACCAGAAAGGCTTTTACCAGATTGAGGAGAAGATTGGGCGGGAGCTTGATAACTTTCAGCTGAGTGGGTGCGGCGGCCGTCCGCTTGGTTCCCTGTCGGGCGGTCAGAAGCGGCTGGTGGAGATTGTGAAGATTATGCATGCGGGGGCGCATTTGGCACTGATTGACGAGCCGACCAACCACATGGATTATGTGGCCAAGCAGCAATTCATCGACTGGATGAGCTCGCAGCCGCGCCAAGCCATGCTGATCATCACGCACGACCGCGATGTGCTAGGTCGGGTGGACCGGATTATTGAACTTAAAGATGGCCGAGCGGTCAGCTACCGCGGTAATTATGACGCTTACCTCAAACAAAATGCTCAGGCGACGGCGGCGGGCATGAATAATTTTGAGCAGGTTGAGAAGCGGATGACTAACCTTCGGCAAAAGGTGCTGGATTATCAGCGGCTAAAGGAAAAGTCGCGCAACCCCGGTACCATCCAAAAGTTTAAGCGGCTGGAGAATGAGGCGCGCGCCGAGCTGGCGGAATTATCAGAGATGGACAAGCCGACGTTTTGGATCGACAAGCAGTCGGCTGGGCAGCTTGACTATAAGTCGGCTGAGCGCTACGGCAAGTTCAAGGCGCGCAATATTCGGCTATCGATGAAGGACGCGGCCAGTCGTAGCCAGCATGTGCTGGTGCGGGTTGAGGATGCGGCGGTTGGCATTGGCGAGCGGATATTGTTTGAGGGCGTGAATATTGATCTGCGTGAGGGCGAAGCGGTGGAGCTGCGCGGCCGTAATGGCGCTGGTAAGACGACGCTGATTCGGATGCTGTTGAATAATGGGGCGGCAATCGCTCTGCCATCGTCTGCTAGAGCACACGCTCCTATCCTCTATTCTGGCAATCTCTTCCTCGACTCGCAGGTACGGGTGGGTGTGTATGAGCAAGAGATTGATGAGCGGTATTTGGCGGATCCGCTGGAGGTGGCGATTGAGAAATTATATCTTAGCCGCGACCTGTCGATTTCTGATACCAAAATTCGCCAATTACTAGCCGATTATCTGTTCACCGAAGCGGATCGGATGACACCGCTGGCGCGCCTGTCGGGTGGCCAGAAAGCGCGCTTTCAGATCATTGCCATGCTGGCGAATGACCCGCAGCTGCTGATTTTGGATGAGCCGACGAATCACCTTGACCTACCGAGCATTGAGGAGTTAGAGACGGCGCTGGCGAAATATTCCGGCGCCATCCTCTACGTTAGCCACGACAATTATTTCCGCCAAGAAATCGGCGGCGAAGTGGTGCAAATCGGTCCAATATAAAATCCCGCCACTGTCAGGCGGGATAATTCGTATTCAGATTTTTAATCAGCCAACAAGCCGTTCTTGCGCAGCAAGTCTTGTAGTTTTGGTCGATCAAAGCCAAGCACCAACTCGCCGTTAATGTCAGTCACTGGCACGCCTTGGAAATTACCGCCGTTTTTTGCTAGTAGTTCTTCTTTGGCTGCAGGTTCTGCTTCGATATCTTTTTTAATGAAGTCAATTCCCAGTTTTTCCAACCATTCCATTTCAGTGTGACAAAATGCGCACCAACTGGTGCTGTAGACGGTTACTTTGGCGCTGTGGTTGGTTGCTGTATCTTCGCTCATATATTCCCCTCAACTTTCTTTACGTAAGTCCATTATAGCATATTGTACATGCTTATCGACAAGTGTATAATGATGAGTAATCATGGGTGCGGACAACAAAAAAACAGGATTTACCCTACCAACAGTTCTCATCACCTCAGTAATTATGCTGACCTTACTTTTGGTGGCCATGCAGCTGGCTGCTTCATATGCAGCGGCGTTACGGGACCGGTATTATAACCAACTGGCGCGCGAAGCCGCTGAAAGTGGTCTGGCATATGCTGTGTCTTGTCTGCGCAGCAACGGTATGATCTCGCCGTGGGGATCAAAAAATCTAGCTCCAGAAACAAACTGTGCGGGTGATCCAGAGCCTGGTCAGGCAAATACTGTGATGCATGAGGGCAATATTCGAACGCGGTTTACTGTCCCTCCTCTTGGCTCAACCGGTGGTGAGGTCCAGCAGGCCTATGCTACCGGCTATGTTGAATTATTGCGACCAAGCGGTGGCGTGTGGAAAACGTATACCCGAGTGTTGTCGTTGGCCACTGGAGCGCAAACACGTGTCGACACCTTGGCGTTTGGATATGAGGGTGATATGCACGGCATACAGCACAAAGTATTCTTTGCGACAATTGACTCTGCTGGACGTGTCCGGTCAGTTGGGGCGAACGACCGCGGTCAATTGGGCGCTGGATTGGTTTCGACAGCTCAACCAACACCAGTGAGATTTAATATATCCCAGCGCGCAGTTTCAGTGCACACCAACTTTGTCTCTGTCGGTGGAAACTTGATGATTCGAGATGAGAACGGTGCGGTGTATGGCGCTGGTAAAAATGATCGCGGTCAATTGGGCGCTGGCTATATGAGTCCGACCGTCTCAACGCCAGTGAGGTTTGGCTTGCCAGTTGGGGTCAAAGCAGTTACTGTCAACTCAGGTTGGGCAAACTTTGTACTGGGGAATGATAAAAATATCTATGCTGCCGGTGAATGTACTTACGGCCTATTGGGTACTGGTGATTATACCGTCACTCCGGCGTATGCGACCGCCTGTAGTAACAGGTCTACTCCAAAGCGTGTTGCCTTGCCTTTCCCGAACCCTGGTGATCCAGGAACGATTCCGACTGCTCATCTGGTGCAGGACCGATATAACGCTTATGTCATCATGCAAAATGGTGCCGTGTACGGTTGGGGTGCAAATGATTATTATCAGTTGGGTCGCGCCAATATATCAAGTTCATCAACGCCAGTAAGAATTGGTGACTTTGGCAATCCCGGTAAACCACGCGCCATGCAGCTGGCTTTTGACGGAGGTACCCTATATATCTTGGCGAATGATGGTAAGGTGTATGGCGTGGGTGGCTCAAACCACTTGGAGGTTGGTAAGGACAATCTGGTGTTCCGCTGGCGGTTCTTGGAGGGCCGTTGCATGGAAGCAGTTGGTCCTACGACCGTAGCTCCTCGTAGTTGTAATGACAGCTCCCAGCAGCAGTTTGAATACACGCCGCAAGAGCAGATCAAGATAAACGGTAAATGTGTGGAAAATACTGCCGGTGACTTGGTGAACATTCGTTTGGCAAATTGTAATCCTTCAGCCGCCATTCAGCGCTGGCGCATGGTCTCCTATGGTTCGGATCGTATTTTCCGCCGAGGTGCCAGTAACCACTGCCTAGCGGCTAATGCTTCGGGTACAGGAATGGCGATAGCTGCTGCCTGTCCGCCGAGTAATAAGCATATATTCTTCAGGCTTCAGACGCCAAAGATTCGAGATTTGGGTGTTCCAGGATTTGTGCAGCAGATTTCCACCGACGAGTTGTTTGCATCGTATCGTACGTCTGACGGGCGCGTCTACAGTACTGGTAGTAACTACCATGGTGTGTTTGGTAACAGCGCTAACCACGCAAATGGGGCTACTAACTGGCGAAACCCAACCCCAGTACAATTCATGCTGCCAGCTGGCGTGAAGGCGGTTGATATCTGGTCAACGGCATACGCAGGGCGTGTCAGTAACCTGTTTGTGGTGGGTGACGACGGTAAGGTTTACGGTGCTGGCTCAAATGAGAATGGTCAGTTGGGTACTGGTGATAAGGTCAGCCGTAATACACCAACGCCAATGCAACTGTTTGGTAGTGGTCCGACTGCTCCTCGTGCTAAGCATGTGGAAAGTGGTGGGGGTACGACTGTGATCTTTACGACTGATAACCGTGTGTATACAGTCGGTAACAATAACCGAGGACAACTTGGTGACGGTACAACGACTGATTCAACGGTACCAATTTTGGGTCGTTACACGAATGTGCCAATCCAAGAACACCTCGTCTTCTAATGATCTGAGCGGGATGTAAGGTGCCAGCCGCCGCACCAATTGCATTTGTAAGTTGCCAGAGACAGGTGTGGGTCGGTCAGTTGTCGGTTGGTTATTTCCCTTTCGGCCTGCTGTTGTGTAGTAAAACGGCGTTTTTGGCGACAGCTACTCAGCTCATGTACAGTAGTCAGTGGCTGTCGATGTTTCTGGAGCGGTTGAGATTTTGGATAATTTTTCCTGGGCATATTGTCAAATAGTATAGCAGATTGATATAGTATAGGTAATGGCTGGAAAACCTAAGGTTCAGAGCGACCAAAAAACAGATGTGGACGCCACTGCGATTATGATGCAAACCATCATTGGGACGACTTGGCGCATGTTTGTGCCGAGCATCGGCTTGATGCTCGTGGGGCTGTGGGCAGACCTGATGCTGCACACAAAACCGTGGCTGATGTTTATAGGGATTATCGTGGGTCTGGCGACGTCAGCAGGGTTGATTTATCAACAAGTACGATTCATAAAACAGAGAGAGGCTAATCAATGATACACCAGTTTGCAAGCAGTCTGCATATTTCAGTGAAAGCAGATGAAATAGTACAGGTTGGCGGTATTTCCATCACTAACTCTCACCTGTTGGGTGCTTTTGGACTATTAGTTTTGCTGTGGATTATGCTGCGAACACGCGCGGCAGCACTGGGTAAAAAGAAGCCTAACTTTGTGACACGTTTGGTTAACTGGACGTTTGATGGTTTGTACGGCACGGTCAAACAGGTCATCCAAGATGACGTTTGGGCGGCGCGAGTAGCGCCATTGACTATCACTATATTTTTCTTTGTGATAGCACAGTACTGGCTGGGGCTGCTGCCTTTCGTTGGTCCTGTGACAGTTGGAGAGCACGGCACTCCCCTGTTTCGTGGCGGTGTAGCTGATTTGAACATGACGTTTGGCCTGGCTATCATCACTATCATCGCGGCGCAAGTCTATGCGTTCCGCTACTTGGGATTCCGTGGCAATATGGGGCGATATTTCGTCAATCCGCTGAAAGATCCAATTATGTCATTTGTTGGTATTTTGG
Source organism: uncultured Candidatus Saccharibacteria bacterium (assembly GCA_963525845.1). Lineage (GTDB taxonomy): Bacteria > Patescibacteriota > Saccharimonadia > Saccharimonadales > Saccharimonadaceae > Nanosynbacter. Next base: position 124,535 of record CAURKU010000001.1, read on the forward strand.
AGTTGGTAGCAGAATTTTCGCGTCTACTCGGGCTGAGTTTTCGTCTGTTCGGTAATGTACTGGCAGGCGAAGTATTGCTGATCATGATTGCTTACCTAACAAAGTACGCTTCACCGGCAATGCTGCAGCCGTTCTATCTGTTCGAGCTATTTATCGGCGGTATTCAGGCGTACATTTTCTTCATGTTATCAACGGTATTTATTTCCCTGGGACTCACTCCTCACGGCGACCACGACGAGTCCAATCATGCACATGTTCATTCTCCTGTTGATATTTCAAAGAAAATGACAGAGAATGAAAATAAGTAGTTAAGTAATAATTATAAGGAGAATATCAACCATGGAAGCATTAGCTTTTGCCTTAACTTACGCAATCCCAGCAGCCTTCGCAGCAATTGGTGCCGCAATGATCGGTGCCGCAGCGATGAACGCCGCAGGTCGCAACCCAGAGAAAATTAACGACTTGCGTACCATGATGATTCTTGGTATTTCATTCATCGACGCCTTGGCAATTATCGGTTTTGTGGCTGCCATCGTCGGCAAGGTTATGTAATTTAGAGGTAAATTGTGGAAAGATTGGTAACACAATTTGCGAGTGCTGAAGCTCACGCAGCTGATAAGGCTGATTTGTTTGGTTCTTTGGGAATCGATTGGAAGCTGTTGGCGCTGCAGTCGGTAGCATTTTTGATATTGCTATTTGTATTGAGCAAATGGGTATATCCGCCACTAGCAGCAATGCTGGACAAGCGTGAAAAGGATCTTCGGACGGCTGAAAAAGCTGCCAAATCAGCGCGTGAAAATGCTGACAAGACGGAGAAAATGATCAACGCATCGATGCGCAAGGCACGAGCAGAAGCGCGTGAGATCGTCACTTCCGCCAGGAGTGAGGCAGCGGAAATCGTTGAAGCCGCAGCCAAGAAAGCTGAAACGCGAGCGGACGGCATCATTGAAGCGGCTCGAACAGAAATTGCTGGCGAAGTTGCCGCTGCGCGTCAAGCGTTGCATAACGAAACATTGCAATTGGTGGCTGAAGCGACCGGCACCTTGGTCAATGAGAAACTGGACGCTAAAAAAGACGGCAAATTGATTGAGAAAGCTTTGAAGGAGGCGCGCTAATGCCTGCACGAACGTCGCGTCGAAAATTGGCTCGGTATGTGGCTGAACGATTGATGAACAACGATGTGACGGTTGTGGATGAGGTGGCGGCGCTGCTCAGCCATGAAAAACGTCAGCGTGAAATCGACCTGTTGGTGCGTGACATTCAAGCAGAATTAGCAGAGCGTGGCTTGACGGTAGCGACTGTTGAGTCAGCGCGTTCGTTGACTGATGAGGCGCGGTCGGCCATCATGGCATTGCTGCAGAAACCACAGGCGGTTGTTCAGCTGAGCGAAGTGGTTCGCCCAGAACTCATCGGCGGCTTCAAACTGCGGACGCCAACTGCAACGCTGGACGCGACGATTGCCAAGAAACTAAACGACTTGCGGGCGAAGAAAATCTAGGAGGAAAAATGAGCAAGATTGATGTGACAGAACTAGCCAAAAGCCTGCGGGAAAAAATCGCGCAGCTGGAGGCGACGGAAGGACTAGCGGACGCTGGTGTGGTCATCCGCGTCGGTGACGGTGTGGCGTGGGTGCACGGCCTCAGTAAAGCTGGCTACAGTGAAGTGCTAGAAATTGAAACTGATGGCGGCGTAGTGGAAGCGTTTGCCCTGAACTTGATGGAAGATGAAATCGGTGCGGTGATCCTCGGCGGCGAAGAAAAGGTCAAGGCTGGGGCCAGCGTTCGCCGCAAGGGTGCGGTGCTGGACGTGCCAGTTGGCGAGGAGCTGCTCGGCCGGGTGGTTGACCCGCTGGGTCGGCCGCTCGATGGCGGACCAGCTATCAAGACCAAGCAGCGCGGGCTGATTGAACGCCCAGCCATCGGCGTGATGGGCCGTAAGTCGGTGCACGAGCCGCTGATGACCGGCATCATGTCAATTGACGCCATGTTCCCAATTGGTCGCGGGCAGCGCGAGCTGATCATCGGTGACCGCCAGACGGGAAAGACGGCCATCGCCATCGACACCATGATTAACCAGGCACGGCAAAAGACCGGCGTGGTCAATGTCTACGTGGCGATTGGACAGAAATTATCAAAGATTGCCCGGTTGGTTGACCGCCTGAAAGAAGAAGGCGTGATGGAGCAAACCATCGTGGTGGCGACCAGCCCGTCAGACGCGGCTTCCCTGTTGTACCTGGCGCCATATGCTGGTACGGCCATGGGTGAATATTTCCGCGACAACGGCGGCCACGCGCTGATGATTTATGACGATTTGACTAAGCACGCCGTGGCCTACCGCCAGATGTCGCTCTTGCTCCGTCGTCCACCGGGACGCGAGGCGTATCCGGGTGACGTCTTCTATCTGCACTCTCGCCTGCTGGAGCGTTCAGCTAAGTTGTCAGATGAATTGGGTGCTGGCTCACTGACTGCCCTGCCGATCATCGAGACGCAGGCTGGTGACATCTCGGCCTACATTCCAACCAACGTGATTTCCATCACTGATGGTCAGATTTTCCTGGAAACCGATCTGTTCTACCAAGGTATTCGCCCGGCTATCTCTGCTGGTCTATCGGTCTCCCGCGTCGGTGGTGCTGCCCAGACCAAGGCGGTTAAGTCGGTCGGTGGTAACTTGAAGCTTGGTCTTTCGCAGTTCCGTGAATTGGCATCATTTGCACAATTTGGCTCGGATCTGGATGATGCGACCAAGGCGCAAATTGACCGCGGTCAGCGCTTGACTGAACTGCTCAAACAGCCGCAGTATCAGCCGATGAGTGTTTGGGAGCAATTTGTCAGCATCCACGCGGTGACTAGCGGCGCCTTTGATAGTGTGCCAGTTGCTAAGATCAAGGAAGCACAGGCTGGCCTGTTGACACAGCTTTGGAATAACGCTAAAGACACCATGCGTGAATTGAATAAGGGCGCCAAGCCAACTGACGAGCAACTCCAGGTCATTGACGAGGCAACCCAAGTGGCAGCGAAAGGCTTTGAGGAGTAATCCATGCCGAGTACTCGTGCGCTGAAAAATCGCATTCGCTCGGTGGATTCGACCAAGCAAATCACTAAGGCGATGCAGTTGGTGGCGGCCAGCAAAATGCGCCGTTCACAAGAGGCAGACAAGGCATCAGCTCCCTACACCATGGCAGCCGAGGAGTTGCTGAGCTACTTGGCCAGCCAAGGTGTAACTGATAACCACCCGCTGTTCAAGCGCCGCAAAATCACTAAGCGTTTGATCATCGTCATCGCCAGCGACAAAGGCCTGGCTGGTGCGTATAACACCAACGTCTTAAAGAAATATTTGGAGTTACTGAAGCGTGATGACGAGCGCGGCATTGAGAATCTGACTTTGACGGTTGGCCGCCGGGCTTCGCAGTTCGCCTCGCGCCTGAAAGACACTGAAGTGGTCGGTAGTTATGATAATTTGCCAGACCAACCGACGGGGCTGACCTTTCACACGATTTTAAACACCGCCATCAGTATGTTTGAGAATGGTGAAGTTGACGCGGTGACGCTGGTATATACGCGTTTTGTGAATAGTATGGTGCAGACAGCAGAACTGTCACGGTTGTTACCAGCGGGAACCAAAGCATTAATTGACCCAAGTGAAGTTTCAAATACGGTTTCTGACGCCAAGTACGAGCCAAGTATCCCAGAGGTACTGGATGCCGTCGCCTACCGTTTGACGGGCGCGCGGCTGTTTCAGGCATTGCTGGACGCCCGTGCTAGTGAGCACTCCATGCGGATGATGGCCATGAAGAATGCAACGGATAATGCGTCTGACCTAGTGGACGATTTGACTTTGGCGATGAACAAGGCTCGTCAGGGTGCGATTACCCAGGAATTGGCAGAGATTTCCGGTGGTGTGGAGGCGATGGAACAATGATAATCCTAGTTTCAGCATCGATGCGTCATACAGATAAATTTGCTGCGCTGCAGGATTCGTTGGAAGCGGCAGGTCATCAAGCTACATTGCCGCAGACTGAGGAAGGCCTGACGAAGCGGCAGTATATTGATGAACACATGAGCCGACTACAAGACAGTGATGCTTTGCTGTTGGCGAATTTTGATGACGAACGTGGCGATGGCTATATTGGTGCGTCGTGTTTCTTTGAGGCTGGCTGGGCATTTGCGCTCGGAAAGCCGGTGTACACGTTGCAGCCGATTGACGCAACATCGCCTTTTGCTGAAGATTTGATGGCAATTGACTGTCAGGTGATAAACGGAGATATGAGCAAGATTAAAGGAGGAATTGATGAGTAAAACACTAGGAAAAATTATTCAAATCGTTGGCGTGGTGGTCGATGTGGAGTTTCCACGTGACGTTAAATTGCCGGCGATTTATGACGCGTTGCATGTCAAGAACGGCAAAGAGACGTTGGTTTTGGAAGTAGCGCAGCACCTCGACGAGCACACGGTGCGAACGATCGCCCTGTCGTCGACTGACGGCTTGGCTCGCGGTGCAGACGTGGTGGCGACTGGTGCACCGATTTCCGTGCCAGTGGGCGCCGAGACTCAGGGACGCATGTTTAACGTGGTTGGTGAAGCGATTGACGAAAAGCCGCAGCCAAAGGGTAAAACCGCACCAATTCACCGCCCTGCTCCGGATTTGAGCGAGCAGTCGAACAAGACGGAGATTTTGGAAACTGGAATTAAGGTTGTCGACCTCATTGCGCCGCTAGCCAAAGGTGGTAAAGCCGGTCTGTTCGCCGGTGCTGGTGTCGGTAAAACCGTCCTGATCACCGAGCTGATTAACAACATCGCTAAGTTCCACTCTGGTAACTCGGTGTTTGCCGGCGTTGGCGAGCGTACCCGTGAAGGAAATGACTTGTACTACGAGATGGAAGAAGCCGGCGTGCTGGACAAGACCTCGCTGGTGTTTGGTCAGATGAATGAGCCACCTGGAGCACGTCTGCGCGTGGCATTGTCGGGTCTGGCGATGGCCGAAGCCTTTCGTGACGAAGGTAAAGACGTGCTGTTATTTATCGACAATATTTACCGCTACACGCAGGCTGGTGCTGAGGTGTCGGCATTGCTTGGTCGTTTGCCAAGCGCTGTGGGTTACCAGCCAAACTTGCAGCAAGAAATGGGTGCTTTGCAGGAGCGCATTACCTCAACCAAAAAGGGTTCGATTACCTCTGTTCAGGCGGTGTATGTGCCGGCCGACGACTTGACCGATCCAGCGCCAGCGACGACCTTCGCTCACCTGGACGCGACCATCGTGATGAACCGTGCCTTGACGGAGATTGGTATCTATCCGGCTGTGGATGTGCTAGATTCGAGCTCTAATTCGCTTGACCCAGAAATTGTCGGTGAGGAACATTACCGCGTGGCGCGCGAAGTGCAGCGAGTGCTGCAGCAGTACAAAGAATTGCAGGACATCATCGCCATCCTTGGTATGGAAGAATTATCGGATGACCAGAAGCAAATCGTTGCTCGGGCTCGCCGCATTCAGCGCTTCCTGGCGCAGCCATTCCACGTGGCTGAGAAATTTACTGGCAACCCTGGTGTGTACGTCAAGCTGGAAGATACCATTCGCGACGCTGCCGACATCTTGGCTGGTAAATACGACGACAAGCCAGAAAGCTGGTTCTACATGGTGCAAGGCACCTTGGCTGACCAGGTAGCTCGCGACGCTGAAGCAGCAAAGCAACCAGAGGCAAAGAAGGACTAGCCTGATGAATTTGAAGTTGGTAACGCTCGGTGGTATCAAGCTGGATGAGATGGTCTATTCGGTAACCATCCCGACCATTGACGGCGAGATTTCGGTGCTACCGAGCCATGAGCCGCTGGTGACAGTGGCGAGGGACGGTGTCATCACCGTGCGCCGTACCAAAGAGACACAGGAAGAAGAATTCTTCGCCATCTCTGGCGGTGTGGTGGAAATTGATCAGACGGGCGTGCGGATTTTGGTTGACGAGGCTGACCATGGTGACGACATCATTGAAGCAGAAACTCAGGCGGCATTGGAGCGAGCCATTGCAGCCCGCGACAACGCCGACGACCAAATAGAGCGCGAGAAAGCCAAACAGCTTATCGACCGACACTTGGTGCGGTTGAAGGTGGCAGATTTGCAGCGGCATAAGCGACGACGCTAATTACATCGCCACCAAGGGCACTGACATCAGACTCCTTGAGTCATGTCTTGTTTGAGATTTTCAATCGATGTTTGCATAATACTAGCGGTATCGCGGGGAAATAGATTAGAGATATCCTCTTCGTATGGCTTAATAAAATGCTCAATAATAAGTTCGGGAATTAACATTTGCTGACCGTCATTATTAGATTGACCGCTCATTGAATAAACACAGCACTCAATATCTCGTCCGAATTGACCGATTGATGATGGGTCGTCTTTGTCTGTCGATAGAAATTTTTCAGTGTCAATACACCACGGTTCGGTATTGATAGTAAACGCAAAGTTCTTTATCTGTGCGTCGTTCATTGTATATGGCTCTGGGAGGCTGTGAAAATAGTGCATAGTAGAGAATGCGGTACGGGCGATAAGTCGCGCTTTTTCCTCAGGTAGTGTCGTTTCGCGGTATGCATCAACTAGGCTGTCGCAGCTACGTACACCCTGTATAAAATCACTAATAACCGCCACCTCACCATTTTCGAGATGAGCAACCCCTCTTGGTTCAAAGGTGCGGATTGCTTGAGGATGTTGTAGGCTATTAATGGCTTGCATTGTAGCAATATCCTTCACGGCTGTACGAGAGGTAAGATATGGCTTGATTGCCCAAGGCTGAGTTACGAGGGGTATGTCTGAGCAGTACAATGTTGCGTCATAAAACCCAACCTTATTGATGCTGTTACGACGACCTTCTGCGTAATCATCACGAGGCGTTAATTCTATATCGAGCTGCTCTAATGGTATGCCGAGTCGGTCGGTGCCTAATAGAGCGATACTTCCTCGAGGTAGTCGAGTTACTTGTTTTGATAGATTATGCACATCACCGATGGTGATTGGTGTTGTGAGCGAATATCCTTCGAACTGGCGCATAATCTATATTATATCACAAATTAAATATATTTGCAATAGCTAGACGGGCTTCGTCGGTGCTTTTGGTGTGCATCAGCTGGTCGCGCAGTTCCTTGGCACCATCGAAGTCACGGATGTAGATTTTGAAGAAGCGTTTGAGGGTTTCGTAGGGGCGTCCGAGGGTTGGTTGGTAGTGGTCAAAGAGGTCAAGGTGGTAATGTAATAGACATATAAGTTCTGATTTAACATTACCGCTCCCATCGTCGCCGTTTGTGACGGCACGTAGGTCGCTAGACGCGGGTCCTGCTAGTCGGTCCGCCCCTTCTTCTGAAAAATCAGAGATTTGTTCAGAAATGGGTGCTGCCCCGCCGACGATCACCCGCTTATCCTCGATCTCTGAAGACACTCCGCCTTTCCGAAAGCAAAACGGATTGCTGAAAACTCCCCGCCCGATCATGATGCCGTTGAGGCCTGGGTGGGCTCTGACTAATGCTTCGCCGTGGGCGCGGTCGCGGATATCGCCGTTGATGGTTAAGAGCGTCTGCGGGGCGATTTCATCGCGTAGTTTGACAATGTTGTCGATAAGCTCGTAGTGCGCTGGAACTTTGCTCATTTCTTTTTTAGTGCGGAGGTGGATGGTTAAGTTGGCGAGGTCCTGCGTCAGTAGCGTGCCCAGCCATTCTTTCCACTCGTCAACACGTGAATAGCCCAGCCGTGTCTTCACACTAACTGGCAATCCAGCAGTTTTAGCAGCGGCGATGGCAGCCATGGCAACGTCGGGTCGGCGAATCAGTGCAGCACCGCCTGATTTGATGGCGGATTTGGCAGGGCAACCCATGTTGATGTCAATGCCGTCAAAGCCGAGCTCCATGCAGTGAGCGGCAAATTGCTCCATATCGCCCGGCTCACCGCCCCAGATTTGGGCGACTAATGGATGCTCGTCGTCGGTTTTGATGAGTCGCCCAGCGATAGCCTTGTCGCCAGCATGTACCCAGCCGGTGGCATTGGCAAACTCCGTGAAAAACACGTCGGGCGCGCCCGCCTGCTTGACGACATGGCGAAACACCACGTCGGTGACGGCTTCCATGGGTGCCAAGATGAAAAATGGCTGCGGTAAATCATTCCAAAATGATGTCATCTCTGTTATTTTACCACAAAAAGGAGAAAACCCCTCACTCTCGCCTTTGAGAATGAGGGGCGTTGGTGGCTCAAGCGGTTCTGCTCGGAGTTGATCTCGACGGTGAGAAAAACTGCCACGAGTGAATCTCGCGAACCCGGGGAGGGAGAGATGACACGCCATTGTGCCATCTCAGTGGATGTGACGGGAGTCGAACCCGCGAGACGGTGGGCTTCGAATGCCCTGTCTCCCTACCTGGCACACCCTGACCATTCTGTGTTGAAAACATTGGTCTTCTCGATGTAGCGGTATACACCCGCTTTGGTTTGTTGTACGCCATTGGACCACAAAACAAAGCTGAGAAGTCAATGAAACTCGGGCGGAGTGGTAGAAACACCCAAGTTTTTTCGCTTACATACGGCTTCACACGGGTGATGAGTCCGTGTGACTGCGCATGCAACCGCGACGGCGGACACAGCGGGACTCGAACCCACAACCTCCCATTGCGTCGACACCGTTGTCGACGCGGGCGCTCTGCCGATTAGAGCTATATGTCCTGTGATTCTTTTCCGGATTACCGGCTGGGCGAATCACCCCAGGGGCGGACAGACGCCCTTTGCTGACCGCTGAGGTCAGCGGTTTCGGGGTCGCACAAACCCCGACTGTCGTATTTGTGTGGTGTTACACCATGAAATGCCCGCAGTATGGGCATTTAAACTGCGTACCGGCATCTCCAGGACGCCTATACGCAACATGGTGGTTTCTACCACTGCATGTCATTGCAGTGGTATAATCTCCGTAGCTATACATTGATGCTACGGGATAAGAGAAAAACACCAAGGGTCTCACCCCCTCTCTGCCGCGAGTTGCGGCGATAGAAAAAGAGCTAACTCCCCTCTCAGATCATACTTTTGTGCGAAGCATGATCAGGGTTTGATATCATTTGCGATATCTCACCGGGATTAGCTCCACGAACAAAAGCTAATGAATATCATAACACGAACTGTAAAAAATAGCAACAATATAGCAGAAAATAGGTCACATCTCCCCTGTTAATAGGTCTTTTTCAAACTGTAACATGCCTTTATAGTCTGCGGAATACCCAGAGATGTCTGGCAGGTCCAGGGTGGTGATTCTCCGCCAGACGGTACTAATCAGCTGCGCAAATTCAGCCAATTCTTCCTCAGAAAAGGTGTCTTCCAGGCTGAGGATATCGCCGGTTTTGGCGTCTGGTTCGACGAACTGCAGGCAGGCGCCGGTGAAAGTGAAATTGCCATAATCACGTGATGACTTGACCAGTAGCTGATAAAACATCAGCTGCTGGCGGTATTTGTGGAGCTTAATTTTTTCATAGTCAGACGTCCCCTTCCAGGAGTGCGATGGCTTGCCAGTTTTATAGTCCGTGACGTAGATGGTTTTTTCTATCTTGTCTATATCAACCAGGTCTAGCGAGCCTGTCAAATGCGCTTGACCGACGAAGGAATTTTGATTGGCAAAACTCAGCTCAGCCAGCTGCTGCTGGGTGAAGCTGCTTTGCTTGACGTCCAGGAAAGCGGTCAGGACTGATTGCCCTTTTTCGGTGAATAGTTTGGTGCCATCTGGTGACAGATGTTGCGCTGACAAGATCTGAGCGTATAAGCGCATAATTTCTGGGCGTGGCGGCAAGTTTCCGTCCGCGACGAACCTATCGTGCAGTTGCTGCAGACAGGCGTGAACAGCTGTTCCGTAGGCAGCTGATGGGCTTTTGGCTTGCGGAAAATGGAGCAAATTATTTAACAAAAATCCTTGAGGGCCGCCATGTGAGACGTCCAGGAAATTGTTCAGATGGGTGGCGGATAGTTTATAGTGCTGTAAGATTGGCGTCAAGATCTCCTCTAGGGTTGCGCCGTGTGGCTCGGTCAGCCTGGCACGCCAGTCGGTGAGCAGTGACTCGGTTGCGTCAGCAGCCTCGAAGGTGTTGATGGTCGATGTATCTAGTTGTAGCGAGCTTAGGAAACTGGCGATCAAATTGTCTTTGCCGCCAGTGTCTGTGAGGCTGTGACTGATGTGCAGGGTTTGTTTGGCGCGAGTCATGGCGACGAAAAATAGGCGTAAACGCTCGTCGTAGTTGTTGCCTGCCGGTTGGAGTTGTAGGTTGGCTGGATAGCGGATGAGCCGACTGCGCGCACGGACTTTCTCGCCCCACATGTTGTCAGTTGCGCCGATGATGAATACGTGTGAAAATTCCAAGCCCTTTGATTTGTGGGCGGTCATGAGATTGATTGAGCCTGATTTGTGTTCGGCGGCTGGTCTGATGCTGGTGAGGCGAGTCTTGGTCAAATGGTGGAGATCGATGAACTGGAGAAGCTGCATCAAGGTTGGCGTTGCCTCAGTGTAGTGGTCGCGTAATTTCTGGCGCAAGGTGCGTAGCGCTTCTAGGGTGGCGAGGTAGGATTCTGGGTCCGACTGTAATTTTTCTGGTGAGAAATAATAGGTGTAGAGAGAGCGGTTGGTGGCGGTTTCGGTGAGGCCTAGTAGCTCGTCAATGTGTTCTTCGAGCGTGAGGTTGGGGACGTTTTTAGCCTGCTCTAGTAGCCACTGAGCCAATGGCTCGAACGTTGTTTGGGCGAGCATCGCTTCCAGCCAGAACTGTCGATTGCGCCAGGCTGCCAGGCTTAATTTCCAGATGTCCGTGGCGGCGAAGCCAAACGCTGGGTGCGCCAGCAACTCTGGCAGCAAGCTGTTGGCGACAGCCAGGTCGTTGTTGTGAAGTGAGATGACGATGCGCGCTACGAGCTCCAGCGCCTTAATGCTGTCTAGTCCCAGGATGTCGTCGTGGTGTTCGTAGTTGACGCTAATGTTGTTTTGGTAGAGATGAGGTAAGAGTTCAATCAGCTCGTGATGTCGTCGAGATATAACGGCGATATCCTCGGGTGGTGTACCTGAGGCGATGAGCTCTGCAATTTGTCTAGCAACACCTGCTCTTTCGTCCAGTGGTGTCATGAAACGACTGAGCTCGACGCTAGCGCCTGATGATGAGGCGTGAGCGGTGAGTTGTTTGGACAAATCAGGAATGGTGTTCTCAAGGCGGTCGCTGCCTTGGGTGATGACGCTGCGGGCGGTGGTGAGGATTTGCTCTGCCGAACGATAGTTGTCGGTCAGGACGATGACGGCTGGGTTGTGATAGTGCTGGCGGAAGCGTTGGATATTGCCAACATTGGCGCCTTGAAAGCTAAAAATGGCTTGGTCGTCGTCACCGACTGCCATGATGTTTGGCTCAGGCTCGTCGCCAGTCAGATTGAATAATAGCTGTAGCTGTGCCAAGTTGGTGTCCTGAAATTCGTCAACCATGATGAACTGGTATTGCTCTTGGAGGTTGGCGCGCAGATCTGGCTGGTGTTTGCAGGCATCTAGCACGTTCAAAATCATGTCATCATAATCAAACAATCCGCGCTGCGCCAGTGCGCTGCGGTATTGGTCGTACACTGCAGTAACGGCGCGTAGTTTAGCGATCGATTCACTATCCTTTAAGACAAACCCCCCTGTTGCATTCTTCTTGCACCAGGCATTTTTCCAGGCGGTGATGGGTTTGGTGCTGTCGTTTTCCAAGGCTTCTTGCGCAGCGTTGGCCATGCTGAGTGCCAGAACGTTGGCGTATGGCGTGATAGCTGCTGGCAAAGACTGTGGAGTAATGGTTGCTGTCACCTCTGCGGCGTTGGCAAATGCTGGGATGGTCGATTTTTTGATGGTGGTTTGGAAGAGCTGCGCGATGGCTTCAGAAATTTCTGTGATTGTTCGCTCCACGTCGTCCAGAATATGTTGTATTTCTTCAGAGGTCAGACCGTTGCTTTTGAATTCGGAAATGGTTTTAAGCGTTTCTTTCAGATAGATAAATTCGTCATTGTTTTTGGCGTTGAGCGGATTGTCCCAACTCATGCTTTCAAAAATCTCTTGTAGAATCTGTTGCTGCGTCAGCTCGTCGGTTGGTTGCCGATCTGCGCCGCGGAAAAAATATTGCCGGTTGGTGTTGATGATTTCTGAGCCAAAACTGTGAAACGTATGAATGGCGACTTTGTAGGCATCTTCGCCGATGATTTGCTGTAATCGCTGCCGCATGTTCACCGCACCCGAATCAGTAAACGTCAGGCATAAAATGTTACTCGGTAAGGTGTCAGTTTGGCGCAATATGTGGGCAGCTCGCATACTCAGCAACTCGGTTTTGCCAGTGCCAGGACCGGCGATAACCAACAGCGGTCCGTGAATTTTGTCGACGGCAGAACGTTGATTGGCATTAAGGTTGGCGTAGCGTGTAGAAAAATCCATACTTACAGTATACGCGTGCGGTTGAAAATGGTAAAATAAAGCCATGAAGCCTACAGTGACCGCGTCGGAGTTGGAATCTTTAATCAGCGAAGCATTTGATGTTGATGTCTCAGTAAAGCGATTTATCTTGCCGTTGGTTGATGTTGGCCGCACTGCTCAAGCGGCGGTATTTATGGCGTCTAACAATCAATTGCTGCTCTATTTGCGCGCGTCTTCCAATATGACACTGGCGGATGTCAAAAAAATAGCAGTACGCATGGGACTCAGGCTGGACGAATTTTATCCGCCCAAATATCAGCCGGATTATTTTGATATCCTTGGTCGTCAAAAATTTCAAGAAGTTTTTCCTGGCATGACGGTACAGTCTGAGGAGGATTTGATTTTTTACCGAACCTTGGCGCCATATAACCCTGCCCTGGCGGTGGTTTCAGAGATCAAAAATGGCGAAATCCATCAGTTTGACCCTGACGTGCACGGTGAATGGCGGGTGGGTGCTCGGTTTGCCTACAGGAAGGTCCGCGCCAAATAATGAACGGCTACTGGGAGATTATTCGTCGTAATTTGTTTTCGCCGATTGTGCTTGCGATTTTCTTGTTGGCGGGCGCGCTGATTTATGCTCGCGAGTACCGCGATGCGTGGTTCATCTCGGTGGTGATTGTCGTGAACTCGTTGATTGGTATTGTTCAGGAAATTCGTGCCAAACGAGCGCTCAAGAAGCTGGAGTTGATGAGTCAGCCACGAGCGCGGCTGTTGTCGGCTGATGGTTCTGTGACGGAGGTGGCGTATGATGCGTTGCAGGTCGGGAATAAAATCCAGCTGATTGCTGGTGATGAAGTGCCAGCAGACGTGGAGATGCTGGAGGTTAAAGGCTTGGAACTGAACGAAAGTATGTTGACTGGCGAATCGGCGGCTGTCGAAAAAAGTGTCGGCGACATGGCTTGGGCGGCGACCACTGTCTTGGCTGGTTCTGGCGAAGCTCGCGTGACGGCAGTTGGTGCGGATACGAAAGCTGGTGCCATCAGTCAAGTGCTGAAACAGTACAAGCCAGAGTTGACTCCCCTGCAACGAGCAATTCAACGAGCAATTAGCTTTTTGACGTTTGGTGCGTTTGGGCTGGCAGCGTTGATTTTTATCGCTTACATGACGTCTGGTCAGGACTCAGTCCAGATATTAAAAACCATCACTTCGGCGGCCGTGACGGTTGTGCCGGAGGGGCTGCTGCTGGCAAGTTCATTACTGCTGGCGTTTGGTTCACTCAAATTAGCACAAGCCAGAGTCTTGCCGCAAAAATTGTCAGCCATTGAAGCCATGGCGCTACTCAACTTGCTGTGTGTCGATAAAACAGGTACGCTCACCAGTGACGAGGTGACCTTGGAGAGAATTGTTGCTTTGGGCAGTGGTGATCAATCAGACGAAACGCTTTCAGGGATTGCTGCGTTGATTGCTGAGCAAACCAGCGGCGGCAACATCACTGGCCAAGCCATCTTGGAAGCAGCCACGCCGCCTAAAGACGTCAAAATCCTTGACGTTATGGCGTTTTCATCTGCGCGCAAAATGGCAGGGTTGCGGTTTGAGTTTGAGGGTAAAACTCGCACGGTTGTCATGGGGGCGCCAGAGTTTGTCACAGAGCTGGCTCCGGTTGATGCAATGGGCCAGCGCCAGATCAACGAATGGGCTGATGAGGGTCTGCGCGTGCTGCTGTTGGCTGAATTTGATGATTCTCGGAGCGCTTTGAAAGACTTGCCTATCGGTTCTGGCCGTGCTATTGGTGCGGTGATTTTGCGTAATTCGCTGCGTGATGGTGTCCAGAAAACTGTGCAATTTTTGCAAGATCAAGGCGTCAGTATCCGTGTGATATCTGGTGATAATCCACGAACGGTGCAGTTCATCGCCTCGGCGGCTGGCATCAATAATTCTGACAAAGCCATCACTGGTGCGGCGCTGGCTGCTTTGAGTGACAAAGATTTTATCAAGGCGGCCGACGAACATGTCATATTTGCTCGGGTGCATCCGGAGCAAAAGGAGCGGTTGATTGCGCACTACAAAAGCCAGGCCTTGTTCACGGGCATGGTCGGTGACGGTGTTAATGACGCATTGGCGCTGAAAAAAGCTGATCTTGGTGTGGCTATGCACGCGGGCGCACCAGCGTCGCGTCGCGTCTCAGACATTATTTTGTTGAACAATTCATTCACGTCTTTGCCGCTTGGTATGCGACTGGGCAACAGAATCATGCAAGCAATTGAGGTGATCGCTACCCTGTTCTTCCACAAAATTACGTACGGCGTCGTACTGCTGATTTGTACGCTGTCGCTGGGCATGATCTATCCATATCAGCCACGCCACATCACCTTCATGAATATTTTCTTGGTGACATTGCCAACCTTGATGTGGACATTTTTCCCGCCTGTGCCGAACCATCGCATCAATCCTCGCCTGTTTTGGCGCCATACGCTGGTTAGCGTGATGCCCATTGCGCTGATCACGGGGTTGACAGTAGCCTTCACCTATTGGATTGGTTCTGCCATCTTCCCTGATCGCCCTGAAGAAGTCGCCACCATGACGGTGCTGACGGCAACGTTCTATGGCGTCTATCTAGTATTTTTGGTTGGACCAATGCTGGGCGTTACTTTAACGCGCAACGCCAGAAAAGCGCGCTTGCTGTACATGTTGGCGGTGAGTGTTGTGGCGGCTGGTAGCTTTGGCATTGGCCCGCTTCGCCGATTTTTCGACTTCACCAAGCCAGATATCATTGTGCTACTACCGGCGCTTGGCGTCATCGTCCTGGCAGCAATCTTACAGTGGTGGCTCGCACTGCGCGCTGGTGTAAAAGTCAGATCTTCGCAGTCTTAATGCGACACTCTGTCTAATACAACCAGATTCTCAATGTGTGGTGTGCGGGGGAAGAAATTATAGCCCTGATGATGCACGATGCGATATTTTTCACTGAGCAAAGCAACGTCCCGAGCTTGGGTAACGGGGTTGCAACTCAGGTAGACGATTCGCGGCGGTAATTGTTCCAATAAGCGGTCGATGACGTCTGCATGCAAGCCAGCTCGTGGCGGATCGACGATGATGAGATTGTCAGGATTGATATAATCAAGGGCCTGTTCACTGGCTGCCAAGATGGCTTTGGTATTGTTTTCGCGTCCCAAAGCGTGAATATTGCGCTGCATTTCCTGGACAGCATGTTCGTTAATTTCTACCAAAGTGACATGTTCTCTGCCGATAGTGAGGCCGATAGTACCAACACCCGAATACATATCAACAGTTGATAGAGCGTTATTTGACTCTACTGACGCGGTACGAATCCACGCTGCCATGTCGGTGAGTGCCTGCTCATACACCGGCAAATTGACCTGAAAAAATCCTTCAGCGACATAGCGAAACGGAACGCCTAGTATCTCGTCAGTGAGAACGGTGTCACCAAACGCCGCTAGCCGTTCGGTGATGACACTGGCGGGGCTTTTGGGGTTGGAATAAATAATTTCGCCGCCTTGGGCTGACAGTGCGGCTGCCTCTTCGGCGGTGATGATGTTTCCCAGACGGTCTTTGAGGTATAATTGCCAAATGCACTTGCCTGTTTGGCTGCATCTGATGAGCAGTGTTTTGAGGTTGCGTGCGGTAACTGGTTTGGTGCGCAGTAAGTCGCGAATTTCTAAGGCTAGCGTGTTGATCTCGGGACGAGCAAGTGAGGTGCCGTCGACAGTGATCTTGCCCTTTGAGCCACGTCGGAAAAATGCCAAATCAAGCGTATCAGTTTCTGAGCCCGGGTCGGTATCGCTGTACCAGCTGTATTCAACTTTGTTACGATACGCCAGTTGCTGTTCGTCCGTATAGACTGTTGGTGTAGTTGGCAAGGTAACGTGATGTAGCCGAAAAGCCTCAGCAATTAGCTGGGCCTTGTACTGCTGCTCTGCTGAAAAATTCATGATTTGCCAGGGGCTAGTGCTGAGATAGCTACCTGGATCAACTGGAGTAATTCGCTCAGAACTGGCGTGATGAACCTCGGTTACGACGCCTTCGACAAATTTTGATTTTTTCTTGGTCAATCTGATGGTTACCTGCTCACCTGGCAGCCCGCCCCACACAAACGCTTTGCGTCCATCTGCCAGCGTGCCGATGGTCTGGCCACCACCAACGATGTTTTCCAAGGTTAAGGTTGCAGTCTGCGCTTTCTTCATTGCCCTATTGTACCCCAAACCAAGCGCATTTGGAAAATAGCCAAACGCTAGATAATATATAATTAGAAATCACAATTCTCAGCGGCTGGTGCTGGCGTGTTCCACCACATCGCCAGGATGCCTTTGCCGACGCGACATTTAGTGCCGTTAGCTCGGTACATCAGCAGCCCATAGCGATTGTCTGGGCTTTTGTTGACGGTGTATTCGTAGTGTTTGCCGCGCCAGTCTGTTGGTAATTCTTTGAGATATTTTGGCACTAGTAATGGGTTGAGTTCGCCAGCGTCGCACGTCCGGTTGGTCGCCGAGCTGTATTTACTGCAGGACGCAGGCCACGGATATTCTCCATTTTGGCTGTAATATTCTTCGACGGCGTTTTGGATGGTTAATAATTCGGTCTTGCTTTCATTGTTAATGGCGTCTTCGCGGGCAGCGCGCCACGCTAGGCCACCGAGGGTCATCAAGATGCCGAGGACCAAGACGACTACTAATACTTCGACGATTGTAAAACCATAGTGCTTATGCATAGTTTGATTATACGGCGGTGTTGGCGGATTGGCAAGCTTGGTATCTCTGCCCTGATGTGGTACAATGTTACACGTAGTTGCGCTCACGCGTTGCTCGTATTGGGCCGTCGCCAAGTGGTAAGGCACCAGGTTTTGGTCCTGGCATTCGGGGGTTCGAGTCCCTCCGGCCCAGCCAAGAAGAATTCTATTTTTAATCAAAATGCGCCAGCTTGCACTGAATGCCAGGCTGGTGCATTAGATTCTCGGAGAACTAGCCTTTAGTTAAATGGAATAGTTGGGAATTATGTTTGGTAAGCTTGAACCGGACACTGTAAACATGCCCGGCAGCTATGTTTAATTCTCTAATCTTTGTTAGACTTCTGGTAATCTGAGTAAGTTATTCTCCTCTGTTCCATCAGGGTGGGTTTGGAGAAATTTAGTGCCGCTACGACTTATATTAACAAAGCAATAAGCTCTAGGACGTACACGTTCGACGTATGTATTAACGCCACTTTCCATCAATTTAACCATCTCCTGCCTCGTGCTGATAGCACCCCTGCCAGTACCATGCTGGACCCAACGGTAGTGTGTCACTGCTTCATAAGGATTATAGTGGTTACCATTATCTTTTCTTATTCCTGTTATTTCAAGCTGTATCATAAAATCTTCCTTTAAGATAATTATCTAATATTGACATATTTTATCGGATATGCTACAATACAGTTATCCGAAAATTGGTTGCTAAGCCATTTGTATCGGTTTAAAGAGTCTCGGTAGCTGTAACTGTCGAGCCTCTTTTATTTTATTTACATATTCCCCTCCTTTTTAGAGGAGTCTAGCTCTATCACGAACACGTCTTGCCCCTCTAAGCCAAGAGAGGGAGCCAAATATTTCTTATATTCATACTTGCCGGCGCTTTTAGAAGTATCAATCTCATTTGTTAACAAGAACGATTTTATCTTGCACGTTGCACCATACTGTGGTGAGACGTTAACCTTATAAAGACCAGCTTCCTTTTTGGGGATGAACTGAATAGCAATAGCCTTGCTATTTTTGTCAAAATACATTCTAATGTGGAGGTTATCGCCAAGACTTTTTAGCTTATTCTTCTCTACAAAAAAAGTTGGAAATGACAGATAGTCATTTGCAGTAAGCGTTATTGTATCAATAACCTTACTATTGGTATTTGGGGTTTCTTGAAAATTATAATTTTCCATATTTTCATTATAAACAATAATACTGTAAAGTTCAATACCTATATAGTATGTATATCGTTCCCATGCATCTTGTATCATTGCTTTTCATGATTACTTGGTTTTTAAGGCGCAGATGTGGCGGTGTAGAAAGTGGTTTTAATTTATGTTATTGGTAATTTCAGTAGATGTGGAATTGCTTCAAGCATTATTCTCTTGAAGTTGACTTGAGCCTTATTTAGGATTTACAGTCAGGCTTTTATATAGGAGTGGCTGGACGGTTTATTTTGCGCTTATGTTGTTTGCTCTATAATATGATTACAAGGTCTATAATAAGGTCATTATATATTGATGAGTTTATTGAAAGAAAGGAAAAAGATGGAAATCAACAAAGTTGCACTAAGAGCATTTTATGATCTTCATAAAGAGGACTATTTTCGGCGACGGCATTCTGGCGATGCTAAGCTGTGGGATGAATTGTATAAATGGGATATCCTACCTCGCCTCAACAAGGAATTAGCGCAGTATCAATCAGTTACTAAAGAATCAGTTGCAGAAGTTGCACGCATTGTGACGCACCACACAAATGCTAGTAATTTTGCTAGTTGGCGGGATATTGATGATTTGAAAAATTTCTTGCAGCGCCCGAAGGCTTACACTGTCATTGATGAGCTATGGCGTGCAACACCTGAGTCTGTCGATCAGCATATTGATAGCGCTGGGAAGATGACACAATTCTTGATGTCAGACAAAAAATTTGCTCCATCCACCTGGGCTTACCTACTTGCAGCGCATGACTGTCATTCATTTGCGCTCTATCGTGATACTGTCATGAGACAGGTCGCTGAAATATGTGGTATAGATAAGCCCGCTACTGTATCTCAGGGCAAAAAATACGCCCTGGTAAATGATGCGGCGCTATATTTAGGTGAGCTAATGCAGCGTGATGTTGCTGAAGAGTCATATATACAAGCACTGAACGGCCAAGACTTTTTGTGGGTTGTGCTCATGTACGGCAGCTTACAGACTAATTAATTGTATTTAGTCCTTTGCCCTTCCTCGTAAAATACTTATGCCATTCGGAGACGACAATTGGGATGATGAATGATGCCAGGCTAATGATGATCATGTCACTAAGGGCGACGTGTGCGATGTGCAGGACTTCGCCAAGGGGCCCAAAGAAGACCAGGATTTGCAGGACGATGGATAGGCTTATGCCGGCGTAGAAACTCTTGTTCATGACTTTCAATCGCTTCAGGAGCGACTCGTCATCAGAGCGAGCGTTGAACGCATTTGCCCACTGACTGACCACCAGCGTGATGAAGGCCATGGTTTGAGCGTATGCGTGTCCCTGCCGCTGCTCGAAGAAGATATAAACCGCCAGGGCAATGGCTGACATGGTGCCGGCGACGATAACCATTCGCCAGACCATCATGTGGTTCAAAATTGGAGCATCTGGCTTTTCGGGCGGGCGGTTCATGATTCCCTTCTCTGTTGGCTCCAAGCCAAGCGGGATAACCATCGAGGTGTCGGTGACTAGGTTGACCCAGAGGATTTGCACTGGTTCCAGCGGGGTTTTGATGCCAATCAGCAGCGCGCCAATCATGGTGATCAGCTCGCCGGTGTTGGTCGACAGCAGATAAAACAACATACGGCGGACATTGGCAATGATGGTTCGCCCTTCGCGCATGGCGTCGATGATGGTTTTGAAATTGTCATCCAGTAAAATGATAGCTCCAGCGTCACGTGCGATGTGCGAGCCCGAACCCATGGCTACGCCAATGTGGGCGTTACTGAGCGCTGGCACGTCATTGACGCCGTCCCCTGTCATGGCGGTGATATGATGCTTTTTGAGAATGGTGAGCAAGCGGTATTTTTGCTCGGGGATGACGCGGGAGAAGACTTTGGTTCGCTCGACAATTGGATCAAGCTGTTCATCCGTTAGTCTGCTCATTTGGCGGCAGTCGAACACCTCGTCACGATCTTTAACCATGCCCAATTGGTGCCCAATTTGATAGGCTGTTTCGAAATGATCGCCGGTGATCATGCGTACGGAGACGCCGGCTTTCAGAGCGGCGCGAATTGCCCGAGGTGCTTCTGGGCGCAAGACGTCGCTGACTGCCACAAAGCCCTCGAAGGTCAATTTCTTACCTTTCAATTCGTAAAATTCATGAACTGGGTGTGCTGAGGTATAGGACGCCAGGCCGATGACTCGTTGTCCCTTGACAGCGAATGCTTCCAGGGCTGCTAGAGCTTGTTTTTTGACAGCAGCGGTTACTTTGCAGGCTGCCAAAATCTGCTCAGGCGCGCCCTTGAGGTACAGCTGAAAATCCTTGCCATGATGCCACACCGCAGCAGACATACTGAAATCTTGGTTAAATGGTATTTCACGAAATGGCGAATTTTTGACCTGGACGCCATGTGTGCGCACAAATTCTTCCAGCGCAATATCAAGCGGGTCGTGGCTTTTGGCGTCGCCACGGTTGATGGTGCGGGCGATGATGTCGATGATGGCCGTGTCATCAGGTGACCAGGTTTCTTGGACGGTCAATTTGTTTTTGGTTAGCGTGCCAGTTTTGTCTGTGGCGATGGTAGTGATGACGCCGATGGTCTCGATGGCTCGCATCTGATGTACCAAGGCTTTTTTGGCAGCCATGCGTCGCATACCCAACACTAGCACCACCGAGATGGCGATCGGTAAACTTTCGGGAACGGCACTGACGGCCAGTGCCATGACGAAGCGCAGGCTCTCCAGGACGTCCATGCCGCGCAGCAGGCTGAGCCCAAAGGCCACGACGCTGACGGCAGCGACAACGGCGATGATTCTGGTGATCAAGATATCGATTTTTTGCTGGACGGGACTTTGGGTGCTTTGTCGTTTTGACAGCGTGGCAAGGTTGCCGAACTCGGTGTTGTTGCCGGTGGTCACCACGACACCAGTGCCAGTGCCGCTAATGATGAACGAGCCTTGAAACAACATGTTGGTTTGCTCATATAATTCTTTGTGGCCCTCGAGTACGTCCGGTTTTTTGCTGATGGGTAATGATTCGCCGGTCAATTGTGATTCGTCGACCCGCAAGTTGGCTGTTCGGAGGAGTCTGATGTCTGCGGGGATTTTTTCGCCTTCAGCTAGTGTGATGATGTCGCCAGGCACCAATTGTGAAGCGTCGACACGGGCTGTATGATTGCCGCGTAGTACATCAACTTTTTGTACGCTGCGCTTAGACAAGCTGCGTAGGACACGGTCGGTGGAAAATTGCTGTATATAGAAAATGATTGCCGAGATGGCGATGATTACCAAAATGATGACCGCGTCAATGTGGTCGCCGTGCCACAAACTGATAGCGGCTGCCACCCCTAGCACCAGCATGAAAATATCCAAAAACGGTTCTACAATCTTTTTCCAGAGCGGCTCAGACTCAATTTTGATAACATTGATGCCGTACTGCTTTTGGCGGCGCTTAACCTCTCTGGCCGTTAGCCCATATTCATTTGTGCGTAATTTTTTCAGGGTTTCGTGAGCGGGCGTGGCGTAAAATGTCATACTTCATAGTATAAAGCAAAAAGCATAAGCGGTCTAATTCTTATTGTACGTATTTTTTGGCGCGTGCTTTGTCAACCTGGACGGTTTCGAAGACAGTTTTAGCCATTTGATCAAAGGCGTTCTTGCCTTCAGCGTTGTAGCGGCCAGCTCCCTGTAGTATCACGCCGTCCTTGTCAAAATAGTAAAAGAAGGTGACGTAGCTTGTTGGGTCGCTTTGCGGTGCTGTGTGCCGTACTTCTTTGGAATTGTACTTGGTGATTTGGTCGTATTTGTGAATGCCAGCTTTTACATAGTAGTCATCTGCAGTCGCCTGCTCTAATGTTTTGGAGGTGGAGACAGGACGAACTGTGAGGCTGATTTGGACATTGTTTCTGGTGCCGACAAAGGTGATTTTGTCATCAGCGCTGGACCGCTGGGTGATGCTGAAGCCATCGATTTCATTGACGAACTTATTCACCTTCACGATTTCTCGGTCGTCTGAGGTGTATTCCTGGTCGGGCGCTTGGTAATTACTATCGTACCTGACAGACTTGACCAGAGACTGGATGCTGGACGATTCAAACAAGGTTTTGCTACCCGAAGCATTGCTGATGTTTTCAATGTCCAGATGAAGCTCGTACCACTCTTGGTCACGCTGAACTAGTGGTATTTTGACGATGTAGTGATATGAATTGTCATCATAGGCGTAGCCTCCCAGTGCGCCAGTGGCTTTATCAGCTTTGAGCTCAGTGAAGTTGCCTCGTTTTTTGGCGGCCTCGAGGTCGTTGGTGCGGCTGGCTTTCCCGACCTGGGCAATCTTGGCAGTGATGGTGTACGTTTCGCCCTTGTCTTTGATGGTCATGGTTGGAAAGCGCGGACGCTCTTCGCTTTTGATCTCGTACGAATATTGATCTTTTGGCAGCAACATAGTAGCAGCGATGTTATAGCCATCAGAGGCGAAATGAACCGTATTGGCTGCCAGGCGCTGATTGATCTGCTCTTTTTGATAGTGATTATAAAATATGATTCCAAGGACGCTGACTGCAATGACAAATAGGCCAATGAAAACGCCAATGAAAATCTGTTGTTTTTGTCTTCTACGCATAAGCGGTATTATATTTTGTTTATGCTAAATTGTCAATTTTACCAAAAGAGCTTCCGCCATGATGACGGAAGCTGAAGGGGGCGTGGTGATTCGTAGTTATCGGATGGCGACCAGCTGGGCGCGCTGCAATTTGACGCCAGCGCACCAGGAAACGGTATCTTTGGGACGCTTGTCCAGTAGGCTGCGACCCAACGGGCTGTCTATGGATATGCGGCCGTCTGTCGGATTGGCCTCCAGACTGTCGACTAGTATGTAGTGAAGCATGCGGCCTTGCTGATCGACCAAGTCAACAATTGAGCCCAGCGCGACACGCAAGCGGTCACGTTTGCGTGGCAGTGGCTTGGCGGTTTTTAGCATGTGGCGTAAATTGGCCAACTTACCACTGACGAGTTCCAGGTTCATGATGACCTCATTGCGCTGCAATTTGTCGTCGCGGGATTTGGCGCGACCAATTTCACGCAAGGTGAACTGGAGCGTTTTTTCTTGTGCTTCTAACTGAGAAATTTCTTTGTGTAATTCTTTAAAGCCTTTTTGACTGAGATGCGTCGTTCGTACATTACTCATAGTACCCCTTTCCCGGTTGCTTACCCAACCGACACTATCTAGTACATCACGCCTACCTGAAAAATACCTGAAATTTAGCGTTTTGGCAGCGAAAGTGTGAATGTCGTGATTTTTCCAGGGGTGGATCGTGCAGAAATGTGTCCGCCTAGGGCACGAGTTAGTTGATGCGCCAGGCTGAGCCCCAGCCCGTAACTATTGGCGTGTTGCTGGCCGCTGTAAAATCGTTCAAATATGTGTGGTAGATCTTTGGCGTTGATGCCTGGGCCGCGGTTAGTGACAGTGATGATGACGGTTGTTTTGAGGAGTTTGATGGTGAGGTTGATGGGTGAAGTATCGGGGCTGTGCTTGACCGCATTGTCTAACAGCACTGCAATCACTTCTCGCACCGCTGGCCGGTTCATGGTAACGGTCAAATCATCAGGGGCGTGTAACGCTACCCGTTCCTTGCCAGGTCTGGAATTGATCAGATTATTAGTTAATTCCACAAGGTCAAACTTTTCAATATTGGACGAGAGTTGCCGTTCACTGTGGGACAGTTCTAATAGCATGGTGGCAAGTTCGTTCAAGCGATTGATCTCCTCAAGATTGCTTGCTAGTGTTTGCCGCAGCTCTGACTTGGGCGTTTTGGGATTGTGTAGCGCCAGCTCAGCTTCGGCTTTCATGATGGCCAGTGGTGTGCGCAGCTGATGGCTAGCGTTGGCGACAAAGCGTGATTGGGCTTGGTGTGCGGCTTCAATTGGCTCCAGGGTGCGTTGCGCCAACAGATAAGCGATAACCCCACCGCCGAGTAACACCACCAAGTTGAGATATGCCAAGCTGATGATGAGGTTGGTGTCGGTGGCCTCCATCTGCTCGCTCAGTGGTTTATCTAGCGAACTACCACTGACCAGCCCGCGCTTAACGGCAAAACCTTGCAAGCGAGCGTCAATTTCCGAACGCGCAATGTTGAAAATGATGCAACTAAATAACAAACTCACCATCATCAATATCAACAGATACCAGCTGGCCAGTTTGATGGTGGCGGAGGTGAATAATTTCACGTAATCGCCTCCACTTTATAGCCGAAGCCGCGCACCGTATGAATCAGTGGGCGGCGAAATGGTTTGTCAATTTTCTTACGCAGTTGTTTGATGTAGGCCTCGACGTTGTTGGGCAAAATATCAGCATCAAAATCCCACACATGAGCGATGAGCGTTTCTTTGCTCAAGGTTTGACCGGGATGGCGCATTAGATATTCCAACAGCGCGAACTCTTTGGCCGTCAGTTCAATAGTTTTACCGCTGCGTTTGACGGTGCGCTGGGTCTGATTGAGCGTCAGATCAGCAACGGTCAATTCGTCATCATGCGTCAAAGGCGGCCGCCTCAGTAGCGCCCTGACGCGGGCGGTCAGTTCATCGATGGCAAAT
Organism: uncultured Candidatus Saccharibacteria bacterium; assembly: GCA_963525845.1. Taxonomy (GTDB): domain Bacteria; phylum Patescibacteriota; class Saccharimonadia; order Saccharimonadales; family Saccharimonadaceae; genus Nanosynbacter. The sequence goes on from CAURKU010000001.1 coordinate 149,443, forward strand.
GGCTTGACTAGATAGTCATCGGCGCCGACGTCCAGACCAAAGGCTTTGTCTTCGGTTGTACCGAGCGCCGTCAACAGTAAAATAGGCATTGATTTGTTGGCTTGGCGCAGTGAAGTGATGATGTCGGTGCCGCTCTTGCCTGGTAGCATGCGGTCCAGCACCAGTAGGTCATATGGCTCAGTTTCTGCCATGGCCAGGCCTTCCTCCCCGTCATGAACCATGTCAACGGCATGACCTTCGGATCGCAGTGCGGCGGCGATAACTCGGGCGATTTTTCTTTCGTCTTCGACGACCAATAGTCTCATACGCCCATTATACCTTGGTTTTCTGAAAAAGCCCTGAATGCTATAATTGACAGTGACAATAACCAAGGAGGTGTATGGGTAAAGAGGTAAATCCCATTATTCAGATCAAAAACTTTAGTATGAAGTTTGGCACCAAAACGGTCATCAAAGACTTGAGCTTTGAAGTGATGCGCGGCGAAGTGTTCGGATTTTTGGGTAGTAATGGTTCAGGAAAAACCACGACGCTTAGGGCGCTGTTGGGGCTATACGAGCCAGCCGGCGGCGAACTACTGATTGACGGTAAACAATTTGCTGTCGAAGATGGTGTCAAATTGGGCTATCTCCCAGAGGAACGTGGCCTGTACAAAAAAGAAAAAGTCATCGACACCATGATTTACTTTGGGCGACTAAAAGGTTTGAGCCAGGAAGAAGCTCGCACGTTCTCCATGAACTACTTGGAGCGAGTTGGCCTGAGTGACAAGGCAAAAACTCGGCTGGACAAATTATCAGGCGGTCAGCAGCAAAAAATCCAGCTGGGCGTGACCATCATGGGCGACCCAGAGCTACTCATTTTGGACGAGCCGACCAAGGGCTTTGACCCAGTCAATCGCCGACTACTAATGAACATCATTGAAGAGCGACAAAAGGCTGGTGCTACGGTGGTATTTGTGACCCACCAGATGGAAGAAGTCGAGCGCTTGTGTGACCGAGTAGTTCTCCTGAAAGATGGCAATGCAGTAGAATACGGCACCGTGGCGGATATCAGAAAGAAATATGGTGGTAAGAGCCTGGACGATATTTTTGTGAAGATTTACGGCGGCGAGGAAAAGGAGGCGGTCAATGCGTAACATGTACAATCTGGGAACAGTGGTTAAGTTTGAGGTCATGCGCATGCTGAAGAAATTCAGCTTTTGGGCAATGGCGCTCGGCTTCCCGCTGATGTTTGCTGCTATTTTTGGTATCATCTTTTGGTCAAATCAAGCCACCATGGAAGCTACCAAAAAGCTTCAAGAACAAGACTTCAAAGCAGCTATTGTTGATGATTCAGGCGTGGTCAGCTCACAGCTGGCTGAGCAGATGAAGCTGGAAAAATTAAGCAGCAAGGACCAGGGTATCCAGCGTGTCAAAGACGGCAGTTTGGACGGATTTATTTACTTCCCTGCCAACTTGGAGCAGAATACCGTGCAAGCCTATGGTAAGGATGTTGGTATGTTCCAAAACAGCCGCTACTCTGCGGTGGCTGAGACACTGTTAACTGCCTCAATTGATGCGAAGGTAGATCCACAGTCCAAAGCGATTTTACAGAAGAAAGTCAAAACGGAAACGACCACCTACCGTAACGGTGTTGAATTTGACGGCGTGAAAGAAATGATCGTGCCGGGCTTCTTCTTGGTGCTGTTCTACATGCTAATTGCCTTCTTTGGTGGACAGATGCTAAACAGTACAGTTGAGGAAAAAGAGAATCGTACAGTGGAAATGCTGCTGACGACGGTCAAAGCCAAGACGTTGATTACTGGAAAGATCTTAGCGATGATCTCGTTGGCATTGATTCAGGGATTGGTTATCATCCTGCCAGTGTTGGTGCTGTACTTCACTTTGGGCCAAAAGCTTCACATGCCAGCGTTAGATTTGAGCAATGTGGTATTCGACCCAGTGAGAATTGGCATCGCTCTGGGGGTATTTGCCACTGGATTTATGATGTTCACTGGTCTTTTGGTCGCGGTTGGTGCCATGATGCCAACAGCCAAAGAGGCTTCCTCATGGTTTAGTATTGTGTTGGTTGCTCTATTTGCTCCGCTGTATGGCTTTAGTGTGTTTGTGTCCTACCCAGATTCACCATTTGTCCAATTCTTTAGCTATTTCCCGCTAACCTCACCAATTCCACTACTACTCCGCAACGCCGTTGGTAACCTGCAAGTTTATGAGGCAGCTATTGCAGTAGCTATTTTGGCAGTCAGTGCCTTCGTGGCGGTTGTGGTGGCAGTCAAGCTGTTCCGCTACGGTGCCATGCAATATGACAGCAAATTGTCACTGTCAGTCTTGCGCGCTCGACGTGACGAAGCTGCGAAAAGCTAGTCGTCAGACGTCAGTAGAGAGCGAGGCGCTCAGCGGTTGGGCGCCTCGTTTTGCTTGCGCTACTTAGGATAAGATTGTACAATGTTGAATATGAAAGTACGTATTGAAATAGACACAACAACATTTGTGCGATTCTGGCTGGTGGTGATTGGTTTTGGGCTGGCGGGGATGGCGATTTATTCGGCAAAGAGTGCGCTGATTCTCCTTGGTATCTCCCTGTTCTTGGCTTTGGCGTTGAACCGGCCCGTTTCAGCTTTGGCAAAACTTCTGCCAGGCAAAAGCCGCTTGGGCGGTACGGCGTTGGCATACGTTATGTTGGTGACACTACTGGGCTGCGTGGCGTGGTTTGCGGTACCGCCAATCGTCCAGCAGTCCGCCAAATTTGTTGAGAGTGTGCCAGGCTTGGTTGATCAAGCTGGTTCGCAGTGGCACGGCATCAATGAGCTGATCGATAAAAATGGCTGGCGTCCACAAGTTGACGCGACATTGAACAACTTGAAACAACAGGCTTCGTCGTGGGCAGCCAGTGCTGGCACCAACTTGATTTCAAGCGTAGGTTCGCTGGCGTCATTCCTTGGCTCCCTGTTCTTGGTGCTGGTTTTGTCATTTTTGATGCTGCTGGAAGGTCCGACATGGATGAAGCGCTTGTGGGGACTGTATAACGATCAAAGCAAGATGGAAAATCACCAAAAGCTGGCTGGACAGATGTACAATGTCGTCACGGGGTATGTATCTGGGCAATTGACAGTGTCAGGTATCGATGCTGTGCTGTCGGGTGTGGTAGTGTTCTGTTTGAGTTTGGCATTCCCAGCTATTGACTCAAACTTGGCGATGTTGACTGTCATGGTCACCTTCATCTTGACACTTATCCCGATGTTTGGTGCTACCCTGGCTGGCCTGTTGATCGCGTTGCTATTGTCCTTTAACAACGTCACCGCTGGTATCATCTACGCTGCCTATTTCATCATTTACCAGCAGATTGAGAACAATTTCATCGCACCATCAATTCAGTCAAAGAAATTAGAGCTTTCAGCGCTGATGGTGCTATCATCAGTGACCATTGGCCTCTATGTTGGTGGGCTATTGGGAAGCTTGATCGCTATCCCAGCTGCTGGTGTGGTCAAGGTCCTACTAGAGAACTACTTGGAGCAAGCCAAGAAAAATCGCCTTGAAAGTAAAAAGTCGCTCAACAAGTTAGTAAAGAAAATAAAAAACGAAGATTAATCAGTGCACTTCATGAGGTTAGCCCGCTTGGTTATTTTGGCGGGCTAATTCCATGTCCAGATGCTGCCGCTTGGTGTGTCGCGAATGGCGATGCCAGCCGCCAACAGTTCGTCGCGAATCCGGTCAGACTCTTGCCAATCTTTTTCGGCACGGGCGTTGCGGCGTTGGATGATTAATCTCTTCAAATCGTCGGTAATATCAGGGGTTGATGCCGCCAAATCTAGGCCCAAAACCTCGTCAATAATTTCAATCAACTGCAGCAAGCCGCCGCGATGGATTTTTTCTAACGGTGCGTGATCTAGTCGTGAAAACGCCTCGTCGATCAGCGCCAGGGCCCCTGGCGTATCCAAATTATCATTCAACTTTTCAATCAGCGCCTGCCGTGCCGCCAGTAGCGACACTGTGCCTTCCTGCTCGTCTTTCTCATCGTCATCATCCAGCGTGTCGTGCGTCTGGTGCCGCAGCGCCGCATAGCCGCGCCAATGGTCCAACCGCGCTTGGGCTGCTTCCAAAATATCCCACGTGAAATTCCCCTCGGTTTGGTAATGCTTGCTGAGAATCGCTAGCTTGAAGGCCATCGGGCTGAAGCCGCGGGCGGTGATGTCGCTAAGGGTGATGATGTTGCCCAGCGATTTACTCATCTTGCGGCCGTCGACTTTGATGTGGTTATTGTGCAGCCACATGTGAGAAAACTGTTGCCTGGTCAAACTCTCACTCTGGGCAATCTCGTTGGTGTGATGCACCGGAATGTGGTCAATGCCACCAGTGTGAATGTCAATTGTATCGCCCAGCGTTTCCCGGGCAATGGTCGAACATTCGAGGTGCCAGCCCGGAAAACCGACACCCCACGGACTGTCCCACTCCATGTCGCGCTTGGCGTCTGTTGGTGAAAACTTCCAGACGGCGAAATCGGTGATGTTGCGCTTGCCTGCCACGCTGACCCGCGCGCCGGCCTCTAGGCCCGCCACGTCCAGTCGCGCCAATTTGCCATAATCCGGCAGCCGCGACGTGTCAAAATACATACCGTCACCATCAATTTTATACAAAAATCCCTTCTCGTCTAGTCCGCGGGCAAAGTCGATTTGTTGTTGGATGTAGTCCGTTGCCCGCACCAAATGGTCGGGCCGCACCAGCTTCAGCACCTCGTAGGCTTCGTATCCAGCAATGGCGATGTACTGCTCGGCCACGTCCCAAGCGGTCTTGCCCTCGCGGCGGGCGCCCTTCTCCATCTTGTCCTCACCGTTGTCGTCATCGCTGGTCAAGTGCCCAACGTCGGTGATATTCTGCGTGCGAATAACTGAGATATCCTGCCAGCGCAGCAACCGCACCAACACATCCCAATAAATATAGCCAACCCAGTTACCGATGTGCGGCTGCGAATACACCGTCAGCCCGCAGGTGTATATGCGAACCGTCTGCCCGTCAAGCGGCGTCAGTTCATCTTTACGGCGAGTGAGGGTGTTGTAGAGCTGTATCATCAACTCTATTGTACGGCAGACAGGCTGCTTTTCAAAGTCCGCTTTCGTCGTTTCCGACTCATCAGCATAGACACACATCTATGGAGCGAACTGACAAGCAGGAGAATAATACCGCGGCGGTGAGAGCCGCCAGATAGAGTTCTCAGCAGCTTGCCAGTTCGGGTTCAGGAGAGAAATTGTTTAAGTTCTCTCTCGTCTATGGCGTATAGAGCATAAGGTGTTTCCTTATATTCTAAGAATTGGTACCTTTCTGGAGTATCCACATAAAGTAGGACTTTATGGGTTGGATATTCGGCGATGGCGAAGAGGATTTCGCCATGCCGCAGATAGTAGGCAGCCTCCCCGTAAGAGGAGGCCTCGATTCGGCGTCCGACTTCACCGGACGAGAGCGCTTTCATGATTCGGTAAACGGTTGTAGTCTTCATTGTACCACTCTCTCCCCATCCGAGCGGAGTGCTCGTGCTTTCCCTCGGGAAAACACCGCTCTTAGCACCCGGATGGCGCGTGAGCAAGATGAGGTTTCATGGCGCCATTTTTACTGCGAAATGCCACCACAAAATCTCACCTTGCTCTATTCTCAACTGCTTGTCAACATACAACTTTTGGACAAAGCCATAAAACTTCGTCAACAAAAGTCTACTATCTTTATATCACCAATATCATAAAATATCAAATGGATACCATCAAAGCTATAGTCCTACTCCCCTGTTGAATACGGCATAAGCATTGACAGTATTAACAATATAGTGTATAACGTTATAACTAATGAGTGAGCGACGCCATGATGGCATGGCACCCCTCGCGGCGGGCGCCCTTCTCCATCTTGTCCTCACCGTTGTCGTCATCGCTGGTCAAGTGCCCAACGTCGGTGATATTCTGCGTGCGAATAACTGAGATATCCTGCCAGCGCAGCAACCGCACCAACACATCCCAATAAATATAGCCAACCCAGTTACCGATGTGCGGCTGCGAATACACCGTCAGCCCGCAGGTGTATATGCGAACCGTCTGCCCGTCAAGCGGCGTCAGTTCATCTTTACGGCGAGTGAGGGTGTTGTAGAGCCTCAAAGACCTATCTTACAGGAAAATTGGCGGGCTGCTATGAGTTTGTAGTTGTAGATGAAACTAGACTAAGCATACAACAAATATAGCAGTTACTTTTTAAGCATATCTGGCAGGGGCGAATCAAAGGTGACGTTTTGTATCGAGGCGATGGTATCAAATGGAGTCAAGTGGGGATATTGTGCTCGGTAAGCCGCCATAACATCACCAAAAATTGCATCGCCCCATGAAAGACCGAGAGCCTCGGCGGTTTCCCTGACTACATGTTCATCGTTCGCTTCGATTTCGATATACGGCGCTAACCATGGCCATTCATCGATGACAATTTCGGCATCACCTAACCGCCACGTTTCGCGTTTGGACTCTTGGAAAGAGGTATATGGGAGACCAGTAGCCTCTAGGATAGCGATGGTTTCTTCAAAATTATCGACGTTCACCTCGTGCTCTTTGGCGCCGTCAACGGACAGCTTGTCAAATTGCTTGTAGGTCATCGTCACACAGTCGCCCTCGTCGCGGACGCGCAAATAGCCTTTGTTCTGCTTCATTTCGGGGCTGTCAATCGTCACTCGCCGCATTAGCCGCTCAGGCTTTTCTAATAATCCACCAAGACACTGCAGTTTCTGTCGAATCTCCAGGGTGTTTATGTTGACAAATTTGGCTTCATATTCGATTTTCATTGTAGTCACACTCCTTGTATTAAGCTGGTTTACTAAAAGTTACGCTGAAAGTTCACTAAGGCTACGAATTCTGGTGATACTTACTGGTACTTTTTTGTTATTGATGGTCACTTCTGTAGAGTCGCCAACTGATAGATCAAGTATGGCTTTGCCAATAGGGCTAAATATTGTCACGCCTTTAATATCACTGCGTCCGCAGAAATCCTTAACATCATGGGTTGCGCCAGTCACAAGAGTTGTTATAATGTTCCCAGTTTTGTCATATCTGATATCGACAACACTGCCAAGCGATACCGTATTGCCTTCGGTCTCATAGTCAAACTCCTTGCCATACCGTAGAAGCTTTATCGCTTTGTCAGCTAATAATGCGGCAACTTGAGATTCATTTCGTATTGCTTCAGCAGGCGCATTATCATGCCACGTCTCGGACGACTGATGCATGGCCTCACCTAACAAGTGTCCTAACTCTTCTTGTTTGCTAATTTGCTGCGAAAAAGATAGTCGTGCACACTCTAGCTCAAACGGTAGTACGGGTATCTCGCCTTTATTAACGGTATTTCTAATTAGTTCGTTTCTCGTCGTCATCTATGAGTCCCTTCTATCTGTGTCTATCAGACGATTACAGTAGTGTTGCTTGAGTAGATTTAGCTCTCTCTCCCTGTGTTGCAGAATTTCATCCGGCAGAGTGCTATTGATAAAATCATCTATATCTTGAGTAAGATCCATCCGTAAAAGACATATCCCAATTTTATATTTTCCGTTTGTATCAACATAAAGTCGAGTACCATAATATCCCTCCTTACAGTCGGTGGGGTTATTAAGAGTGCAATCGCCGCAAGTTTCGGGTAGCATAGTTTTACGTATCTGTTTGAAAATAATTACTTCACCAGTGGGCATTCTATATCTAACTCTTGCATCCGCAGTTCCCGCATCAATCCTTAATTCTTCGGGCTCCGCATTGACCATTGAGAGGAATTTATAAATAGCCAATCGTGATTCACGTTGATTATCAAGATCATTTTGGATTCTGATCGTCACTTTCTCACCATATCTATCTAAGATTCGAGCTACACGATCAGCATGCGCGAGAGACGACATAACAATATTTGCATCGACCTTCAGACCGTGGACAAGTGCTTCGTTTATGGATTCGTGGAGGGCATTAAGCTTTCTTGCAGCCAGTGCAGGGTTTTGATACCTTTCATGCTGTGTCATTGCTAGTTCTTCAGGGGTTGTCCCGAAAATGCTGAAATTTATTTTTGACAATCCTGCGCTAGCGCATTCTGCGATTTGTCGTTTACCATTTTCACCATTTGATGTCATCTTCACATCTAGGCCCGCCCTTGCCGCCATTGCCACGATTTGAGGTAGCATTGGATGGAGGGTCGGTTCACCACCGGTCAGATGAACTTCTTTGATGCCAAGCGTCTGCTTGGTTTGTAGTAAGCTATCTAGAAAGTTGTCATCGGGTTGCATTGTGTCAGGTATAAAATCTACGTTATTGGTCTTTTCAAAAATAGACACTCGCCCTCCCCTGTATCGTGGGTTGGGTAGTAGAGTTGTTTTGCTATAGGCGCTTGCAACAGGGGTTCCCTCGTTATGACAAAAACTGCAGGTCATTCCGCAGGAGTCGATAATTTTAGGCCTAATACCTTCATCTATACTGATCGTAACTGGAATGGCTCGTTCTTTAATAATCAAGTCTTTGATGTCTTGGTCATTAATGCTATCGAGGTCTATCATTTCTGCAAAGCTCAGGGAGACTTTGCTATCTAATCCATGATCTTCGTGTGATTTGCTACCTATAAACTCCTTGGGGCGCATATAGTATTATATAGCGTAGCTGAAGGAGGAAGTCAACCTTTCATAGGAAACTAGGTGTACCCAGTGCTAATCATGAAGTGCCTGTAGTGGCATCTTTGAGCGCCTTATTCGTCACCGCTACCAGCTCCCGCACAATCTCGTCATAATCCTCATATACACGAAATCCGGCCGCGTACGGATGGCCACCGCCGCCGAAGTAGCCAGCCACGGTGTCGGCGATCGGTAAATTGCCGCGCAGGCGGGCCGTCAGTTTACCGTCGGGATAGGTTTTGATGACGCAGCTGAGCGCCACGCCCTCGACCAGCCGCAGTTCGTCACCGATTAGCGCGCCGGGGTTATAGGCGTCGCTGTAGGCTTGAATTTCCTCAAATGGCACGTGTACGAGCGCCAATTGCCCGTCCAGCAAATATTGGATTCGCTCAATTAGCTTGCCTTTGTACGCCAAAATCTCCGGGGATTTCTTCATGAATTCGCGCCGCCGCTCTTCAATTTCGGCGTTGGACGCGCCCAGCTCGGTCAATTCACCAGCCACGTGGAAGGTTGACGCAGTGGTGTTTGGTGTGGTGAGGCCCAGACTGTCAGACATGATGGCGATGAGGAGATTTTCGGCGGCCTGCTGGTTGATGGTCCAGCCGGCGTGCGTGAACAATTGATACAATAATTCCCCGGTAGCCACCACGGTGTCAGAGAGCATGGTATGCTCAAAACTCAGCGTTGACTCGGCGGTGTGGTGGTCGATAACCAAGACTGGATGTGTCTCTAAAAAGTGCCGCACGCCCGGCGTTTCCAAAACCTTACTGAGCAAAATGTCAGCGCTGGTATCAACGATGATAGCCAGGTCAGCATGGGCTGGAAAATCACCAACTACCCTGTCCCAGCCGCGGATATACCGCAGATATTTGGGGATGTCGACTGGGCAATACAACGTCACGGTTTTACCCAAATCACTCAGTACCTCCTCCAGCGCCAAGCTAGAACCCAGGCTGTCGCCGTCGGGGTTTTCAGCTTGGATGATGACGATGTTGTTGGCGGATTGGATGAGTTGTTGGGCGGTATCAAACATGGTTTTATTATAGCAGACAAGGTTTTTACCGATACAGCAGCGTTTTTAACAAAAACCGCCATTATTATTGACAAAAAATAAAGTTTATGATAATATGGACACATAAGGTCCGAGGTGAGGATCAAAAGAAGAGGAGTTTTTATGAATAAATTTAAGAAAATCGGTATAGCTATCTCTTTGGGGATTGCTTTAATCGGTGGTGCTTGGATGGCGACTCCATCTAAGGCTGCCAACTGTAGTAACTTTAATGTTGTCCACTGTGGTACAAATTCTCTGTCAGAATTGAAATCCGCATATGCTCGTCCAGAGATTAAATCATTGTACAACCAATGGTACATCAATGACGAAATGGTACAAGGCGGCTCAAACATGCGTGAAGGTGTGGTTGACGCCAACGGAAATATTACTGTTGATGGTCGTGTTGTTGCCACCAATGCAGTAACTGTCCAGGCAAAAGCTGGTACTCGCCAGGTAACCCCTTCTCGGCAGTACAGCGCTGCTGGCCACACGTATTACCAATACACAACTGGTCAGAGCTTTATTGACGGTATTACACGGTACAAAATTTATGCTTGGTTTGATAACGACGGTAAATTCATCACTGGTGTGATCAAGGATTGTGGTAACCCGGTTTGGGGCCCTCCTACAACTCCTCCAGCAAAACCTGTGTTGACTTGTGATGCAATGCAAAAAACGGCAGTATCTCGTGACACCTTCAAGTTCAGCACCAAAGCAACTGCCAAGGGTGGCGCAAGTGTCACTAGCTACACCTACAACTTTGGTGACGGCACCACTAAAACGACTACCTCATCTGAAATTCAACACACATACGCAAAAGCTGGTAACTACAAAGTTACAGTTACAGTGAACGGCAAGGAAGGTTCTGACGTTCAAAAAACCAGCCAAAATTGTCAGACGACTGTCACGGTTAACCCTGAGCCTACAATGGAAGTTTGCCGGTTGTCAGACAAGAAATACCCAGTAACTATCAAGGCTTCAGAGTTTGACGCCAAGAAGCATTCAAAGAACCCTAACGACTGTAAGGAAGCTCCAGCTAAAATCAAGGTTTGTGTCATTGAGACCAAAGAAATTCGCGAGATTAAAAAGGAAGAGTTTACTGAGTCAAAGCACACGACTGACATGAGTAAGTGTCAACCAGCACCAACGACCCCTACCCCTCCAACAACTCCTGAGTTGCCACGGACTGGTACCGAAAACATGGTTGTATCAGTACTGGGTCTTGGCGGATTGACTACAGCAGCTGTCGCCTACGTCATCAGTCGCCGCCGCCTGTAACATAGTTGATAATGAAAGAAATACCCGCTTGATATTAAGCGGGTATTTTGATTAGTTAGTTTTTCTTACGAGTTGTGGATTTTTTGGTGGCAGCTTTTGACCTAGTTGACGCACGACCGCGGCGAGCGGGTTTTGCGGGTGCGGCTTTGAGGAGTTCTAGCGCCTGCTCGTGAGTGATGGTTTTTGGGTCGGTGTCCTTGGGAATTTTGGCGTTTTTGGTGCCGTCAGTGATGTATGGACCAAAGCGGCCGTTAAGGACTTTGACGCCATCACCAAAGTTAGCGATGTTTTTCTCGGCTTCGGCTTGGAGTTTGGCGGCGTAGAGTTCGCGGGCTGTTTCTAGGGTGATGGTATGCGGATCTTCAGGCTTAATGGAGATGAAGAGCTTGCCGACTTGGATATATGGGCCAAAGCGGCCGATGTTGGCTTTGATGTCTTGACCGTCTTCGGTTTGGCCAACGACACGCGGTAATTTGAACATTTCGAGTGCTTGCTCTAGGGTGACCGTTTCGATTTTCGCACCTTTTGGTAGCGGTGCAAAGCGTGGTTTGTCCTCGTTATCAGTGGCGCCCAGTTGCAACATTGGGCCAAAGCGACCAAAGCGCGCCAGGATTGGTTTGCCGGATTTTGGATCGATGCCGACTTCGCGGTTAGCGCCAACTTTACTGCGGTCGATGCCGCCTGACTGTTCGATTAATTTGTGAAATGGCGTGTAAAATCCGTTGAGCATGGCGCTTTTAGCAAGGTCAGCGGCAGCGATTTTATCAAATTCAGTTTCGACATTGGCGGTGAAATCATAGTCAACGATTTGCGTAAAATGGTCGGTCAAAAAATCGGCGATTAGTTCCCCGCTTGGTGTTGGAATAAGCTTGCCGCGGGTGGAACCGGTTTTTTCCTGAACGATGTCACGGCTGACCTCTTCGCCGTTGTAATTTAGGACGATGACGTCGCGCGGTTGGCCTTCACTGTCGCCTTTTTCGACGTAGCCGCGGGTCTGTACGGTGTCGATGATGGTGGCGTAGGTGCTTGGCCGGCCAATGCCGAGGTCTTCAAGCTTCTTGACCAGTGAGCCTTCGGTATAGCGGGCTGGTGGTCGGGCGAAGGTTTGGCGGGCGGTGATGTTGTGAGTTTCAAGCGTGTCGCCAGTGTGGAGTTTTGGCAAGATTTCGTCTTTGCCGCCGCCATAGACACGCAAGAAGCCGTCAAAGGTGATGACTTCGCCTTTGGCTTCAAAGACGAGGGATGCGGCGCTGTTCTTCGCTGGAGTACTCTTTTCGCTTGTATCTCCACTGGAGATGCTGCGCGAGCGTTCGGCTGAAGCGCCCGCCTTTGACGAGCGCTTCACAGCCTCCACCTCAGGAAGCGCCGCATCCGCCCCTTCAATACAAATCGTCACTGTTGTTTTCTCTAATTTGGCTGCCGACATTTGCGATGCCAGGGTGCGGCGGCGGATCAGGTCGTAGAGTTTTTGGTCGTACTCGTTGGAGGTTACGGTTTCGCGGGTGATGTCGGTCGGGCGGATGGCTTCGTGCGCTTCTTGGGCTGAGGCGGATTTGGTTTTGAATTTGCGCACAGTTGAATAATCCGGGCCATACAATCGCTTGATAAAGTCGGTGGCGCTGGCGATGGCCTGCCCACTTAAATTGACCGAGTCGGTACGCATGTAGGTGATTTTACCGTCTTGGTAGAGCCGTTGGGCCGACGCCATGGTAGCTTTGGAGCTAAAGCCGAGCTTGGCGTTAGCTTCCTGTTGCAAGGTTGACGTCGTAAACGGTGCGGCTGGGTTGCGGGTGCCAGGCGTCTTTGAGATGTCGCTGACGGTGAACGTGGCTGGCTTGAGGCTGTTCAAGAATTCGTGAGCAGCTGCTTCGGAATCAAATTTTTGATTGAGCTCGGCTTTGAATTCTTGATTGTCGTGGATGAATATGGCGGTCACCTTGAACTGTGAGCTGCCTGCAAATTTCATAATTTCTCGTTCGCGTTCGACCAGCAGCCGCACTGCCGGGCTCTGAACGCGGCCAGCCGACTTACCTCCCGGCACTTTTTGCCAAACCACGGGACTGAGCTCAAAACCAACCAGCCGGTCGAGGATTTGCCGTGCCTGCTGCGCCTGCACCAGATTCATGTCAACGGTGCGCGGGTTCTGGATGGCGTTGGTGATGGCATCCTTAGTGATCTCATGAAAAACGATACGTTTGGTCGTCTCGATCGGCAAATCCAACACTTTACAGAGGTGCCAAGCGATAGCCTCCCCTTCGCGGTCTTCATCGGTCGCCAGCCAGACATTGTCTTTACCGACGGCCTTGACGTTTTTCTTCAGCTCGGTGATGACTTTCTTTTTCTCGGGATCGACTTCGTAGACAGCAAAAAAATCATTCGCCACATCAATTGGCGGTGTGCCATCCTTGGTTTTTTTGACAATTGAGCGGATGTGTCCCACGCTTGACAGAACGTGAAAATCCTTGCCCAAGTATTTCTCAATGGTTTTGGCTTTGGCTGGCGACTCGACGATGACGAGATTTTTCATAACTTTATATTATACCATATTGGACGGCCCATCAAATAATGGCCATTTGAGCGTGGCGGTTTCTGCGCTATTTCTGGTTACTATCCATCAGATCGCGGGCGCGCTTAACGTATTGTCCAGCCGCTACTCCTGCTGCAGGAAGATAGCCTGCAAAGCTCAGTTTACCTAGTCCTTTCAGCGTCTTGGCGGCTTTCTGATGGCCCAAGGACTCTGCTGACTTGCCGATGATGAGCAATGTCGTGGTTGCTGCGAGTAGTGCGCTGCTGACCCGTCCTGCTTGAGTTGGGCGAAGTGGTTCGCGCTCACCGGGGAGCTGTTTATGTTTGCATTCGGCAACAGCGGTAGCAATGGCTTTTGTTGATTCTAGGCCAGCAATTGTCGCCACCATGGCTTTTGATGTGGGGTCCTCTTGTGATAGTTTTAGCAGTGCTGCTGCCCCAACGATTTTATCCCTGATGGGGTCTAGCTTAATGCCCAGTTTGGACCGTTGGTTGAGGGCATTTGCCAATGAACCATCAAGTTTGTCTGATAATTCACCAGCGACCAGCGCTGCCATGCCTTTGAGGGAGTCAGCGTTATTGATACCATATAGACTAAGCATTCCACCTACCGCTGTAATAACGTTTGGTATTGTTAATATATCATCTGAGATAGGTTGCTCTTCTGGGGACTTGGTGGGACGAAACTGTGATTGACGTTCTGTATTCATTGACAATATAATAACACTATGGTGAAGTATATTCAAGCATAGGCGTTATCGTAGCGTCCAGTTGTTTGTCCCAAGTGGCTTGATTACGCCATTGATTTCCAGCATGGTCAACGCTGTGGCAAAATCAGCTGCTGGTAGTCTGGACTGTTTTTGTAGCTCATCGCCGTTGCGTATGCCATTTTTGATGAGTTGGGCAATGGCGATTTCAGCTGGTGTAGAGCCAATTGGCAACGCGCATTGGGTGGGTTGGGTGGATTTCCAAGTTGGGGCAATGGCGTTCAATACGTCTTTGGCCGAGAGAGCTGGATTGGCGCCCTGAAGTAGTAGGTTGTTGCATCCTGCGGATAATGGGCTGGTGATGTTGCCGGGAACGACAAACACGTCACGTCCCTGCTCGAGGGCGTATGCTGCGGTATTGAGCGTACCGCTACGTTCAGCCGCTTCGGTGATGATGATAGCGTCTGCCAGCCCGCTAACCAGGCGGTTTCTTTGTAGGAAACTCCATTTGCGTATTTTCATGCCGTCGCCGCGCATCCATTCTGACAGGACTGCGCCGCCCTGTTTGATGATGTTTTCTGCTAATCCTCGGTTGCTGCGCGGCGCAATGTCTGGGAGTTCTGAGGTGACGACGCCAATGACCGTGCCGCCAGCGTTGAGGGCTGCGGTTTGGGCGATGCTATCAACGCCAAGTGCTAGTCCACTGATGATAATCACCCCGGCTTGAGCCAGGTCTGTTGCTAGCCGTTCGGTAACCTCGCGTCCATAGCTACTTGGCTTGCGTGTACCGACAATTGCGACTCGAGGAGCGTGGGTGTCTGGCAGCTTTCCCATAAAACATAACCTTTTTGGTGGCTTGGCAATATTGACCAACCTCTTGGTAAAAATATGCTCCTCTGGTAGTAATGTATTGATTTCCATAACTTTTTATTGCAAAAAGTATTGACACTATGTCAAATCTTTGCTATAATGATACACGATTGGTTGATCAGCGAGTTCAACCAAATGCACCTTATACCCCCTATTCTAACTATATGTTAGGTTGCGCGCAATGGCATTAAGTATCTTACCCTCCACTTTTTGCGTTAAACGTTACGCGCATACTAACCCCTTTAACTGCCCTTTTGATTAAGGCGACCTCTGTTTCATGGTGAGTACGCACTGTATTGACGATTCGTCAGGCGCCGGTCTTTTGGAGTTTTGACCGCAGACGCTTTGCCATGACATGGAAGCTCGGGTGGGTTGAAGGGTAACAAAGCACCAGGTGATGCCCACCCTTACCTGGTGCTTTTTTAGTTGGGAATTATTTTATTTCGTTTGATGTTTTTGACAATTTTTACAAATGCCTTCTAGTTCAAAGTGGTGTTTGACGACGGTAAACTGATGTTTGCGACTGAGATAGCCAACAAGCTGTTCCAATTCTGGTGTTTGAATAGGCTCAGCGTTTTGACAGCGGATACAGTAGAGATGGTGATGATGCGGAATGAACGGCTCAGCGAGCTCGTAGTAGTTTTTCCAGCCAATAGCAACGGCGCTGACGATGTGTAGCTGATCAAAGGTAACGAGGGTGCGGTAGACGCTGGCTCGGTCAACGTTTTTGCATTTTTTGGCAATGTCACTAATGGTTAGCGGAACGGCTGATTGTCGCAGTACGTCAAATACTTGCTGGCGTGGTTTCGTCAGGCGCAAGTTGTGCTGTTTGAGCAGTTCGTCTATCGTCATACTGTCGCAATTATACCACTTATTGCGACAAATTTGCAATAAATGAGAGGGTTTGGCATTATGAAACATTATGGATATAGCGATTAGAACAGTCATGAATTTGCATGAGTTTGCGCCATCACCAGATGTGAACGCGGCTTTTTCTGGCTTGGTAGCGTCGGTTGTGCAGGCGACAGCGTTACCAGATTGGTGCAATGATGAAGTGTGCCGCGAGGTGCAACGCCGTTGTTCCCTGTCAGAATCAGAGATGGAAATGTATTGGTCACGGCGAATTACCAGCTCAGCTCGTCCGCAGCAGGAGCTGGAAACGTTTTGGTATATTGACAATTATCGCGAGCTGGTGCGGCGTGAAGTTGGCCTAATGGGTGGCTCGGGTTTGATGTTGAGTAATAGTAGTCGCGTGGCGATGATCGGCAGCGGTCCCCTGCCTCTGACGGCTTGGTGTCTGTGGTGTCAGACGGGTGCGATGGTTGATTTGGTAGACGTGGCGCCGGCTGCTTTGGTACAGTCGCGCGAACTAGCACGGGCGGTTGCTTGGCCGGTTGGCGAGTGTTTGTTGGCGGACGGAGCTGCGGTGGCTCTGCCGGATAGTGCTTACGACGTGATTTATGTGGCTGGGCTGGCGGGCGATTCGGCTGAAGCCAAGCAGCAAATTATCGATAATATTTTGCCAGCGCTCCGGCCTGGCGGGCGGATCATTGTGCGCGGCGCCCACGGCGCGAAAACGTTGTTATACCCAGCGTTTGACCCAAATAGTTTGCAGCGTGTGCAGCTGCTGGTCGAGTATAATCCTGACGACGATATTATCAATTCGGTATATGTATATAAGAAAGGCTAATTATGAATGATAAGATTGCACTATATCTGGTGAATAGCACGCTGGGTGCGGGCAAAACCACGCTGGTTGATTTTTTGGTGCAGCAGCCTGAGTTTGCTGGCGCGCGAGTGATTGAAAATGAGTTTGCGTCGGAAAGTATTGACAGCTGTACATTAGCGCAACGCGTTGATGAACTAGCGACAATTGCTGGCGAGTGTATCTGTTGCAGTAGCGGCGAAGAGTTGATTGATATTTTGCACAATTTTGCAATAAGCGGAAAAGCGCCAGTGATTATTGAGTCAACTGGTGTCGCTAATACTCTGCGAGTGGTCGAGAAATTGCTGGCTGGTGATATCTTTGAGCAGTATGATTTGAAGCAATCGTTGTATGTTGTAGATGGAGCTGAAGCCAGGGCTGACGGTTTGGCGGAGGCGTTGCTGGGGGAAGCCCGGGCGGCGGACATGGTATTGATCAGCAAGCTGGATTTATTGGTTGAAAAAGACCGCCAACAGCTCATTGAAACATTGTTGCAACAAGGGGTAACCGACGTTGTGAATATGGATCACGGCAAGTTTGACTTGGCGCAGCTTGGCCGTCAGTCACAGATTCTGGATTATTTACTACTGCACGAGCCTGCGGAAAACGCGGCTGAGAATGCTTTAAATTATAGCGTAGTTGATATGACTGAATTGGATATCAATGCTGAAAAAATTGAGAAAATTTGGATGGATTTACAGAGCAAATATGCTTTGCGGCGCATGAAAGGCGCGGTTGCTGATGATGAGATATTTCACATCGAAGCAACGCCGCAGCAAATACGGGTCACGCGTGGTGCCGCTGACGAGTCATTACAATTAGTTGTCATTGGCGAGCGGGCGCGTGAGATTACGCGCGCAGTAATTATGAAGGAGTTAGGATAATGGAAGGTACGAATAGTGCGAGAGCGGCGGTTAATAGACTGCTGAGTATGTATGATGAATATAAGACTTTGACAGTAAAGATTGCTGCTGCGGAGCGCCGTTTGGCGTTGGCGAAATTGAAGAATAGCGGTGTCGAACAGATACGGATAGAGTTGGACAACTTACGACATAGTCAGCAGCAACTGTCTGATGATATGATGTTCGATACGCCACTAATTTGGGTGATGTACAAGTTCGAGGCCTACCAGGATGAGGCGCAGCCGATTCAAACCATGCACGATTTTCGCTTGCACTGCTCGAAGCCTGGCTATATTTGCACTAAACGCTTCATATTTTTAAATGCACACTTGTGCAATAATGGGCAATGTCCCCTGACGGATAACGAACGATATCCCGACGAAATGCTACTTAGTGAGATTTTTCCACTCCTTGGTGAAATTGAACAAGATGAAGCTTTCTTGTCCAGTTGGCGCGCACATGAGTACTATCAGGAGGCTGGAATTGTCAAAAAATGGCAGGACTATGTGGACTGTAGAGGATAGCCTTTTGCCCGCTGGCTTGAGGTAAGCGTAAGATTGCGCTCATAGATATGCTATACTAAAGCAATATGAAACATCTCTGGCATTCACATCATCCATTTCGAATTTTTTGGTTTTCAGCATTATTGACATTGATTTTGGGCGGTTTGACGTTCATGCACTTGGGTCTTGGCGGCCTCTGGCTATTTACTATTTTGGTAGTGTTGGAAGTTACGTTTAGTTTTGATAACGCGGTGATTAACAGTAAGGTGTTGGCTGGCATGAGCTCGGCATGGCAAAAAGTATTTTTGACGGTCGGCATCTTTGTGGCAGTGTTTGTGGTGCGGTTTATTTTGCCAATATTCATCGTCATGGTAGCAAGTGGTCACGGCTTTACGGAGGTGGTCAACTTGGCGATCAATAAGCCTACCGAGTACGGCCATATTCTGCATGAGGCATCCCCGATGATTGATGCGTTTGGTGGGGCGTTTTTGATCATGATTGGGTTAAGTTATTTCATCGACTACAACAAGCGCATTCACTGGGTTAGTCATGTTGAGCCGTGGCTAGCTAAGGCTGGACGGTTTGAGAATTTCAAAGTATGTCTGATGTTGGCGGTGGCGACGATTTTATATTTCACGGTGGAGCCAGCACACCAATCGCTTATTTTGATCTCATCTATTCTGGGGATTATGCTGCATATTGGTCTGGAATTATTTGGCTCATTCTTTCACGAGGACGACGCCAAGGCCATTAAAGTCAAGACTGGTTGGGCAGCCTTCGCTAGCCTGCTCTATCTGGAGGTGCTGGATGCTAGTTTCAGCTTTGACGGTGTCATTGGTGCCTTTGCTATCACCAGTAGTGTTCTGTTGATTGTTGCTGGACTGGCGTCTGGAGCTATTTGGGTGCGGTCATTGACGGTGTATCTGTTGCGTACAGGCGTACTCAGTAAATATAAGTATCTGGAAAATGGTGCACACTGGGCAATTACGGCACTGGGCATGATGATGATCGCGAAGCTGTTTCATCTGGAGCTGCCAGAATGGGCGACGGGCGGTTTGGGGCTGTTGTTTGTGAGCTTGGCGGTCGGCAGTAGTATTTTGGAGGCGCGAGCTATCGGGCTGCGAGAGGCAGCAGCAAAAATCAAACGCCGAAAACGATAAGCGTTTTGCAACGTTGTTGCAATTAGAGTTTGACGCTCAGTGGCTCAATGCTGCCATCAAGAAATGCCTTGATAAGTTTGATTGACTCAGGGATCGTCCAATCACGGAGGATGATGCGTTCGTCGGTGTTGAATTTACCGAGGACAAAGTCAACATCGCCAATTTGTCGGCGCAGTAAATTGTCAGTGCCGATGCGAATATGCCAGAACTCACTGCCAACATGTCGGTGTAGTGACTTCAGTCCGTTGTTGCCAGCGCTTTCACCGCCCCTACGGACACGAATTTTGCCAAAATCAAGCGCCGTGTCGTCATGAATAATCAGGAGATCATCAAGTGTCAGCTTATAAAAATCCATAAGTGCCCGCGCCGCAATGCCAACCTCGTTGTAGTAGGTAGTTGGCTTGACGAGCAGGACTTTGCCTGGCGCTTCGGAGCGACTGATTTCAGCGATATCGGCAAAGAATTTCGGCTTATTGCTAAATTGTGCACTCTGCTCTGTTGCCAATTGGTCAATTACCAAAAAGCCAGCATTGTGCCGGGTGTAGATGTACTTGTCGCCAGGATTGCCGAGGGCTAGAATGATTTTCATATCTTCAGTATATCACCTCGGGCGTGATGGCGTATAATAGAGATATGGCAAAGCGTGATGATGATTTGGAATTTAGTATCAATGCAGCGTTTGATGAGACGCGGACGATTGTTGACAAAGTGCCGCTATACTTAGTGAATGGGTCGCTGGGTGCTGGTAAAACCAGCGTACTTGAATTCTTATTGCAACAAAGTGACTTTACGGGCGCGCGAGTGATTGAAAATGAATATGCCAACGAAAATGTCGATGGCTACCGGCTGGAGGGGCTGGCAGACATGGTGACGACCCTGGCTGGCGACTGTGTTTGCTGCGGCTCGGAGGACGCACTGACCAAGATGCTGATGGATTTTAGCCGTTATTCCCCTGCACCAGTGTTCATTGAGGCGACGGGGGTGGCGCGGACGATGAATTTGGTGGAGCGATTGATCAGCGCCAAGATGTTTGCCAAGTATGAGCTGATGCAGAGCTTTTACGTGATCGATGCGCATGAGATTTTACGTGGTGTTGAGCCGGCGCATGAAATTGAGCTACAAGCCGCAGATGTGATTTTGGTGACCAAGGAAGACTTGCTGAAGGATAGCGAACGGGCTGAATACGAAGCCAAGCGCCACGCCCTGCCCTATGCCAAGGTGCTGAGCGCGCCGCACGGACAGTTTGACCTCAGTAAAATCACCACGCCGTCGGGGCTGTTGGCGTTTTTTGACCAGTATGATGGCGAGCTGGCGGTGCCGGATAATCCGACGTACAGTGTGATTGATTTATCGGCCGTCGCTGTCGGTGAAGCGGTGTTTGAAAAGCTGTGGCCAGAGCTGTTTGCGGCATATGGTCTCAGGCGATTGAAGGGCTGTTTTGTGAACGATCGTGGTGAGCGGCGGCACATTGAAGCGACGCAGTACCAGATTGAGGTTCGCCATGCACGCTCAGATGAGGCGGTGAAAATTGTGCTGATCGGTGAGCGAGCAGATGAAATTACACGCGATATTTTACACGCGCAAATCCTCATGTATGGTGGATAATTAGCTTTTTCCTGCGGTGTCTGGGCTATCAACAGTGATAGTGTCGTGAAATTCTCCCTCTGGTCTATGAGTTTCACCAGGCTTCACAGTAAGAGTAAAACCTTCCTGTAGTTCGGGAAATGGTCCAAGTAGTCCGCGGGCTGCAACCTCTCCAACTGCTCGCATGAAGTTCTCGACAGCTTGTTTTCGCTCAGCTAGTTCTACTGGATTTTCATCTGCTACTCCTGGTATCTCAACACCAGTAATAACTTCACTAAAGTTGGGATACTTGGTGTCACCTGGTTCTGCTGTAACAGACATGCTTGCACTTGTGCAACCAGTAGCTTTGGACATGTCAAAGATGGATGATTTTTTACCAGCACGGTCAAGTAGTGGTTGGTGGTTACCAGTGTCTCCGGCAATGAGAGTAACTTCTACTATAGTCTCCTCACTCGTCGTGTTTTTGTCATGTTGCGGTAGTACTTGGATGTCATCGACTGAGCCGATACGCATGGAATATTCGTCTGCCTTTTTGCTAAAAAAAGATTTAACGGTGACCTCAAAGGTAGTATGCTTAGGGTCTATGGCGTCAATGCGTGACGGTTGCTTGGGTTCTGTAGCGGTATGAGGGGCCACTTCTTCAGAATGCGTAGAGTTTGTCAAGTTTTCCATATATGCTGTATTATACCACATCAGATGATATTTGTAAATAGTGTATTGACATGAAAATAGCCCACCCAGAGAGGCTCAAGCCGAGGTATAAGACCTTCAAGGCGAGCTATTTTCTGAGTGGGCAAGCCTTAGCTTATCCACGAAAGAACAAAGTAGAGCGCCACGAGAGCGCTCATCCCTGCCACGCTACCAATGATAAAAGGTCTCCAGTTGAACTTTTCATCATTGGCATCGATTGTGAGGATCTGGCATGCTATTGTAATGATAGCACCACCGACCCCATATATTAGCAGGTCGTTCACGATACACCTCCTTCCGAAAGGTACATCATGTTCAAAGCTAAGGGGCAACTTCCGCCCCAAGACGAAACTTTGAGCAAAAGCTAGTTTGAATTATATCACTAATGCTATAAAAAGTCAAGAGATACTGCTGAGGTTGTGGCTTGTGTTGTCTATATACCCTTTTCGGCATTTTTGGCTTGTTTGTAAGCTTTGGTGACGGGCGCTAGGCCGCGGGCGACGCGTTCGCGGTTGGCTTTCAGTTGCTTTTCGTCGCGGAAAGATAGTTTGATGGGTGTTCCCGCAAAGTTGAAGGCTTCGCGTAGGGTGCGTTCGAGGTAGCGTTTGTAGCTCCAGTGGACGAATTTCAGGTTGCTGCCGTAGATGACGAACCATGGTGGAGTTATATCGGTTTGGACGATGTAGCGGAGTTTTGGGTGTGAGTTCTTTAGGCCGGCTGGTGGATGAGCGGCGACGGCTTTTTGTAAGAGGTCGTTGAGGACGCGGGTTTTGCACTCTTGGCGGCGGCGCTTGTAAATGTCGAGGGCTAGGTCGAACAATTTGGCGACGTTTTGGCCGGTGACTGATGAAGTGAAGATCAGTGGTGTGTAGGGTGTGAATTTGAAATGATAACTAATTTGCGGTGCTAGTTCGTCGTGAGTGTAGGCGTCTTTACCTTCGACGGAGTCCCACTTGCTGACCACCAGGACGAGCCCCTTACCTGCTTCGTCGATGATGCCTGCCAGGCGCTGGTCTAGCCCGACGTTTAATTCATTGACGTCCATCAGCAGAAAACAGACGTCGGCTTCGTTGATGGCTTGCATGGTGCGTAGGACTGAGAACTTTTCGATGCCGGTCTCTTGCTTGCCTTGGCGGCGAATGCCGGCGGTGTCGAGTAGCTCGATAGTCTGGCCATGGTAACGTACTTGGACGCGGTTGACGTCGCGGGTGGTGCCGGCAACGTTGGCGACGATGGCTTGCTGCTTGCCCGCGAGGGTGTTGAACAGGTTACTTTTGCCGACGTTTGGCCGGCCAATGAGGGCGACGCGGATGATGTCGTCTGGCGTGGTGTCGGTGGCTGGCGGGATGAGATCGGCGATGTTGTCGAGTAGTTCGGAGATGCCAATGTTGTGCTCGGCAGAGGTTTTGATGATGGTTTTGATGCCGAGACGCTTGAATTCGTCGGTGTGGAGCGAGCCTTTGAGGTCAGCTTTATTGGCGATGAGGAGGACGGGCTTACCGCTTTTGAGGGCTTTTTTGGCCAGTTGGCGGTCGGCGTCTGATGGATAGACGGTGGAATCAACCATGACGAGGATGACATCTGCAGCGGCGGAGGCGTCGGCGATTTGGTCTTGGATGGTGGCTTCAAATTCGTCTTCGGCGGGCTTAAGGCCAGCGGTGTCGATGAGCCAGAATTCGGCTTGGCTTGCCTCGTCAGGAGATGAAGCGCGGCGCTTATACGAAACTTTGCCAACGACGTTGTCGCGGGTGGTGCCGGCTTCGCGGGCGACGATGGCGGTGCGGGCGCGCGTCAAGCGATTGAATAGTGAACTTTTGCCAACGTTAGCTTGGCCGATGATGGCGACGGTAGGTAATTTATGAGACATAATTACGCCTATTATACCAGAGGCGCGGGGATTTGGCGAGGATAAGCGGTATGCAAAATGGGGCTGACCTTAACCTGCTGGAGTGGGTATTGCAGTAGCGGCTGGTGTTGGGCTGCTTTCTGGTGCTGGTGAAGCGGTACACTCAGGGCTGTTAGGAACTGATGTGATGCCACCTGGCCCTTTGTGGGTACGATATATGTATAGTAGCGTGGTGCCATCACAAGCTTTCTCTACGGATGATATTTCACCCTTGCAGTCAGGTTCATCAAGACAGTTCCGGTCAACAGTCTGCCAGTCGAGCTTGGACTGGTTGGTTGAGTCTAGCTCCGGGCTGATTGTAGATCCTTCTGTAGTTGCCGTTGGTGCTGTTTCTGATATTGGTGCACCACAACCTGAAATGGCTAGTGCGGCGCTGGCTACTACACCAAGCATGGCTCCTACTTTTTCCGCCATAATCCACTATCATTTTCAATTGAAAATTTGTTACCTTCTCGCATGGTATGTCCTCCTATGTATCTATACAATACACCGATCATTGACTTGGTGTCAATTTGCTTTCCTGAAATTCCCCGCGTTTGATGTCACCGAGAGTGTAATTGCCAAAGTCTGTGCGGTGAAGTTTGATGACGGTGTAGCCAAGGGCGGCGAAGGTGCGGCGGATTTGGCGGTTGCGGCCTTCGCTCATCTGGACAATCCAGCGGCGGTCGTCGCCGTCGTGCTGGCGTTCAAGCGTTAAGCGGCTGGGTCCATCAGGTAGCTGCACGCCAAAGTCATTGATCATTTGCCGGTGGAGCGGCTGGAGTGGTCGGTCGAGCGTGACTAAATAGCGCTTCACTTTGTGAAATGACGGGTGTGTCATCTGGTGGGCAAAATCGCCGTCGTTGGTGAGGAGGATGAGCCCAGAACTGTCTTTATCCAAGCGACCGACGGGTTTCAGGTGATGGAGGTTGGTTGGTAATAATTCATAAATAGTCGGTATGCCACCCTGGGAAGCGCGCGAACAGAGGTAGCCGACGGGTTTGTGGAGGAGAATGAGCTGGTGGGTTTGGGCGGTGAGTCGTTTGTTACCATAGCGAATGATGTCGGCTGTGGTGATGCGTTGGCCGAGCTTGGCGGGCTGGCCGTTCACGGTGACTTTACCCTGCTCTATCAACTCGTCAGCCTGTCGGCGCGACACACCAAGCGCCAGCGCCACGAATTTGTTGAGGCGCTGGGCAGGTTCATGAGTTGGTGTGGTATTGTCTGGCATTTACGCTTGTGGTTGTGCTGGTGGAGGAGTCTGCGGCGGCTGAGACGGAAGCGGATGCAGGGCTGGGGCTGGCGATGTGTGAGTTGGCGTAGCGTTTGTTGGCGCTTGCGGAGCTGGACTAATTACCGGGGCTGCTGGGATGGTTGGAACTGGCTGCTCTGGAGTAGCGGCGCTTTGCAGGCTTTGTGGAGCTTGAGGCGTTGGTGTGGTGACAGGAATGTGAGTAGGCTCTGCTGGAGTTTCAGGAGCTGGAGCTGCTGTTAGGGTTGGAATGGTTTCTGCTGGAGTTGTATCAGGTTGCGGGGCTGGTACTGTTTCCTCTGGGGTGTACTCAGGTTCAGCCGATTGCGGTTTGAGGTTTGGAATTCCCTCTAATTCTTGTTCCATGAGTTTGGCGACATCTTCTGTCGGCGTCAGGCTGGCGCCTTCAAGTGGCCGGATGACACGCTCGCCCAGGTTGGCAGGACGTGGTGCTGAAGATGAGAAAGGCGCAGTTGGCTGTGGTAAGGTAGTCTGCGCTGGTGCAGCTTGCAGTGTTGGCTGTGGCGACAATGCTGAGACATCAGGTCGGACAGGTGGCATTTGTGGTGATTGCGGCATGGTTGGCGCTTGTTGCGGCGTTGCTGCTGGCTGGGCGGCCGGTTGCGGCTGTGGTGCTGGCGTTAGCCCTGGAACATCGCCCAAAACTTCGTGGACCGTGCGTACGACGTCTTCGATGCCGACTTGGGATTTCACGAGGTAGCGGT
The DNA here is from genome assembly GCA_963525845.1 of uncultured Candidatus Saccharibacteria bacterium. Classification (GTDB taxonomy): domain Bacteria; phylum Patescibacteriota; class Saccharimonadia; order Saccharimonadales; family Saccharimonadaceae; genus Nanosynbacter. Next base: position 174,936 of record CAURKU010000001.1, read on the forward strand.
CAGCGCCTAATTGTTCACCACGAGCTCGTTGGTCTTCTGAGGACAAAGCGGTCATGATGATCACTTTGATGTCTTTGGTTTCGGTGGCAGACCGCAAAATATCCAGCATGTCAAAGCCAGAAATTTTCGGCATCATCACGTCACTCAGGATGAGCGCTGGCCGTTCTTTGATGGCCATGGCGAGCGCTTCTTCGCCATCACCTGCAGACACAATGTCGTATCCCTCTGCTAATAATCGTACGCCATAGATTTCGCGTAAACTTTTGTCATCTTCAACGAGTAAAATTTTTGTCATATCTACTACCTACTATACGATATTATTATTAAAATTGCTATCATTCTTATGCTTTTATGGATTATTGGTTCTCCGCGGTATGCTGATGGCGCGGCGGCTGGTCTCTAAATGATGTTCGATGTCGGCCAATGTGGCGTGTTCTGGGTTGGTTAGTGTTGGTTGCGGTTGTGGTGGCTGGTTGGGCTGGACGGGTGGCTCAGTACTTTGGGCGGGTTCGGTAGGCTGCTGGGGCTGTTCTGTTGGCGGCTGTGCTGGAGGATTTGCTGGTGGTTCTACGGGCGTTGTGTCAGGAATTACCGGGGCTTGCTGCTGTGGTTGATGGTACTGAACTGATGCTGGCTGTAGGGATGCTTCTTTGTGAGCGGCTTCTTCTTTGGAGATCCGTGGTATTTCCAGGAAGAACGTACTTCCCTTGCCGTACTCGCTTTCGACGCGTAAATCGCCTGACATACTTTCGGCTAGTCGGCGGGACAAGTATAGCCCCAAGCCGGTACCGCCAATTTCACGAGTGGCTGAATTATCAACCCGATAAAACTTTTGGAAAAGATGCGGAACGTCTTCTGCGGGAATTCCCAGACCAGAATCCATCACGCTGACAACCACCTTTGACGAATCACCAGTGACATCGACCACGACCTCGCCTTCTTTGGTGTATTTGATGGCGTTTTCTATGAGGTTGGCGGTGATTTCTCGGAAATGGTCGGGGTCGACAAAGGCATAATAAATGGGCTGCAAATGCTGGTCAGCGGAGTCTTTGGCCAACGCGTGTGGCCGGAAAGAATAGAGTAGATTTTTCTCAGCCGCTTTGTGTGCCAGACCTTCAAAGATATCTGCCACAAAATCAGTCACGTTGAATAATTTTGGTTCATCTTTGAGACGCCCATCTTCAGCCTTGCTGATGTCTAACAAATCTTGGAACAATCGGCCCAGGTGTTGAGCAGAGGCATGCGCTTTGGTGATGAAATCACGTGCTTTGTCATCAATCTGGGCAGTTGCTGGGTTGAGTGCCAGGCCCAGATATCCCTCAATGGAAGCCACGGGCGTGCGCATTTCGTGGCTGGCGGTGGAAATGAACTCGGCTTGTTCTCGCTCCTCGGCGCGTTCTTTGGAGATGTCGCGGAACACGATGATGACACCTTCCTTTTGTGGGCCTATGGGAGAACTGACGATGGTGATCGGTAACCGTTTGTCTGAGAAAGTTTTGAGAAATAGGTTGTCGCTGTGAGTGGGCTGGTTTGAAGACAATGCTTGAGCAACGGGATGTTTGCCCTCTGGGATGTCAGATCCGTCCTTGAGCACCAGCTTGAGGACACTTTGCCAACTCAACCCCAAAGCATCGCCTTTGTCCCAACCAATCATTTGTTGGGCGGCTGGATTGATGAGCTCAATGATGCCGTCATTGGAAATGGCCATCACGCCGTCGTCGATGGTATTGATGACGACATCAGATTTACCCTCGGCAGAGGTTAGCCTGTTTTCCAGTTCAGTAAATCGATCATCAAGCTTCTTCTGCGGTTGGTATCGCCACAGGACGATGCTCAGTGCGAGCGGCATGATACCAAGTGCTGCACTGATGGCTATTTGTTCCAGTGTCAGTGGTGTTTCGAAATGAATCATGGCGATGTGCGCCACGACCAGCAAGATGATACCACCGGTTAACCATGGTCCGAACACTGCAGCAAAAACGGTGACCATGAGCCACAGGCTGGTAAATGGAGAATAGATACCACCACTGGTAGCGATGAGTGCGGCGATGGTGATGACGAGTGACGCATAAGTAGCGTATGCCAGGTAAGCATGTTGTTTTTTGGGCATCCAAACACAGAGACAAAGCGCCCAAACTGCGGACAATACGCTGATGGTGGCAGCTAAGTCAGTGACTGAATCGCCAATGGTAAATCGGTAATTGTTGGGCAAAAAACGAGCCGATGCGTATGTGAGGAGAATGAAGAGATTGACTAGTAGTGAAGCTTTGCTGAGACGACGCAGCCAAAATTTGGAAAATGTTCTGTCAGACTGCCCCACCCTCGATTCTTTCATGATATTAAGTATAGCGTCAAACTGTAGTAAAACGCAAGCGTGTCTCTGTTGGCTAGCGCGGCGGTATAGACAAAAGTGGTTGCGTCGTGGTATGATGCTTAGTGTTGGCCTCATCGTCTAGCGGTTAGGACACCGGGTTCTCATCCCGGCAACCGGGGTTCGATTCCCCGTGAGGTCACCACAGAGAAATTATCAGTACTGCCCTCTTGGGCAGTACTTTTTAGTATTGCAATGATTTGTTTTGAAAGCTGTGTTCTTGTGCTACTCACCCAGCTGCTCAATCACCTCCAGTAGCTTTCGGGGTGTGATGTCGGCTTTGATGAGGTAGCCGTCGATTCTGGGCAGTAGCTGCGACTTGGATTGGTCGTCTTGCTCAAAATTGGTCATGATGAGAATCTTACTGTTAGGCACCAAATCAGTTTCGCCGTTTCTGAGGGCGTCTAAAATCTGATCGCCACGCTGCTCTGGCAACATCAAGTCCAAAATGATCAAGTCGTAGGGTTGGTTACGCGCCGCCACCAAGCCGTCGTTGCCGTCCACCATCCAGGTGACGGTATAGCCTGCGCGCTCCAAACTGCGCACGTACATTTCGCCGATAAATCTGTCGTCTTCGATGCATAAAATTGTTTTGATCGCCATGATTACTCCCTATACATTTTGTGATTTTTTATCCACCCGCCGTCAGTGCGAATTAACCGATTGTTTAGCTGGCCGTCTTCTAATAACTTTTCTTTCACCGAAGCGTAGACAGGAATGGTGAAGGAGAAAATTGAGCCTTGGTTTTCTTGGCTGCGTGCGGAGATGCTGCCGCCATGTGACTCGACAAATGCTTTACAGATGTATAGACCAATGCCGGTGCCTGCCACTGTTTCACGTGATCGGTGTGAGCGGTAAAATTTGCGAAAGAGGTTTTTGATCACACCAGCTGGCATGCCGACACCGTTGTCTGAGACGGAAACTTCTACGAATTCTCCCTTTTGCACGGCGGAAACTTGGACAACTCCGCCTTCGAAGCTGTATTTGATGGCATTATCGATCAGATTGGAAATCACTTCCCCAATGCTGCCGCGGTCAGCTGCGATGGTCGGCAAATTGCTGGGGATGGATACGTTTAACATGCGGTGCTGGGCTGAGGCGCGCAGTTGCATGTCGTCAGCGATGGTAGCGTAGATGGCCTCCAGGGTGTCTTCGCGGAGATGTACGTATAGGTGGTGCCGATCAAATTTTGAAACGTTGAGGATATTGCTGATATAGCTGGACAAGCGGTTGGCGGAAACGGTTAGACGATTGAACAATTGCGGTTCATCATCCCGCATGCGGTCTTGAAGCTCGTGCTCCAGGATGTCCAAGTAACCGCGAATAACAGTGATGGGTCCACGGAGTTCGTGCGCAGCAAAAGCGATGAAATTGAGATCCTCTTCTTCGGGTAAGTATTTGGCGGAGCGATCAAAGAGGATGACGACCGTTTCGCCAGTGGCGCCTTTTTCGTAGGAGGCGCTGACGTCATAGAACTTTTGTGGCGCGGAGGTTCTGGATTGAGCTGGTACGCGTGTCCACTGGTGGTGAGCGGTGATGTTGTCTTTGGCAACTTCTTGGATCCACTCGTTGATGGAAATTTCATCAATAAAGTCTAACCCCAAAGTCAACACGCCGTCCATGTCGGAAACGACTGGCGCAGTTTCATTGGCAAAAATGATGTTTTTTTGGTGGTCTAACACGACGATGCCGCACGGGGTGTGATTGAACGATTGAATGATGGCGTCAAGTTGAGACGAAGCTTTTTGGGCAGTCGGTTTGGTAGGCGCGCCGTTGGTATAGATGGCCTCGAGCACGGTTTGGAAACCAGTGCGTGCGTGTGCTGGTGAATTGATTTTGGTTGGCTTTTCGGCAGTCAGCTCCCCTGTTTTGTAAGCTGCAGCGTAAAGCACGTCGCGCATCGGTTTGCTAATGAATGGCGTGATGGCTACTGCGCCAATGACACCTCCGGCTGCGCCGAGGAGGATGACAACGTACCAGTTGACCTCGACAGCCGCTAAGTTCGTCAGTATGAGATGAGTGATGGTAGCAAAAGCAGCAGCGATACCGACAGGCACCAGCAATAATAATACCAACCGACGCATGTAATATCGATTGTAGTCGCGAATCGATCGACGACGGGCTACTGCCATGCAATGCTTCCTCGCCCTGGTGTAAAGGCGGCGATCCACGTCTGGCCTCGGTTCAGTGCAATGTCCTTGCCAGCTGCATCGATCAGCTTCAGCTCTGCACTTTCGTTGTCACGCTTCCAGGTGGCTTGAGCTACGACACCATTTTGGAAGATATATGCCTTGCCAGTGCCGACGGTGATGACATCTTCGTAACCTTCGCGGCTGCCTGGGCGATGCTCAACGTTTACCTCCAGTGCCACAATGCTGTTTGGTGCAATCTGCCCAGCCTCAGCGTCATTGTGTGGCTGTCCTGCCAGCGTGCGGGCGTAGGTGTTGGATTCTTTGTTATAGGTATAATTGGTGTTAAACAGTGGACCACTAAAATTGATAGCAATTTGGGTGGCATTTGGCGTTTCGGCAGGCTTGCCATCGGCGCGCTTAAACCCGGTGAATACCGATTCGTTGTGGCCTTTGGCAGAGTTGGTTTGATCAATTTTCTCACCTGAGGTGTAGGCATTGTGCGGCGCACGCCGGTCATTAGCACGCCAATACGAATTACCATTACTGAATTCGTCGATGTCGTGATATTTGCCGTTGCGAACTGTGCTTAAGGCGTTTGCGCTACCGCCAACATGGAAGATTGAGGCTTTGTACGGCGTTGACCACTGCAAATAGTACAAGCGCAGGCTGCGTACCGGACCGATTTTGGCTGGTTTATTTCCCTGGTACAATGCAAAGAAACGAGTAATTCCGCCTTCAGCCACGGCTTCATAGACGATGCCGGCTTTTGATAGCCCAGACTGTGGCCGCGCGTTAGGACTGTTTTCGACAATCACGCCAGCAACTGGAGCTTTCACAGCATTTGCGTCAGCTACTTCCAGGCCGGTCAGCGCCGAATAGAACTTCTCTTTTGGCTTTTTAGTGCCAGCGAAAAATGGCGAGCTGCCGTCTGACTGGACAGAATACATGGCGATGACGAAAATGATTGCGACAACCGCCGCGCCTACAACAAGTGCTAGTGCCAAATGGTGCTTATGAACCCATTTGGTGAACTTTTTAAACTTAGAATGCTGTATGAGTTTATCCTGAGGAATTCGAGGCTTTTCCATATGATTAGTATAGCATGTCGCTTATGCTAATAAAACTAAGACAGTGTGCGTCGGCCTTCAAGTGCGTGCGACAGCGTGATTTGGTCGGCGTACTCCAGGTCGACCCCTACAGGGATGCCGCGAGCTAGTCGCGAAACAGTCAGTGTTAAGCCAGCTTCTTGGATGTATCGTTGCAGAAACAGCGCAGTGGATTCACCCTCGACTGAAGCATTGGTGGCAATGATGATTTCAGTGACACCGTCGTTTTTGATGCGCTCAATCAGCTCAGGGATATGAAGCTGCTCTGGTCCAATGCCGTCGATTGGTGAAATCGCTCCACCTAAAACGTGGTAGGTGCCATCAAACTGACCAGTGCGCTCTAGCGCCATGATGTCTAATGGCTCTTCGACAACACAGATAAGCTGGCGATTGCGGCGACTGTCAGCATAAAGCGGCGACACGTCATCGCCATCGTCAATCAACGCAAATGTTACCGGACATGTTTTGACACGTTGATGCAGTTCACTCAAAGCTTGAGCCAGTCTTTTGGATTGCCCTGCTTCACGTCGCAAAGCAGCATAGGCGTAGCGTTCGGCAGTTCGCGGACCAACTCCCGGCAGACTACCAAACTCATCAATCAACGTCGTCAGCGCTTTTGGTAAAATATGAGTACTCATCGGTAGGATTAGATACCCAGATTGCCCAAGCCACCCATCAATGGCTTCATTGTTTCAGCGGCAACTTCTTGAGCTTTTGCCAAGCCATCGCGCACCGCAATTTGAATCCAGTGTTCAAGCTGCTCAATGTTGTCCAAATCTACCATGTCAGGATTGATCTTGACTGATTTGATTTTCAATTCACCAGTGATCTGAACGATGACCGCGCCATCACCAGCTTCTACTTCAATGATTTCTTTACCAAGTTGTTTTTGTGCTTTACGCAGCTGTTGCAGCATTTTTACCTGATCAAAAGCCATGTTGTTCCTCCTTCAATTAACTCACTTATTATACCGCATTATTCGCTAAGTTTGTAGACATAAAACCGGTCGCTAGCCTCAGCCCAATCATTTGTGATGACGCGGGTGATGGTTCCAGGAATGCCAGTGATATCTTGGCGAGCAGCGTGGGTGACGACTACCTCTTCTTGAGTGCCCTCTGCTGGCAGGCCGTCGCTGATGGATATTACCCTATTATGCTTATTCATGTGGCTGGACAAAGCGTCGTAGAGCGGTTTTTCGGCAGCTGCCACTACAAATATGTATTTTTTGTTTGCGGCGTCACGTAGCAGCGTGTTGCGTAAAATGCTCAGATCCTTGGAATGTTCGCGCACGGCGTCAGGCAGGTCGTGATAGCTGTGGACGTATCGATTGACGCCGCTCAGGGTCATGACGCCGACCAAGATGATCATCAGTACCAGTCCGGTGCCACGCGCGTATGGGTTCTTTGGAAATAATCGGTACCATTCGTACAGCAGTCGTTCTACGCCAGTGGCGAGCAAGATAAACATTGGCACAGAGATGATCATGTTGACTTGGGGCGCTAGGGCTAGTAGCGGCAATGACAAAAATAGCCAGATGTTGACTACGTAGGACCGAGCGGTGTGCCAGTTGCGGAAAGTGATGATCATGCCAAGGAACATCAACGCTACGGTGCTGACATCAATGGCTGGCAGCACTTGTCCGTTGGAGATGTATGGCACTGGCCAGAGATAGGTTCTAACGATAATTTTGAGGTTTGCTAATACATCAAAGTTGAGCGATGACCAGCCTGACACATCCAGCAGGAAGCCGTGATTTTTCAGGCAGAAATACACCAATGGCGCACTCACTAGTAGGAAGATGATGAATGCTGGCGTCCAGCTGGCACGATATTTTCGTGAAACGAGAATGTAGCGTGTATATGGGTGCAATAATGCCACTAAGATGAGGCCAAGGTTGAGGTACCAGAAAAATGGTGTGTATAAGCTGGCAGCCATGACGGCGGCGAGGAGGATTTTCCAGAGTTGGGCGAATTTGGCTTTTTGGATGATGAGGCTAGCAAATAGCAAAATCAATGACGCCGTGGTGATGTAGATGATGCCAGGTGTGAAGCTTTGCGCCAGGTAGATGAATTGACCAGTGGCGATCATGAGAGAAAGCGACAATACGGCAATGCCCGGTTTGAACCAGTGTCTGAGGAGGAAAAAGAGTGCCAGCGCCGCCAAACACATCAGCGTGACGGCTGGTAGCTTGATGGTGAGTGTACTGACACCAAATAGCAAAAATAGTGCTGCTTGGAATGCATGAAGTGGTAAATTGACGATGGACCAATTACCTTCCATGAGCAAGTTGGTTCGTGCGACCATGTTGATCTCTGACTGGCTAATGCCACCCGGCGCGTACAACAACGCCACGCTGATGACCGCGGAAAATATCAATATCAAAGCACTGTAGCCCCAAAGATAGCGCCAACGGTAAAGAAATAGATGAGAGAGAGTTTTCTTTTTCACTGCGGTTTATTATAGCATGTTTCGTTAATCGTGTCGTCTGTCGAGACTCATGAAGCGGAGGCGTTCTGGGTGGAAGTATAACTGGACTTTACCAACCGGGCCGTTACGGTGCTTGGCGATGATCAGATCGGTGATATTTTGGACTTCTGGGTTGTCTGGTTCGTAGTAGCCTGGGCGGTAAATAAAGCTGACGATGTCAGCGTCCTGCTCGATAGAGCCGGACTCACGCAGGTCGGCTAGCTGTGGAATTGGTGGCGTGCGAGATTCAACCGAACGGCTCAGCTGGCTCAGAGCGATCAGCGGTACGTTGAGCTCACGGGCAATTAACTTCAGGCCGCGGGAAATTTCTGACACTTCCTGGACGCGGTTGCCGTTGTGATTGTTAGTAGCCTGCATCAGCTGCAAGTAGTCGACGATGATTAGGCCAATTTCGCCTTCATGTGCCAAACGGCGAGCTTTGGTGCGCATCTCTAAAATGCTGAGGCCCGGTGTGTCGTCAATGTAAATCGGCGCTTCGGCCATCTCGCCCATGGCCTCTGACAGTTTAGCAAAATCATTATCACTCAAATTTCCGGTACGAATATTCCAGCTGTCAACACCTGATGCGTCCGCCAACATACGATCAACCAATTGCTCTTTACTCATCTCCAGGCTGAAAAACAGCACCGGTTTTTTCTCAATTGTTGCCACGTTGTACGCCAAATTGGTCACCAGCGTGGTCTTACCCATGGCTGGACGAGCGGCCAGGATGATCAGGTCGGAACGCTGCAGTCCAGCGGTCATATTGTCGAGGTCGCGGTAGCCGGTGCGAATGCCACGAAGCGTGTCTTTGTTGCGGTGCAATTCTTCAATTCGGTCAAAGCTGTCAGTTAAAATATTTTCCAGGCTAATCAAGTCTTGCTTGAGTGACTGGTCGGAAACGCTAAATAGTTCAGCTTCGGCCTTCTCCAATAGCTCCTGAGTGGTCGTCGATTCGTCGTAGCCAAGCTCAGTGATGTCGGCGCTGGCTTTGATGAGTCGGCGTCGTACGGCTTTTTGTGCCACCATCTCGGCATAGGCTTCAGCGTGTGCAGCGGTCGGCACGTAGTTGGTGAGCTCTGTCAGATACGCTGAGCCGCCGATGAGTTCCAATTCATCCTTACGTTTGAGCTCATCGGTCAAGGTCAACAGGTCGACTGGCTTGTGCTTTTCAAACAGCCGCATCATGCCCGCAAAAATCAGTCCGTGATTTTTATCATAAAAATCAGCAGGATGCACGTGCTCAGTCGCATCTGCCAAGACTTCTTCGTCGATCAATATTGCGCCCAGCAAACTCTTTTCGGCATCCAAATTTTGCGGCGGCAGTTTACCAGATGATGTATGTTGACTTGCTTCACTCATTTATAATTCCTCCAACTTCACTTCTTCCCCACCGCCCATCATAGCAGCGATTTCCGCCAATTTTTCATCTTCAGGTGGTTTATGCTCTCCAATTATATCAATTTCTAGCTCTATCCCCGCCTCTGCGGTGATGATTTCTGCCAGTAGCGGCCGATTTTTGGCATCATCCAATTTTTTCTTGTAAAACGCACTGCCGGCAAAAATAGTTAGTTTATCTCCGTCAAACGCCCACTGACTTTTTTGGAGCAGTGATGATAGGCCGACTGATTTCTCCTTGGCTTGTTCGATCACCTTGTGCCAATCTAGCTCTAGCGGTATATCAGATTTACGTGGTTTTGTGGGCGATTTTTTGGTTGATTGGGCTGGTTTGGTGTCTTGGCTTTCGGACGTTTTTTTCACTGGCTCAGTTGATTTGGTGCTTTGGCTTTTTGGTGACTTTTCTGCTGACGACGCTGGCTTGGCTGGTGTCGAGATGACGGCTGGCGTTGCGGTGGCAGCTTGGGCGACTGTTTTCTTCGGGCCAGCTGGCTGAGCGTGATATTTCATAAAGATAGTCAACAATTTCAGGTCTGGGTGCGGGTGGCGATCAACCTCGATCAACTGCTGAATGAGCCCAACAAGGCTTGGGTTTGTGCGCAGTCTGGCGCGAGCGATTGACAATAATTGATGTGATACCACAGTTGGACTGACACCACTTTGTTCTAGCTCTTGCAGGATTCTAAGGATGTCAGCGCTGTCCTCTGATTGATATAAATCAAGCAGCTTCTCCAGTGTGGCTGTGTCACTCAAGCCCAAATATTCAGTAACCATGGCGACGGTCAGTGGCTGGTCGGGTGTAGCCAAAATTGACAATTGATCGAGCATGCTGATGCCGTCGCGGAACCCACCGCGCGAGCGCTCAGCGATTAGTCGTGCGGCGTCTTCCTCGATGCTAAAGCCCTCTTTTTCGGCGATGGCCATCAGCTGGCGCGCCATGATGTCAACTGAGATGGGGTGAAAGAAAAATTGTTGGACGCGGCTGAGAATGGTGGCGGGCAGTTTGTCGGCGTCGGTGGTCGCCAGGATGAATACTACGTGTGCTGGCGGCTCCTCCAGGGTCTTTAATAGTGCGTTGAACGCAGGTTTGGACAGCATGTGGACTTCGTCGATGATGTAGATTTTTTTCGGCGCGGAAACCGGCGCGACTTGCGCTTTTTCGCGTAATGCCCGAATGTCGTCGACACCGTTGTTGCTGGCGGCATCAATCTCAATGATATCCAGGTGCGAGGCTTCCTCGTCGTATGGCAGTTGATTAATCTCATGCGCCAAAATGCGCGCTACGCTGGTCTTTCCCACGCCGCGCGGACCCGTCAGCAAATACGCATGGGCGATTTTCCCCTGCTCCAGCGCTCGGCGTAAAATGTTGGTCACGTGATCTTGCCCCAACACCTCGTCCAAGCTACGACTGCGATATTTGCGGTACAGTGCCTGACTCATTCCCTCACATTCCTCATGAGATAATTATAGCAGAAAACAGCGTTTAGCATATTTATGGGTAGCGCAGGTCTACTTTGTGTTTTGTTTCAGCGATATAGAAGCGGTAATAACTATTAGTATCTGATACAGTCGGATCTTCAAGCGTCTCGTCGTTTTCTTTGATTTCAATATATTCCATTACACTTTAGCTGGTTGTTTTTGATTGTTCATAGATTCCTCTATTCTTCTATTAAACAAGGACAGCCTTCGCTGGCTGTCGAGATCTACAACAAGGTGTTATCCCTATCGTTTTATAAAGAATGGCTGTCCATTTCTAGGGATAAAAATAGGTCTTATTGTAGCTCTCGATGGAGCTATTATGGTGTATACGTTGACCAAGCTATAGATAAAATATATAATAAAACTATGGAAGGAAAATGTTTGACACCACCAAGCGGTTTTCTTAAATCACTTTTTTATGCGAGTAAAATTGTTACTAGGGAGTCATACCGTCACACTCGTTCTAAATGCATATTGAATGTGAGTGATAGCGACGCAGTAGCAAACGATTATAAGGCTGTCTATAAAGAATACTCAAAGGCATTAAAAAATAATAGAAATAAAATACAATGGCTAGAAAACAATCAGCGCCAAAGAAAAGCGTCATAGCTAAAACTGAAAATCCTGAGTCTGTTAAGGGTGAAATACTCGATAAGCTACCAAAACGGGAGCAAAGAATCATTAAGGGTATGATATTCTCAGGGCCCTTACCTCACCCTGATGAATTCAATAAGTACCCGCCAGAAGTGCAAAAAGCCATTGTGAATGATGCTAGAACTCAAATGAAACATCGGCACAAAATCGAAAACAAAGTTGTTGATTCAGACTCGTTTGCTGTAAAGACAGGTTCGTTGGGAACAATAGCAATTTATGTTATCTGTATCATCGGTACAATATTTTTATTTGCAATCGGGAAAACAATAGAAGGTATACTGATTGGCACTGCGACGGGAATAGCTAAATCGCTAGTGCTATTTAGAAGTAATAATCACTCAGATTCTAAAGAACTACAAAAAGACAACGAGAAAGCATCTAAGCCATCTAAAAAATAGGTTAACTAAAGTAAATGTATACCATTTCGTAAAAATAAGGACTGCCCGCGCTAGTATTAGGAATTGTGGGTATTTTTAAAATAGTGTCAATTGCTCGCTTGGTAGTTCCAGTTCAATATCTCCAGTAATTTTATGTGCACAGTAGCCAATGAATTTCTTGAGGTTATACGCCAGTAGCTGCCCGTCATATTCAGTGATGAGTACTGAGCCAATGACGCTAACAACCGTGCCAGCTAAGACCTTATTTCCTGTCATATCAATCACACTACTGAAGTCTCGGCCGTCCGTGTGAAAATACTCTTCGCACGTGATGAGTGTTCGGTTTGGAAAATCCAGTCCCAACTGGTGGTGAATGCGCATCAACGCATCAGCCAAAGTCTGCTCCGCTACCGTAGTATTCAATGGCTGCTTAATTAGCCCCAGCTTTTTACTGGCGGCCACTGTCTCCATGATGCCATCCAGCTTGGCAATCTTCGCTTCGTATTGCCGGGCGATCAACGCCGAAGCAAACGTTTCCAGCTTCAACGCCAGGCGCGCTCCCTGCTCCAGTAGCCGCCGAATACCGCGCTCCTCCTGAGAGATGCCGACTTTGATCACCTCTGGTGAAAAGTACGCCAAATACAAAAAATGTGGAGTTTGATTGATTTTTTGCTGCTGCGCCGACACCGAATCGGCGTGATAAAACGCTGGATTAAATCCAGTTCGGTTACGACATTTCAAGCAATTTTCATATTTCTCATCGACCGTCGCGCCGTCAGGACAAGCCTGGCTACAGTGATTGTCAAAATCCACCCAGCCCGTACAATATTTGGTCGAAATATCAAACGCCAGTGACAACTCCCGCCCCACAACATCACCACGCTCAATCTTGCCATCAACCTGCCACTCTAAAAATGGCCGATTCTCAGCGTCAAAGCTAGCGTAGCTTAGTAAAAACTCCTCAGACATAGCCTCATTATATCAAAAACCGCCCGGCAACTGCGCGGACGGTTTCAAGTGCAAAATAGTCTACAACGCTGCTTCAACGGCTGCCCACGTCGCGTCAGGATTGTCCTCTGGCACGATGATGGTGACTTGGTCGCCGATGTTGATGCGGAAGAAGGTTACGCTGGCGAGCAAAATGCGATACTCGCGGCCATTAGCTTCGACGTAGTAAACGCCGTCATGTTGTACCAGTGTACCGATGACTTGTTTGCGCGCTACTGGACCGATTTGCTTGTAGATGAAGCTGCCGTCGTCAGCGATGGTTAATTTCAAAATATCGCCCTCAACCAGCTTTGATTTTGAGGCGTAGTTGGCTGGGATTGGGTAATTTTTGCCGTCTGGGCCGAGCATAGTCTGACCGTCAAACACGCCCTCGACGACCTTGCCGGTCACATCTTCGGTGGAGGTTTTTGGCGTAACAACTTGACCGTCATCACCGATGATGCTGATCAATAGCTCTTTTGCCGCCGCCAAATTGGTCTCTGCCTCTTGTATCAATGAGCGAAGCCGCTTTACTTGTTTTTCTGGTAATTCAGACATAGTGATTCTCGCATTTCCCTGTCTATTTTTGATAGTTCTCGTTCTATATATAGCATAGGAAAAAGGTTCGGTCAAGGCTTGCATAAGCAAGTTATTTCAGATTTCCACAGCATTTTAAGGGGTGCTCGCAAAACTGTTGCAAATTTTACCCTTGCAATCAAAATACCGCCCATGATATGGGGCGGCATAATGATTTCGAAAACAAATTGGCGTCATGTTCAGAATGAAATTAGCTGAGCTCGACGCTAGCGCCAGCGTCTTCCAGAGTCTTCTTAGCAGCTTCAGCTTCGTCTTTTGAAACTTTTTCCTTGACTGGTGCTGGCGCGCCGTCAACGATAGCTTTAGCTTCACCCAGACCCAAGCCGGTGATTTCCTTAACAGCCTTGATGACTGCAACTTTCTGAGCACCTGCGTCCTTCAACGTGACGGTGAACTCAGTCTTTTCGTCAGCCGCAGCAGCGTCACCGCCAGCAGCTGGACCAGCAACAGCCACAGCTGCAGCAGCTGGCTCGATGCCGTATTCTTCTTTCAAGTGGTTTTTCAATTCGTTAACTTCCAGAACTGTCAATTTGGTCAGTTCTTCAGCCAATTTCTTAATATCAGCCATGATATGTCTCCTTACATTATTGATTGATTGCTAAACTTAAGCCGTAGCTTTGGCTTCGATGCCGTCCAAAAGTCCGTGCAAATTGCCGCCCAGCGCACCCACAGTGTCGTGGACTGGTGACAACAGTTGTGCCACCACTTCGGCGACAAGCTGGTCTTTGCTTGGTAGACCCGCCAGCGCTTTGATGTCAGCTTCGTTGATGCTGAGGCCCTCACCTGAGAAACCACCAGCCAACTGCAGTGCTGGATGCGTCTTTGCAAACGTGTCCAAAACTTTCGCTGGCATGACCTCGTCTTCGGCGCTGATAGCGTAGACCAACTGGCCGACCAGGAGGTTAGTGTCAGTTTCTTTGTAGGTGTCGACGCCCTCTAGTGCTACGCGCACCAAGCGGTTTTTAACCACCTTGATGACCACGTTTGCCTCACGAGCAGCCTTGCGCAGCTCTTGCAATTCAGCCACGCTCAGCCCCTGGTACCGCGCAAATGCCGTACCTTTGGCGTCTTTTAGAAGCTCTGTTAGTTCAGCAACCAAAGTTTGTTTTTTATCGCGTGAAATTGCCATAAAAATCCTTTCTTTGATTGAGTTAATTTCATTCTTTTCGTCAATTTGTTAACGTGCGGTAATGGAGAATCAAAAAGACGTCTTTGATTCTCGCACTACCAAAGACGTCAAATAAAACTGTTCGTTTCATCCCTCGGCGGCATGTTTACATCTGTTTTTATACAAATCGCCGCTGTCTTTGGTAATGTTCCTCACCATTGTAGCAGAAATGACAACGAAATGCAACAGGTATATTATATCAAAACAAAGAGAAAGCCCGCTCCGTGGTGGAGCGGGCGGTGCGAACCTCCTTCCTCTCTTTCTGTATCTTCCCTTCACCAAGTGATGCTAGCCATGACGACTAGCATCACTTGGTGGTATGTCACTCCTCGCGCGAGGAGCGACGACTAAACCAGCCCATGAGCAGAGCCATAACCCCAGTCGCAACGAAGGCGACTATGGCAATCAAGAGCTGGTCACCGGCAGTGCCAGTGACTGCCAGGGCTCCTCCCGGCCGCTTGTGCGGCGGCTGGGGGGACGGCGGTGACACGACCTCCTGACCCCGTGTGGGGGTCGGGGAAGCCGTGGGCACTAGTGTTGGCGCTGAAGGCGTGGCCTTCGGCGTCGGAGTGGCCGCTACGCTGGGCGTCGCACTTGGCGACGGGGTCACCGACGGTGTCGGTTCCGGTGTTGGAGTTGCCGACGGAGTCGGTGATGGCTCCACACTCGGAGTTGGCTCCGGCGTCGGCGACGGTTCCGGTGAGGGTGTTGTCGACGGCGTGACCGACGGAGTTGGCTCCGGGGTCGGGGTTGCCGTCGCGCTGGGCTCAGGGCTGGGCGACGGCTCCGGGGTCGGTTCCGGCGTCGGAGTTGGCTTCAGGAGGTAGCTTGCGCCACCTCCCGCCTCCGGCCGCCGCACGGTGGCGGAGGCATCCCAGGAGCGCTCCTGGGACGTGATCGTCACGGCGTCAGTCCACGGACCCTGGTCCGTGGAACTGACGGTGAGTTGCAGTTCAAAACGGGCTTTTTCGCCCGCGTTGAGCTTCAGCTTCAATGTCACGGTGGTGGAAGTGCACTCCACCACCGTGACGGGAGTGTAGCGAGAGTACTGGGGCTGACCCCAGACCCCCGCAGTGCTGTACACACCTGCTTGCCCCGCTGGAGCGGGGCAAGCGAACTCTTGACCCGGGGACGTCAAGACGTCCCGAATTAAGAACTCCTGGTTGTCGACAGTGGCGACTGGCGTCGCCACTGTCACGAGCATGGCCGCGGGATCGGCCTGGGGGATATACCCCCATTTGGACGCCCAGCTCTCAGGCTGCGAGCAGCCTGGGCACTGGGCGACATGAATGGTAGTCCGGCGGACAGTCCCGCCGAAGTCCCAGACCAGATCCCGGGTCTCCCCGGGAATGAGCGTGTCCTTCATGGATACGCGCCAAAACGCGTATCCTTCGAAGGCACGCCTCGAGGCGTCCTCTACGGCATCGGTCAGCGTTACGCTGACCTTGCCATCCTTGTAGACGGCGTGGGCGATGACCACGCCGTCGTCAGTAGTGAGGTCGACTGGGGAGCCGTTGCTCCCCAGTTCTGCCGGTGGTGTGAAGGTGATGCTATCACCTTCACAATGACCCTCCTCGAGGGCCAAGCCAAACCCGAATTCCACGGACTTGTAGGCCGCGAAATCTTTACCGTCCATGGTGCGGATGTACTCCGCACTCACTTCCTCCGGGCTAATGGGTCGGGGGGTGCACTGTGACGCTCCTGCCACAGTGTCGGGATTCTCGGGGGTGGCAGCTGCTGCCCCCGAGAAGCCAAGAGTTAAGGCTAACAGCGCAAACAGCGCTGCCAGCCCGCCACGTCTCCTGAATGACACGGGAATCTCCTAAATATAGGGATGAAAGGATACAGATGTTAAAGTACGTTTCGGTTCGCGTCCAGCTGGGCTGGCAAGCGAATCGAAACCGACTCAAGCTTTTAACATCAGCATCCTACTGGGCTTTAGTATTCTAGCATAAAATACAGAAAAATGCAATACCCTCATGGCTATCTCGGCGACGCCACCCCAGTAAAAATCCCGCCATGATCGGCGGGATTTGATGGGTTAAACTGCGAGATTAACTATGTTTAGAGGTTGTTTTCAACCTTGATGCCAGGACCCATGGTAGTAGTCACAGCAACGCTTTTGACATAGGCGCCTTTGAGGCTGCTTGGTTTTTGGGTGTTTAGGCTGCTCAAAAATGCGCGGGCGTTGTCTTGTAATTTGTCCGCACCAAACGACACCTTACCGACGCTCAAGTGAACGATGGCTTGTTTGTCGACACGGTACTCCACCTTACCAGCTTTGGCTTCGGTGACAGCAGTCGCCACGTCTGTTGCTACGGTGCCAGACTTTGGATTTGGCATCAAACCACGTGGACCGAGCAAGCGAGCGTATTTACCAAGTTTTGGCATGTACTGTGGCGTTGCCACCAAAATGTCAAAGTTCAGCTCTTCTTTGTCCAGCTGCTTCAGAAATTCTTCATCACCGATGATGTCGGCGCCAGCCTTTTTGGCAGCAGCGTGTTCTTCTTCTGGTGCAAATACTGCGACGCGTACGTCTTTACCGGTACCGTGAGGCAGTGACACGGTCGAGCGAATGTTTTGGTCTGCCTGGCGTGGGTCAACACCGAGCCGAACGTGCAGTTCCACTGATGCGTCAAATTTGACTGGGCTGGTCTCGGTCGCCAGCTTCAAGGCTTCTTCTAGAGTGTAGACTTTGTCTTTCTCAATCTTTTTGGCAGCTTCTTGGTATTTTTTGCCGCGGCGCTCTAGGCGTGGTCGAGTGACTGGCTTTGGACCCTTTTTGATGTGTGCTTCAGCATCTTCGTCTTGCGGAGTGGTGTCGCCTGCTTCCTTGCGAGCTTCCTTCTCTGCTTTAGCTTCAGCTTCGTCCAAAGCTTTTTGACTGCGCTTACCTGCTTTGGCAACGTGCGCTTCGCGAACTTCGTGTTTTTCAGCGCCGGCGATGGCAGCCTCGATTTCAGCGATGGTGTTCTTTTCGCTGACTTCCAGGTTTAGTTCTGCTGCTTTTTCCAGCAATTCGGCTTTTTTGGCCATGAGTGATATCCTTTCTGTGGTGCAATCGGTGCTCGGTTTTTCCCGAGGTTCACCTCCCAACATTGATTATTATTCTGACTGATTATATCAGTTTTAGTGACTGTTTTCAATGAGACTTCTTTGCCAACCGCTGGAAGGTCGTGACGAAGTTGTTGTTCGGCACCACGAACACGTCTGCTTGTGAGTTGTCATCTATCGGGACGAGTCGTAGCCCAAATCGCCACTGTTCGTCTACTTCCTCACAGTGCAGTTCTGGCTTGGCATTGATGGTATGGTCGTCAAACATCTCCTGCCATTCACCGTTGTTGTCAGTGTAGAATATTCCGTCAACATAAAACTCGCCTGGCTCAAGCATATGTTCCATCAAAAAATTCTCATCAGCCATGAGCTGGGCGCATAGCTCTGAGGCCTCGGCTTGCATTAGTTTAGTGACGCGTTCAGCTGAGATGTTGCGCTGACTCAAATCAGTGACGCGATCGTTAAGTAGATATTCGGTGGCCTGGATTGACTGACTACGCCATTCGTCCTGAAAAGTCGCCAGGTAGTCAACTGACTGGTCGTCGTTTTTTTGTTCAGGGTAGATGAGGTCGATATCCGCTAGCTGATCAAATGGCACAATGGTCTTTGTTGCGCCGTGGGTCAGCTCAATATGAAGCTTAGGCAGTAGCTTCGCTTCCCCGTCTTCTAAAACAATAGGTACAAATACAGCGAGTTTGTCAGCGATGATTGGCTCGGTTTGCTTAAATATGTCGACTATGGCTTGACAATGCTCCGAGTCGGCAAGTAGCTCATCAAACTCCGTGGTGGCTTTTTCGGTGAGTCGTTGTATGATGAGCTGCTGTTGTTCGGAGTTAAGCTTGCTGAATGATTCCCTCGATAACACTCGGTTGACTAGCCCACCAGTATCATAAATCAGCTCGGCGTAATCCGACGGCTCCTCTGGTTCTTGTTGGCGAACTTCCATAATGTGAGACAATTCCAAACTATCGCCGTTGTCGAGCGCCAAGCGTACTGTGCGTTCGCCCAACTCTGAGCTGACTTCAAATCGTGCGACTGCTTCTGAAAATTGTTCGACGCCTAATGTAGGCTCGCCTTCACTGTTGGTATGAGGGGTTATGGCGGTGATGTCAACCGGCTTGCTCAGTAAGTCAGGGGTGAATAGTTGATGGTTCAGGGTTGTCTGTAATGCCTCGTCTGATACATCCAAGGTAGTGTAAGCCATGTCCATCAGACCGTCCAAATCAATTGGTCGCTTCTGGGGACTGGTAAATGACGCTTCACTCATGTATATATTATACCAGTGAATTACAGAAAAATCAATAGCAGTGAGCTCATTTAATGGAATAGTTGCGTTTTTGGCAACAATGTGATAATATGTGTAATTACTATGGAACGCGAGAAGAGCAATTTCACACCTGGTGGGCATGATGAAGCAAACGTAGATGCGACCTTTGATGACATTATGACTGGTGCAGGTCTAACTGGCGAAGATATGGCTACGGTCCCTAGGAAGTGTCGAGATTGTCCAGTGCTAAAGCACAATCTTGGGGGAATAGCTTGTATGCGCCAAGAAGTACAAGAAGGCCTGAGTATAGATACTGAACAAGTAAACAGCGTTTACTGATGATGAGAGAGGCGGGCCATGAGGCCTTGGTGTCATTGACAGATGACCAGATAGGTCAAATGGCTACTAGTGCTACAGCCCATAAACAAAGAGAGGTCATGGAGATATTAGACAGCTTTGACAGGCAGTCAGCTAAATTACAAGCTGGCGTAGACCGTCTTACCAGTCACTGCGCAGGGCCTCTTAAGATGCGCGGTTCACGGGATGGTAAGACGGTGACAGTAACTAGCTGTATGTCGGGTATAATAACCCATTCAGGTGAGACAGGATTTGCTGACGTACACTACAGTTAGTGGTCTATCGCGTGGTCTGATACAATAGATCATATGGACTTTATCACAATTACACACATCAGAGCACGTCAAATTTTAGATTCTCGAGGCAATCCAACGGTTGAAGCAGATGTCATATTGAGTGACGGCTGTTTTGGTCGGGCTGCGGTGCCGTCTGGAGCGAGTACTGGGTCTCACGAAGCGGTAGAGCTACGAGATGATGAATTGCCATTTGGTGGCAAGGGTGTTCTAAAAGCAGTTGAAAATGTCAACACGGAAATCGCTGACGCACTGCGCGGTATGAGTCCGTTTGACCAAGAAGCTATTGACCAAAAGATGATCACCTTGGATGAAACGCCAAACAAAGGTCGTTTGGGGGCAAATGCTATTTTGGCGGTCAGTTTGGCAACTGCCAAAGCCGCAGCGGCGTCACGTGGCGTGGCACTGTTCACCTACATCAACACGTTAGCTGGTAACCCGCAGATGAGCTTCCCTATGCCGATGGTTAATGTCATGAACGGTGGTCAGCACGCACTGGGTGCGACGGATATTCAGGAGTACATGATCATCCCTGTTGGTGCATCAACCATGCAAGACGCAGTGACCATGAGCGCCGAAGTGTTCCATGTATTGGCAAAAGTTCTCAAACAAGAGGGCTACCCAACGACCGTGGGCGATGAAGGTGGCTATGCACCTCGCGTTCGTTACGGTAACTCTGAGCCGATCACCCTGCTCAGTCGAGCCATCGAACAGGCTGGGTACTTGCTGGAGCGTGACTTTGCCTTTGCGCTTGATGTGGCTGCCAGTGAATTTTACCAGAGCCAGACTGAACAGTACAATTTGTCCACAGAAAACCGCGTACTGGACACTGACCAAATGATCAAGATGTATAAGGAACTGCGCGCACAATACCCAATCGTTTCCATTGAAGATGGGTTAAATGAAGAAGCGTGGCGTGGTTGGCAAAAGCTGACGCTGGAATTGGGCGGCACCACACAGTTGGTTGGTGACGACTTGTTGGTAACCAATGTTGAGCGTCTGGAGCAAGCCATTGAACAAAAAGCTGGCAATGCCATCCTTATCAAACCAAACCAAATTGGTACGCTGACCGAAACCATCGCCGCAGTCAAGATGGCCAAAGAAGCTGGCTGGAACACGGTGATGAGCCACCGTTCTGGCGAGACGGAAGATACCACCATTGCGCATTTGGCGGTTGGCTTGGGAACTGGACAAATCAAGACTGGTTCAATGTCTCGTTCAGAGCGCATCGCTAAGTATAATGAGCTGATGCGTATCTCAGAGCTGCGCCCTGATATTGAGCTGGCGCGACCGTTCGTTCAGATGTAGGTTGTGTTAAGTACGAATAGTGACGATGTCGTCGGCTTGTAGCTTGATGATGCGTGACGCGACTGCAGTAGTCACTTCTCCACCGTCGACATAGACACTCACCATATCACCGAAGTATTTGATGGCTTCGGTGATATTTTTGGCTGGTGGCATGCCAGCTGGGTTGGCGCTGGGCGCAAATAAGGGGCCGGTTTGGTGGATGAGACGTGCTAAGTTGCCAGTGACCAGTCGAAAAGCTAGCGTGCCGTTTTGGTGGGCGGTATGTGGAAAATCGTTGCTGGCTGATACAATGATGCTGGTCGGTCGTTCGGCATTAAGCTGCAGGTAGTGCTGACGTTGAGCGGCAGTTAAACCTGGGATGTCTGATATGTCGGCGACCAGGATGATGCAGGATTCGTTAGCTGGACGATGTTTAGTGCGATACAGGCGCTCCATGGCGCAGTGGTTAGTTGCGGCAGCAACGATGCCGTAGATGGTGTCGGTTCTGAGGACGACCAATTTGGCACTAGTGAGTGCCTCTGACACATGGGGGTCGGATATGGTATTTGTGATGAGCATTGAATTTTACTAGAGGTTAACCGCCAAGATTGTCGATAATGGTTTGCATAAGACCTCTAGGAGTTGGCGGCGGTGTTTGGTCTGGTTCTTGGGTTGATGATGTTTTTTCAGTTGAAGGTGCTGAAGTGGGCTCGGTGTTGATGTGGATAGAATTAGCAGCGGTATCGGCCGCTTTATTTAACGCGACAGCTGTCGGGATGAATAAAGCAGAGGTGATGGCTACTGCACCGACAACGGATGTGATGGTGTCTTTGAGTCCCCTTTCGTTCTCTGTTGATAGCTTTGCAAATTCTGCCAGATCCATATTTATATTATATCATATTTAGCCATAACATACAATTACTCCCGCCTGAGCGAGAGTAATTTGTAGTTGACGCGAGAAACTGATTAGTCAGTGACTTCAACACCCATGCTGCGAGCAGTACCGGCGATGATTTTAACGGCGCCGTCTGTGTCGATGGCGTTGAGCTGGTCTTTTTTGACTTCAGCGATTTCTTCCAGTTGAGCGCGGGTGATTTTACCAACTTTGTCGGTGTGTGGCTTGCCGCTACCCTTTTGGATGCCGGCTTTTTCGCGGATCATGTCGTCCACTGGCTGACCCAATGATTTCCATGTGAAAGTGCGGTCTTCGAACACTTGAATGTGCACAATGACGTCTTTGCCCATCAAATCTTTGGTGGCGTCGTTAAATGGATTGATGAAATCCATCATGTTTAGTCCCCACTGACCCAAGGTTGAACCAACTGGAGGCCCAGCGGTAGCGCGACCAGCTGGAATACGTAGTTTTAGATTTCCAATGACTTTCTTTGCCATGATGATAAACCCTTTCAAAATTAGTTGAAGCGTATTGAAAGTGTGCGTAACATAGGTATTATACAAAAAAGTGTGGTATAATTCAAGCATGAACGTGCGAGGCCCGCTCCCGATTAAGCGCATCATCAACGCGTTTGGTGCGGTGGGCTACACATTGCTCCTATTTGTTTACGCAATCATCTCCCTGTCCGCCGTAGTTTGGCTGATTCGTCGCGGTAAGTTCTTTGGACTGTCAGTGAATTTGCGCACCGCAGAACCATTGATACAGACAGCACCGACAGAACCAGAGCCGCTGATGGCGCAGTTGTTGAGTGCTGCGTTGGGGATTGCCACGGCGTTGGTGCTGGTCATCACTCTCACGGCCCTCACCTATTGGCTGGGACGTGGTGGGTCGCGGATGTTGAAGCGGTCAGTGCGGTTTTGTCAGTGTCCCGTCACCTTGGTGACGTTGTTGGTAGGCAAAGTGTTGGCTTGTGGCGTGGCGACGGTGCCAGTTTTATTGGCTGGTATTTTGCAGATGGGTAATCTGTGGGTGGTGATCATTTTGTTGGGATTTATCACTGTGGCGTTGATCATTTTTCTACTGCAGCATTATCTGGCACACACCAGTGAAGTGGTACAAGCCAAAGACGTTTGGTAGTTTGATGCGCGATGCATTATTTTTTGCGTGAGAAAAAGTGCGTGACTGCGTTGCCAATAATGATGCCGCTTGCCACGCCGCCAGCAATGGTCAAAGCTTTGACCGCCTCTTTGCCAATCTCTGAGAGCGCCAACATGCGAGCTATCTTTGGGTCTTTGATTTCAAGGCTGGTTGGGATTTCAGGTGGAGGAGTGTCGTCCTTTGGCGTCTGTGCCTCTTTTGATACGGTAGGTATGCTGTCGTATGTGGAATTTATCATATTGGCCTGGTGTTGCCCCAGGGATATTGCAAAATTGGCAGCAAAATAAGCAGGCATACGTGAGAGGTCTTCTTCACATTCTTCTACGGACTCCTCGTATAGTTG
Source organism: uncultured Candidatus Saccharibacteria bacterium (assembly GCA_963525845.1). Classification (GTDB taxonomy): domain Bacteria; phylum Patescibacteriota; class Saccharimonadia; order Saccharimonadales; family Saccharimonadaceae; genus Nanosynbacter. Next base: position 198,325 of record CAURKU010000001.1, read on the forward strand.
GTTTACATATAGTTTAGCTTGCGCTGGTATATCTGCCTGCTTTTCTGGAATACTGTCTGGAGCGATGGCATGTGCTGCAGCCATAACTGCCTGTCTATCGCTTTCCATCAGATCGGCAAACCAAGCGAGCAAAGATTCCTTTTGCTTTGGTGTTGTCGGTAATCTTGTAAATAATGGGTGGCGAGTTCTCGTAGTGCTGGGAGATACTGCATATTTAATAAGGTGCTGGACTTATTGAGGACACGCTGTTGCTCATCAATAGTCTGGTTGGCAGATAGTTTTCCAAAGGTTGTGATCAAACTATTTATGGCGACTAGATGTTTACGGGAGGCATCTGCTAACTCATTGCCATCAGGCTCACCTAGTGCTTCTAGCCATTCTTCTGAGGCTTTGGTAGCCTCCTGGGCAGTGTCGTCACCGGGCTGTACAATATTTTCGTTATTATTGGAGTTATCATCACTGGGTTGTGGCATTTCTAGTGTGCTCATTGTAAAACCTCTCCACCCTTTTGATAATATATAAATTGGACTGTCTGGTCTACGTGTTAGACTTTTTTCACCTGCAAAGCGTCAAGTTCAACTGGAGTGTCACGTCCAAACATGCTGACCATGACACGGATTTTGCCTTTAATTGGGTCAATTTCGGCGATCGCACCGTCAAAGCCCTTGAACGGACCATCGGTGATGGAAACAACTTCACCCTCTGAGAAATCAATCTGGTGCTTTGGCTCTTCGACACCCATGCGCTTTTTGATTTTGGCAATTTCTTTGTCAGAAACTGGTGTTGGCGTAGTGTCGGCACCGACAAATCCAGTCACGCCAGGCGTGTTGCGGATGATGTACCACGTCTCATCAGTCAAATTCATCTCCACTAACACATAGCCCTGGAAGATTTTGGCTTCAACGACTTTGCGTTTGCCGTTTTTGATTTGGATTTGTTTTTCTTTTGGGACCATAACATCGAAAATTTTGTCTGCCATATCAACACCGTTGATGCGCTGACGGATGGATTCTGCTACTTTTTCTTCGTAACCAGAATAAGTGTGAATAGCGTACCACTGACGGGTTGAGTCGTAACGATTATTTGCCATAAAAAACTCCTTTTACCTTTATTTCAAAATTTGCTCAAAGACCCAGTTAAATCCAGCGTCAAGTAATAAAATCAATGTGGTAAGCAGTAATGTGAAGCCAATCACGGTGCCTGTCATGATCCAGGTGTTGGCGCGGGTTGGCCAACGAACCAGCTTCAGCTCGGCCCACGCTCCCTTGAAATAACCAACAAATGAGTCGCGCATGCCTGAATCTGACTCAGTCTTGTTGACAGCACGTGCTGGTTTGGTGGTTGGTTTCTTTTTGATGGTTTTTTTAGGGGAATCATCCGTTGCCTTGATGCGGCGTACGGTAGTTTTCCCTGTCTGCTTACCCTTTTCTACCATGTGTTTCTCCCAAATTAAAAAGTCTGTTTTTCACAGACTGTCAAGTATAGCTTAGCACAAAAAATGCATGCATTGCAAGTTTGAGCGGTATTATTGCTTTTTGGCGGGCTTTGCCGGTGGCAGGCTGAAGCTAAAAGTTGATCCGTGATTGAGACGGCTTTCTAGTTTGATGGTACAGCCGAGTTTGCGGGCTAGTTTGGCCGCCACGTACAACCCTAGTCCAGTACCGCTGGTTTCGCGGGTGCGATAATCTTCGGCGCGGAAGAAACGGTCAAAGATTTTTTTCTGATCACTGCGCCCGATGCCGATGCCGGTGTCTTTGACACCAAAATAGACTTTGCCGCCGCTGCGTTTCATGATGAGGGTGATTGAGCCTTTTTGGGTATATTTGATGGCGTTGGTGATGAAGTTTTGTAATAACTCTTCAAGGTATAGCCGAGAGACATTGACATTGCCAACGCCTGCTCTGACGTCCAGGTTGAATGCCAATTTTTTCTCTGTTGCCTGCGGCTCGTATTCGTGGCGGAGTTTTTCGGCCAGTTCAGTGACGTTGATGAGCTCTGATTCATCAGCAATACCACGCTCTGCGCGAGACAGCGTGCTGAGATCGTTGACGATGCGGGCTAAGAACATGATTTGTTTGTGGGCTTCGGCAAGTGAATCGTCCAATTTGTCGGTCATGCCGCGGTGCATCATGAGCTGAACGTTGGAGAGTGAAGCTTCGGCGATGGTGATGGGGGTGCGTAGTTCGTGGCTAATCACGCTGATGAATTCATCACGCTCTTCTTCTAGGCTTTTGACTCGCGTGATGTCACGCAAAATGAGTACATAGCCATCAGAAGTGAGCGTGTCGCTACCGCCCTGTACTGGCGCGAATGTAGCCGACAACCGCACACGGTCGCCGCCCTCAAGAGGCATGATGATGTCGTCACGGGTACGAATGGCTGGTGATTTTCGCAGCTCTTTAAATACAGGAACTGGCTGTTTGTCGTTGGTTTCAAAGTTTAATAGCTCATCAATGTGCACACCCTGAATGCTGGCGTTGGTGTCAAGCAGACTCAAAGCGGCGGCATTGTAGAGGCTGATGATGCCGTGGGCGTCCATGCTGATGATGGCGTCAGTGAGGTTGTTCACCAGTGTCAATACACGGTCGCGTTCTAGCCGTTCACGGGAGCGACTGCGTCGTAGTTCTTGGCGTGACTGGTGCCGTCCGCGATAGGCGATGACGACGGCTGCTAGAAACATCAGCCATGATATGACAAGCAAAATGATGATGGCATAGATAAGATTCCCTCCCTGCATATGTACCAGTATAGCATAAGCATTATACGTGTGGAGTATATTTTTTCAGGGCGTCGCGGTGTCGTTTATAGTGCGGGTCGATGGCGGCAACTTCGCACCAAAATGCTTGCGAGTGATTCATCTGGCGCGTGTGGCACAGTTCATGGATGAGGACGTAGTCCAATAGTTCAAACGGTAGATTCATGAGGGCGATATTTAGGCTGATAGTACCGTTTGAGGAACAACTGCCCCAGCGACTGGACGAATGTGTGAGTCGGGTTTTGTCGTAGTGAAAGCCGTGTTGCTCTGCTAAAAATTTGAGGCGGCGCGGTAAATAGCTTTTAGCTTCTTTGCGCAGGGCTTTGACGACGTGGTCGCGAATGGATTGTTGAAACATGGGGTCGGTGAAATTTTGCTCGTCCGTTACCCTGACGATGATGGTAGTTCCGACGGTTTTGACAGCGGGTGCTCCCTGCTCCACTAGTAGGTTGTGACTTTTGCCAATTTGTTGAGGTGTACCGTATGAAAAATCACCTTGCTGTTCGGTGATGAGTTGGTGGATGCTGCGGCGTGACTGTTTGACGAGGAGTTTGGCGGAAGCCAGTGGCGCGTGAAGCGGCATGGTGATGCGGATGCGACCGTTTGGGGCGATACGCAAACTGACGCGACTAGCTAGGGCGCGCCTGGTGACAGTGATCTCGCCAAATTCAGGATCAGTGATGGTTGGCATCTCGCTCCTTGTTTATTGAACCCGTACTCGTCCGCCAATTGACCGTGGCTGAGTACGTATAGAAGCAGCTGGACGGGTGGCATCGCTGAGTTTTTTCAAAAGTGTTTTTGCCTGCGTATTGTAGGTGTGACGACCACTGATGACCATGTAAGGCTCGCTAGCATGCGGCGGTGAGAAAGTTCGTAATTTCTGTTCGAACAGCGCTTCATCGCCGTTGTGTGAACGAAGCCATCTGGCTCTGGACATGGCGGGGTCGGTCTGCACCCACACAAACAATGGCTTAAATCCAGCCTCACGAGCGACTTTGGCGATGTCGGAACGCCAAGCACGCTTTTCGGTGTTGCCGTCGAAAATGATTGTCTGTCTTGGCTTGAGTAACTCTCGAAGCAAATCGATTGCAGCTTTGTGAATCAGCGCGTCATCGCTCGACAATTCACGCAGCGTGTCACTGCTTAACATTGGCGCATTGAACATTTTGGCAAATTCAGTCGCAAACTGTGTTTTTCCCGCCCCCGGTGCGCCGACCATGATAATCAAGTGCGGCGAAGATAACTGCAATGGTTTCATGAAATCAGTATACCACACGCCTGGTGAGAAAAAAACAGAGGGAAAACCTCTGCTATTTTATGGCTCTACGGCTCTATGGCAGGGGAGACAGGACTCGAACCTGCGACACCCGGTTTTGGAGACCGGTGCTCTACCAACTGAGCTACTCCCCTGTGTCTTGGCGTTATTTTACATGATTTTTCCGTCCTCGGCAACTCATTTTGGGTGATTTGAGGAGGCTATCTGACAGGTCGCTGCGTGAAATACTCCTGAAAAACCGTGAAAAACTATTGAAAAAACATAAGCATCGTTTTATGATGAATAGTAGGTATGAAAATATTGATGCTTGGGTGGGAATTACCTCCGCATAATAGCGGAGGGTTAGGCGTCGCATGTTATCAGATGTCACGGGCACTAGCTGACTGTGGTGTGGATATTGATTTTGTTGTGCCCTACTCTGCCGAGCATCCGAATATTGATTTCATGAATGTGCACGCAGCGACGCATTTGGAGGCATCAAAAGATGGTTTTGGCGCCTATGATGATTTGGGCACTTCGGACAAGCAAGCGCATGATTGCGGGCTGGGCGGTATGCGGGCGGTGCAGCGACGATATAACTGCTTTGTGAAAGAATTTGTCAAACAGCATCCTCCAGACGCTATCCACGCTCATGATTGGTTGACCATGGAAGCGGGCATCATCGCTAAACAGCAGTGCAATGCGCCTTTGATCGTGCATGTGCATGCGACCGAATTTGACCGTTCTGGTGAGAATGAAGGCAATCCATTGGTGCATGAGATTGAGCAGCAAGGGTTGTTGATGGCTGACCGAATCATCGCCGTGAGTCACATCACCAAAGATATCATTGTCAAGAATTATCATATTCCACCAGAGAAAATCGAGGTTGTCTATAATGCCATCGACCTAGATGAGCTGCCGCCACATGAATATGACCAAGGAACCTATCAATACTTGGAAGACTTGAAAAAAGAGGGCTATATCATCGTTGGCGCGTTGACCCGACTGACGGTACAAAAAGGTTTGACCTATCTGATTCGGGCGGTGGCTGAGGCCATCAACCAGCACCAAAAAATTGCATTACTGCTGAGCGGTAGTGGTGAGCAGCGCGACGAACTGGTTGCTTTGGCGGCACACCTGGGCATTAGTGACAAAGTGGTCTTTACGGGTTTTGTGCGCGGTCGGCAGTGGCGCGATGCTTACCATCTGATCGACGTGTTTGTCATGAGCTCAGTGTCAGAGCCATTTGGATTGACAGCGTTAGAAGCGGCGCATCATGACACAGCCCTACTCATCAGTCGCCAGTCTGGTGTTGGCGAAGTGCTGCATAACATTTTACGATTTGACTATTGGGATACTAACAAATTGGCGCGACAGATCGTCATGTTGGCGCGCTCGCCTGCTCTTTTGGAAATTCTCAAGGAAGATGTCAAAACAGAATACGCCCAACTGTCCTGGCATGACGCGGCTCAGCATTGTTTGAAATTGTACGAGCAGGCTCGAACAAAAGGCGGTGGTGCATGAGCCGTCCAGCGATTACCCTGTACCTGCACGCTCACCAGCCATGGCGCGTTCGCAGTTATGGTGCACTCGACACTGCCAACCGTCATGATTATTTCAGTGGTGATGGCGACCAAAACAACAAAGAGATTTTTCTGAAAGTAGCCAACAAATCGTACCGACCGATGAATGCGCTGCTAGAAAAGCTACTACACGAATATCCAGAATTTTGTCTATCACTGAGTCTGTCTGGGGTGTTTTTGGAGCAAGCTGAGCAATTCGCGCCTGATGTGATTGAGAGTTTTCAGCGACTCGTGAAAACAGGACGCGTGGAGCTACTGGCTAGCCCCTATCATCACAGCCTGGCCTTTTTCTACGATCAGTCTGAATTTGAGAAACAGGTTGCTCTCCATGCTGAGAAAATCAAACAGCTATTTGGCGTTTCGCCCAACGTTTTGGCAAACACGGAGCTGGCATACAATGATGAGTTTGGGGCCTGGGCGGAAGCACACGGGTATGACGGTGTGCTGGCTGAAGGCTGGGACAAAGTGCTGGGTTGGCGCAGCCCAAATTATGTCTATCAACCAAAAGGCGCCACGCACACAAGGTTACTCCTAAAGAATTATCGCTTGAGTGATGATATCGCCTTTCGGTTTAGCAACAAAAAGTGGAGTGGCTGGCCACTGACGGCTGAAACTTACAGCTCATGGCTCACAGCATCGGGCGGTCCATTGGTCAATTTGTTCATGGACTATGAAACGTTTGGTGAGCATCAGTGGAAAGAACACGGCATTTTCACCTTCTTTGAGCGGTTTGTTGGGAAATGGATAACTGCTGGCGGTCAGTTTAATATGGTGTCGCAAGCTCTATCGAACGCACCAGTCGGAGACGTGAGTATGCCGGAAACTATCACTTGGGCCGACAGCGAGAGAGATTTGACAGCTTGGAATGGCAATGCTTTGCAACAAGAAGCTCTGCGCTATGTGTATCAGCTGGCGCCGCGAGTACTGGCGTCTAGCGATTCTCAGTTGATTAGCGATTGGCGTAATTTGCAAACCTCTGATCATTACTACTACATGTGCACCAAGTGGGCGTCTGACGGCGATGTTCATGCTTACTTTAGCCCGTATAATTCACCATACGAAGCTTCGCTGTATGTGATGAATGCTTTGCGGGATATCTATTGGCGCTCGAGGCATGCTCATTCAACAATATAAAACCCACGGTTGTACACGTGGGTTTTTAATGATACGCGTGATAAGAAACTAGCTTTTACGAGCTTTAACTTCGTTACGACCAAGGTTTTTCTTGGTTTCGGTGTAGGTCGCGTGCTGACGAGCGATTGGGTCGTATTTACGCAGCGTCAACCTACCCTGGCCCTTAGTGGTGCGGTTTTGTGTATTGATTGTCGTGTAGTAAGTTCGGTGCTTGCTTTTGTTGCTCACCAAAGCGATCAACTTGCGTTTCGTATTCTTCTTTGCCATAGTTTCCCTTTAACAATTTGTACTTAAACTTCGATTATACAATATAACAGATTATGCAAATTAGTTCAAGCAATTATCAAATGTTCATTCATTGTGCTTCTGTAAAATATATGATACGGTAGTAATAGTAAGATATAACGCATCAGGTGGAGATGATGCAGTAAGGAGTGAGGGTATGGCTAGACAGTCGTGGAGAACATATATAGCTCGCTTGAAGCAAGCAGCGACGACATCAAAACAAGCAACCGTAAAACATTTGGGCATTGGTATGATGGTGATGGCTATGGTGCTGCAATCAGTAGTTTTCTTCCAAGATTACGCACAAGCTGCGTCAGACGATATGATCCAAGGCGGTGTCGGCAGTAAAGAAGCAATTTTGGCGCATTATGACAAAAATACCAACAATTTCCGCGACGTACTAACCTACAATGGCATCACCAGAGCAGAATTGGCGAATATCTCTAGCACCAAGGTCCGCTACGAGGTTGATTCCTCTGCTCAGTCATGGGGTTGGACTTCACGGTTCTCTGAGGCTCAGGGTCAAAAAGCCCACACGGTTGCCGGACGCACCATTTACTCTCGTCCGCAGAAGTTGTGGGACAGTAGTTGGTACATGGGCTGGGAAGGCAGTTCGGCTACTCGAGGTAAATTCCGCATTATGTCTTCTTGTGGTAACTTGTTGACATATAGCGTGCCTCAAGCTGTTCCAGTGACGCCAACGCCGCAACCAAAACCGCAACCACAACCTCAGCCGCAGCCAGTTGCTACTTGTGACAGCTTGACTATCACCCAACTGTCGCGTAACCGCTACCACATGAGCGCCAAGGCATCAGCCAAAAATGGCGCCACCATTCAATCAATCTACATCAGGGTGTATGACCCATCAGGCAAGCTTGTTGATGCCGGTGGTGTGACTGGTGACCAAACTGGCATGGGTGTTGAGCTCAAAACGCCAGGTACCTACAAAGTTCAAGCAACAGCAGTTACCAGCATCGGTGAAGTAACCGGCCCTAACTGTACTGGTAGTTTCACAATTACTGATGACAATAAGCCAGAAGAGCCAAAGCCATCAGTCAGTATCACAAAAACAGTCAACAAACAGGAACACGCCAAGGTGGCGGTCAATACTGATTTCACCTATGAAATTACCGTCAAAAATACTGGCAAAACAGACCTGAAAGATGTTGTGGTGAGTGATACTGCTCCGCAAGGAGTGACGCTGTCAAACAGCAGTGCTGGTAAGGTCGATGGCGGTAAGTGGACACACACCATCGCTAACTTACCTGCTGGACAGTCGCAGACGTTCTCTTTGACTGCTAAGTACGCAAAATTCATTGAGGGTAAGCACAAAAACACCGCTTGTGTTGACACACAGACCATCGCCGGCTCTCCAGACGCTTGTGATGACGCGACAACCGAAACCTACACGGTGACGACACCTCCAACGAATCCACCAACTCAACCAACACCAAATGAACCAAATAAGCCAACTCAGCCGACACCTACGCCATCAGTACCGAATGAGCCGAATAAGCCGACACCGACTGAGCCGACTACACCACCAACTACCAATCAAAATCAAACCACGCCTCCTGCTGCCACGCCGCAGCCGCAGCCAACTCCTACCGCGCCAACCACTAAGGAATTGCCTCTCACCGGCACTCTGAACACCGCTAGCGGCATCTTGGGACTTGGTGGACTGGTGAGCGTGACGTGCGCTTATGTGATGAGCCGACGCAGCTTGCGCTAATCTGCAGATAACAATAAACACGATAAAATCCGCGCCACAGAACCGGCGCGGATTTATTTTTGGTGGGCGAACAGTTACCGATAGTTACCAAAGCTTAACGGAAAATCAAAATCTGCTTGATTGAGCGTCGCCATGACGGATTGTAGCTCGTCTTTGCTGTTTGAGGTGCAGCGCACACTGTCGCCTTGAATCTGGGTTTTTACCTTGGGGTGTGCTTCTTTCAGGAGTTTAGTGATCTTTTTGGCGTTTTCTTGGCTGAGGCCGTCTTTGAACGGCACATCTTGCCAGGCGCGCATATTGGCGGCATTGTGCGCCCCGCCGAGGTCAAGCACCTTGCTGGTCATATTGCGTTTGGCGAGTTGCCGGCCAATCATGTCAATGATTGATTGCACCTGAAATTCGTCTGCACCAATAACCTTGAAGCCTTTTTTGTCTGGCAGCCATTCAACATCAGCTGGCGTCCCCTTAAAATCAAAGCGGTTGGCAATTTCCCGCACCACCAATTGATGAACGTTATTCATCTCTGGTTTGTTAAACGTGCTTTCTATATCAAAACTAAATTGAGCCATAATTCCTCCTGATAATTATTATAGCAAACGCTTTTCACCGACAGGATAATTTGGTATAATCAGCTGTGAGTATAACGCCGCGATAGCTCAGTTGGTAGAGCGCATCCATGGTAAGGATGAGGTCTCGGGTTCAAGCCCCGATCGTGGCTCCATGTTGATTTTGTAGAAAAGGTCACCTGAAAGGGTGGCTTTTGCATTATGCATTATCCATCTTGCCTATATGTAGTTATTTTTATCTTAATTACGTTTTATTAGCATTGTGATAAGCCTAAATAAATCATCTGCCGATATGAATTCTTCACCCCTGACATTGGGGACTTTTTCTTGCGATTTGTCCAGCTTCTTTTCGCTAAAGAATTTTTCTGCTAGCTTGATAAGTAAGTTATCCCGCTTGGTCTTGTCGGTAATATCCTCCAGATATGGACGCACTGCACTAAGCTGTAGCGACATATGTTCAGACTGTCGCTGAGCTTGGCGATGTTCTGTAGATTGTCTTGCGGCGTACGTGGCCAAGCTGCCTGAAGCTGCTAATACGGCTAGCTTTGCAACCAGCTTTTGCCAAGCCATATCACTTGCTGCTTCATGTGCAAGAATGCCTGCCCAGACAATTGCAACGATAACTGCTAAAGCTGTAACTATTTGCCACACAAGTGACGATATCCACTCGCGTTTTGCATTTTTCGAATAATCACTGATAAGTGCATCTTGGCTCACGATTCCAAGTAGTTTTTCTGCTCGTTTTCTTGCGTCCTCTGTCGCTTTGGCACTTTTCTCAGCAGCTATATTGATTGCGTTAGATTTCTCATCTGTTTCTTTCGCTAGCTTATTGAGGGTTGCATCAAGCTCACTCTGCTTGAGTGCGATAAGGTCTGCAAATTTTTCTGATCGCTCGATCTGGGCATCATTAAATGCTTTCGTCTGGTCTGTCGAAAGTTTATTTGCGGCTGATTTAACCGTTTCTAGCTGCTCGGCTAATTCTTCACTTTCCTTTGTGATGTCTTCCAACTTCTTTTCGACAACCGCTGTATTATTATCGATAATTTCTTTTGCGTCAGCTATTTTGTTGTCAATTGTGGTGTCGGCGAGCGAGCCCTTCTCTTCTATTTGACTAATAATGCCATCTACTATTGTTTTCTGACGTGCTGCGGAGCGTCGTAGACTGGTAATTGCGGCACGCGCCTCTGGTATATTCATTGCCGGAACAACTAAGGGGATATGCTGCAATATCATGTCTACTCGTTCAATAGCATAGGATGATAGGTAGGTCGGCGAAGTGCCACCGCCCCAATCGTTCAGATACGAGTTGATGTTATGCAAATACGCAACTATACTAGAAAGTGCTGAGTAGTTAATAAGTCGAGGATCTGCGTTGTCGATAATAGCTTTCAATACCTCATTTACTGCGCGGATTTTATCAAGATAATCTCTATCCTCGATACTTAACTCAGCTTCTTTATATGAATCAAGGCGCAAGGTCAGATTTTCGCTTGCATCTGATAGCCCACTGTCTTTTAGTTTTTGTTCCCAAGGGTTCATCTCAAAATCTCCTCCATCAATGCCGCCTCACTGTGTGCATTTTTCTATTTCATTATACCACCTTATATTCACGACTATCTTTGATTTGGCAATCGGATGCAGCGAGAACTTGCACCTTTTGTGGCTTTAGGAATGAAGAACTATAGTATAAAAGCCTTATTTTTTGCTTCGTTTGGTTGTCTTTTTGGCTTCGTGCTTTGGTAGGATTGGCGCGATGAATGCGTCTAGCAGTGCCCAGGCGACGCCGTTGAAGATGTATACGACGGCGGTAAAGGCAGCGATGATCATGAGTACGCGTCCGAAGTCGCTGTTTAACAGAGACAAAAAGCCTGCTACCACTGCCAGTGAGATGATAATCAAGAAATACGCCTGTTGCAGTTTGGTGCGCTGGTTTTTGTTGCTATTCCATTCGGTCAGGAATTGTTTGAATAATAAGAACATAATTAGATTATAGCATGTATATTATATTTAGTCAATGGGCAGAGGCTTGCTTGACGGAACTATGAGTAATCAAAAACCGCCTCGCGATGAGACGGTGTTTGATTGGTACCGGAAGTAGGACTCGAACCTACGAAGCCTTACGGCGGGAGATTTACAGTCTCCTGTGATTGCCACTACACGATTCCGGCATGTGTTTGGAGCCGCTTCTCGGGCTCGAACCGAGGACCTACGGTTTACAAAACCGTTGCTCTAGCCAGCTGAGCTAAAGCGGCACTGCTGTGATTATAGCAAAAAAAAATAAGCTAAGCAACTACATTACCAACTTTTTGGGCTGTTTTGGTTGACGGCGCTGACGCGGTACGGCGCCTTGGCTGTCTGGGACTAACATGGTCGCAGCTTTTTTGCGTAGGCCAGAGGCCAGCTCTGCTTGTCCGTTGTTGTCGTAAGCCTCGGCCAGAACAGTCAATGTCTGTGGAATTGGGTCAAGTTCGACTGCTTTTTCCAGCGCAGCGATCATCTTTTTACCATTACCCATTTTTTCTTGGACTTTGGCGTAGGCGATGTAGCGCGCCGCCAAATCGTCTTCCATCTCCAGGGCTTGCTCAAAAGCCAATGCTGCCTTGGGATAATTCTTTGTTTCGTAATAAATCAAACCGACATTGTGCAGGCTAGAGGCGCTTGGTTCCAAGCTCTGGGCGATCTCAAAGCACTCGATGGCGTCTTTGTAGGCCTGCTGCTTGGCGTACAGAATACCCAAACGGTTGTAAGCGGTGGCGTTCTTCTCATCAACACGCAAAATTGTCAGCAGCGCCTTCTCTGCCCTGAGATATTTGTTGTCGCGAATGGATTCTTGCGCAATAGCCCACAATTGATCGAGTTTTTCAGAAATCTTGGCTGGAAAATCTGCAGAATTTTCTTCGGAAGGTTTGTAGGTGATTGCCCAAATGATAATTGCTAAAATGAATATCAAACTTATCATATCTGCTTAATTATAGCACAATTTTTAATAAAGCGAGGCGCGTATTGCCATTTGCCATGAGAGACTTCTCTGCTTCCAGTACTTTTTGCAGCGATTGGTGTACGGCTGGCGGTTGGGCGGCGTGTTTCAGCTGGAAATGGATGAAGCGCAGCAGGATGTCGATGAGCTGGAGGGCTTTGGTGCGGTCGGTGTAGTGCATGGCGCATTTTATGGCTGAGTATGAGCTGGGGTGCTCCAGAATATGCTTGGCGTCAGCGGCGATGGCTTGGCGCTCTGCCAGTTTTTTGGCGTTTTGGCTCAGTTCGGTGATGAGGAGCGGCAATCCAGCGGCGAGAAATGCTATTTGGCGCTTTTCTTGAGGCGTCAGTTTGACGTTTTCCAGTAGCTGAGCGTCCTGGCTAGCGGTGGTACGGTGGAGTGTCAGCTGCTGGCAGCGGGACTGGATGGTTGGGAGTAGATCTGTGCCGGCGGTAGTGATCAAGAGAAAATGAGTGTTAGGATTTGGCTCTTCCAATGTTTTGAGTAATGCGTTTTGTGCGGACTCGGTCATGAGGTTGGCTGGGTTGATGATGACGACGCGGCGGACGGAACTATGAGTGCGCAGCATGGCTGTCAGATCGCGGATCTGTTCGGTTGAGATGGTGCTTTTTTGTGGCAGTGGGCTGACAGTGAGGACCTCTGATTGGCGGTGGTTTGCCAAGTAGTGGGCAGTTCCTACTCTGTCCAGGCCAGGTTCGGCAATGATCATCAGTGATTGCGGTAAGCGGTTTGCTAATTGTTCTACCGTGGCTTGGTCATTGGTGGAGATGAGAGGCGTCTGGCTCATTGGTCGCTCGGTTCTTCTATGTTGTTGGCGTACTCAGGAAATAGTTCAGTGAATACGCTGGGGATGGCTGCCTCAAAGATTCTTCGCTCACCAGACGGCAGCGTGATTTCCAGTTTGTGGGCGTGGAGCATCAGACGGCTGGCATTTGGCTTGCCGTAGACGCGGTCACCGAGAATTGGTGTGTTTAGGTGCGCCATATGGACGCGCAGTTGGTGGGTGCGGCCGGTGGTGGGTTTAAGTTCAATCAGCGCCCGGGTGTCAGTTGCTGCCAGTACGCGGTAGGTCGTCTGGGCGGGCTTGCCGTTCGGGTCAACGCGGAAGGTGCTGGGCGCGGACGGGTTGCGGCCAATCGGTAGGTCAATCTTCGCGGCGGCTACTTTCGGTACGCCGTCGGTCACCGCTAGGTAGGTTTTTTTGGCGGTGCGCTGGGCGAATTGCCGCTGTAAATGAGCGGCAGCGTCAGCAGTTTTAGCGATGATGAGCACGCCCGAGGTGTCGCGGTCGAGCCGATGGACGATGCCCGGCCGGTCGGTGCCCGAGGCAAACGAAGTCTTGGGGCGAATAATTTCCGCCACGGTTGGTTCGGTCGATAGTCCACCTTTGGCGTGGGTTAGGAGCCCGCTTGGCTTATTCACCACCATCACGTCATCGTCTTCGTATAGAACCGGCAGCTCTGCACTGGCCTGCTCCTGTTCTGGCAGCTTGACGGCGATCTCGTCGGTCTCGTCGACCTCGAACTTTGGCGCCGTCACCACGCGTTGGTTGACCGAAATGTAACCGGCTTTGATGTACTTTTGCCAGAGGCTGCGCGAAATCGACGGGTCAAATGTCGTGGACAAGTGGATGTCCAGGCGCTGCTTGGTCGGTACAATTCGAAACATTATGACAAACTTACCCTGAAATGGCGTCTCGGTGAAATTCGGGTCAAGCGGATTTGGTAAAATCTCCGCGTTGGCTGGCTTGTCAGGCCATAATTCGTCAATTGATTCCTCGTCAACAATCGAGCCGTAGAGTACGGCGAAGTACTGTTTGTTCAGGATGAATTCTGCCAGCAGGTGCGATTCGTCGGTCTGAATCTTCAGGTGGCGCAAGGCTTTAACGGGCGTGTTGTCATCCGCCAGGTGATATAATCTGGCGATCTTGAGGACGGTGCGCGCCGAAATTTTCACGCGAGCGTTCCTATCTCCGCAGCCCCACGGCTGCCTGGACACGGTGCAAGGTTTCGTTAGCGACGATGTTCATGTCGCTCTCGCTGGACTCCAGTTTGCGTTCAATTGCCGGCTCATCAACTGCCGCCAGGCGCGCCTGGAAATTCGCCAAGAATTCCGCCACTTCATCAGCCACGATTCGCTTGAAATCGCCGTAGCGCTCCATACCGGCGTACTGGCTGATGGTCTGCTCCAAGCTGACGTCTTTTCCGCTGTCTTGGCGTACCAGCGTCAAAATCTCCAGCAGATTGGAAATGCCCGGTTGGTTCTCACGGTCATATTGCACCTTGCCTAATGAATCGGTGGTGGCGCTCATGATTTTTTTGTGTGCTGCCTGCAGCTCGTCGCCAAGGAAAATGACACCCTTGCCGCTGTCGTCGGATTTGCTCATCTTTTTGGTTGGGTTCGCTAGGTCTTTAATCCTCAGGCCCTGGTCGTTGCCGAAGAATTCATGCTGCTGGGCGACTGGTTTGGGCACGACGAATAAGTCGCCAAATTTGCGGTTCATCCGCTCGGCGATGTCGCGGGTAAATTCCAGGTGCTGTGTCTGGTCGTCGCCAACCGGCACGTAGCTGGCGCCGTAGAGCAAGATGTCGGCGGCCATCAGGACTGGGTAGTTGAATAGGCCGACAGAAATCTGGTCGCCATGAAGCTTCTCGGATTTATCCTTAAACTGCGTCATCCGGCTCATCTCGCCAAACCCAGTGAAGCAGTCCAAAATCCACGCCAGCTCGCTGTGGGCCGGGACGCGACTTTGGCGGTATAGATGAATGGCCTGGTTATCCAGCGGCAACCCCGCGGCCGTATAAATCCGGGCGTTGCTGAGGATGCTGTCATACAACTTGCTGTGGTCAATTGGCGTGGTGAAGCTGTGTAGATCCGGGATGAACAGATTGATATCAAAATCAGCCGAGCGGCGCTTCGCCATATCAACAATCGGTAAGATGGCGCCAAAATAATTGCCAATGTGAATATCGTTGTTGGCGCGTACGCCGGTGAGGATGACGGGTTTACTCATGGGTCTATTATATCACTTATTCGGCGTAAGGTGTTTTACGAAATGCAGCAACAAAAAATGCCTCGGTCAGGGTGCCTGGCATCAGGCGCAAGCACTCGCCTAGATCATGCGTCAGGTCACGGTCGTTCCAGGATTGGACGGCGGGAGCGCGATTTGGCAGCGGAGCGATGTCGATTGGCACAAGGCTGGCGTCAGGCTGACGACGCAGTAGCCAGTCGACGACTACTTCGTTTTCTTCTGGCGCCATGGTACAAGTGCTGTAAACAAGTGTGCCACCGGGCTTTACCAGTCGCCAAGCCTCGAGGATGAGGCGTTTTTGCAGATCACTTAGTCTCCGAATATGTGCTACCGACCAGCTGTCAAACAGCGGGGCGTCACTCAGGTCCAGGCTCATCAGCCCCTCGCCGGAACATGGAGCGTCAAGCAGAATTTTATCAAATGCTTCAAGCTGACGGCGGGAGAGGTTTCTAGCATCAGCTAGCATATATTCGGCTGAAACATTGAGGCGTTTGAGGTTGGCCTGGAGCTTCATCAGGCGCGGTTTAGAATTGTCATTACAGACCAGGTCAGCTTGACCATTAGCTAGGGCTTGAATATGGCTTGATTTACCGCCGGGCGCAGCGCACAGGTCGAGGATGCGTTCACCAGCCTCAGGTGTAAGCGCCAGCACCGGCAGCCAACTGGCGGCATTCTGGATATAGCCGCGGCCGATGTCGGCGAGGTGTTGATAATCAGCGATGTGCTCGGGGATGATTTCATAGCCATCTGGACACCAGGCAACCTGGCGAGTCAGCAGTTTGGGAGCGACTTCCTCGTCGACCAGCGGATTGAGCCGAAAGCTCTGGGTGCGCGTCCGTGTCAGCATCGTCTCGACCTCGGCGCGAGACAAGTCACTCCATTTGACGGTACGAGTAATCCAGAGCTCACGCTTTCTCTGGCGCTCCTGAACTGGGTCTTTACGCTTGGCCATAATCATCCCCAGTGACGTGCCGATTAATGGCCTGGACGACGAATTGACCGTAGCGTCTATCAATTTCATGGCTTGCTAATATTTTAGTGACGGCGATGTGCTTTTGTTTTGCTAATTTTCGCAGGTTTTTATTGATGATGACTGGGTCGAATTGCCCGTAAAATATTTCAACTGGTATGGTCAATTCGGCAATTTCCGTCAGCGCTTTTTGGTTGACGATGGCCGCGTCCAAGGTGTCGAGAAAGATTGGCAAGTTTGACTCATCGACGAGAAAGCCGGGGTTGAATAGCTTATATTTCTTGGCAAAATCACTGGCGATTACCTTGCCGAGGGCTGGTTTATCAATGATTTTTTGGTATAGCGCGCGCAGTTGGCGTTCAGCCAAACGATCCTTGCCCTGTTGGTGATAGAGCGGTGGACTACACAGAATGAGCGAATCGATCAATGAAGGGTAATATCGCGCCGCATGCACCGCTACCAGCGCCCCCAAGCTATGACCAACCAAGATGATTCGTCCATCGACCTTCTGCTGCGCCAGGGTTGCAACCAGGGAATCGACTTGAGTTTTAACGTCATAGGTTTTCCAGTGCGGTCGCGGCGAATTGCCAAAACCCAGTAAGTCAATCGCCAGTACGCGAGTAGTTTTATCAATCCTACGGCGCCCTACGACTCGCTGCCACATCGCCGATGAACTTCCAATGCCATGGATTAAGACCACCGTAGCGCGAGGGTGTTTCGGCGTTTGAAAATCATGCACGTATAATTTATACGGTACGCGCAGCCAGCGATGGATAAGTCGGTCGAACATAGTCTTAGTATACTATGAAAATACTCCGCCTGCATGTGACGGAGTATTTTCGAGAATTGGTTTCTCCTCTGTTTTAACGCTTGGAGAATTGTTCGCGCTTGCGGGCAGAACGTAGACCGTATTTCTTGCGCTCTTTCTCGCGTGGGTCACGCTTGAGCAGCTCAGCCTTTTTCAGGACTGGGCGCAGGTCAGCGTGAGCAGCCGTCAATGCTTTGGCGATGCCAAGCTTGATGGCGTCAACTTGACCAGCGAGACCGCCACCTTTCACCAAGATGGTAACGTCGTATTCCTTTTGCTTGCTGACGATAGCCAGTGGGTCGGTTACTTCTGCCAGCAAGGTTTTGTTGCCATCCAAGTACTCAGCGGCTGCTTTGCCGTTGATGGTGATGGTACCCTTGCCAGGAAGCAAGCGAACACTTGCTGAAGCGCTTTTGCGTCGTCCCAAGCCGTAGAAATAGGTATCAGTAGCCATATTACTTTACCTCAACTTTCTCTGGGGTTTGTGCTGTGTGAGCATGCTCGCTGCCAGCAAATACGCGGAGGCGCTTGAGGCGCTCTGCTTGCAATTTGTTCTTTGGCAACATGCCTTTAACAGCTTCTTCAATAATTCGTTCTGGGTGGCGTTCACGCATTTCTTTGAACTGCGTTTCTTTGATGCCGCCTGGGAAACCGCTGTGACGGTAGTAGTACTTGTCAGTTTCCTTGTAGCCAGTAACGACGGTGTTTGCAGCGTTGATAACCACGACGTAGTCGCCACCATCAACGTGTGGTGTGTAAGTTGGCTTATATTTACCGGTCAGATGTTTGGCAATTTCGGTTGCCAAGCGTCCCAGTGGCAATTCGCTCGCGTCAAACAATACCCAGCGGCGAGAAACGTCAGATGGTTTTTGTGAATACGTCTTCATCTTATTTCTCCTTCTTTGGCATTGGTTTGATGTCGTCGACAAACTCGATGATTGCCATTTGCGCGCCGTCGCCAACACGTAGGCGGGTTCGTTCAACGCGAACGTGTCCGCTGGTGCGGCCGCCGAGTTGCGGGGCGATTTCATCAACGAGCTTGTAAGCAGCAGCGCGGGTGCTGAGTGCTGCGATCACCTGGCGGCGGCTTGCCAAATCACCCTTCTTCGCCTTGGTGATGATTTTTTCAATGTGGCGCTTCAGCTCTTTGGCTTTCGGCAAGGTGGTCTCGATTTTGCCGTGCTCAACCAGGCTGGTCGCCAGGCCCTTGAGTAAGGCTCGTCGTTGATCACGCTCACGGCCGAACTTGCGCCCTTGATATCCGTGTCTATGCATAGTTAAAACTCCAACTCCGCCATCTTGTCGCGTACTTCATCTAGCGCCTTTGAGCCAAAGCCTTTCAATTCTCGCAAATCTTGCTCGGTCAAAGTCACCAGGTCGCGAATCGTGCGGATTTCATTGTTAATCAGCGCGTTCGTCGTGCGGGCGCTTAGGTTTAATTCTTCGATGGATGTATCCAATTCAGCTTCACTGTCTTCAGTGGTTGTGCCAAGCGCAGGTGCACTCACAACAGTGGTGCTGCCAGCCAAGGCTGTGTATTGGTTGACCAAGATGGCTGCAGCCTCTTCAAACGCCTCGCGTGGCGTCATGGTGCCGTCAGTTTCAATTGTCATGGTCAATTTGTCCAAGTTGGTCTCGTCGCCAACACGAGTTGGATCAACCTTGTAGCGTACGCGCAAAACTGGAGTGAAGACTGCGTCCAGAGCGATCATGTCTGAATGTAGGCGTGATTCGCTTGAGTCTTCGATGGTTTGGTAACCGCGACCAGCTTCTGCCACCAAGTCCATGATGACCGTTTTCTTTGGATCATCGATGGTAGTGATGACGTGGTCTGGGTTAACAACTTCTACTTCGCCGTTTGCTTGGATATCGCCAGCGGTGATAACACCACCAGTTTTCTCCAAACGCAACTCAACTGGCTCGTCAGTATGAACGCGGAGTCGTACACCCTTCAAGTTCAGCATGATGTCAACGACATCTTCTTTGATGCCTTCAACGGTGGTGAACTCGTGTGTTGCACCTTCAATGCGGAAAGCGACGATTGCACCACCGCGGATGCTGGAGAGCAAGACGCGGCGCATTGAGTTACCCAACGTGTTGCCGTAGCCTGAGTGGAGCGGTTCAATCAGAAAGGTTGCACTGGTGTCAGAAACATCTTCGATGCTTGCCAGAGCTGGATTATAAATTGCTTTTGCCATAATTTTCCCTAACCCTTCTTTTATCGTGAGTAATACTCAACAATTAATTGCTCGTTGATATCAGCTTCTGCTTCTTCACGCTTTGGCTGTCCAGTGATCTCAATTTTCAATTTTTTGACATCACTCTTCATCCAGCTGAGCGGACCTTGAATTGAGTTGCTGACAACGTCGTCGATGTGCGTAAAGTATACTGACTTGGTACTCTTTGGACGCACTTCGATGACATCACCTGCTTTAACGCGAATTGATGGAATATCAACACGGCGACCGTTCAACAAGAAGTGACCGTGTCCGACTAGCTGGCGAGCAGCGCGGCGGCTGGTTGCAAAACCAGCACGGTAAACCACGTTGTCCAGGCGGCGTTCCAGCAGCTTCAACAGGTTCTCGCCTGCCAAACCTTCTTGGGCGCGTGTTGCTTCGTCCATCAGCCGAGCAAATTGCTTTTCAACCAAACCGTACAGGCGGCGAACTTTTTGCTTTTCGCGCAGCTGTGTGGCGTACAAACTTGGTTTGTTGTGTCGGCTGTGTGCGTGTTGACCTGGAATGCCAGATTTTCGTGCCAAAACTTTATGTGCTTTTGGATGAAGCGCATAACCTTCGCGGCGGCTTTGCTTGACAATCGGTGAATTATCTCGTGCCATAATTATGCCCTCCGTGCCTTTCGTGGACGAACACCGCCGTGAGGCACGCCGGTTACGTCCTTAATGCTTTCTACTGAGATGTCGAAGGCGCCAACCGCACGAATAGCTGCGTCACGGCCCAAGCCGACACCTTTGACGAAAACGTCAACTGATTTCAAACCATACTGCGTTTTCGCAGCTTCAGCAGCTTTTTCAGCAGCAACCTGTGAAGCATAGGCGGTGCCTTTTTTGCTACCACGGAAACCACATGCACCAGCTGATGAAGCGGTCAACACGTTACCCTTCTTGTCAGAAAAGGTAACAATGGTGTTGTTAAATGTTGCTTGAATATGTAGCTGACCAGCTGGGACTGATCGGCGCTGCTTTTTCTTGGTAGATTTTGCGTCTGCCATTTCTTAGTCCTTTCTTTAGGTCTTACTTGCTGCTTTTGGTTGTGTACCGCCCACGGCGATGGCGCGACCCTTGCGAGTTCGTGCATTCGTACGAGTCCGCTGTCCGCGTGTCGGCAGTCCTGCTTTGTGGCGAAGACCGCGATAGGCGTTGATATCCTTCAAGCGCTTAATGTTGTTAGTTACCAAGCGCTGGAGATCACCTTCGACGGTGTATTCGCTGTCGATAATTTCGCGAATCTTGTTTTCTTCAGCCTCGGTGAGATCTTTCACCCGAGTGGTCGGCTCAATCTTAGCCGCCGCAAGGATGCTCGAAGCGTGCTTTGGCCCAATCCCATAAATATAGGTGAGCGCGATTTGCACTTGCTTCTCTGTTGGGATAACTACCCCAGCAATTCGAGCCATGCTTAACCCTGCCTTTGCTTGTTCTTAGGTTTTTTCTTGTTGATGACGCGCAGTCTGGCGATGCGCTTGCCCTTTTTACGGCCAACGCGGCGCACGAGTACGTCATCGGGACTGATTTTTCTAACACTTGCACGAACTTTCATAAAGTGCGTAAATCTCCCTTCCCGAGTAAACCCGAGATTAACGTTAATATTTGACTAGCGACCCTGGTGTGGTCGGTCGTCACGTAGGCGGAAGCTGATTCGTCCCTTTGTAAGATCGTAAGGGGTCATCTCAACCTCAACCTTATCACCGGGCACCAGGCGAATATAGTGCTTGCGCATTCGTCCTGAAATGTGCGCGATGATACTATGGCCATTCTCCAGTTCCACCTTAAATTGAGTATTAGGCAGTGCTTCCACTACCTTACCAATCATTTTGATGACTTCCTTTTGACTCGCCATAAGTTACAGTTGTCAATTATACAGCACGCAGCGCAGTTTGGCAAGAGGTATTTTCGTAAATTTATGTGCTATACGTATTATCTCACAACATTTCTTAGAATAGACTTTTTAAGTTTTTTATATCATTTCTACAAGTTTGTAAATTGCTATTTATAAATTATAATATTGTAAACTTTAACCTATTTTTTAAAATTCTATTTAACTTTAAAAAATTTCAATCTTAAAGCATTACCCAAAACAGATACTGAACTAAATGACATTGCAAAAGCCGCTATCATCGGATCCAATTTTGGTCCATTGAAAAATGCATAAAATATTCCAGCGGCAAATGGTATTCCAAGTACGTTATAAAAGAATGCCCAAAATAGATTTTCCTTTATATTTGTGATTGTTGCTTTACTTAATGCTATTGCACCCGCAACATCTCTCAAATCGTTTTTAATTAAGACGATATCAGCGGATTCTATAGCAACATCTGTTCCATTTCCTATCGCAATTCCAACATTTGCCTGAGCCAGTGCTGGTGAATCGTTAATTCCGTCTCCAACCATTGCAACAAATTCATCTTTTTCCTGAAGTTCCTTTACTTTTTGAGATTTCTGATTAGGCAGCACTTCTGAAATTACATCATCTATTCCCACTTGTTTTGCGATAAATTTGGCAGTTTTTTCGTTATCTCCAGTTAGCATTACTGTCTTGATTCCCATTTTTTTCAGTTTTTCTATAGCTTCCTTGCTTGTTTCCTTGATAACGTCTGCAACTGCAACAAGTCCCGCCAATTCGTTATCAATCGAAATGTACATTGGCGTTTTTCCTTCATTTAACAAAATATCATAATCTTTTTGAGAAATTTCCACATTGATTTTTCGATTTTCCATCAATTTTCTATTTCCAATTTGAACTTCCTTGTCTTTAAATGTTGCACGAATACCGTAACCTGGCATTGCCCTAAATTTTTCATACGGCTTAATTTCAATATTTTTCTCTTTTGCTTTGTTTACGATTGCTTCTGCCAATGGATGTTCTGAATCATTTTCCACACTTGCAGCAATTTTTAACAATTCATTTTCATTATATTTCCCATAAGCAATCAAATTAGTCAGTACAGGCTTTCCTTTCGTAATTGTACCAGTCTTGTCAAAGACAACAGTTTTTATTTTATGCGCTGTTTCAAGGGCTTCCCCGCTTTTTATAAGAATACCGTTCTCAGCCCCTTTTCCAGTTCCAACCATTATTGATGTAGGTGTTGCAAGTCCCAATGCACACGGACACGCAATTACAAGTACAGCGATGAAAAACGACAATGCAGTAACCAATCCACTTCCACTTAGAAACCAAGCAATTCCTGTAATTATCGCAATCCCAATAACAATCGGCACAAAATATGCCGACACAATGTCTGCCATTCTAGAAATAGGAGCCTTTGACCCCTGTGCCTCCTCAACCAGCTTTATAATTTGTGACAAAACTGTATTTTTACCAATTTCAGTCGCCTCAAATCTGATACTTCCATTTTTATTTATACTTCCTCCAACAACCTTATCTCCAACTTTTTTGCTTACTGGCAAACTTTCTCCTGTCAACATTGACTCATCAACAGAAGTCGCCCCTTCCACAATTCTTCCATCCACCGCAATTTTTTCTCCCGGCTTCACAATAACAATATCTCCAACTTTCAAGTTTTCAATCAGAACTTCCTTTTCCGCTCCATTTTCAATAATTTTAGCCTTTTTAGGTTGAAGTCTGATAAGTTTTTTTATTGCCGATGAAGTTTGACCTTTTGTTTTTGCCTCCAGCAGTTTTCCAAACAAGATTAACGTAATAATTGCACCAGCCGACTCATAATATAAATCCATATGTGCTTCAGGATCTACAGTTACAATTCTAAAAGTTGCATAAATTCCATAGAGTACCGCCGCTGTTGCCCCAATAGCAATTAATGAATCCATTGTTGGAGATTTTCTTACTAAATTTTTAAATCCATGTGAAAAAAAATCTCTCCCAGCATAAATAATAGGCAAAGTCAACACAAACTGTGCCAACGCAAAATTAAGCGGATTTACCTTAGGATTCAAAAATTCAGGAAGTACTGCCCCAAGCATATGCCCCATCGAAATATACAAAAGTGGAACAACAAAAATAACTGCTAAAATTAATCGATTTTTCAAACTTGTTATTTTTTCTTGATAAAGTTCCACCTTTTTATCTTCTGTCATATCCTCAGCCAGTCCATACCCAGCCGACTCCACTATTTCCCTAATTTTATCAAAATTGTACTTCTTCTCATCATATTCAATATTCAATTTTTCAGTTGCAAAATTAACTGAAGCGTTAATATCATTATTTTTATTAAGTGCCTTTTCCACAGCATTGGCACAAGATGCACAGCTCATTCCAGTTACTGTATAGTTTTTTTCTGCCATAATCTTTTCCTCCTTCATTTAGCACACTATATCTTAAATATGCTTATGTCCGCTATGTTCGCAATTACACTGCCCCTCCACACAATCACACAAAACTTCTTCCATAGCCGTCTTCCTCTTTTCCTCAACAGCCTTTAAAATCAAATCCAAGTCGTCAAAACTCAGTTCACTGTTCTCAATAACTTTCCCTATCATTTCTCCAACTTTCGTTTTACAAATTTTATCAAAAGTTCCTAATATATAACTGTTAGCAACTTCCTTTTCTGTAAAATCTGTCGAATAAATATACTTGTTCCCAATTTCCCTCTTTTTCAAAATATTCTTTTCCAGTAGCCGATTCAACAGCGTCTTTATTGTAGCCTGTTTCCAGTTCATTTTCTCACAAAGCACCTCTGTCATAAACTTGCTCGTAACTTCGCTATTTGCCCACACAACTCGCATTACTTCCCATTCTGCATCGGTTATATGCTGTTTTTTATCGATTCTGCAATTTTCTTTCACATTCTTACCTCCTTTAATGTTTACGTTTGTAATCTTTTTACATTATATAGTTTACAACAGTAATCGTTTTTTGTATATTCTTGTCACATATGTATTATCTCACAACATATTTCCATAAATTTATGTGCTATACTTGAGCTATCAAATTTAACATAAGGATTTTTATGGCAAGTACGAAAAATCGGACAAAGTCTCAAACAAAAAAATCACAAGTTGAGCTGCTGGTACCCGTTTTGATTGGTGTGATAGCAGTGTTGATGCTGATTGTTGGTTGTTTGGTGTGGAAATTGAACTGTCAATCACCACACAAACCATACGCAGTGACGGAAAAGATTGGCAGCGGCTTCGTGAGTTTGGGCTCATTGGGCTTTCGTTTTGAGGGAAATAAGGCGATCGCTCGGCACGACGCGTCCGTAAAAGAAATTCGTGAGTTTCTGAAAAAAGAAAATGAGCGATCAGGTTGCAAAGATAACAATGGTGCGGTCAGCGTGATCGCGTATTCTCAAGATGAAAAACAATTACTATTAGGTTCTGGTTGTGGCAACACGCTCGCGCGGATGTTTGCAGTAAAGAAAGACGATAGTTGGAAAGCAATTTCACCAACAAATCAGTTCAATTTGTTCGAAGTTCCAAGTTGTAAAATGACTGATGAAAATAATATCAGCAAGGAAATCGCGCCGGTTTGCCAGAATGAAAGTCGCGCTGCAGAGAATGCTCCCCTGACTTATTCTTACAGAGTACGTTAGTCTCGGTATTGTACCAAATAAAAATCCCCGTTTCGTGCGGGGATTTAGTGTATTATTTTTTGCGGAGTAATCGTCGCTTTTTTGGTGTGTTGGTTCCGAGATCGTCAGCGTCGAAGTCGTCATAGGTTACCATCAATGCGCGCGAGCTAATTTGGCGAATGGATTCTA
Organism: uncultured Candidatus Saccharibacteria bacterium; assembly: GCA_963525845.1. Taxonomy (GTDB): domain Bacteria; phylum Patescibacteriota; class Saccharimonadia; order Saccharimonadales; family Saccharimonadaceae; genus Nanosynbacter. The sequence goes on from CAURKU010000001.1 coordinate 223,356, forward strand.
GCGCGACTGACACGATAATCAAGATACCTGTACCACCGATTGACAAGCGAGTGCCGGTCAGTCCCGTGATGTGATATATCAGATATTCAGCGACGAACGGCAAGATAGCGACCACGCCAAGTGCTAATGAGCCGAACAAGACCAAGCGGTTGACAGTGCGGCGGAGGTACTCTTCGGTTTGCTTGCCTGGGCGAATGCCTTCGATGAAGCCACCCTGCTTTTGCAAGCCTTCGGATATCTCAGTAGCGTCAAAACTAAAGCCCGTGTAGAAGTACGTGAAGGCAATGACCAGGATGAAGTACAGAACAGGATAGATGAAGGCTTCAGCGGTGCTGCCGGTAAAACTGCCTGGGTTTGGTGCTTGGAACCAGGTGATCAAGGTGCTGGCGAGGGATTGTAGCCCTTCGTTGCCAGAAGCTTTCATGATTTGACCGATGAACTGTGGCAGGCTCAGAAAAGCCACGGCGAAAATAACCGGGATCACACCAGCGGCGATTAGTTTGACTGGCAGGATGCTTTTGATGCCGCCGTAGTTGCTGTTACCGTGGACACGCTTGGCGTAGTTGATGGTGATGACACGCTGTGCTTCGTTAATTTTTACCAGGAAATAAAGCACGACGAGCATCATAAGTAAGAGGAAGAATACTATCCAGAACATGGTTGGGCTGACTGGCAATTGGAACCAGCCAAATACGCTCAGTGAGCCGTTTGAGGTGTCAAAGAGTGAACGGATGACTGTGGCTAGCATCTGCGGTAGTTGGCTGACGATTCCTGCAAAAATTAACAGAGAAATGCCATTTCCTACTCCCTGCTCGGTGATGAGCTCACCCAGCCACATCAATAAGACTGATCCAGCGGTCATGGCGACGACTGAGACTGTCCACTCCATGATGGTTGGATCGCTCAAGACGGTTGATCCGCCAGCCAAGATGGTTTGGCGTAAGATGAAGATGAAAGCGATTGATTGGACGATGGCCAGTGGAACGGTGATGCGACGTGTCCATTGCTGAATTTTGCGACGTCCAGTTTCGCCGTCGTCGTGGAGTTCCTTTAGTTTTGGAATGGCTTTTGTCAGTAGCTGGATGATGATGCTGGCGGTAATGAATGGGCTCAAACCAACCAATACCAAAGAAAAGCTCGCCAAAGCACCGCCGGACAGAAGGTTAAGGAATCCTCCCAAGTCTGTGCTGCCTAACGCCGAGCTGATGGCTTGGCGCAACTGTGTTGGCTCAGCCAATGGCACTGGAATGTGCGCGAGTAATCGGTACACGACAATAATGCCGATGACAATCGACAAGCGCTTTTGCATATCTCTATTTTTCAATGACCGCCAAATGGTCTTCCAGCTAATCATACGTTTACTTTCCCCTCTGTCGTTTCAATATATAGAATTCTCTAACCAGTATACAGGAGTATCTGGCTAAATACCAGTGTTGAGCCCAAAAAAGCGCCAAAACAGAACGCCCCGGCTAGCGAGGCGTTTTGTAGGTTACATAGAGCCTAAAGTATCTTATTTTTCGTCAGACTCGACGTCTTTTGCACTTTGGCGCAAAGGCGTTGCAACTTTCTCAAATGAGCCGCCGGCCTTTTCAATCGCTTTGACGACTGAAGCGGATGCAGCTTGTACTTTCAAGTCAACCTTGGCTTTCAATTCACCGCGAGCGATCACCTTGACCGTGTGGAACGGTGTGGCGATGTAACCTTCGGTAAACAGCAGGGCGTTGTCAACGGTTTTACCGTCAAAGGCGTTCAGGTGATCCAAGTAGACTACCTGAGCTGGCGTGCGCAGGCTCTTGAAACCGCGAGCTTTTGGTACAGCCTGAGCCAATGGACGCTGACCACCCTGGAACATGGCGCGAAGCTTTTTACCAGTGCGGGCGTTCTGACCTTTAGTACCGCGACCAGCGGTTTTACCCTGGCCAGCAGCGATACCGCGACCAACACGCTTTTTATTCTTGTTTGCTGAAACTTGGAGATCATTGTATTTCATTACTTAGCCTCCTTTTTAGCAGCTTTTTTGACTGGCTGAACGCCCAACCACTCTTCGCGTGGAACGAGTGATTTCAATGCTTCAATAGTTGCATAGGCGATGTTCACCTTGTTGGTTGAACCAAGTGACTTGGTCAGCAGGTTGCGAACACCGGTCACACCGATGATCTGTCGGACAACACCACCAGCGATGATACCAGTACCAGGAGCAGCTGGCTTGATCAGCACGCGGGCGCCTGAGAACTTAACTTCGCTGTCGTGTGGAATGGTTTCGCCATTGAGTGGCAAAGTGATCAAATGCTTCTTAGCAACTGAGGTTGCCTTAGCGACAGCAGCTTGCACGTCGGCACCCTTAGCCACGCCAACACCGACCTTGTCCTTGCGGTTGCCGACAACCACCAACGCCTTAAAGCGGAAGCGGCGGCCACCTTTGACCACGCGGCTCACGCGGTCAATGTTGATTACCAATTCTTCAAACTCTTTTGGTGCGTCATCGCGCACATTTCGCCGGTCATCGCGGCGACCACCACGCGGACTGCGAGGCCGACGGCCTTCTGCGCGTGGGGTAGTATTTGCAGCTTGTTCTGCCATACTAGAACTCCAATCCTTCTTGGCGCGCAGCATCAGCCAATGCCTTCAAGCGACCAGCGTACTGGCGGCCGTTGCGGTCAAAGACCACTGCGCTAATTTTACTTTTCTTTGCTTTCTTGGCAATTTCGGTACCGATGGTAGCACATTTTTCGCTCATCGTACCTTTTGCTTTGGTGCCAACGGTGGTTGCGGCAGCCAATGTTTTGCCTGCGACGTCGTCGATCAGCTGAGCGCTAACGTGCATGTTGCTGATGGTGACGGTTAAGCGTGGGCGCTCTGCAGTGCCTGAAACCTTAGCGCGAACGCGGTTTTTGCGAAGAGCTTGGTTGAGTAATTTCTTGTTTTCAGCCATGATTACTTACCTGTCTTTCCTGCTTTGCGCAAAATTTGCTCGTCAGCATACTTGATACCCTTGCCCTTGTATGGCTCAGGCTTCTTCAGCGCACGGATTTCCGCAGCGACTTGGCCGACTTGCTGTTTATTGATACCGCTGACGATGATGGTCATCTTTTCGTTGGTAACGGTGATGCCCTCTGGGGCTTTGTATTTGACTGGGTGTGAAAACCCGAGCGCCATTTCCAGTTCGTTGTTGCTGGAGCTCACGCGGAAACCGACACCATTGACCTCTAGGCGCTTCTCGTAGCCCTTGGTGACGCCGATTACCATATTGTTGATTAGCGCGCGCATCAGACCGTGCTGGGCGCGAGCAGTTTTGGACTCATCCTTCGGATGAACCGTGACTTGTCCGTCTTCGACTTTCACCTCAACTGCTGGCGTGATGAATTGTGTCAATTCACCTTTCGGGCCCTTTACGACCACATCACCAGAGTCAACCGTGATTGTCACACCGGCCGGAATAACCACCGGCAGTTTTCCGATTCGACTCAGACTCATTACTCACCTTTCGTGTGATTTGATATTAACCCTGATATTTTAGCATAGATTAGGGGTGAAATGCAAGGTTTTTTGAGCGCTCTGCCTAGCTACCGTACGGGATGAGTAGAATAATCGCCAAGATGCCGAGAGTAATATATGTTACTAGGGCGGCTTTGGTCAAATACGGCTCTTTCATATCGTAGATTTTACGTACTTCGTAATAATCCCATAGCCGCCAGCCAGAGATCATTAAAAGAATGCCAGCGAAGATACTTAAATAGCCACTAACATCAATATGCCAAAGAAAGTTTGATGCATCAACTAGAGCGATGAATGTAGCTACTCCCATTGTCGACCAGAAGCGTGCCTGTGGCTTTTGTCCAACAGCAATAAAACAGGTGGCGGCGACCATGATCAACTCAACGAGAGGATTTTCCGCGAACAGTACCTGAATATAATAACTGGGGACTCCCTGCCTAGGGTCAGCACTGCTAATAAGCCAACCCACTCCATACAGTAGGGGCATCATAACGACGATAGACAACAAGAAGGGCAAAAAATCAACAATGAAAACATCTTTAACAGTTATTTCTGCTTGGTCTGATGTTTTTGTCATATGGAGGAAGCTACGCATATGATTACAGTATAGCAAAATACGTTATACTAAAAGTTATATTAGGCGAGGGCTGACTGATCTTTAAGCATATAAAAATAAACGCCCTCATTATCAAGGACGCTTATTTTGTTTACTGCGATGTTTTAGTACACCTTCAACAGTAACTCACCGCCAAGTTTTTGATTGGCTGCTTCGTTGATGGTGACGACCAGCACGCCACGAGGCTTAGCGTCCTCTAGTTTAACATCTGCGAGATAGCCGACTAATTGTTCGGCGATGACTTTTTTCATCTTGCTACCTTTCTACCATGTTTAACTACTACTTTTACACGGTGGGTAGATTATTTATTTGGCTTTGTATAGCGGCCTGCAACTCTGCGCTTTCGCTTGCCCATGGAATGTGTCGTGTGAGTTCATCAACTGTTACAAATTTAGCATACCGTATCTGCTCTTCCTGTATTTGCTCTTCGTCCTCGTTCTGTTGATGTAAGACATACTCATCGGCATTCTTATCAAGGTTCAAGCTAACCCGAAGTTGTAAGTACTCGTCATCATTTTTTAAGCTATCTGTTTCCAGGATATCGTAATAACCAAAGAACTTATACTGACTAGATACGCTGTCTGTATTAATTCCCGTCTCTTCTTCTACTTCACGTACAATAGTTTGCAAGTAGGTCTCGTGCTTATTTGGTTTTCCACCGGGCAGCTGCCACTTTCGACCATCCTTAGAGACGATGGCTATTTTATTATCGTGAGTAAAAAGCCAAGCATATACCTGATTTATTGGAAGAGCCTGATCTTCCAGGCGAATTTCTTTACCATCTTTCCAAGTGCGTGCTTTAATAGTTTTTCTTATGGTGTCCATGATATCTACTTAAATTTATTGCCTGGGTTAGCCAGCCTAGTCTATTATAATTTATATCCCCGGGTGTCAGAAAGTGTCCTGCGTCTTCTTTTATAGCACAGAGCGACAATTATCGCTAAACTCCAATTATTAAGAGCACTCCCCATTTGAGGAGCGCTCTTAGGTTTCTGGCGTGATTGTGATGTCGGGAAACTAGTACACCTTCAACAACAACTCACCGCCAAGCTTCGCCTTGGCTGCTTCGGCGCCAGTCATGACACCTTTTGAGGTTGAGATGAGTACCAGACCGCGGCCACTTTTCACCTTTGGAATCTCGCTAGCGCCGACGTAAACGCGACGACCAGGTTTTGAGACACGGGTGATCTCGTTGATGGTGCTGTTGGTACCTTCTTCGTTGATGGTCACGACCAGCACGCCGCGAGGCTTGGCGTCCTCTAGTTTAACATCTGTAAGGTAGCCGTTTTTGACTAATTGTTCAGCGATGACTTTTTTCATCTTGCTGGACGGAACACGAACTTCCGTCTTGCCAACCAGTTTCGCATTGCGAATGCGCGTCAGAAGGTCGGCGATTGGGTCTGTAGTTTGCATAGACATTGTCGAATCTCCTTTCCTTCTTACCAACTACTCTTTGTTATGCCTGGGATTTCACCCTTGGCTGCTTTTTCGCGGAAATTGATGCGGCTCAGGCCGAACTGGCGCATGTAACCACGTGGACGACCGGAAATGCTGTCGCGGTTCTTGTGCCGAGTTGGGCTCGAGTTGCGAGGCAGCTTCTGCAAACCGTCGAGGTCGCCAAGTTCTTTGAGCTCAGCGCGCTTCGCAGCGTATTTTGCGATCATCTTCAGACGCTTTTTGTCGCGAGCGACCATTGATTTCTTAGCCATTACCTGACGCCTCCTTTCTTCTCAAACGGCATGCCAAATTTCTCGAGCAAGGCTTTTGAAGCTTCTTTGTTACCGTTCTTGATGACAAATGTTACCTGCAAGCCGTGCAAAATCTGTGTCTCCTCGAACGTCAGTTCTGGGAAAATTGACTGCTCGATGATGCCCAGGTTGTAGTTGCCGCCTTTGTCAAACTTTAGGCCGACGCCATGGAAGTCGCGCACGCGTGGCAGTGCTACGTTGATCAAGCGATCCATGAACTCGTACATCCTGCTGCCGCGCAGCGTGACGCTCACACCGATTGGCGCACCCATGCCTTTACGGATGCTGAAGCCAGCGATTGACTTCTTTGCCTGGCGGGCAACTGGTGCCTGACCGGTGATCTTTTCAACGGTGTTTTTGACAATCTCAAAGTGACGCTTGTCATCTTTCTTCTTGCCGGTACCAACGCTCACGATGATCTTTTCCAAAGCTGGCACTTGGTGCACGTTCTTTAGATCTAGTTCGGCTTGCAGTTCCTTCAGGTATTTCTCCTGGTACAAGGCTTTCAAGCGAGGAGCTGGCACGACGGTTTTCTTCTCTGCCATTATTTAATCTCCTTATTTTTTGCTTGGCGAGCGACGCGAGTTTTGCCGCCGTCAGCGTTCTTTACTAAACCAACCCGGCTGGTTTTGCCTGACTTTTCGTCGACAACCAGGGCGACTTTGCTGATGTCCATCGGTACGTGGATGTCTTTCTTGCCGCCTTTTGGATTGTACTGGCTTGGCTTGACGTGGCGGTGTCCGACGCCAACACCTTCGACCAGAACAGTCTGATCTTTGGTGCTAACTTTCAGGACTTTACCAGTCGTGCCTTTGTTTTTACCAGCAATGATTTTTACGGTGTCATCTTTGTGAATACGAGCCATTAGAGTACCTCCGGAGCCAGGCTGATGATCTTCATGTAGCCCATGTCGCGAAGCTCGCGTGGCACTGGGCCGAAGACACGGGTAGCCTTTGGCTGCTTGTCATCGTTGATAATCACCACGGCGTTGTCATCAAAGCAGATGGTTGAGCCGTCTTTGCGGTGGATTTGGTCGCGGGTGCGAACCACTACAGCCTTGACGACAGACTTCTTTTTGACGTTGCCGGTTGGGCTGGCGTCTTTGACTGAACAGACGATCACGTCGCCAACGCGAGCATAGCGGCGGCGGGTACCACCGAGGACGCGGATGCACAATACTTCTTTGGCACCCGAGTTGTCAGCTACCTTGAGGCGAGATTCTTGTTGGATCATTTGTCGTCCTCCTTAGTCTCTTCCTCAGCTTCACCAGAAACTTCAGCCTTTAGTTTGATAGAACCGCGAGACTTCTCGATCACCTTGACCAGCGTAAAGCTCTTGGTCTTGGAAATTGGGCGAGTCTCTTCGATTTGCACCTTGTCGCCTTCGCCTGCCTCATTGGTCTCGTCATGAGCAGTGTATTTGCGAGTCACGGTGTACTGTTTGCCGTAGAGCGGATGCGTTTCGCGGCTGGTGACCGTCACAGTGATGGTCTTGTCGCGCTTGGCACTCGTTACGACGCCAATCAGTGTTCGTCGGGCCATTACTTGCTCTCCTTTTCGTTAATTTGTGTCAGCAGGCGTGCGATGTCCTTGCGGAGTGAACGCAGCGCTTTTGGATTAACTAATTCGCCAGCAGCGTGAGAACGTTTTGCTTGAAGCAGGTCATTTCGCTTTTCGGCGACTTCCTTCTTCAAATCATCAACGGTCTTCACAACTGCTGCTTTTGCAGTTTTCTTTGCTTCAGCCATTATGCGTCCTCCCGCTTGATGAACTTACATTTGACTGGTAGTTTGTGGCTCGCTAGGCGCATTGCCTCACGAGCGACTTCCTCTGAAACGCCCTGCATTTCAAACATCACCGTGCCGGCCTTCACCTTGGCAACAAAGAACTCTGGATTACCCTTACCACCACCCATCTTCAAACCAAGTGGTTTGCGAGTAACTGGGGTGTGCGGGAAAATTCGGATCCAAATCTTACCACCACGCTTAATGTAGCGGGTCATTGCCTGACGAGCAGACTCGATTTGGCGGGAGTTGATGCGCTCGTTTGATTGTGATTGCAGTGCAAAGTCGCCGAACGCGATGTAATTACCACGGGTTGCTTGACCACGGTTTTTACCGATGCGCACTTTGCGGTGCTTGGTTTTCTTTGGTAACAGCATTTAGCGACTCCTTTCTCCCTTATAAATCCACACTTTCACGCCGATGATACCAGCTGGTGTCTGGGCGCGAGCACAGTGGAAGTCAATATCGGCGCGAAGAGTGTGCAGTGGCACAGAGCCTTCAATCACCTTTTCGCGGCGTGCCATTTCAGCACCGTTCAAACGACCAGCCACCTCGATGCGGATACCTTTGGCACCAGCACTCATGGTGTTTTGCGCGGTCATTTTGGTTGCGCGGCGGAAGTTGATACGGCGTTCCAACTGGCGGGCGATGTTCTCGGCCACCAATTTGGCTGCTAGTTCCGGTCGGCGTACTTCTTCAATGTTGATGCGAACTGCCTGACCGACGATCTTCTCAACTTGCTTTTTCAATTCATTCACGCCAGCACCGCCACGGCCGATCACCACACCAGCTTTCGCCGTGTGAATGGTTACCGTGATCAAGTTGGCACTCCGCTCAATCTCAATGCGATTGATGGTTGGGCGTGAGGCAAATTTCTTCTCAATCAATTCGCGGATTTCGTGATCCTGGCGAATTGCCTCCGCAAACTCTTTCTTATTGGCCGTAAACCAACGAGAGCTCCAGTTCTTGTGAACTTGTAGGCGGAAGTTGATTGGATTCACTTTTTGACCCATTTACTTCTCCTCCTTTTTTGCCGTGGTTTCGGCGGCTTTTTTCGCTGCAGGCTTGGCAGATTTGGTCTCTGCTTTAGCCTTGGTCTCTGGTTTCTTCGCAGGCGCTTTCTTTGGCTTCTCGGTGCCAGTTACTTCAACCAAAATGTTTGACGTCTTTTTCTGGAATGGCAAGGCACGGCCGCGTGACGCTGGCTTAAAGCGGCGTAGGCGTGTACCAGTAGTAACGCTCAGGGTAGTGATCACCAGACTCTTGGCGTCCAAACCGTGGTTGTTGATGGCGTTTGCCTTGGCGCTGTCGATTGCCTTTTTCACTGGCAAGGCAGCGCGTTTTGGCACATGCTCCAAGATAACCAATGCGTCAGCGACGGTACGGCCGCGTACTAGTGCAGCCACCAAGCTAACCTTGCGTGGTGTTTGGTCAACACCTTTGGCGTAAGCGCGAACAGTATAAGTTGTATCAGCCATGATTACTTCTTATCCTTTCCGCCGTGCTTACGGAACTTACGAGTTGGGCTAAACTCACCGAGTTTGTGACCAACCATGTTTTCAGTAATTAGCACAGGCACGTGCATCTTACCGTTGTAGACGGCGATAGTTCGACCGACCATTTCTGGGGTGATGGTCGAAGCGCGCGCCCATGTTTTGATAACGGTTCGATCGTCAAGGCTGAGAGCAGCGACTTTTTTCGCAAGCTTCACATCGACGAATGGACCTTTCTTTAATGAACGACTCATCGTGATTTACCTCTTCCTCTTCGCGTCGTGACGCGTGCGTACGATTAATTTATTTGAGCCTTTGCGGCGGCGAGTTCGATAACCCAGCGTCAATTGGCCCCATGGCGTACGTGGTGCTTTACCAGTACCGTGGCGACCACCGTCACCACCACCATGTGGGTGATCTGCGGCGTTCATGACGACACCGCGCACGGTTGGGCGAATACCCTTGCGGCGGCGGCGACCAGCTGAACCGATCTTCACGTTCTGGTGCTGGACGTTACCGACTGTACCGATGGCAGCGGTTGCCTCCAGGCGAACTTTGCGAACTTCACCAGATGGCAATTTGATAGTTGCGTAATTGCCTTCTTTGGCCATCAACTGAGCTTTGGCACCAGCGGCGCGAACCATTTGCGCACCTTTGCCGGCAGTGAGTTCAATAGCATAAATCATCGTACCAACAGGGATAGCAGACAGCGGCAGGCGGTTTGAGGCCTCAATTGGTGCTGTCTCACCAGTCTGAATCGTCTTGCCCTTGACCATTGAGGTGTCGGCCAATACGTAGTGGTACAAATTGTACTGATCTTTCACTCGAGCGATGCGGGCTGAGCGGTTTGGATCGTACTCAATTTCTTCAACCGTCAGAGTCAAGCCGCTCGGCAAATTGTGGTTCACCAAACGGTAGTGACGGCGAACGCCACCGCCGCGATGACGCACGGTGATGCGGCCTTGGTTGTTGCGGCCGGCATTTTGCTTTTTGGCCTTGGTCAGACTTTTGAGCGGTTTTCTTGTCGTGATATCCGACAAGTCCTGGCTCGTCATGCCGCGACGAGCAGGAGTGGTTGGATTGTAAGCTTTCACTGGCATTACTTGGTCTCCTCCATCTGCTGCTCTACTGCGTCAAACACATCGAGCTTATCGCCATCTTTCAGCGTCACGTAAGCCTTCTTCCAATCCTTGCGCGTGGTCGTGCCAGGATAGCGGTTCTTGCCTCGTGAGAAACGCACAGCTTTGCCGTCTTGTACCAAGGTCTTTACCTTCAGGACAGTAACGTCAAATTGCGCTTCAACTGCTGCTTTGATCTCGTTTTTATTCAGGTTCAGCGGAACGCGGAACACGTAGACACCATTGGCGCTCTGTGCATAGGCTTTCTCGCTGATGCGTGGGATAATTGTCATCTGTTTCATATTACGCTTCCTCCTTACCCAGCCACTCAGTAATTACTGGCAGAGCTTTCGGGGTCATGACAATAGTATCCGCATTCAGAATGTGGTAGACGCTGAGGTAGTTCGCGCGGATTACCAATACGTTCTGAATGTTGTTTGTGGCACGCATCAATTCTGGCGTCTTTTCGTCGACGACGATCAGGACGCGGCGCTCAAACTTGTTGTCAGCTAGGAAGGTGGCGACTTCTTTGGTCTTGCCAGTCGTCTTGATATCTTTGACGACGATATTCTTCGCTTCATTTGCTACCGTCAAGGCTTGGCGAATTGCCACTTTCTTGGCGGTTTTAGACAATTTTTTGGTGTAGTTTTCGTTGCCGCGTGGGCCAAAGACCACACCACCACCGCGCCAGATTGGGTTACGGGTTGAACCGAAACGTGCTCGACCAGTTCCCTTTTGCTTCCATGGCTTTTTACCACCACCGGAAACTTCACCACGTTGCTTGGTGGTTGCACTTGCCAAACGAGCGTTGGCCAGGTAGCTATCGTATGCCAATTTCAACAGTTCGTGATTTGGCACTTCAACAGCAAAAATGTCTTTAGGAAGTTTGGTTGATTCAGCCATTACTTGTTACCTCCTAAAATAATCAGCCCTTTTCGTGGCCCAGGCACAGCGCCCTTCACCCCGATCAGATTGGTCTCTGGATCAACATATGCCACTTCCAGGTTCTTGACGGTAACGCGCTCGTGGCCCATGTGGCCAGCCATCGTCTTACCCTTGAACACTTTTTGTGGATACATCGAGCCAATTGAACCTGGCTTACGAGTATTACCTTTACCACCGTGCGTCTTGCGGTGACGCTTAAAGTTGTGGCGTTTAATGGTTCCAGCGAAACCTTTACCTTTGCTGGTTCCGGTCGCATCGACAAAATCGCCGACTTCGAACGCGGAAACGTTGATTTCATCGCCAACTTTGAGCCCCTCAGGGATCTCGTCGACGCGGAATTCCCGAATGTGTTTCGGGGCCACTTGGGCTGGCTTGACGTGTCCAGCCACGGCCTTGCTCAGGTTCTTACCCTCTCCATAAGCGACCTGTACCGCATTGTAACCGTCGGTTTCGACAGTCTTCACCTGAGTCACGGTGACAGGGCCGGCTTGGATCAGCGTCACCGGAATGGCTTTGCCGTCTTCAGCCAAGAGCTGGGTCATACCAAGTTTGGTACCGAGAAGTGTTTTCACTTTTCCTCACTCCCACTTAAATACTCCTGATGACGTGCGGTTTCTGGGTTCTGAGTGAGGCGTTTGTGATAAGCGTCCCATCATAACCAGACCTGCTCATTCATCAAGGAGAACAGTTGATATTACGCGTAATAGAAATTACCTTGTAATTCTAGCACAAAACATTGGTTAAAGTCAAGTAAATCAGATCATCACGCCCACTGGCGTAAATGAGGTCAGAATTGCCATTAAAATGAGGGTAACGTACCAAATTTTGCGGTTAAATTGATACTGTTCAATCTTCAGAACCAGTAACAGTGCCACGAACAAGCCAACTGGCACTGCCTGCACAGTGAAAGCGCCTAACTCAAAGGGGTTCTTTAGACGTAGCCACAACGCACTAAGGATGACAAATATCACCAATTTCAAAAAGAACGTGCCGTCATTTTCATAAATTCGCTCGCGTCCTTTGCGACTAAACAAGGCGCTGGACTTTGAGCGGTTGCGAGCGTAGGTGCGAGATTTTTGTTTTGTCATAAGCTTGATGAAAATTATAGCATAAAAAATCCGCCCCGTTCAAGAGGCGGAAATTTCTGACATGGTAAAATTACATACGAATTTCAGCGTCAACGCCAGCTGGCAAGTTCAAGTTCTGCAAGCTATCGATGGTCTTTGGCGTTGCGTTAGTGATGTCGATCAACCGCTTGTGAACGCGGCGCTCGTAGGTCTCACCACCCATTTTGTACACGTGTGGGCTTTTTACCACTGTGTAGGTGCTGCGGCGAGTTGGCAGCGGCACTGGGCCAGCAACGTTCGCGCCGGTGCGAATTGCAGTGTCAATGATTTGTTTTGCTGATTGGTCGATGACTTTGTGGTCATACGCCTTCAGTCGGATGCGGATTTTAATCCCGGTATCTTGAGCCATGGCTCCTCCTTTTGTACAATCCCGTAACCTCTAATTGCCATATTTTATGAACAACTGAGTTCTCGAGACAAATTATTATTAACTAGGCGATTATATCAATTTTCCTGGGCTTTATCAAGATGAGCAATCATCTCGCCGATGATCGCAGCGGAGTTGTTCAGCGACTGCTTCTCGCGCTCAGTTAGTGGATAGCCCGTCAAAATTTTCACGCCGTCACAACAAATGATCGACGGCAAGCCCAATACGACATTGTCCAGTCCATATTCACCCTCAGCCAGTGAACAAACTGGATAGACCGTGCGCGTTGACCGACGCAATGCTGAGACGATTTTAGAGACGACAAAGCCAATGGCAAAATACGTCGATTTCTTCGTCTCAATCACTCGGTAGGCGCGGTCACGGATTTTCTGCTCAATGCCCTCAATCATCTCCTCCGTAAAGCCCGGATATTCTCGAATAGGCACTTCACCAATCTGCGCGGTCTCAATGGTTGAGAACGAAGAATCACCATGCTCACCCAGGATGTAAGCATCGACGGCCTTACTGTCAACATTCAACGCATCTGCCAAGTATGATTTCAACCGCGAGGTGTCCAGTGTTGTTCCCGTGCCAAACACTCGGGTTTTTGGTAGTCCCGACTCTTTCAACGCTACGTAGGTCAAGACATCGACTGGGTTGCTGACGACCACCAAATACGGCTTGGCGCCACCAGCCATAATGTTTTTGACAATGTCACGCATGATACTGGCATTGACACCGACCAGCTCCAGCCGCGTCTGACCTGGTAGCTGTGGCGAGCCGGCGGTGATGACCACGATGTCATCGTCGTTGATATCAGCATAGTCACCCGTGCGCACCACCACGTTGCGGTCAAGCCCCATAGCGTCGTTGATATCCGCCGCCTGACCCCACGCTAAATCCGCATTACGGTCAATCAGCACAATCTCCTCAATCACACTGCGCAGCGCACAAGCATACGCCGTCGTCGCGCCAACCATTCCGCCGCCACCAATAATCACCAATTTCTGTTTATTCACCATATCTCCTTTTTGTGTTAGATGTATTGTCTATACTATTTTACCATAGGTACCATGTCGTTAGGACCGGGGTTGAGGTTACAGGACTCCTCGAGGCCAAAGCCTTCTCGTGCTCGACCTTGATCCATGGCACGGATATTATACCCACCAGTAGCGTTCGGATTGGCATCTACAAAGTAATAATGAATCTCTCCCTCAGGGAGCTGGCGTGGAATACACATATGAGCGCCGCCATTGTCATTTTCTTTCCAGCCATCACGAGGATACCCTTTGCCCTCACAGCGCGTGGAATCAACCTCTGCGGCAACTTTATCCCAACCACTACTAATTAGTGCGTCTTCCCAAGACAATGCATACTCTTTGTCCTGGAAACACACGACCAAGTTTTCGTCGTCAGAGAACCCGGCTGTATTTTCTATGTTTGGATATTTTGACGAAGCCTCAGCCTCAAGACCATCATCAACTGGAGAGGTGTCTTCCGTGCTGACAACTTCTGGCTGCGTAACATGTTGCTGTTCGTCCGCTGGTTTTTCGCAGCCGACTAGGCTTAACGACAGTGTACCAGCTGCCGCCACAGCTGCAGCTCGCCTCCACCAAGAAAAACCGTATTCTAACCCCGCTTCTCTGTTCATATGATTACTCCTTATTTGGTTAATGTTACCCTCTCCCGACCCTTTACCCATTACCATACCAATGCGGTTTATGATTGTCAATACAAATAAAATACCCCCGATGATCGAGGGTATTTTGGGTAATCTGCCAGAGTGATTACTTGTTGATCTTGGTGATCACACCAGCACCAACGGTACGGCCACCTTCGCGGATAGCAAAGTTCAAACCTTGCTCCATAGCGATTGGGGCGAGCAACTTAACCTTGAAGGTTACGGTGTCGCCTGGCATAACCATTTCTTTGTCAGCTGGCAATTCAACTTCACCAGTCACGTCAGTGGTGCGGAAGTAGAACTGTGGCTTGTAACCCTTGGAGAATGGAGTGTGGCGACCGCCCTCTTCCTTCTTCAAGATGTATACTTCAGCTTCAAATTCAGTGTGTGGCGTAATGGTGCCTGGCTTACACAGAACCTGACCGCGCTCAATATCGCTGCGCTCAATACCGCGAAGCAAAATACCAGCGTTGTCACCTGCTTGACCTTGGTCAAGAGACTTCTTGAAGGCCTCAATACCAGTCACAACTGACTTCTGAGTTGGCTTCAAACCAACGATTTCAACTTCGTCGTTCAATTTAACAACACCCTGCTCAATACGACCAGTTGCCACAGTACCACGACCCTTGATTGAGAATACGTCCTCAATTGGCATGATGAATGGCTTGTCCATGTCGCGAGTTGGCTCTGGAATGTAGCTGTCCATAGCTTCAACCAATTCCATAATAGCGTCTTCGTACTTCTCGTCGCCTTCAAGAGCCTTCAAAGCTGAACCCTTGATGATTGGAGCGTCTTTGTCAAAGCCGTTAGCTTCCAAGAGCTCACGAACTTCTTCTTCAATCAGCTCAACCATCTCTTCGTCAGCCATGTCCATCTTGTTCAAGAAGACAACCAACTTAGGCACACCAACCTGCTTTGCCAGCAGCACGTGCTCACGAGTCTGAGGCATTGGACCGTCAGTTGCAGCAATAACCAAAACTGCACCATCAACCTGAGCAGCACCGGTGATCATGTTCTTGACGTAGTCGGCGTGACCTGGCATGTCAACGTGCGCGTAGTGGCGCTTTGGTGATTCGTATTCTTGGTGTGAAGACGCGATGGTAATACCGCGGGCTTTTTCTTCTGGTGCGTTGTCGATCTGGTCGTACGCAATTGGTTTGTTAACTGCGCTTGGAAGGCGCTTAGCCAACACTGCAGTAATCGCAGCGGTCAGCGTAGTCTTACCGTGGTCAACGTGGCCCATTGTACCCACGTTAACGTGCGGTTTGCTTCGGTCAAATGCATCTGCCATTTGTAGAAGTTCTCCTTATTTAATTATTATTTCACGCGGGTATGACCAATTAAAGGCTCCACGGCGTATGCGCTTAATTATAGCGGGTTTTATAATATTTCGCAAGGAAATCGTCCCTGATTTTATAAATTGCACCATTCTGGAGGCTTGCGTGAACATCGCTGGCTTGAGCCATGTCACAAAACGTCTTCATCGCTATGCCGCGACAGACCAATGATGTCGCGAGCGCGCACCAGATAGAACATATCATTTTCGCGGTCGCCAATCATCAGTACTGGCTCACCAAAACTAAGTGGCAAATCCGTGACTTTTGTGATGTTTCCGTCAAACCTCGACGGATCATCCAGCTCTGGGTTCCATACCGCCAACCGATCCGCCCGCAGGGTGAACGGCTCAGTACCCTTATCATCACCGACTTCTTGCAGCGGAGCATCGTTCCACGAGACAACGTTCAGCAGGTCGCTTGGCAAACAACGATACGCCATGACCGTACACTCGCCGTCAAAGTCATGCGGGTTGTCGATGAATCCCAAGATACTGTGCGCCTCATCATCATATTGTTTCAGTATCTCAAGCTGCTCTTCTAGAGAAAACTGATAGAAAGCCTCCTCGAACACACCTCCAGCGTCCTCAGCAATGTTATGTAACTCATCAACGGCAAATTGTAGATCTTCTGCGTCACTCTCTAAGTTTTCAAACCGTAATAACTTGTCACGACTAGGGATTACATAGACACTTCGCGACTGGCTACTTGAATAATCAAACACACCTACCTCAATCACCGCGTGAAAGGATTCGTCATATTTAACAAATTTTGCCTCACTGACATATGCCCTATCGCTGTCGACAAACTCAAGCTTCAAATTGCCATCCGTACCACTTGGCGCCAACACAAAACCCGACAAGCTGACGGCATCAAGCTCACCAACATACGGCAATGCATTATTTAGCGTCTGGACATGTTCGCGCAGTGCATCCGGGAGATCAGCTTCCTCAGTGTATGAAAGATCAGTCGCCAGCTGCCACGCCAACTGCTGGAATTCCTCAGTAAAGACTGTTTCGAACAAATCAGCACCGTCCTCAAACCCTTCTTCATCAGTTGGCATGATATCAACCATATCTTTCACATCAACCCAAAACAGCACTGACTGATCTTCTTTGTCGAACATTTCCAGGACTGGTCGATTGCCGCGCCAGGTGAAAATTGGTAGGTCAGCAAATAGGACTTGAGTATCTGCGTCAACATCAACGCCATATTCATTAGCTCCGACCCTCCGAGCGTATGCCCTACACTCCACCCGCACCCCAGTACCGCAAATTACTTCATCTAGTACCGTGTTCAAGTCACCTATCAGCTCTCGCCTGGACGCAGCGTCTTGAATATCATTAGCCTTGACGACTTCTTCGGTCTTGTCAACATAATGGCGCAATTTGCGGACATGACGTGGTACACCACTGGTGTCGGGCAATAGCTCTGCTGTTACGATCGCTTGCCGGTCAATTGGAAAATAATAGTCCATTGCCTCATCACGCTGCACTGTACGCACGCATAACGCCGCCATCTCGTTGGTGTACGTGGCAAACGGCACTGATTCATCAGGGCCAATCTCCACTGACGTCACCACGTCCGCCACGCCCTCAACTGCCCGTAGCTCATATGTATCATCACTCGCGGCTTGAGCATACCCAATCACCCGCACCCGCTCACCTTCAATTTCGTCAGTACGCATCACTCGCTCAACATCACCTAGCGCCCCAGCCTCTTTCTCGCTGCCAAGTTGCATATTAGCCATGGCAATTTCTTGCCAATCATCCGTCGACAATTGACCCAAGAGATTGACACCGGTCTCTACTTGTGGTGATTTCATATAGTTGTATCGTATACCTCTACGAACTAAACTTCAAGCATAATCGTCGCTCCATGCGGTATACTATAACCATGAGCAAGAAAACCCTGGTTGAGCTTGATCCGTGGCTGGCGCCGCATGAACCCGTCATCAAGGCGCGCGAGGCGTATGTTTCGTCGACGCTGCGGAGGGTTTTGGACGGTAAATCGCCGGCAGATTTCGCCTTGGGGTTTTTACATTTTGGCTTGCATCAGACAGCGGCGGGCTGGACGTTTCGTGAGTGGGCACCGAATGCTACGCGCATAGTGATGGTTGGCGATTTTTCTGACTGGCAGGAGCGCGAGGAGTTTGCCCTACAGCCTGGCACACATGGTGAATGGAGTGTTGATTTGCCGGGGAGCGCACTGCACCACGGGCAGAAATATAAATTGCGCGTCTATTGGCCAAATGGCGACGGTTGGCGTTTACCGTCATATGCCACCTACGTCGTCCAGGATGATGATTCGGTGGATTTTTCGGCCGTCGTTTGGCGGCCTGATGAGCCGTATCAGTGGCAACATGACGTTCTGCCTGCACCAAACGTACCGCTTATTTACGAGGCGCATGTTGGTATGAGCAGCGAGGAGGAAAAGGTCGCCAGTTTCAATGAATTTACCGCGGGCGTCCTACCACACATCAAACAAGCTGGCTACAACACCATCCAGCTGATGGCCATCGCCGAGCACCCGTACTACGGCAGCTTTGGTTATCATGTTAGTAATTTTTTCGCGGTGTCGTCACGGTTTGGCACGCCCGATGATTTCAAACGGCTGGTGGACACGGCGCACGGTTTAGGGCTACGCGTCATCATCGACATCGTCCACGCTCATGCCGCTAAAAATGAGGTCGAGGGCCTCGGCAATTTCGCGGGCAGCCCGACGCAATATTTCAAGGCTCACGACCATCCAGCCTGGGACTCGCGGTTGTTTGATTATGGCAAGCCGGAAGTGCTGCACTTTTTAGCCAGCAATTGCCGCTGGTGGCTGGACGAGTACCACGTTGATGGCTTTCGATTTGACGGTGTGACCAGCATGCTGTATCACGACCATGGCTTGGGCAAAAGTTTCACCAGCTATGATGATTATTTTGGCGACGATGTTGATAAGGACGCACTAGTCTATCTCAAACTGGCCAATGACGTCATTCACGCCGTTCGCCCCGATGCTACGACCATTGCCGAGGAAATGAGTGGGCTACCGGGCTTGGCGGCGCCGACAGAACACGGCGGCCTGGGCTTTGATTATCGCTTGGCGATGGGCGCACCTGATCTCTGGATTAAAACGCTGAAGGAAAAGCGCGACGAAGATTGGGACTTGGGCGAGCTGGCACATACGCTAAGTTCGCACCGCCCAGAGGAAAAAGTCATCACCTACGCCGAGAGTCATGATCAAGCCTTGGTCGGCGACAAAACGCTGATTTTTCGCCTGATCGACAAAGCCATGTACTGGCACATGGACAAAGCCGACCCCGACCTGACCGTGGAACGCGGCATAGCCCTGCACAAACTTATCCGCCTGCTGACCGCTGGGCTACACGGCGGCGGCTACCTCAACTTTATGGGTAATGAATTTGGACACCCCGAGTGGATCGACTTTCCGCGTCAGGGCAATGATTGGTCGTTCAAGCACGCGCGGCGCCAGTGGAGTTTACGCGACAATGGCTTTCTCAAATACCAATGGCTCGGTGAATTTGACGCGAACCTGATGAAACTCATCAAAACCGTTGACGTCCCCGGCATTCACTACCTCACCATTCGTCAAGATGACCACGTAGTTAGTTTTATGCGCGGTGACCTGCTGTTCATCATCAACTTCTCACCCAGTCAGTCACAAACGGACTATGCACTGCCAGTAGTGGCTGGATCATACCGAGTAGCCCTCAGCAGCGACGACCAGCAGTTTGGCGGTCACGGACGAGTCCAACAAAACCAGCGATATTTCACCACACCAGGGGCGCATGGCGACAATGTACGGGTATATCTACCAGTGCGCAGTGGGTTGGTTCTGTGTAGAATTGACTAGGGCTTAGCGACGTACTGAAACATAAACAAACAGCATACTTGACTTTTTACTATTGTATGATACTATGCAAATAGCTTTTCATTCGTCGTGAGGCGTTTGAAAAGAGTACTTGTCCAATTGCATCTTTTTTTCTGAGTTTTCGAGAGGAGGTGAAGAAGATGTGGTTCTTGCTGGGGGCAGCGTTACTGGTCGTGGTGCTACTCATAGTAGTAGCGCTGTTGCGACGGATTGTACGTCGTAAGAGCACGTGGAATGCCACGCTGCTGGTCGTGGTCCTGTTGGCCATCGGGCAATATTGGGTTCTTCCGCTCAAGGGAAATGCCCATGAGCTGCAAGGCGGTTTTGCCATTATGGCGGGACTGAGCCTGTTTAGTGTCCTCACGTCATTTTCATGGGGACGCAACCCGGGCAAATAACTTGCCCACCGAAAATAGTTCGCCGAATCGGCTCAACCTGATTGAGTGCCTTGTGGCATTCTCGGGTCGACCAAGCCCGATTCAGCTTGAGCCAGTTCGGTGGGCTATTTTCATTTCATTGACTTTTTTGTAAATATGTGCTATATTATGAGTTAGCCTGTTCGGCACCTCTCGTGAGGTCGCTAACTGCGCTTCGCCGTCAAGCCAGATGCTTGGTGGCTTGAGGCGCGGAAAGGCCGCACCTCACACTCTCCGAAAGGAGGTGGGCGCAATGCCCGCCATCAAAAAGGTTTCCCTGATTATTATCGCTGGGGCTCTAGCCATTCCGGCTTTGGCCGGGATGGCGGTTCAGCTCGATGAAGCCTTCCCATCCATTTTTTATACAAAATGGATGGCGGGGTTGGAAGTCGGCACTATTATAGGCGCCCTCGCTGCGGCGGCCTTCTGGCCGTCTTCACCTCCTACCCCTCCTCTCGCCTCTGACGAAGAGGAGGAGTAGACCCGGAGAGTAAGGTGCTCCGCGCCAGCAGAGGCGCGCGTTAAGAAATGTCTGTAAAATCGCGGAAACTCCGCGTCCCCACGCACGTCGTGGGGTTTTTCTTGGCAAAAATTTGATAAAGTTTGATACACTAATTATTGATGAACAAGATCAATAAAAAAGTACCAAAAATCTTACTACAGTCACTCGGCAAAATTGCTCGCCTTCCCTTGCCAATTCCTGCGCAAGTGATCGAAAAAATTGACGAGAGTTTGACGCCGAATATGCGTGCCTTGCGGCTGGTTCTGACCATCTCCGAAAAACTCCTCAGCATGGGCGTGTCGGCGCGAGACGTGGTGCATATGATGCTTGGCATCACCAGAACTTACTGTAAACAGCCAGTTCACATGGACATCAGCTCAACGCTCATCACCGTGTCGCAAGACCGCGGCATCAACCGCGAACCACTGACTTTGATTCGTGCCATCACCTTGGTGGATGTCAATTACCAGACCATCCAAGCACTGCAGACCCTGTCCCGCGAAATCCGCTACCAGCATATTCACCTGAGCGAAGCCGAGGAGCGACTAGAAAAGATCATCAATCCTGAAAAACGTCATCCCCGATCTCTCGTCGCCCTATCAGGCGGCGCGTTGAGCGCTGGTGTGGTGGTTATGTACGGCGGTAGTTTACAGATGGCACTCCTGGCTATGGCGGTCGGCACACTCAGCACGGCTGCCATGCGTCTGTTGTGGCGTGTCGGCGTGTCGGTATTTTTCACACAGATCATCATGTCACTCTGTATCACACTCATCGCCACTGCTGTTGTCTGTGTCAATACCAAGTTTAATTTGGCATTCAATCCGACACTGATTGTGATTGGTGGAATCGTCCTATTGGTGGCAGGTATGATGATCGTTGGTGCGTTTCAGGATGCAATTGATGAATATTATGTTACAGCAAACGCCCGACTGTTGCGAGTGCTAATGGCAACCGGTGGTATCGTGGTTGGCGTAGCTATTGGCCTTCATATTGCCACCAGATTGGGTATTAGTTTTCCAACCACCCCAGACCGTTTGACGTTGGTGGATAATTATACGCAGTACATCGGTGCGGCAGTCATCGCTTCAGCATTTGTCATTGGCAATCACGCGCCATTCTTTGGCACTATCTTGGCTGGCATCGTGGGAGCTAGCGGTTGGGGGCTATTTCAGCTGTTGACTGACGCCGGCTGGGATGTATTACTGGCGAGCGGTGCAGCAGCTGCAGCCATCGGTTTGGTAGCAACCTTCATGTCCCGACTGTGGCGCATCCCGTCTTTGGCTATCATCGGCGCGGGCATTGTGCCGCTGGTACCAGGTTTGTCGCTGTACAATGGCTTGATGGGCATCATCAGTCAGGCGCCGTCAGACCCAGGATACGTTGTCGCTTTGGCAAGCTTGGCGAGAGCCGTCATGATTGGGTTCGCTGTTGCTGTAGGTGCGTCATTTGGTAATGCCATTGGTCGTCCAATTCGCAGTCAAATCAGGAAGCTTTTTGTTGGGGTACCGACGACTGCAGAGTAGCAGTTGACGCGTGAACAGCTTGCTGGGTGAATTTGCTAGTCAGATAGAACCATAACGCCCCAAGTCCACCAGCAGCGGCCTCATAGACCACGAACGAAAATTCTCGGTGCACAAATCCTTGAACACAGGCCATGACGGCAGCCACTGACAGCCCTAGCATGATGCTTTTTTGCTGGCGTGTGAACAAACTGGTGGTAAATGGCAGCATAAATGCGTAGAATGCAAAGATGATGATGGATAGGCGTGAAAAGATGTAGTGCAGCCCGTGCTGGGTGTCATTAGGGAATATAGCTATGGCCATGCCACAAAAAGCTATGGTTCGCAGTGCTACCAAGCTCAGCCTGGCAGCAACCACTGCCTCAGCCTGCTCCAAAATGCCAGACATCGACTCCGCCAAGCACCACATGATGACTGCCATCATAGCGATGGAGATATTAAACACAAACGAAGACAATTCACCGCGCTCACCCAGGGCGCTGAAGCTCCAGTTTACCCATTGTGGCTCTGAAGTTAAACATGCCGACAGAGCGATCCCCACCAGGAAAACGAGTGTCATCCAAACAGTCAACCTGGCTGGCGCAAGCTTCTGGGTTGACAGAATGAATGATTTCATGAATACATTATACCATATGAAAAACCCCGGCTGTTGACCGGGGCTTTTTGATGATTATTTGTTGCGCTTTTCGATTATCTCTTGAGCAACATTTGGTGGAACTTCCTCGTACTGAGCTAGCTCCATGGTGCTGGCTGCACGACCCTGCGACATCGAGCGGATGTCTGAGGTGTAGCCGAACATATTTGCCAGCGGCACAAAGGCCTTGACCAATTTGGCACCGCCCATCAAATCTTCCATGGTGTCGATGCGACCACGGCGTGAGTTCAGGTCGCCGATGATGTCGCCCATGAACTCTTCTGGGGTGGTGACTTCGACTTTCATGACTGGCTCAAGCAGGATTGGCGTTGCTTGTTTGATACCTTCGCGGGCTGCCAATGAACCTGCCAATGAAAAGGCTAGTTCTGAGGAGTCGACATCATGGTATGAACCATCATATAGAGTCGCCTTGACGTCAACCACTGGATAGCCAGCGATGACACCGCCTTCCAAGGTTTCGCGAATACCTTTCATGACAGCTGGGCGGTACTCTTGTGGCACCACACCACCCTTAATTTCGTCAACAAACTCAAAGCCTTTACCAGCCTCGTTTGGTTCAAAGCGTACCCAGACGTCACCATACTGACCACGACCACCAGACTGCTTGGCGTGCTTACCCTGGACTTCAGCCTTACCCTTGATTGATTCGCGGAAGGCCACTTGTGGCTCACCGATGTTCGCTTCAACCTTGAACTCACGCTTCATACGGTCGATCAAGATATCGAGGTGCAACTCACCCATGCCGGACATGATAGTCTGACCAGTCTCTTCGTCAGTGTGAATGCGGAAGGTTGGATCTTCCTCAGCCAATCGTTGCAAGGCCAATGCCATCTTCTCTTGGTCAGCCTTTGATTTTGGCTCAACGGCGATGGATACTGGTGGTTCTGGGAATTCGATGCTTTCCAAGGCGATCGGGTGCGCTGGATCAGTCAAGGTATTACCGGTACCAGTATTCTTCAAACCAACCACCGCAGCGATGTCACCAGCAGCGATCTTGTCGATTTCCTCACGCTTGTCGGCGTGCATTCGCACGATACGACCAATGCGCTCTTTGTCGCCAGTCGTGGTATTCAGGACGTAGCTACCAGAGTTCAAAACACCTGAGTAAACGCGGATGAAGATCAATTTACCAACAAATGGGTCGGTCGCAATCTTGAAGGCCAATGCACTCATCGGTTCTTTGTCATCTGGTTTGCGGCTCACTTCGTCGCCAGTCTTTGGATTTTTACCCCAAATTTCGTCAACGTCCAGCGGACTTGGTAAGTAGTCAACCATCAGGTCAAGCACCTTCTCGACGATGACACCGCGGCCGTCACCACCAGTCACCAAGAAGAAGTCACCAGCCAGCACGCGCTTACGCAAGGCAGATTTCAGCTCGTCGATAGTAATCGCCTCTTCACCTTGGTCGAGGAACTTCATCATCAATTCGTCGTCAGCTTCAACGGCATTTTCCACCAACAAACTGCGGGCATTTTGACATTTTTCTAACATGTCTGCTGGGATTTCACCCTGCACCAACTCATGATCAGAAAAGTCAGTGTAGGTGTACGCCTTCATGTCGACGAGGTCAACCACACCATTGATGGTCTTTTCAAAACCAATCGGGATGTGAATTGGGAATGCTTGCTTACTCAAGCGGTTATGGATTGATTCCAGAGATTTCCAGAAATCACCACCAGTTTGGTTGATCTTGTTAACGAAGCAAATGCGTGGCACGCCATATTTGTTAGCCTGGCGCCACACCGTCTCAGACTGCGCCTCAACACCCATCTTACCGTCAAACACCGTCACCGCACCGTCGAGGACTCGAAGTGAACGCTCCACCTCAGCGGTAAAGTCAATGTGCCCTGGGGTGTCGATGATATTGATCTTGTGATTTCTCCAGAAACAAGTCACCGCTGCCGAGGTGATGGTGATGCCACGCTCTTTCTCCTGCGCCATCCAGTCAGTGGTGGCACCGTCGCCGTCACCCTTCACCACACCGATTTTGTGAGTCAAGCCGGTACGGTACAAAATACCCTCAGTTGTCGTTGTTTTACCGGCGTCAATATGGGCAATAATACCAATATTTCTAAAATTTTTCAGCGGAACATTCGTCTCTGCCATAATTTTCCTTTATATTACGTTAATTTGTCGAGATCTTTGGTCAATTTTTTGGCACCAAAAAACTACTCTTGTTGCCAATTATACCAGATAGTCACAGAAAATAATAGCTCGATTTTATGGTTTAGTTCTCAGAATTTTCTTGGCAATAGCCCAGTAGGTCATCCCAGCTAACTCCAGCATTAGCCTCGTGCCTCATTCTGTATGCGTCACACTCTTGCAGTTTGTGGTTAGCATTGCGCAGAAAAATACCGAGTCCAGTCCTGGCAAGACCCTGCAGTCTGATATTCGGTACTGCCTCGTCCAGCCAGTCTTCAATTGTTTCAGTTAGCCCTGGGTCAATCAATGCCAGGCCGTAGCTAGAGTATTCAACCTGTCCCCTCGCTGCTTCGTGTAGCCTCACAAGATCATCAAACTCGGGCTTCGGGCTCTTTGGAGGCTCGAATCCACAACCTTTAAGCCCCTGTGGAACGAGCTCCTTGGGTGCTATATTAGCCTCAAGCAATTGTTCTCGACACAGACCAAGTCCGATGGTCGCACCAATGTTCGTGACCACCATTACCTCCTCAACCCCATACGTTGGTTCACCAGTAGACAGATCACGTGGGTTCAGAAGAACTCCCAGACCGCCAGCCACCCTATGAATCATTTCTTGAGCACTGTGTCGCTGTGAAATATCTTCAAGGATATGCTGAAGCCCACTTTGCCCGGGATGGGTCGCCTCAAAAGCTGCTATATCCTCCTGCATTCGCTGGGCGGCACCAGTAAAATCAATATAGCAATTATTCTTTCGGTCGGGTGAGAATTGTTGTTCATTCATCTTTTGATCATATCATAATTACACATAAAATGCAAATCCACCCCAGATTGCCTGGAGCGGATGATGTCTTGCATGCTCAAATAATTAGCCGCGAGCAAAGTGCGCAAAGGCGCGGTTGGCTTCGGCCATCTTGTGGGTGTCTTCCTTCTTCTTGAAGGCAGCACCAGCTTCATTGTAAGCATCAACGATTTCTAGCGCCAAACGCTGTGAGTAAGGCATACCGCTACGAGCGCGGGCTGATTGTACCAGCCAGCTAAATGCGTAGTGCAACTGACGGTGTCCCTGGACTGGGAACGGAATCTGGTAGTTAGCACCACCGACGCGGCGGCTTTTCACTTCAAAGTTTGGGCTAACGTTTTTCAATGCTTTTTCAAACACTGCCAACGGATCTTCTGAATCCAATTTCTTCGCAGCAGTTTCCAGGGCGGTGTAAACAGCACGCTCAGCTGCCAATTTCTTACCGTCCAGCATTGACTTATTGATCAAACGCTGCACCAACACGCTTTGGTAGCGGCGGTCAGGCTTAAGTTCACGTTGTAGTTTTTTGGTAACTTTACGAGGCATGATTACTTATCCCCTTTCTTGGTACCGTACTTCGAACGGCCCCGCTTGCGGTTGTTGACACCCTGAAGGTCCAACGCACCACGGACGATGTGGTAACGCACACCCGGAAGGTCAGGCACACGGCCACCGCGGATCAAGACCACAGCGTGCTCCTGCAAGTTGTGACCTTCACCACCAATGTAGGCCCAGACTTCGTAGCCGTTGTTTAGTTTCACGCGGGCAACTTTACGCAAAGCTGAGTTTGGTTTCTTTGGTGTCTTGGTCGTCACACGCACACAAACACCACGCTTGAGCGGTGCATTTTGGTCGTAGTAACGCGTTTTCAGGGCGTTGTGAATGCGACCCAGTGCTGGCGACTTGGACTTTTTCTTGGCCGTTTGGCGCGGTTTGCGCACCAACTGGTTGATTGTTGGCATCCAATTTCTCCTTGGTTGATTTACTAATACTGGCGATATTCGCCTGTTTTACGGCTTGGATTCAGCAACTCCGCCCCGTGTCTTTACCTTTTCTGCCGAGCATTCGGTCTGTACACATTCAAACCACCGCTTGCTCCGAAAAGAGGAAACTCTGGGATAATTCTACCACACTTGATCTAAAAAATCTACTGGATTTTGACGTGCGCATCAATCTCTTCTAGAACGCCCTTCCACCAGGCCATATTATCTTGGGAAGCGTGGACTGAATCCATAATCTTAAAGCCCATCACTGACATACCAGCCGCGCCCAATCGTTGCACTAATCGTTCATTATCTTTAATGGGACTTACTTTATCGGCATCAGTGGCACTCACCGTAACCACTGCTTCGCGCAGCGATCGATGCCTGGCGCTTATCAAATCACTGATAATATCATTTTTAGGATGGGTGATAGCTCGAGGATATTGCCACAAACCAGCTGGCCGTTGCAGTACCATTTTTGGTAGTAGTAATGGGTCTTCGTCGCGGCATCGAGCTGCCCAATCAGGATTTGCAGCGATAGTCTCTGTCAATTTATCACCACCGTGAGCAAGAAAACGCATGGCTAATGTGGCCATGGTTTTAGCCTGACTAGCCTTTTTACTTATCACCGGCGTTTCAAGTAAGTCTAGTTGCGATAAGCTCACTTCCCCTGGTGCATGTTTTGCGGCTGATGCTGCCAAATGCGAACCTAGTGAATAACCAACCAGTCGCTTCACGTCACCAAAGCCCTTTTGGTCGAGCGCCGTACCTATAGCATCCCATTGCAGCATTGAGACCTTCCGCAGGTCACCCTCTTTCAAGGCCTGTTTAACTTCTAAGCTCATAGGGTCTGCTTCTGGACTTACCCCTGGATTATCCACTGCGACTGCCAGTCCTTTGATATGATCCGCCAAAACCTCCGTTCTTACTTGCTGCTTTGCTCGCTCACCGTAGTCTGACCATTGTGAAAAAAGCACGGCAACCGGCGATCCACCATCCGAAAGCGTAGAATCCGCCAGATAAACAGGCCCTCTCAGCTCACTGTCAACCTGTTGAGGTGGCTGAACGACATCCATATCAATGGGCCCAATCTGTGCAAGCAACTCACTCATATCTCGCTATTATACCATAAATTGTCGTAATATACAATTCTCCCCTCTGTTGTAGAGGGGAGAATACTGCACGGTTGATAGAGCTACTTAGTGATTAGATCTCTGAGAATTCTTCAGCCAATTCTTCAGTGTTATCTTCAGCTAACTCTTCGTCTTCTTCGACCACACCGGTTCCTACTGGGATCTTGCGGCCGATGATGACGTTTTCTTTGAGGCCATGCAAGTGGTCAGCGCGACCAGATACGGCAGCGTTGATCAGCACACGAGTGGTGTCTTGGAAGGACGCAGCAGATAGCCATGAGTCGCTCCAGATGGACACCTTGGTGATACCGAGCAGCAGCTGAGTGTAGCTGATGAGGTTCTTACCCTCAGTAGCCAGTTGCTTGTTGGTGTTCACTACCGCAGCCTTGGAGACGATGTCGCCAGTCACAAAGTCGCTATCACCCGCATCTTCGATTTGGACGCGACTGAACATCTGGCGAACGATGATCTCCAGGTGCTTGTCGGCCACGTCTTGACCCTGAGCAGCGTAAATGCGCAGCACTTCGTTGATGATGTAGCGCTGAGCAGCCTCAACACCCTTCAGACGCATCAAATCATGCAGGTTCAATGAACCAGCTGTCAAGCGGTCGCCGGCCTCGACGACGTCATTAGCTTTGACAACCAACTGCATGTTGCCTGGGATTTCGTAACGAGCTGGTGCACCAGCCTCAGCAGCGATCACCAAGGTGTCTTCTGCTGTCTCAACCACGCCGTCAAATGGCGCGATCAGCGGGCGAGTGTCGCCTTCGCCAGTTGCCAGCACATCGCCAGCTTTGACGCTTGAACCGGCCTTGACCACGATGGTTCGGCCGTCTAGCGGCAAGCGCTCAACTTTACCAGATTCTGGGGTAACCTGGACTATATACTTTTTGCCATCTTCCCAAACATCAACTAACCCGGCAATTTCCGTAACAAACGCCTGACCCTTTGGTGTACGCGCCTCGAACAATTCTTCAACACGCGGCAGACCCTGGGTGATGTCACCACCGGCCACACCGGAGTTGTGGAAAGTACGCAAGGTCAGCTGAGTACCTGGCTCACCGACTGACTGAGCAGCGATGACACCGACTGGCTGATGATTACCGACCAATTTACCAGTTGACATATCAACACCGTAGCTGCGCTGCGGGATGCCGTTGAGGTTGTTGGTTGACAGGACTGATTGAATCTTGACGCTCTGGATGCTTTCATCATCATCAATCGAGTCAGCGATTTCCCGAGTGATCAATTCGTCCTTGTTGACATGACCTGGAATCGTCTCAGCGGCGTAACGACCAGCCAAGCGGTTCGAGAAGTCGATCATCGTTTCCTCAGTTTCTGAACGGTAGATTGCGTAACCTTCGTCGTCACCTTCAACATCCTCAACCGTGAAGACGTCCTGTGCCACGTCGACCAAACGACGAGTCAGGTAGCCTGAGTCAGCGGTCTTCAGCGCGGTGTCGATCAAACCCTTACGCGCACCACGGGTTGCCACAAAGGCCTCAAGACTGGACAGACCACCGGTGTAGGAGCTACGGATTGGCAGCTCAATCTCGTGGTTGGTTGCGTCCATCTGGATACCGATCATGGCGCTCGCAAGCTTCACGTTGGAAATATCACCACGAGCACCAGAGTTGACCATCATGGAAATACTGGTGTCCATGTGCGCCAATTGATCCTTCAAGAACGCAGTGATCTTATTGTCGACGTTTCGCCACGCGCTGACTGTCAAGCTGTAGCGCTCTTCCTCAGTGATCAAACCTTGGTCGAACTGCTCAGAAATCAAAGCCGCCTTGGCGTCGCCCTCAGCCACAAACTCAGGAATTTCGTCGAAGTGCACGTAGTCGGTCATACCGGTTGATACGGCCGCAGTTGTCGCGAAGCGGAAGGCTTGACCCTTCATGCGGTCAGCGATTTTAGCGGTTTCTTCAGCACCGTATTTGTTGAAGATTTGTGCCAATACTTTCTTCAGCTGCTTCTTGGTCTGAACGTTATTGTCGTACGGGAAGTCCTCTGGCAGGATCTCGTTGAAGAAGACGCGGCCCAAAGTTGTCTGACGTACCTTGCCCTTAGCAAAAATCCGGATTGGTGTTTGCAAATGAATGTCACCCTTGTCGTACGCCAGCTCTGCTTCATAAACCGAGCTAAACGCCTTGATATTGTCAGTCTGCGCCTGTGGCTTGTCGTACGTCAGGTAGTAGTTACCGAGCACGATGTCCTGCGAAATGTGCAAGACTGGCGCACCGTCAGCAGGCTTCAGTAAGTTAGCAGTTGCGCTCATCAAATTGCGGGCTTCAGCTTGCGCTTCTTTAGACAGCGGCAAGTGAACAGCCATCTGGTCACCGTCAAAGTCAGCGTTAAATCCAGCACAGACCAGTGGGTGAAGCTGAATCGCCTTGCCTTCAACCAAAACTGGCTGGAAGGATTGGATTGACAAACGGTGAAGTGACGGAGCACGGTTCAACAGAACGTATTTTCCTGCAATCACTGCGTCCAATGCGTCCCAAACGACTGCTTCGCCTGATTCGATCAACCGTGTCGCTGAGCGGATGTTGTGAGCAAATTCACCCTTGATCAGCCAGCTGATGACGAATGGTTTGAACAGTTCAAGTGCCATTTGCTTTGGCAAGCCACACTGGTGAATCTTTAGTTTTGGACCAACGACGATAACTGAACGTCCGGAGTAGTCTACGCGCTTACCGAGCAGGTTTTGACGGAAGCGTCCCTGCTTACCCTTTAGCATGTCAGAAATTGACTTCAGGCGGCGGCGACCACCAGTCGAGCTGACGGCGCGACCACCACGAGCAGCAGCATTGTCGATCAATGCGTCAACGGCCTCCTGCAACATACGCTTTTCATTGCGCTGAATCACTTCTGGCGCATTGAGCTCAACCAATTTCTTCAAACGATTGTTACGGTTGATGATGCGACGGTACAAGTCGTTCAAGTCTGAGGTAGCAAATCGACCACCACTGAGGGCGACCATCGGACGGAGGTCCGGTGGGATGACTGGCAATACACTCAGCGTCAAGCTACTTGGCTTGATGCCAGCGGCGTGCATACTCTCCAGCATCTTCAGGCGCTTGAGAATTTTCTTCTCGCGCTGGCCCTTGGCACTCTCAGCTTCTTCAGTCAATTCCGCAATCAGCTGCGGCAAGTCAATCTCATCCAGCAATGTCTTCAACGCTGAAGCACCCATGCCAACTTCAATGAGCTCATCGTATTCTTCTGGCAAGTTACGATAGTCAGTTTCAGACAACAGCGCGCCCTTGTTCAAACTGTCAAGCTGTGCCTTGCGCGTAGTGTATTTATCGTTCAATTCTTCAACTTCACGACTCTGTTCCTTAGCCAAAGCCTTGATGTCAGTGCCATCTTCTTCTGCCATTTTTTCGTATCGAATCTTGATGGCAGCACGACCAGCTTCTGTCTCAGCTTCCAAGTCTGCAAGATATTGATCACGGGTTGCTTCATCAACCCTCAAAATGACATAGGTCGCAAAGTAAGCTACTCGCTCCAAGTTACGAACCGTCATGCCGAGCAATTGACTCATGGCGCTTGGCGTACCGCGCATAAACCAGATGTGCGCGACTGGCGCTGCTAACTGGATGTGACCCATGCGCTCACGGCGAACGATTGACTTGGTGACGAGTTCACCATTCTTATCAACCGCCGCTTCGCGTGAACGAACACCTTTTAGTTTTGAGTCGTGTGGATTGATGTCCTTGACCGGACCGAAAATTCGTTCACAGAACAAACCGTCACGCTCTGGCTTTTGAGTACGATAGTTGATCGTTTCTGGCTTAGTAACTTCACCGTGACTCCATTTCAGGATATCTTCTGGGCTGGCAACCACTAAGCGTACTGCATCAAAATCGCTAATGCCAGTAGCATTGAATGCAAATTGCGCCATCTTACGCATCCTCCTTTATTTCTTCTACTTCGTCAATGTCTTGTACGCTCATGCCCCCTTCGATTTCTCCAATATCATCGGATTCATCCAAGAAAGTTTCTGCTTCTTCGTCTTCAGACGTTACCGCAGGCGTGGTTTTGTCTTCAGGTCCACTGGACGCGATCACGTGCTCAGCGTCAACAACAGCTTCATCATCCACCAAGTCAACCTTCAGACCCAATCCCTGGAGTTCCTTAACCAACACGTTGAAGGATTCTGGGAGTTTTGGACCGACGATTGGCTCGTCTTTGATGATTGATTCATACGCCTTGGCACGGCCATAGACGTCGTCAGACTTGATGGTCAGCATTTCCTGCAAGGTTGCTGCCGCACCATAGGCTTCCAGTGCCCAGACCTCCATCTCACCGAAGCGCTGACCACCATTCTGTGCTTTACCACCGAGCGGCTGCTGAGTGACCATGGTGTATGGACCAGTTGAGCGGGCGTGAATCTTGTCAGACACCATGTGGTGCAATTTGATCATGTGCATCACACCGACCGTGGTACGCTCTTCAAAGGCTTCACCGGTCCGACCATCAAACAATTGACTCTTACCGTCGCGTGCTAGCCCTGCTTTTTCTAGTTCATCAGAAATTGTTGCTGATGGCACACCGTTAAATGATGGAGTTGCGACGCGGTAGCCTAGCGCTCGTGCTGCCATACCAAGGTGCGTTTCAAACAACTGACCGAGGTTCATACGGCTTGGCACACCGAGTGGGTTCAAAATTACGTCAATCGGCGTACCGTCTTCCATGAATGGCATGTCTTCAACTGGCAGAACCTTTGCCACCACACCCTTGTTACCGTGACGACCAGCCATCTTGTCACCAACACCAATCTTGCGGAGCTGGGCTACAAAGATTTGAATCTGCATCAACACACCAGCCTTCAAGTCGTGGCCATTCTCACGGCTAAAGATCTTGACGCCAACGACTTTACCGCCACCAGCATTATTCATGCGCTGTGAGGTGTCGCGAACGTCCTTGGCTTTTTCACCGAAAATGGCGCGGAGCAAGCGCTCCTCGGAACTGAGTTCCTGCTCACCCTTTGGTGTAATCTTACCGACCAAAACGTCACCGGCCTTGACTTCAGAACCAATTTGGACAATACCGTTTTCGTCCAAGTGACGCAGGCTTTCCTCCGACACATTCGGAATGTCGCGGGTAACAATTTCCGGACCCAGCTTGGTCTCACGAACTTCAACATTGTAATCCTTAATGTTGATGGACGTCAGTGTGTCGTCTTGTACCAATCGGTTGGACAAAATTACCGCGTCTTCCATATTGTAGCCACCCCATGGCATAAAGGCCACCAACAGGTTGCGTCCCAGTGCAATTTCACCTTCCGCAACTGAAGCGCCTTCGATCAGGACATCACCCTGCTTCACCTTATCGCCGCGCTTGATGCGAACTTTTTGGTTGTAGCAGCGGTCGTCATTGTTTTTGACGAAATGGCGGAGTTCATATACTTTGACGCCATCGCTGTATTTGACATGAATTTCATTTGCATCAGCTTTGACTACTTCACCGTCACCTGACGCCAAGGTTAAGTGACCACTGTTTGCAGCAATGGACTTTTCGACGCCCGTACCAACAGTTGCTGGCTCCGGTGTGAGCAGCGGTACTGCCTGGCGTTGCATGTTTGAACCAGTCAAGCTACGGTCAATACGGTTCTTTTCGATGAACGGCACCAGCGCAGCGGTTGACCCCAAAATCTGCTTGTGTGCTGCGTCCATGTAGGTAACTTGATCAGCATCAACCTGAGATGGCTGCATGTTGTTACGAGCTGACACACGCTCATCACGGAACGTACCGTCTTCGTTCAACACAGCACCAGCATCAGCGATCACCTCAGCTGCTTCCTGCGCCGCGTCCAGATAGACAACATCGTCTGTCACGCGACCATTCACAACCTTCAAGTATGGCGTTTCGATGAAGCCATATTCATTGACCCGTGCGTAGGTGGCGAGGTTTAGCACCAAACCAACATTGGCACCTTCTGGCGTCTCCACCGAACAGATACGACCATAGTGCGTTGGGTGAGCGTCACGAACGTCAAAACCAGCGCGCTCACGGCTCAAACCACCAGGACCCATTGAACTCAAACGACGCTTGTGGCTCAATTCAGACAGTGGGTTAACCTCGTCCATCAGCTGACTGAGCTGTGAGCTAGTGAAGAATTCACGAACTGCCGCCACCACTGGGCGAGCATTGATCAGCTGGCTCGGTGTTACGCCTTCCATGTCTGCCACGCTCATGCGGTCCATGGCGTTGCGTTGCATCCTGAGCATACCAACACGGAACTGACGAGCGACCAATTCACCAACCAGCTTCACTCGGCGGTTGCTCAATGAGTCAATGTCATCAGCTGGCTCTTGGGTGTTGTTGAGGCGAATGATTTCGCGGATGATGGCCACCAAGTCACTCATCTGGAAAATACGGTTTTCAGCAGTGTTGGCAACGTCCAAGCCCAAACGTTGATTGAGCTTATACCGACCGACACGGGAATAATCAAATCGCTTGAAATCAAAGAACATTCGCTCAATCATCTGGCGCGCGTTATCAACCGTCGCCAAATCACCCGGCCGCAGGCGACGATAGACTTCGATCAGCGCTTCATTGGCACCACGAGTTGTGTCTTTATCCAAAGTTTCTTGGATGTAGCTGGTCTCGCCAGTGTCAATGTCAGCAAATAATTCACGAATTTCTGATGTTTTTGGATGGCCCAAAGCCCGTAGCAATGTCGTCACTGGCAATTTGCGACGACGGTCAATCTTGACATAAATCGTACCATTTGGTGCGGTCTCAAACTCCAACCAGGCACCACGACCTGGGATCATCTTGGCACCGTAATAATTACGGCCAGCCACCGCATCAGCAGTAAAGAATACACCGGCTGAGCGGATCAGCTGGCTAACCACCACGCGCTCCGTACCGTTGATGATAAAGGTACCACGCTCGGTCATCCATGGATAATCACCAAGGTAGATTTCCTGCTCTTTGACTTCGCCCGTCACTTTGTTGGTTAGTTCGACGATCGCGTGCAGTGGCGCTTCAAACGTCACATTGTTTTCCTTGGCGAACTGATCGGTGGTCTTTGGTTCGTCAAATCGATACGCACCGAATCGCAATGACAATTTCTGACCAGTGTAGTCGTCAATTGGGTTAATTTCTGAAAAGATTTCGCTCAAGCCATCCTCGACGAACCAGCGCCAAGAATCTTCTTGATGAGCGATCAGGTTTGGCAGCGGCAACGAGCTGTCTTCAGAGGTGAAGAACACGCGTCCGCCATCCGTGGACTGTTGTTTTGCCACAGGTATGAACTCCTCGCTTTAGTTTAATTTAGTGATCACGGCCGGAAGATCCCTAATTCACGACTGTAACAAAAGCGATTTGCCCGTTCGCTTTGTTTCTCCCTGTCGTGAATACACTACTTCTCTAAATACCAGTATGCACGAAACCAGGTCAAAAATCAATATTATTTCTGGAGATTTCTTGAAGAATTTGCTGATGTACGTCAGTCGGCGAACGCTCAGCCAAAATCAGTGGAATATTGTGCGCCCTAGCAACAGCTTGATAGCCGTCATTAATCTTCTGTTGGAATGCATCATCACGTGACTCAAAGCTATCAACCGCCTCTGTCGTACCGCGCTCGGCGATGCGCTGCTGCCTGACACGGTCATCCGCAAATAATACCACAACAAAGTCAGGATTCATGTAGCGCTCACTAGTGAAGCGCTTGGTCATGTTGATGATGGCTTCCTGGGCTATACCTTCGCCATGACCCTGATAGACCAAAGTCGACAAGTAACTCCTGGAACTCAACACCACCGCGCCACGACGCAAAGCCGGCTCAATTTTGCGAAACCACAATTCACGCCGCGCCGCACTAAACAAGAGCACATTAACCTCTGGATCCAACTTAAACCGATTATCTTTCAAAACCCTCCGATACTCATTAGCGACTGGCGTGGTTTTAGCCTCATCATCACTGCCTGGCTCCTCGACAACAACAACCTCCCGTCCGCGCTCTCTCAGCCAGGCCGCCAACAGATCCACCTGAGTGGATTTACCGGTGCCGTCATTACCCTCAATGACGAGATATTTGCCTGCGACATTTGGCGAATTTTCCATCACAACAACCCCTGGCTCAAGCCGTCAATTGGCACCGGAGCCTTGCGACTGTCACGGTACGTCTTTGGTAGTAGCATCTCCGGTCGCCAGCTGGCGATGATTTCCTTCAAATCATTCCCTGTCTGATATTTATCGCTCATCTTACGCGCGCCAGAACCATAGCCACCCTCAACTGGCCCAGTTTTGTGAAAAATCATTTGACCAATGCGTTCGCCAACCGGCAACACGACACTTTCGTGCATGTTAAGGTTATAGATTTCCAGCGTAATCCGATTGATGTATCCTGGGTCAATCCAGCCAGCGTCAAAGCAAACCGCTACGCCATTGCGCCCCCACGAACTACGGCTCAACACCTGCGCTGCGCCGCCCTGTGCACGAATGCCCACAAACTCGTGCGTGTGCGCCAAAATCCGCTCACCAGGACGCAACACGATGATCGGATGGTCTGGTGAGATGTTTTGAAATGGTGTTGTATCATGCTCCTTGCACCATTCAGCGTGTGGCATGGCTTTGAGCGGACCCTTGAAATATTTGGCGACATAGGCCGCGTCAAAGGGATTGTAGACGCGATATTCGCCCTCAAATTCTTGCTTATAGTAGTAGTGACCCAACGTAAAGTCCAAACTGGCTTCTGCCACGTGGTCTGGATTGAACGGCTGACAGATGATGATGTCGTCGTTGATGGCTTGGCGAATCTCGATGTTGCTATAAACAGTCATATCTATTTACTCCACAAAATATACGGTTTAACACTAGTGAATAACATGTTTTTTGGTTTGCCATGCGTTTTGATGAGGTGGGTGTGTTGATGAGCGACGGATTTTTGTTTATTTTCTGGAGCGCGAGCGTAAACAGAATATCCCTGCTCTTCGTACTCAGCGATCACGTCCATCAACTCAGCTCGCTCTGTCTTATTCAGCTGGTAGATGCCTTCAACATGACGCCTAGGGACGACCATGATGTGATCGGCTACTTCATGGCTATCCCAAATCTCATATGGAAACAGGTTGTCTGTCACCAAAAAATGTTCGTGCGCTACTCGTACTTGTTTGTCTTCTGGACTAAATTGACAAAAATTACACCCAGGTGTTGCCTGCTGTTTCATCATTTTCCGATATTTGACATAGCGTTGCTCTGTCGACCGTCGCCGATATACCATGTTCCCTCCGTTTTCCTCAGTATCTGTTAAAAGTATAACACGTCTGACATAAGCATCATACACTGGTTTTCACCCTCAAATATACGTCATAGCAACATCATATCATTGACATATCAACACTTTTTTGTTATGATATAAAAAGTATCTACGTCATTATTACCGTTAAGAAACGAGGAGAAGTACATGGCTAGCAATGAAGCACTTGAACGAAAAACCGTTATCGCCGGTCCGACTATGTTAGGAATTGAAGCAGGCTGGGAAGCAGCTCATCCAGAGGATGAGAGCCTTCCGTATCCTGTACTTTTTACGACCGAGGTATCCGAAGGGTCATTCACCAGTGTAGTTGGCATCACGATTGAAGACTACGTGCCCAAAGCCACTCAGCCAAGTAAATCCGGCCAAAAAGTTATTGAGGTTGATATCATAGGCAATGCCGTGGAAGTATCATCAGACAACCTCAAAGAGGTCACCCCGCTTGGACGGGTCGCCGTGTTTAACTACAAACCAGAAGTTGGCACAGGCATCCTAATGCTCAACCCAGACCGTACCGCAACCAAAGACTAATAGACCGCTCCTCTCCAGCGTATCGCTCATGCTTGGGCGACGCTTATAAACATCTTATACTAAGAGTATGTCAGACAAACTATACCTCAGAGAATATATCATGCCGGGATATTCAGGCGATCCAGGCGATTCAGGTGATTCAGGTGATCCAGGCGAGACCATCATGGGTGCACTGCACATGCCATCCTATGAATTGGAGGATAATTCAATGGTGATCCATGATGCGGTATAGGGAGACTGCTCAATTGGTGACCGACAGCCGTACGATTCACTACTCATGGAGCTGGCACGTTCACCGCTGTTTCGCAGACTGCAAGCAGTCGAGCAACTGACATTACCACCATCGTTCTCTACGGTGCCCAACACAACCCTCTTTTCCCGGTGGCAACACATCTGGGGAAGCTTGGCTTTTGTGCGGAAAATGACCGAAGGTGATGATCGGTTCGATGACCGACAGCGAACCGTATTGGAGCTGCGAACGCTGTTTTCTGATGTTGGACAGACAGCTTTCTCACACTTGGGAGACTGGATTTTCCAAGGTATCCAAGGTGGAGAAAATCTCCACGACCAAGATTTGAGGGCGTTACTAGAGACGTTTGGTATCGATGAAACATTGGCCGACTATGGACTAACCCTGGAAGAAACCGTTTTCCCTGAGACAGAAGACTGGGTGGAGTGTCCGTCACCGGATTTGTGTGTTGATAGAGTTGACTACGGTATGCGCGAAGTTTTGCGCTGGTCAGGCTGGCCAATGGGCATCATGCAATATGAAGATCGGCTCCAAGACCCCAAATCTCTCTTTCGTATCAATGACCACATGATGTTAGAAATCACAGATCAAGAGTTTGCTCGTCGCTTTGCCGCCGGTTACAGTATTTTACCGACAGAGCACTGGGCGCAGCCAGTGCATCGACTACAACTTGAACTATTGCAAACCGCTACCAAGCAAGCACTTACTGGCGGTGGACATTTTAGTGACGGGGTCCCTCTAACTCACCCTGTCCATCCTCGTGACCGCATGTATGGCATCGATTCGGACTTTCGCTTCGCTTTTAGCGGTGGCGACGCTGCCCTCAGGAGAATATTAGAGACCATTGGCTATCATCAGCGGCAAATCTATCAGCGAGCACGTCAAGCAGATCTCCGTAGCCAATTTGGCGAGATGAAAGGCTACTTCCCCGAGTTTCTCGATCCGTTGACCTCATATTGCCCAAAATCCCGCAATTTCATGCTGGTCGCACCACAGGTGGAGATAGAAAGAGATAATACAGCACAGCAAGGTATGGCACTAGACATGGGACACATCGCCGTTGGACTGCCGGCCTTAAAAGCTCGACGGATTGATCCACCGGTCCAAACCGCCGAGGGCACGGCGCCGCTGAGCGAAATCGATCCAAGTTATAAAAACTATCTGGACGGTCAGATCAGAACCATGAAAATGGGATATTATGCGACGCTGATGCTTAACAAGGATTTCAGTAAACGCATTTGCGATATTTACGACGAGGCGTCAGAAGCCTGGCAGCAATGTTCGACGATGCCTCGAGACCCCGCTAATCTGCGTAATATCGTCACTCAAGCTGGCATTTACGGCGCTGGCGCACGCTTTGATGATATTCGCGAGATATAGTTACGCTTTCTTGACCACCGCGTCGATCAGGCCATAGACTACGGCTTCTTCTGGCTTCATCCAGTAGTCGCGCTCCATGTCGGCTTTGATTTTGGCGAGCTTTTGACCGGTATTTTTGGCCATGATTTTCGCCAGCATTTCCTTCATCTCCAGCGTCTCTTTCAGGTCAATTTCCATGTCAGTCACCTTACCGCGCGTGCCTGACGATGGCTGATGGATCATCACTTTGGCGTGCGGCAGGCAAAATCGCTTACCCTTGGCGCCGCTTGAGAGCAAGAATGCGCCCATACTAGCTTGCAGGCCGATGCCGTAGGTCGCCACGTCTGGTTTGATGAAATTCATAGTGTCGTAAATGGCTAAACCGTCGTAGACGCTGCCACCAGGGCTATTGATGTACAGCGAAATGTCAGTCTCCGGATCAACCTGAGCCAAATGCAGCAACTGCGCCACCACAATGTCTGCCGTGTGCTCATTTACTTCCTCGCCCAGAAAAATTATTCGCTCGTTCAAGAGACGTGAATAAATATCAAACGCTCGTTCGCCGTCAGAAGATTTTTCAATAACAGTTGGTACCAGGTAGCTATTTACTTTATTCATGAACCATATTATAGCATATAGCCAGCACCTCATGGTACACTGAGAATATGCAGAAAGCTATCATCGTTGCCTATGATACCAACCGCGCCATCGGGCGAGGCGGTGATTTACCGTGGGGTCGCAGCTTGCCAGCAGATTTGGCACATTTCAAGCGGCTAACCAGAGGTGGCGATATCATCATGGGTCGGAAAACCTTTGAGTCAATCGGCTGTCGTCCGCTACCAGATCGTGAAAACATTGTCATCTCCTCACGACCGACAGGTGTCAAAGGCGTTCTTACGGCTGTGAATTTAGAAAGTGCCCTAGCGCTAGCTCGTTACAAAACCTTCATCATCGGCGGCGCGCAGGTCTATGGCGATGCACTGGGCATGCCAGAGATTGACACCATTTACGCCACCGAGGTTGACGCTACATTTTCAAGCACTGACACCTTTTTCCCAGAGCTCGACATGACCGTTTGGGAAGAGACTGACCGTGTCCACCGCCCAGCAGATGAGGACAATGCCTACGCTTTTGATTTCGTGACCTACCGACGAAAAACTGTAGGATGACGGCAATTTACACCGCAATCGGTGCCTTAATGGGCGGATGATGCTCATACCTTTCCAGACGAATATCATCAATGGTGAAGTCATCAATATTCTTAACATCTGGATTCAGCCATAGTTTCGGCAGCGGTAGTGGACGGCGCGACAGTTGCTCGTCGACCTGCGCGCTGTGATTATTATAAATATGCGCACTATTTAGGGTATGGACGAATTCGCCGGGCTGTTTATCTGTCACCTGAGCGATCATCGACAGTAGCAGCGCGTAGCTAGCGATATTAAACGGCACGCCCAGGAACATGTCCGCTGAACGCTGCATCAGCGCCAGATCCAACTTATCTTTCTCACCGTCCCCACCCGGCCGCACATTGAATTGGAACATAGTGTGACACGGCGGCAGTCCACCGGCTCGGGCGATATCGTCAATTTCCGCTACATTCCAGGCACTAACGATGTTGCGCCGCGACGTCGGATTACTCCGTATCATGTCGATAGCATTTTGGATTTGGTCAATCGTCCCGCCCTTGCCGTCCGGCCATTTGCGCCACTGCACGCCGTAAACTGGCCCCAGATCGCCCCACTCCTCGGCAAAGGCGTGATCAGTCGCGATTTTACCGATAAATGTTTTCATGCCGGCGCGCCACTCCTCGCCATTGATTTCTGGAATGCTTTGGCCAGTTTTTTCCAAATAATTCTTGTACGGCCACTCGTCCCAGATGTGCACGCCGTTTTGTGCTAGATATTCAATATTACCCGTGCCTTTGAGAAACCACAGCAGCTCGTGCGCCACACTGGTAAAATACAACTTCTTAGTAGTCATAGCCGGAAAGCCATCCGCCAAATCATACCGCGCCTGCATGCCAAACACTTCTGTCGTACCGGTGCCAGTGCGGTCACCTTTTTTCACGCCGCTGTCGCGAACCTGCTGTAACGCGTCTAGATACTGCCTCATATTTCCCTACTCCCTTTAGCTACAACTAGTATACCAAATACTTATTGGCTCTTGGAGGCTACGGAGATAATTAGCAAATATAAAATACTAATTATTCATAATAATTTGGTTGCGCTCGGTTGCTCGTTCACGTTCAACCCGAAGAATCTCCTGCGATTCTGAGCTATTGAGGTCTCGGACGTCAATATACACACCGTCGCGAAGGTCATACCCCGAAGTCACCAAAACACCCAATTGCGAATCCGCATAATTCACGGATTCCGTTTGAGAAGTATAATCAATTAGGTTAAATGGGCTCGTTTCAAGCAATGCTGTGCCACGGTTGTCTTTCCAGGTGGCAAATACACCAATCTTCTGGATAGGATGCTCGATTTTGTTTCCTTGTTCGTCGAACAGTGGTCCGCAAATTGGTCCAAAGAAAATATTTTCTATATCTGGCAAGATCTTTTTCAAAACATGATCAGGCGGCAATGGAATTACTACACCCAGTCGCTCATCAAATTCTTGAGACAATGAGTACCGAACCGTTTCTGAATGACCTTCAAAGTCATTAACTTTACGACGTGGATCAAGGTGTTTCAGCTCTGGTGGCGAAAATAGCAGTCTGGAATTTTTGGAAGGATTGGAAG
Organism: uncultured Candidatus Saccharibacteria bacterium; assembly: GCA_963525845.1. Classification (GTDB taxonomy): domain Bacteria; phylum Patescibacteriota; class Saccharimonadia; order Saccharimonadales; family Saccharimonadaceae; genus Nanosynbacter. The sequence continues at coordinate 265,253 of CAURKU010000001.1, forward strand.
CGTTGGGAATAATGCGAGCACTCTTTTCAAATAGATCTGGTCGCCCCATAACACTAAACGGCGAAGCATACTGCTGTACTCGAGAAGGGTCTCCGGGTACTTTTTCCAGATCAAAACCAGCTTGCACAAGGTTTTGTATGGTATCAAACGCACACGCCGTGCGTAGCTCTCCGTCCTCGCCTTGGATTTGGTTTGGCATCAACAATTGATGCCCCAGTCCTTTGCCCAACTCTGGACCCAATAAATGACCTACTTCATGCGCAATAATACTACTAGGAGCACGGTTGTAATTAGCAATAAAATACGGGAAATATGACCCATCTGCGTCGTCAGGCTTCTGATAGGCCCGGCCACCATAGGTCTTCTCTTCTGTATCACCACCGTTGATCATCACAGCAGTAATAGCACGACTGCCCAATACGCCTTTGTACTTTTCACGATATGATTTGGTAATTCTTTCTATTAATCCGTCAGAAAAACACCCATTAGGAAGATCAGGAGGAGTCTCATCTATCCAATGAGGTGTTTTCCTAAATGTATAAGCTCCAGCAGTTGTGCCATTTATCCATTCTGTTTGCTGCTGAATCTCCTCTACGATATCACTAGTAATTCTGTGGTTACTGTGGCCCTTGGGCTGCAAAATAACCGCACCAAGAGCGATATCATATGGCGGTAATGAACTAGCAGCCTCCTGTGGCTTGGGTTGAGAAGGTTTCCCTCCATATCGAGCTCCAAGCTGATATCCCGCACTCCCTACTAGTCCAGCGCCAATACCAACCAGTGCAGAAAGTCCCAAAAAATGACGGCGAGGCATTGGCACCCGTTCTAGAGGAGAGTCTAGCTCGCATTCGGTAGTAGATTGTTGCGAAATCTTCGGACGACGTTCACACATAACTAAGCCTTATTTTACACCATAAATGCATTTTTGTCAATACCAGCAAAAGCGGTATCGGTGTCACCCAGGCTACTCTTCAAAGACTATTTGTTCAGTTCTATCAGTTTTTCGACGGTCTTGTCGGTAATCATGCGGTTTGCAATGTCACGGTGAACATTTGGATCACTGAAGCGTTCAGCTATTTTTGGATCTTTGCCATACTGCTGTTTCATGGCCTCAATTTGCGTGGACAGTTCTTCGTGAGAAACTTCTACACCCAGCTCTTTGGACAATTCCGCCAAAACTAATCCAGCCTTGACGCGTTTTTCGGCCGCAGGACGGGCTTCTTTGGCTCGCCAATCGTCCTTGTCCGTGAACTTTTGCGTCTGCAAGTAACTGTCCAGTGTCAATCCACGGTACATCAAGTTCTGCATCAAATCTTGCTCAATTGACCGAATCTGATCGTCAATCAGCAGTTCAGGCAGCGCCACCTTAGACGCTTCCGCCAACTCTCCTACCAAATCATCTTTCAATTTTTCGTCAGCTTCACGCTCTTTCTGGGCGGTAATCTCACGCTTGATGTCAGCTTTGAATTCATCTACTGAGGTGAATGGACCGCATTTGGCAGCAAACTCGTCGTTCACTTCAGGCAGCGACAATTCATTGACCTTGTGCAAGATCACCGTAAAGACAACGCCGGCACCAGCCAGTTCCTTGGCGTGATAATCCTTCGGGAACGTCAATTTCAAATCAAACGTCTCGCCAGCCTTGTGACCAACAACACCCTCTTCAAAGCCAGGAATAAATTGACCAGAGCCAAGCTTCAGTGCAAAGTCTTTTGCTGCGCCGCCATCAAACGGCACATCATCTTTTTTGCCAGTAAAGTCGATGACCGCTTCATCACCTTCTTTGGCAGCGCGCTTAACTTCCGTTTTTTCAGTAAAGTTTTCACGCATCCGAGTGATGATTTCTTCTACTTCGTTGTCCTCAACTTTGACGGCTTGCCGCTTGGCTTTCAGTTTTTTGTAGTTGCCCAATTTTACCGGTGGGATGATTTCTACTTCTGCAGTAAACTCCAATTGCTGACCTGGCACAAACTTCTTCACATCAACAGCTGGACGGTCCAAAGCTTGGATTTTTTCTGCCATGAAAGCTTCAGCAACCGCCTTGCTCAGGGCGTTGTCCAATGTCTGCTCCTGCAACGCTGCTGGATTAACGTGTTTTGCAGCAACACTGACAGGAACTTTGCCTTTGCGGAAGCCTGGCACCTTCAAGTCGCTCGCCATTTTGGTGAGGGCTACTTGTTCAGCAGCTGACAATTCTTCGCTGCCAAGTGAAATGGTCAATTCTACTTTGGTATCTGATAGTTTCTTTACAGTCGTCTTCATATCTGTTGATTATAACAGATATGGGGCTAAGCCTCAAATAACGCGTCTTCGTCACCGTCATATCGGTGATCAGTCACCACGCTAATCATGCGGGTGAAATTGACTTTTTGTTCAGTTGATTCAACTAAGTTTTTCACGGTGTACGTTTCTGATTCTAATTCTTCTGGCCCGACGAACACCGCAAACGGCACTTGCTTTTTGAGAGCAGCCTTCAGCTGTTTGTCTATCTTGCGACCCGTGATGTCAAGCTCAGCAAACACCCCTTCAGACCGCAACTTCCTGGCAAGCGCATCGGCACCGCTCATGACCTCTGGGCTGATCGGGATGATATACACATCAGTGTGCGTGGCCAGCTCTGGTAGCAAACCGTGGACTTCCAAAAACACCTGCATGGTGGTTGCACCCATACCGACACCAACTGTCGCCATTGGCTCAACGCCAAACAGCCCCACAAGCCCGTCGTACCGACCACCGCCAAACATAGCACGATTGTTTTCTGGCGCATTGTCAAAAAATTCAAAAACCGTGCCAGTGTAATAGTCCAAGCCCCTCATCAATGTCACATCAAACACGGCATTGGTCACGCCTTTTTGTCGCAACAGGTCCATGACCGTGCGTATCTGCTGGACGCTTGGACTATCGCTCAGCTCAGGCGGCAAATCATCAACACTCTTCATGCTAATCATCTGAGCCAACTTCGGCAAGCCTTCACGCGAACCCTCGGCGCCAAAAATTTCTATGGCTTGCTGCTTGAAAGTCTCTGGCGGAATCTTATTTTTCTTATCAAGCAACTTGGTCATCATATTAGCGCCGATGACATCCAGTCCCAAGAATTGGCCAAGGAGTTGATTGACCAATTGGCGATTGTTCACTCGCACCGTAAACATATCGGGGCGTGCGCCGAAGTTCAGCACCGAACGATAACTCATCTCGATGATTTCGGCATCGGCCATGGGGCCATCCACACCGAACAGGTCGGCGTTCAGCTGCCAAAACTCACGCTCTCGTCCGCGCTGCGGGCGTTCATAGCGCATGAAGTTCGCAATTGAATACAGGCGTGCTGGCACCGCAAATTCGTGTCGTCTGGCTGCTACCATGCGGGAGATTGACGGCGTCATCTCTGGACGAATGGTAACCTGGCGCCCACCGCGGTCTTCAAAGGCATATGTTTGCTCACTTGCTAGTTCCTGACCTGATTTTGCCAGATAGATATCCATGGGCTCCAGAAGTGGAGCACCGTATTCTTCATAGCCAAAACTTTCGACGGTTTTACGCCAAACGTTAAAAATATAATTTTGCAGACGTTTTTCTTCCGGGAAATAGTCTCGCGAACCTTTGTAACTTTGTGTTGATAAACTGCTCATGTTAGTTCCATTATGTCATTATTTCTTATATATATCAATCAAAAACGCCAAGGCAGAACTCGGCGCGGACAATCAAAAAATCAGAGTTCTACCTCGGCAACACATGCGGATGATGGAATGTGAATGAAATCATGGGTTAATTATAGGACACGTGAGACTGTTTGTAAACGTATTTGTTGACAAGCACGCGAATAATTGATATATATACCAGCTTTTGCAACCGCAGAGGCTGGCGTCTCGCCTGGAGCCACCAGGCTGGAGACGCCCCACTTCGCGGAGAATATTTCTCTGCCCGACTCCAAGAGGAGTTATCATGGAGCAACTCGGTCGCTTTGATGGAAGAGAGGCGAAAGTCTGTCGGTCCGGAGGTATGATCAATATCTACTACGGCGGTAGGTACGACAACACTCACAACGACGGCTATGGTCATGTAAAAGCTACAGGTGGTCCACGTGGCGAGAATATCGTATTCTGGAGGCTGCCTGAAGATGAAGGAGGAGAAATCATCATAGACAACAGATTCACAGTCACAAATGGCAATGATCTGCGACTAGATGTCTATTTGACTGAGATCTTCTAGCTCAACAGACCTGGACAAGTCATAAAACTGTCCACTTTTACTAGTTTGAATAGTACAATTATAGAATCATGAAAAATAGCATCACAATCACAATACCTGACTTTGTCATTCAAGCCTTTCCAATACTCAAGGAAATGACATATGTTCGTGAATTTGCTTCTTTCATCACGCTATATCCAGACGCAGTCTATTATCTATTTCAGACGGCAGACGGTCAGTCATTTATACTGGTGGCAATTGATTATCCCGACCCAACTGATGAGAGTCAACAAGTGAAGAGGTTGTCTGGTGGGTTTGAATTTGAATTTATACACCTCATTAAGCCGTATGCCAATGACCAATGTCTTAAAATATGTTCAAATGATGAAGTGGAAGAGTTATTTTTTGTCTCAGATCCAAATGGTCACTGTTGTTATTATCTGGCAGCGGTGAAGCGAAATCTTGACTGGTAACTGTTAAGCAGCAATACTTAACCTTTCAACACATGCTGCTGCAGCCAGCAGTACATCGCCACGGTGGCTGCCGCACCGACATTGATGGAGCGGGTCGAGCCGAACTGTTCGATGGCAATAATTCTATCTGCCGCCTGTGCCATCTCCTCGGAAATTCCTGGCCCCTCTTGGCCAAACACCAACACCGCGCGCTTCGGCAAGCTTATCTCTGACATATTGACGCTACCTGGGATGTTGTCAATCGCGATAATTTCTCTGTTTTCAGACCGCATTAGCTCGACGAACTCCGCCGTTGAACTGACATACTGCACGTGCAAATATTTATCCGTCATCATGGCACCGCGCTTGTTCCATTGCCGCCTGCCGATGACGTAAATCTGCCGCACACCAAACGCATTGGCACTCCTGACAATCGTCCCCATGTTAAAATCCCGCTCGGTGTTCTCCAGAGCAATCACCAAGCCGTGGTCCTTGGCGTCCAGCTCCTTCACAATTTCCGCCTCGCTCCGACCTTTGAACTTATCAATCACATTTCGTGTATCTTGCATCTCTGTTATTGTAGCAAACGTTCTGGAAAAGAGACAAAAGATCTTCTCATCGTCATGAAAAATGTAGCGTGCTTTCAAGCGCCTGCACTATCTCACAACAAACGACACCTCGATCACATCGCCGATGGTGATCTGCTCTTTCTGGCGAACTTTTGCGGGCAACGCCAGAAACTGCGAGCCGTCACCCATTGGCAGTAGCGACGTCTGCCATGATGAACCGCCAACCGTCGCCTTCACCGCCACTAAACCCCTCACTGCAAGCGGTTTGAGCTCATCCGTATATTCCTGAGGTGCGACAACGTAATGCCAGCCACCCGCTTGTGGAAACAAGCGCACCTCAGATCTAAATGTATATGGTTTTGTCATGGCTATTTTGCCTGCTCCGCTAAGCCGTCAGCCTCCTCAGACCAGACAGCAATGTTATTGCCTGTTGGGCCCTGCAAACGAAAGCGTTTACCGCCAGAAGAGCCTGGAGACTCTATGTAGTCGATGTGATTATTCATCTTGCTCATATTTTAGCAAAATTCTTACGTAAAGAACAAAGCTTTGCTATGTTACATTGACTTTTTAAAATAAGTGTGGTATAAGTAAAGACAGCTTTCGTTGACAAGTTGAGTAAATCCTTGTCCGAAAGTGAACTTTGACAGGCAATCGAATACAAGATGAGGTTTTATCTCTTTTTAACCCATCATAAGAGAGATGAAACCCCATCTTGTATTGTAAAGAACAATACTTCACTGCACACTCGCAGAGATGAGGATCAAGAGAGGAATTTCTCATGCGCACTGAGCAGTACATCAAGAAGGTTCACGAGCGCGCCGCTGTCATCGAGCGGCTCTGGCGGACTCTGTGGAATCTCAGTACATGCCGAATCCCAGCGAGCGAAGCCCGCTTGTTTGGTCCGAGTGTCATAGTATTTGAATCCCTTGTAAGAGACCTCAAGGATTTCGGGGCAGACCCCGAGACCATCACCTCCAACAAGGAGAAGACGGGTGAGGCTGTGTTCGACGCGGTTATATCCGCGGCGACTATATTTCGATATATCAGCCGCACCCTCCGCGAGCAAGACTCACCAATGGCCCTCTTGATGGTAAAAGCGATTCAAGAAGAGCTCTTCTCCATGATGGAGACTTGTCAAAATTTCATCATGAAGGAGTAGCGCTCTGCATGACAGGTAATTGTTCTTTTACGATTGCCTGTCATGTAGACCCTGAATTTTACACTACTAAGATCACCCTAGCCCGGGGTGATTTTCTTGTATTTAGCGTAATCACCAGAACCTGGCGTAGATAATATGCTATGATAAACATAACCGTTATGCGTAAAGTTAGCTATGTCAAAAAATTCTGGTTCTACCCTATCATTAGTGCTTTTCTGTCCTTTAGTTATTTGGTGTACATGGACGGATTTGTCTCTGTCAAAGATCTTGTCCAAGAAAAAACCGGACAAACCTCTTGGCAACGGCCCAAGCAGTGGAAGCGAGTCAATAATTTGAGTTATGAAACGGATGATTACGTCTATGCAGGCTTTGGTGATAAAAAGCTCAAAGACAATAAGTCAGAATCATTAGTGTATCTGTCACAAAGTCGTGAGCCTGTCGCCCCAGCTAACGCCTCAGCTCAGATATACAACAGGCTGCGAAGGTCGCTGATGACAGAACAGCACATTAGAAAAACGCTTGAGCAGACACTGAAGAACAGTACTACCATTGAGTGCACCACAGACCCCTCTTCTACTCAAGTCATAGATCACAAAGAATACGGCAATACAGTGGGAATCGCCTACATAACGGTCAGCTGCGAGGTCGGCAGAGCGACGTTCGTCACTAAAGCTCGCCTGACTGTTGGTAAAAATGATGGACTGGCGCGGTTTATCGCCATCAGCACAGATGGTAACGTCTGGGAAAAGAACGCTCAAGCCTTTGAAGCCATGTTAAATAACGTCTCAGAAGTTGGCGATGAGAGATATGTGTAAATAAAAACCAGCCGAAGCTGGTGATGATCTCTGGTACGGATGAGAGGACTTGAACCTCCACGTTCTTGCGAACACTAGCACCTGAAGCTAGCGCGTCTACCAATTCCGCCACATCCGCGCATGGTTTGGATTGCACAGCTAATTATACGACACCGCTGGCTGATGCGCAAGAGATTTGAGCCTATGATTTCGTGCGGCACCACAAGTTGAGCTCGTCAGCCAATTCTTTGGCCGGGACTTCTTTCTTGATGTCAGGCATCAAGATGTTGGCTGGGTCGAAAATGTGTTTAATCTGAGAATAAATGGCTGTTTCGTCTGGCGAGACGGTTGCTTGCATCAAGCCAGCTTTTAGGCGACCATCGCCGTAGCGACCAGCGACATTGCCGCGGCTTTCGGCAACTATTTTGGCAATTTCTGGGATTAATTTCAATAGTACTCGACGCTCGCTCACTTTGTGCAAGTTGAAGACTGGTAGCAAATCGACGTAGCCATTGACCGCGTCCACGAAAACTGGCAGCGCCAGCTTGGTCTCAGCTTCTACTTTGCGTAGTTCGCTCAAAAATCCGTCCAATCGCTCCAACGGCAGCCATAGTCCTGAAAATACCGCTGGACAGGTTGCACGCTCTTCAGTGGAGTGCAGCATGAATGACAATGGAGTATAGAGTGAAGCGACTTCTTGGGTTTGGATATCGTGGATGGCTAAGCCAACTGGATGGATATTCTCTAGTTTGCGAGCCAATTTTTTGGCGGCGCGACCACGAGCCCTGTCAGAAAATTCACTCATGGTGATGATGACTGCTGCGCCTTTGAACGCCTCACGTGGTGCCCAGGAGAATTTCTTGCCCTCGCTAGCAGCCCGCGCCATGATTCGTCCGTCGATGATGTCAACTTTGGAGACTTTGTGTTTCAGAGCTTCGTCAACTGCCGCTTGTGCCTCAGACATATCGCCAAATGTCGCCGTGATGACTGTCGCATCGTTACTGCTGTATTCTGCTTTCATGATCACTTCGCTGATGATACCCAGCGCACCCTGAGAACCCACAAACAGTGGTGTCAGGTCAAACGAACCATCCTCACCTTTGACTTTGGTAATTCCCCAAAATCCAGCTGTGCTTTTTTCGCGGCGCTTAATGGCGTCGATGATTTGCTGATTGTCCTCCAGCAGGTTATCCACTTGACGATAGATCTCGCCCTCTAGCGTTGATAGACCTTTTTTCTTTGCTAATTCGCGCTTGTTGATGCGCCCAGTTTGGATAACATCGCCATTTGCTAAAACAATTTCCATCTGAGAGATGGCGTCAGTGAACAATGTCGTTATGCCGACAGATGACGCCACCGCGCCAGAAGCGATTGCCCCGCCGATGGTTCCGTCTTGACCGACAGCTGAAACTTCCGGCAATGCCAAGCTCTTATGCATAGACAACAGTTCGCGTACTGCACTGTACTTCATGCCAGCTTGCATGTGGACCAATTGCTGCTTCGGGTCGATGCCTTTGGCGTGGTGCATATATGCCTGCATATCCAAAGATACACCGCCGCCAGTGGCAGCGCCATTGCTGTCGGTGCCAGCCCCACGAACGACCACGGAAAGGATGTGGCCTTTGTCGGCCAGTTGGGAACAAAACCGCATGATTTTACGGATGTCATTGACATTTGACGGTCGAGCGATCATCTCTGGGCGACGCGCCAGGACGCTACCGTCAGATTGCGCTGCATCCAATAGCAAATCATTGACCAAAATTTCTCCAGTCAAATGTCCATTCAAATACGTTGCAACCTTATTCATATTCCCCTTTCCTATCGTACGTTTATTTTAGCACAACCGAAAATGAAAATGAATATCATTTGGGTAGTAATCTGGCCGCGTATATGCTACAATCACTGCATGCGGCAGTGGCGGAATTGGTAGACGCGCTAGCCTTAGGAGCTAGTGCCTTCGGGCGTGAAGGTTCAAGTCCTTTCTGCCGCACCAGAATTGGTATTCAAAAATATCGCCTATAATGGCGACATTTTTCTTATTACAAAGCGATTTATACAGACTGATCTCAACAATAAAAATTCTTATTGACTATATCAAAACGCATATGCTACAATCGCGCCAAGATAGAAAATAATACAAGACATCTACTTTTAGGTAGTCGAGGAGGGTTTATATCACTATGAGCAAAGCAAATAATTATTTCCAGCGGCAACGCATCGGCCTGGCGGTTGTCGGTGGTATCATGACGCTGATGGTAGCGTTTAGCTTGACGCCAACGTTTGCGGGTGTCGTTGCAACCATCACCAACAGCGTAAACACCGCTTCAACTGGTACGCTGGTCATGGAAGAAAAGAATCACGACGGAACAGTCACCTGTACTACTACTGGTACTGGTAGCGCAACGTGTGCAACCATCAACAAGTATGGCGGCCAGGCGCTCGTTCCAGGCGGCAGCACTGACACTACAGTGAAAATCACCAACAAGGGTAGCATCGCTGCCAGCGCCTTTACTGTCAAGGGTGGCACCTGTACAACCGAGAACGCGCCAGGCGCATCAGTCTCTGGTACCGGTAACTTGTGTAGCAAAATGACCGTTACCGTCCGCGCTAACGGTACACAAGTATGGACTGGTACGGCAGAAGCTTTCCAACAGGCAGCAGCACAAGATATCAAGACAGTCGTTGGTCACCCAATTGCACCAAACGAGACAGTCACATTGGTCATTACTGCCGCACTTCCGGCAAATACCGACGCCAGCTTCCAAGGTCGCCAAATCTCACAACCAATCACCTGGCAATTTAGCGCCTAGTATCTCATAAATAGCCGTAAAATCTGATATACTAAAGGGCAATGAGATTTAGTAAAACCAGCATTTGGGTAATAGCAGCACTGAGCCTACTGAGTCTAGGCTCAGTGCTCGTACTACACCTAGCTGGTTTTCGCTTTTTTACCATCGCCACGCCAAGCATGGGCGAAACCGCACCAGTCGGGACGCTAATCGTTACGCAGCCGCAGCAATCCTACAACAAAGATGACATCATCACGTTTTATCGTAGCGGCAGCGTCTACACTCACCGTCTGGCTAAGGTTAACGACGACCACAGCTACACCACTAAAGGTGACCTCAACGCCGCAGAAGATTCTTTGTCGGTGGCTAACCGAGACGTGATCGGCAAGGCAGTAGTCATTGCGCCTGTGTGGGGCTGGGTTTGGCGAGCCGCGCCGATTTTACTGATTGGCTGGATCATCGTCTATTTGCTTTCGTGCATCAAGCGACTGCGTGAACGCTGGCGTTGGCCAGTTCGCATCATTGGTGGGACATTGGTGGTTATTTTAGCGACGCTGATCCTCAACCCATGGCTTCGCGCTGACATGCTCAGCATCGCTACACACCAGAAAAATGACGTGCGGCTTCACATTGTCAATACTGGTATTTTCCCTATTCGTGATGACGATGGCAACCGTGTTCATGCTGGTCAAACCGCCATCGTTCGCGCCACCGAAACTGACGTGCAAGGGCACTATATTTACGTGCCACGGCCATCACTTGGACCGACGGGCGTGGTGTTTGCGCTGTTGTGGTGTCTGTTGCCGCTCTTCATAGCGCTATTGGTAAAATTGCCGCCACCAGAAGAAGAAATTACTGGCCTGCAACTTGTTCATGAGCGGAATCGCAACATGGTACTGCTCGCTATCATCATCTTGTTTGAAGTAGTGCTTCTGACCGTACAATTATCTTCCCTAGCAGGATTTACCGCGACCATACAAAATAGCACCAACCGCGTCCAATCTCGCGCCTACTTCAAGTGCTCTGAGGCCACCTGGAGCCGTTCACAGATCCGTCCAAATCCTCAGCCATATTTTGCTTGGGCGCTCAACAGTGACTATACGGCTAATCCTGTCGTGACTGATCTCTCTGGAAATAACAACCATGGCAAACCTTCACCGAGTGATGGATCGCCCAGCCGTGCCAGTGTCTCAAACACGGGTTGTGTGCGTGACGACCGCCGAATTTCAGTATTTAACGGAGTGAACGCCTGCCTCACTCACGGAACATCGGCAGACCAAAAGGTCAACCCAGCCCCAAATACCTTTAGTCTGGAAGTCTGGTTTAGTACTACCAAGAAAAGTAATGGACGCCTGATGGGCTTTAGCTCGCTGTATGAAGGTGATTATAACGGTGGCGGACAAAGTGATCGCCATATTTACATTGATAAAGATGGGCGCGTTGTGTTCGGTGTTTACAGTGGCAGCATCAGGCTCGTTACCTCACGCGCTGGCGTAAACTATGCTGATGGGCGGTGGCATCACGTCGTTGCAACCATGTCTCCAAATGGCGCAGCACTGTACCTTGATGGTAGCCAAGTAGACACCAATCCATCCATGACTGCCGGCGAAAATGTACCTAATGGTGGCTATTGGAAAGTTGGCTGCGGCAAATTGACGTATTGGAAAAACGCTGACGGCAGTGAATATCAAGGGCCTAAATATTTTACCGGTAGCATGCAGTACAGTTCTGTCTACACGACCGCTCTCACTGAACAGCAGGCTCGCGACCACTACTTAGCAGGTGCGTCATAATAGTGTATAATATATAGGTATGGGAAATTAGCTCAGTTGGCTAGAGCGCACGATTCACATTCGTGAGGTCACAGGTTCGAGCCCTGTATTTCCCACCATTGTTACCTATTATGCCTGAAGTAATTGACGAAAAGATTATACCCTCTTTCCTGACAGTCGAAAGAGGCAGGTTCCGTAAAAAACCTGTTCCAGTAGAGTTTGAGGTGCGCCACAGAGAGGCTGCCGAGCCCACGCTTCCTGAGCAATCTCCCGTAATCCTTGGCATCATCGGACAAGTAGCTATTAGTCCTGACTCCGTGCGCTATACCATGGACGTACGAAAAGAAGGGGTTCATAAAGATCTACGTTTGGCACAAAACAGCGTTGAGCGAATCGTCGGGAGCAAAAAATCCGTCACTGGAAGCAAAGAAAAGACAATTGTTGACATCATAACTAGAGGAGTGAGCGCCCAGTCGATCGACTCGGTTGTTCGTGCATGGTACGACAAAGATCATCTTAGTACGCGCAGTGTAGAAGCGCAAATTGTCCCAGAAGTCTTAGCTATCGGCTGCTATGTACTGCGGGATGTTATGCGTACGGTACGAATAACTGGACAATTACCAAATGAAGTGCCGCTCACTAATGACGATATTCTTTCGTTAGAAGCAGCAAAACGCCCTGCTATCTACGTGGAGGGGGCACCTGCTTACAGCTTCAATAAGATCGTTGAACAGGCCTACCTCTAGACTAACTATATATCATGCATGAGTATTGACTTTTTCTACTCATTGTAGTATTATATTTTGAGTGTTTAGGAAAGTTACGGTAAATGTAGGCGTATTTGATGTGCCTCCTCACGAATCATCTACAGTACCCATTGGCTTGGCGATCCCTGGTGCTCGTGAACCAGACGGCATAGATTTAGTTCTCAGTTCGGATGGAATGCACGAAGATTTGTACGCTGCATATTTACGCTATCTGACACCAGAACAGCGCTCGGCGATGCCTGGCGAAAAGAAGCATCACGACGCCGAGCTCGGGCTTGGCGTACTAGACGAGAATATTGACAGGCTACCGAGCATTATTCCCTTCAAGCAAACCACTGAAAAAACCATGGCAGTTGCTGAACCAGCACGACGATTGGCGCTGTGCGCCTTGCATATCGTCTTGTATGAGCGATATGATCTGGGTCCGTTCAGAAACACCATGGGGACCGTGGAGCTGTCCAGGCGTGCCATTGCCCAAGCAGCCAAAGAAATAGCACTATAATAATCACTCAAGGAATATGTCAGAAACATTATCATTTACGTCAACCATTTTAAAGCCAGAAAAAGTTAAGCACGGAAATCCTCGCCCTGCTGGATTTGCGATATTTTCTCAAACACTAAAACAAACGACAGCTCACCTGGTGACTACTCCACATGGCTATCACCAGTCGAGCTATGAAAGATTCTTAAAGTTACATCCGTCCTTAGAAGCAGAGAGAAAATCATGGAACCCTAGTGAAGAACCGTTCTTATCAGACGAGCCCTTTATTGCTGTAGGGCTTGCGTATCTACCATTCCATCCTATCCCCGCTGTTTATGGAGCAGACCTCACAGAATTTGGTAGGCTACCGCGTGGACTGCACATGAGCAAGACACAACTAGACTTGGCTGCTTGTGGTCTCTTTGTGGTGATGAATGGTATGACAGAGGAAATGAATGGTCCAGAGCTACCAAAAATTAAGCTGCAAGAAAGACCAGATGGCATCACGCGTGCCGTTACATTTACTCCTGAACAATTGGACGAAGCACAGACATACGTGTTATAATAACCCTAAAGGAAGGTCTGCTACTAACATCAGACCATATTTTTATGAAGGACGCTAGCAAGATTCGAAATATTGCCATTATTGCCCACGTCGATCACGGCAAGACGACCATGGTTGATGGGCTGCTCAAACAGTCGCGCACATTTCGCGACAACCAGGCCGAGATGAGCCAAGAGCTGATCATGGATTCGGGCGATCAGGAGCACGAACGCGGTATCACCATCACCGCCAAACAGACCTCGATCTTTTACGGCGATTATAAAATCAACATTATCGACACGCCGGGGCACGCCGATTTCTCGGGCGAGGTCGAGCGGACGCTGCAGATGGCGGATGGTGTGCTGCTGATCGTCGATGCCCAGGAAGGGCCGATGCCGCAGACGAAGTTTGTATTGAGCAAGGCACTAGAACTGGGCTTGAAGCCAGTGGTGGTGATTAATAAAATTGATAAACCGGCGCGGCGAATTGCCGAGGTTGAAGACGAGCTGAGCGATCTATTTTTGGAGCTAGCGACCGATGATAGTCAGCTGCATTATCCGATTTATTACGCCGTTGGGCGCGATGGCAAGGCGTGGCGAGAGATTCCTGCTGACCCGAGCGAAGACGCCAATCTCACACCAATTTTTGAAGCGATTATTAACGATATCCCGGCGCCGAGCGTCACGGCTGATGGCGGTTTCCAGATGCTGGTGACCAGCCTGCAGTACGACACCTTCCAGGGCAAATACGCTATTGGGCGGATCGCTCGCGGGTCGGTCAAGCGCGGCCTGGCGGTTAGCTTGCTGAAGCACGGCGAGGTGTCGGGTTCAGCGCGAATCGAGAAAGTTTTTGGCTACCGCGGGCTAAACCGCGAAGAGCTTGACGAGGCATTTGCTGGCGACATCGTGGCGCTGGTTGGCGTAAGCGAAGCGCACATTGGCGATACGATTGCCGACAAAGAGCAGCCTGAGGCCTTGCCGGCGATTGCCATTGAAGCGCCGACGCTGAGCATGTATCTCGGCCCAAATACCAGCCCGATGAAAGGACGCGAGGGCGAATTTACTACCTCGCGGCAAATTGGCGACCGGTTACGGCGAGAATTGGAAACCAATGTGGCGCTGCGCGTTGAAGAAAACGGCATCGGCTTTACGGTGTCTGGCCGCGGTGAGCTGCACCTGAGCGTCTTGATCGAGACCATGCGGCGCGAAGGCTTTGAGTTCGAAGTCGGCCGCCCGCAAGTGGTCACCATCACCGAGGACGGCGTCGAGAAAGAGCCAATTGAAGAGCTACAAATCGAAATTAGCAGCGAATTCATCGGCGCGATCAGCCAAGAACTGGGTGCGCGCCACGCTGAAATGAAATCGCAAGAAACCACCGCTAGCGGTGCTACCCGCATGACCTATGTGTTGCCGACGAGAGCGTTAATCGGCCTGCGAAACGTACTCTTGACCGCCACCAAAGGCACGGTGATTATGAATTCCCTGCCGTACGGCTATCAACCACTGGGCGGCAAATTGCCAAAGATCCGCGGCGGCGTACTCATCGCCTTTGAAGCTGGCACTACCACGCCGTATGCGCTGCAGGCGGCTGAGGCACGCGGCGAACTTTTGGTCGGGCCGGGCACGGAAGTGTACGCCGGGATGATCGTTGGTATTTACAATCGCCAAGAAGATATTGAAATTAACGTTTGTAAAGCTAAGCACCTAACCAACATGCGTTCCAAATCGTCCGATGGTACGGTACAGCTGACGCCATTTACGCAGTTTAGCCTGGAGCAATGCATCGACTTCATCGAGGACGACGAGTTGCTGGAAGTGACGCCAAAGTCCCTGCGCCTGCGCAAACGCTACCTTGACGCCAATGAGCGAAAGCGCGCGGCCAAGAAGTAGTCTCCTGCTCTTGACGACATAGCACATATGAAAATCGCCCCGAGCTAAGGGCGATTTTTCATGAATGGAGTGAACCGAGGTTAGTCCACCAACGTTTCTTTGACGCGCTTTGAAACCACAAAGTATAGTGACAGTAGTCCAGCAACGATGAAATAGATAAATATTCCACCGATGATGCCAACAATTCGTTCTGCATCAGAATCTTTGCGCATTGAGGCAATGACAATCTGAAGCAAGGTAAAATACGTCGCAGACGTCATGTATGCGGCAATGGCCAGATAGCGGCCAACTTTTTTCTGTAGGCTAATCAACACGACAGTGGCAAAGGATAGAATAGCAATGATTGGCGCAAAGATGATCGACACAGCGCCTTCAGGACTGCTCAATCTTAGCACGGCACCGAAGAACATCAGTGTATAGATGATACCACCAAAGCCCATTAGCACTGTCAAAAATGCCAACCAACCTTTGACACCCTTCAGGGAGTTTGCCATCACAACATACTGCACGGGAGCAGCTGACGGCTGTGCAAAATATTGTTGATTGGTGTTTTCTTGCGTGGTTTGCTCAGAGACATGAGCTTCTGTAACTTTGGGAGTTTCTGTTGTTTTCTCCTGTGATGTTGTTGCCATAATGATTTACATTCTCCTTATGAAAATATCTACTCTAGATTATACCACCGCAACCAGTTATAGTAAAAGTATGATAAAGAAAAATGTTGACCAATTTAAACGCTCTTTGGTGCGCACTAGCCAGCGCATCACACCCATCAATCGTAAAGATCCTGATGAATTATTTGGGCATCTATTTCACGAGGTCCAGGCACAGCAAATTTACCAAGACGGCAAAACATTCGTGGATGTCGTGCCAAAAAAGCGTTGGCGAAGAATCCAACGAGAATATTTGGAAGCGTCCAAAAAACCAGACTTCAATCTGCAAGAGTTCGTTAATCAACATTTTCATGATTTTAATCCGTCGCACGCGGGCCACGTACCTCAGCCAGCCGAATCAGCGCGCAAACATGTCACGCAGCTGTGGCCACAGCTGAGGCGTCAGGCCCACAAAGCTTCAGGCTCGCTTATTCCCCTACCGTACGACTACATTGTGCCCGGCGGACGTTTTTCAGAGCAGTTCTATTGGGACACGTACTTCATCATGCTGGGCTTGGCAGTTGATAACCAATGGGGATTGATCAACGGCATGATGAAAAATTATTCCTACATGATCCAACGGTTTGGCTATATCCCGACCGCCAATCGAACATATTTCCTGAGCCGCAGCCAGCCGCCGTTTTTCTCTGCCATGGTTAAGCTGTTGGCGACGCGTCCGCGAAAAGTTGGTGGCTCAAGCTTGGTACTATTGGAATATTTCCCGCTGCTGTTGACAGAATACAAATTCTGGATGAAAGGGCACAAACAACTTGACAGCGCTGACCAGATAGCTACTGGACGAGTGGTGAAAATGCCAAATGGCACCGTTTTGAACCGCTACTTTGACAATAAGAATACTCCCCGTCCGGAAAGTCGCCGCGAAGACATCGAGACGGCTCAGAAAAGTCCAAATGCCAACAAAGCAAAGATTTACCTGGACTTGCGAGCTGGCGCAGAGAGTGGCTGGGATTTCAGCTCGCGCTGGTTTGGCGAGGCGTGCTGCATTGAAAGCATCCAGACGACAGATATTGTGCCAGTAGACCTCAACTGCTTGCTGTATGACCTGGAAATGACCATCGCTCAATGTTACGGCATCTTGAAGCAAAAAGCGCTGCGCAAAAAGTTCATCCAGGCGGCTGAAAAGCGCGCGGAAGCCATCAGGACGTATTGCTGGAACGAAGCGACCGGCTTCTTCTATGATTATAATTTCCGCACTGGTCGACAGATGCCACACGCGACACTAGCTGGCGTCTTCCCCCTCTACAATGGCGTCGCCACCAAGAAACAAGCCGAGCACGTGGCTGAAATGTTACAGCGCGAGTTTTTGCGCGATGGCGGGCTGCGGATGACACTGGTTGACAATGGCCAGCAGTGGGATGCGCCAAACGGTTGGGCGCCGCTACAATGGGTGGCGGTTTGTGGCTTGAAGCGGTACGGACTTGATGAATTAGCGGAAGAGATCAGGAGACGATGGTTGGATTCCACCGAACGCGTCTTTGCTGACAAAGGCAAGATGATCGAGAAATATGACGTTGACAGCGAGTCACGCATCGGCGGCGGTGGCGAATATCCGTTGCAAGACGGCTTTGGCTGGACCAATGGCGTGTACGCGGCACTATACGATCGGTTTGATGAGCGCTGCCCAAGGTAAGCTAACTCTTGGGCGGATGCGGAATGTCCTCTGGTAGAAATCCCTTTTCGTGCTGGAAGCCAGCTTGCCATTTGTAATCTTTGGCGTAGCCCAAATCTTTCATTAGCTTAGTGGCAGCATTTCGAAGATGCAGCGGCACCGGCGAGTTCGGATACTTGTGCGCCAGAGAAAAAGCCTCATTCATCAAATCAGTAATCTCACGTGATTTCTGGCTGCGAGCCAGGGCGATGGCACAGTGGAATAAATTGTATTTAGCTTCAGGCAGTCCAACGCGCTCGACCGCTTCAAAAGTGGCGACTGCCAAGCTCAGCGCACCGTTGCCTGCCAATCCGATATCCTCCGACGCAAAGACCACCATCCGCCGAGCAATGAACTTCGGATCTTCACCAGCGTCAATCATGCGCGCCAAATAGTACGCCGCAGCCACCGCGTCACTACCGCGCAGTGATTTGATGAACGCCGAGATAACATCATAATGCGCATCGCCCTTTTTGTCATAGCCCGGCAGTCTCCGCTGGGCCGCTGCCTTGACAACCTCTGGCGTGACTTTCTCGCCAAAGCTCAGCGCCAATTCCAAATTACCTAAGGCTACCCGCGCGTCGCCGTCCGCCAATTCCGCCAAATAGTCTAGAGCTTTGGGCGACACCCGCTTGGCTTGTTTCAGAGTCTTCAGCGCCCGCTTCAGCACCAATACAATTTCATCTTTCGTCAGTTGACAGAGCACCAGCACTCGCGTCCGGCTGAGCAGCGGCGTGATCACCTCGAAGCTCGGGTTCTCAGTGGTCGCCCCAATCAACGTGATCAGCCCGCTCTCGACATGCGGCAAAAACGCGTCCTGTTGCGCCTTGTTGAAGCGGTGAATTTCATCAACAAATAAAATTGTCCTCAGTCCCAAGTTCCAGTTCTGCCGAGCATGTTCAATCACCCGCTCGACATCTTTCTTACCGCTAGTCACCGCTGACAGCTCAATAAATTCGGCATTGACTTCGCGGGCAATAATCCGCGCTAACGTCGTTTTGCCCGTCCCCGGCGGCCCCCACAAAATCAAACTGACCGGCTCAGCACGCCTCACGATTTGGCGGAGCAGCTCACCCTCGCCCAGCAAATGGCTTTGTCCGATCACCTCATCCAATTTCTGCGGCCGCATCTGTTCGGCCAGGGGTCGTCGATTCATATATTCATTATACCGCATTCGCATCCTCCCGCCCTATATAGTAAAATGGTTAATGGTATCAGTTAAACGAGGAGGGTAAGTGAAACATATCACGATCAAACATCGTCTGAGTGCTTTTACAGCAAGTTTAGTATTTGCACTCGTTGCGGTCGCAGCAATCGCGTGGCCAATTGCAACGTCATCAAACGCCAAAGCCGCCAGCCCAGCGCTCAACGCAACTGCGTATGAAGTGTCCAGGCCTGGCAAACCACACAGCTTTGTCACAACGTCTCAAACAGAAATTCAACAAGCAGCCAAAAATGGCTTCACGACAGTGCGCCCTATTTTTATGGTGTCAACAACTGCAGGTAGCGGTTTGACGCCAGTGTACCGCGCTGACGCAACGTTGAAAGACGGAAACTACACAAGTCTTTTGACGGTCAATAAAAATGAGGCTGACAATGCTTGTAAAAAGTACGGATTCACCTGCAAAGGAATCGCCTTTTACGCTCAAGCTGAATTGAAAGATGGTGCAGAGATGGTTTACCGCATGCGGTACAAACATTTCAATTTCCGCCAAGTCATCGCCAAGGATCGACAAGATCTTCAAAAGGCCGGCTATGTTCAGGAAAGCAGAGAGTGGTTCTATGTCAAGCCAGTACAACACAACAATGGTAACAATGTTGATCCAGTAAAAGACGGTAAGTTCTCCATTGCGGTCTATCCTGACACGCAACAGGAAGTCTTCCAATGGTCAGGCAATCAATTCGCTGCCCGCACCAACTGGACCGTGAAAAATAAAGAAAAATACGACATCCGCTTCTTGGCTCACACTGGTGACATGGTCACTTCTGGTGGACATGAAGGCATTGATAAGCCAGATCAATACATCGTCGCGTCCAACGCATTCAAGACTATTGACCAAGCAAATATTCCTTACTTGACCACCATCGGTAACCACGACACAAAGGCTGTTTGTGGCGGTGGCAGTGCTTGCGACTGGCGACACACCAACGAGTGGGCACGAGACACGACAGTATTTAACCGATACTTCTCTGCTGCTCGCCAAAAGCTGTCAGCTAACCAAATGTTTGAAAAAGGCAAAGTTGACAACGCCTACAAAACTTTCACTGCTGAAGGTAAACAGTGGCTTGTTCTGACACTTGAGCTTTGGCCGCGCGCTGAGGCCGTCAACTGGGCGAAGAACGTCGTAGCCTCCCATCCAAAGCACAACGTCATCGTCCTGAGCCACTCGCTGTTGAACGCTGATGGTTCAATCGGTACCGGCGCTGGATACGGCACTGGCAAACAAACCCCACGCTATGTCTACGACAATTTGATCTTGGCATATCCAAACATCCGCATGACCTTCTCAGGACATGTTGGACAAGCGGCCAGTCGCGTTGATACAGGTAAGCATGGCAACAAGGTTGCATCATTCTTGGGTGCATTCCACTCAAATGATTACAACCCAACCAGGATTTTGACAGTCGACACCATCAATAACACGGTGACATCCGACATTCAGGCCGCTTCAATTCGCGACGCCTACAAAGCAAAATATCCAAACGCAACATTGCCAAACTACGACCAATACGACGTGTCGTACTCAGGCATGAACTTTGTGAACCCATAACAAACAAAGCAACCAAACGTTAGCCCCGTCATCAGACGGGGCTATGTTATGTCAATCAGTACACCGCCATAGCCAAGCAGCTGTAACACATCGCCATCCACACGGATATCTGGATTTGTACCAATGATGACACGACCGGAGTTTGGTAACCACACCGTTTGTACTGCGTCCGCAAAGTTGATATATATCTGCAGCTGCCGACCGTCAAGTTGGCGACGAAATCCTAAGACAAAGCCGTTGCCGGTGTCCAGCTTTTCCATGCTGCCGTGGCGTAAGACTGGCAGTTCATGTCGCAGCTCCAATAATTTTCGACATAGCCACAACAGCGAGCTTGGATCTTTCGTCTCTTTGGCGACATTGACTTGCTTGCGGTTAGGATGCACCGGCAACCACGGCAGCACATTGGCAAACCCGGCATAGCGAGAACTATTCCATTGCATGGGCGTACGCGCGCGGTTGCGGTCATCCTGCAGCGAATGGTGAAAGCCATCTTGCGCATCATGCTGCGTCAAAT
Source organism: uncultured Candidatus Saccharibacteria bacterium (assembly GCA_963525845.1). GTDB lineage: Bacteria > Patescibacteriota > Saccharimonadia > Saccharimonadales > Saccharimonadaceae > Nanosynbacter. The sequence goes on from CAURKU010000001.1 coordinate 286,258, forward strand.
CAACGTCTTCCATGCCAATTTCATCACCATAGTACATCACACTGACGCCCGGACACAGCAGATTAAGGAACTGCAGCGCACGGGACCGCGGCAAACCCAGGCGGGACGTCACACGCGGCTGGTCGTGGTTGCCAAGGCAAAAGAATGGTATATTCTCCCCTGCTGCTTCCAAATAGTTCATGATATTCCAGCCAGTATGCTCACCGTGCCAGTCATTTTGCCGATGTTCCATGAAAAAGGCTGTAGCTTTTGGATGAACGTGGATAACGTCATGATATTGCTGCCAAATGTCGCCAAGACGCTCATCTGGATAGAACTCAAATACCATCTGCTTGTCGTCATATTCATCACAAACACTCGCCAGCTCATGCAAATATTCTTGAAAATGCGGCCCGTGTTTGCAGTGGTCGTGAATGTAGGCACCGTAGCTGTCAGAATCGCCATGAAAATCATAGTTCACGGTATCATCACGCAGCTCTGGATCTTTGGAAATTCCCCAAATAGCATCCACGCGCATGCCGTCCACGCCCATGTCAAACCAAAATCGCACCACATCTTTGATGGCCAAGCGCACTTCAGGATTGTCCCAGTTGAGATCTGGCTGAGTTGGTAAGAACGAGTGCAGATAGTATTGGCCAGAATCAGCATCAAACGTCCACGATTTGCCGCCTGCCAAGCTGACCCAATTGTTCGGTGCATGCCCGTCGTTACCGTCTCGCCATACATACCAATCTCGCTTAGGATTGTCCCGTCCAGACCGTGACTCAACAAACCACGGATGTTGGTCGGACGTGTGGCACGGCACTAAGTCAATCATCACCTTGATGTCGCGCGCGTGGGCTTCATCCAACAACATACGAAAATCGTCCAGGCCGCCAAACACCGGATCGACATTTTGATAATCCGCCACGTCATAGCCAAAATCAGTCATGGGCGACGTGAAAAACGGCGAAATCCAAATGGCGTCAACGCCGAGATCACTGAGATAGTCCATTTTGAGTGTAATGCCGTTCAAGTCCCCGACCCCGTCACCGTTCAAGTCTCGGAAACTTCGCGGATAAATCTGATACAACGATCCAACATCACGCCACACTTTAGTCATGTTTTAAGTATAAGCGAGATGAGTGAGAATTGCTAGTATATTAATTTAGTCGCTATTAGACTATCACGTAACAGCAACACACCTGTTCAGGCATATAGCCGCTAAAATAGACTAATGACATTATTGACAAGTACTGATAGCTCTACTAAAATTCAACCATGAAAAAAGTCATAGTTATCGCCATCGTCTTGACAATAACCGCAGCTACTAGCCTAACGGCAGGCTATTACTATAATCAGGCTTACAATCTGAAGTACCAAGTTGAAGAATTAGAGCTTAGAATATCCAGGGCTAACGAAAATGCGCAAGGCTGGGCAAATGAATTTGCAGGACAGACATATGGTGGCGCAAATGATGAATGGTTTGAGAAAAATGCAAAAACACGCACTGGACAGCCTGAAGATTTACTTAAAATGGCGGATGAAATTGGTCTCAAGCACATCAGAAAAACAAACCTTGCATATGTAGACGATCTTAACTCAAGCACGTTTGAAGTTGGTGGAGTATATGACAATGGAGATTATAACAGTCCTGATGGTAGAGCGATCCGTATTCGTAAAGACTGGGATAACACAACAAAACGAACAATACTAGCCCATGAGTATCTACACTATATATGGTTCAATAGCGCGGCTCTCCAGAATGACTTTAAATTAGAACAGAGGCTCGTACATATATACGACTCCATTCCATGGCTTAGGGATAGATTATCTCAATATAGGAACAATAAGATAGTGAGCAGAACAGAACTGTTTAGCTATGCTTGTACTGAAATATCTGACAGTTATATGGATGAATATGTTTTGCAACAATGCAACAAGTGGGTAAATCGCTCGAAATTAACTCTGCGCTACTAAATATTTATCATCAAGCAATATTTTACTAGACTTTCGGAGCCGAGCTTAAACAATTGGGTAGAAATATTTGATTTATTACGATACTTAGCGTTACATCTAATTAAATAAAATAGCCCAGATAAACTGAGCTATTTTTATATTACGGGGTGATATGGAATATTTATACAAAATAGAGACTCCTTAATAGACTTAGGCTAGTTGCTATATGGGGCCTCTAAGTATTCTGAGTGTATGTAATCGACTGCGTTAGCTACACCTTGTAGATATGCCCTGTACTGCTCTAAGTTGTCCTTATGGAGTTTAAAGTATTTTAGATTTAATTCAGGGGATGAGTTACTAATCGTATCAATTGAGCTGAACACGTAACCGTCTTGTGTTATTGATTGCCACTTTGCATGTGCAATAATGTTTCGAACCTCTCCCGCCCTCTTTAGGTGCTTTTTTAGTTGGCTAACGTCCGCCTGGTATTGTGTGCTTGACTCTGGGCCCACAAGCCTAAGAAGGTCAATGTATGTCTGTAGTTTTTGCTCAAAAGACATCGTACGAGTAACTACCATCCCTAGCTGACTCGACCTGTCATTAACTAGCTCGTATAGCCGATACTCCAATTCACTTTCTAATTCGGCAAATACTACAAGGCAGATGCCTATCAATTGTGCAAGACTATTCCATACAACATCAAAGCCGTCAAAGCCTTTGGTATCGGTATAATCGAGACTATTCCACTGTTCTGATGGAATGTTTTTTTGTATTAACTCTACGGGCTTGGCGTGAAGTTGGTCGATAGGTTCTAAGTTATCAAATAAGTATGGTGAGTCTATTATCATAATACCTCTTATTGTACACAAGCGTGACACGATAATACAGATAAAGTATAATCAGGATAAGTAAGTGCGGAGGAAAATATGACGAAAAGCAGACTGACAAAAATAGTATATTTTGATGAACAAACCGCCCTTGATTTTGTTGAAATACAAGACAAGGGTCGCTACATACGGGAAATTGAGAATGAAAATAAAGGTGAGGTAAGCACAGCCACAGAGGCCTCGGCAAAAACGCCGAAATTACTTTCAATGTTTCGGCTTGAGTCTGATATTCACGCTTCTGCAGAAGCGCAAAAAATTGTTCGAAGTACTGTCTCAAACACAATACTCACTGACTTCATCGAAAAAGCTGAACAAGGTAAAGGTGTCGAACGTCTATCGGGCTATGATATCGAATTAACTAAAGAGACTCGTCTAACAATTTATACAGCGATTACAGATGCTGCAAGTGGTAATGTTCCCATGGACCAGCAAGGAATGGGTATGGAGGTGTCGAAGTTCGGTTCTGTGCTGAAGAACTTACAAGGATATCTCGAATGTAATGCCGTAAAGGATGGCAAAGCAAGTGCAATTCTTCGTTTCAATAGTACATCATTCCGAAATAACTACCGCCTTGCAGATATTATCAATATGGACCTCCAGTACTACGGTGTAAAAGTGGGTACAACAGACACTTCAACACTCAGCTCCTTAGGCTTAGACCTTACAAACAATCCAACCGACACGCAAGACGAGCTTAACCGACTCCTTAAAAGTACGAATGCCGATCCAAGTGGTGAAAAATTAGATATCTACGATATTATCTTAGCTGGTGTATTCAACAATGCAGCAAACTAAGGGAGCTGTGGAGGTCAATTTTTTCTATGGTCCAGGCGATAAGCTTGGCGAGTCCTACGACCTTCAATCTGTCGAGTCGCATATAACACTGCTGCAGCTTGCCTCAAAGCTTGATGCTGCTCGACTATTATCTAGTAAGGAATTTCTCAATTTTGAACAAGATACACTTATAGTTTGGCCTGAGGAGTTTTTTGGCGTGAGAGACAGCTTTACAAACTCTTTGTGGAGAAATGTCCTGGAGACGAATCTACAAAAAGTTTATGTCGTCAACCCTCCAAAGTTGCTTGTGGAACAGGCAAAATTGCTATTTGGAATCAAGTCGGTCACTGAGCGTAATCATTCATACAAGTCAATTAGTCTCGACTTAATAAAGGAAGTGTCTGGTAGTCTAGAGAATGCCATAGTTGGGCAGGATGATGCTGTTCAATCCCTTCCACGCTGTCTCGTATCTTTAATGAATACTGAAAAGAAACCTGTAGTTGTTATGCTCTATGGACCAACGGGCGTAGGAAAAACTGAATCTGCAAAGATAATCGCTAACGCCCTTGGTGGCGAGGCTAGTCGTATGCAATTTTCAATGCTTCAGACGGGTTCTCTAGCGGAGTATCTTTATGGATCAAGAGTTAATAATAGATCGTTCGCTGCAGACCTACTCGAACGACAATCCAATGTTGTTATCTTTGATGAATTCGACAAGACTGGGAGTGTCTTCCATAGTGCGTTCTATCAGTTATTTGATGAGGGTGTTTTTGTCGATAAGAATTATAGCGTCGATATGACAAACACTCTCATAGTCTGTACATCAAACTACTCTTCACCACAAGAAATACGACAGCATCTCGGAGAACCCCTTAGCTCACGTTTTTCAGCATTTATAAAGTATACTACCCTTGATCAATCGGCGAAGAACGCCATCATCAAGCAAAAGATTAATAAACTCTACGAATCTTACCCAGAAGACATTAGGCAGGCTATCAATAAAGACGAAATAGAAGAGCGATTTCTGCCACTACTATGTAAGCTGAGTAACGTCAGAGAGATAACGAATTATATTGAACATATAATGTCTAACTCTATTCTTGCGTCTGTGGAGGAGAAGCCAGATAGCGAGAATACTTCTCCACCAAAGACCGCTGAGCTGATATAAGATATTGTATGTTTGGTCGACTAGACACCATCCTATTAATAATATCTACTGTCTCAGGAGCTACTACGTCTGCCTTTTGAAAGTATTCTGGTCCATTAATTACGATGCACACATCTTTAGCCATTGGGAAAATAATATCGGAATCCAGTCGACCAAAGCCGCCAAAAGAAAAATGAACCACTCCATTTGGCATACGCTTAGCGACAAAAGCTGGCATATCACTTGTAATAAACTCATAACCGTCTGGTGCAAACATGATGTGCCAACCTCGCCTGATAAATTTTTCAGCTATTGGTAATACCTGTTCAAATATACCCCTAATCACATTGTTTTTCCCAATATCTATCGTAAGCTTCATATTGTTTTCATCAATCATATCTTGAATATCTTGCTTGGACAACTCACCGGTAAAATTGGGATTTTCTTTTAATAGTTTTTCAAAACGTGCAGGATCATCCTTTTTGAATTCATCTATCATAGCTTTTCGGGCATTGTCATCGAGCAGTTTAGACAACTCATCTTTTAGAACGTCCTTTAGGAATTTTATTCCCGTCTCTTCAAAAAAATCCATAGTACGCGGTACTCGTAAATGCTGAAGGGCAATAAATATCGAAATATCTTCTATCGTCGTGTTGTTAATCCATTTACCTAGCCTTACCGTATTTAACCAACCCTGATATTTTGGCTCAATATCCTTTGCTAGCATTTCTTCAATCTCATCTGAGTCGTTGTCGTCCTTGTCCTTTACTCGGTACAAATAACTCTGTGAGCATATTTTATCTATTCTGGTTGGTGTAATCATTTTGGACCGTGAATTGTACGCATAGGTCCTCTCCTTCTTTTCATCAAAAAGAAATCCTCTCAAGTAGGTTTGCGGAACGAAGTGTGCTTGCTTTGTCGCCATAGTATTATTATATACGCTATAACAAGAATGTTACAGGCTTACCACATTAAGCAATACGATTTTTCGCATAACGGAGCTCTAAGAATAATATGCCGTAACACACTTTCTGGATACAGAAAGAGCAAAGGCAGAGGAAGCAGCCTCAATAATTTACACGTATTGTCATTTTAGGCGTAGCATACTAGTAAGCAACAGTCGTGAATATGGGGCTGAAAACAATGCAAATACCTGAAATCAAAATACACGTACAGATGAACAAAGATGGCCTAGCAGCCTATGCGGAGGAACTGGTGATGAAGACAGTGAGCAGGTGCTCAACCTTAGAGAAAGAGTATTTTATTGCATTTGCCCGATAGTGCGGGCGGCACTTTATCGAACTATCAAAACCTTGTCTCTTACGGTATAAACAATTGCTAATTCCTGCTGAATTTTAGGTTGATGAAAATGAAAATGTTTGCACTCCTGAAATCAGCGTACTTTACAGATTGGCTATAAACAAAAAAGACCTTTCAGAGCTTGAAAAGTCTTATATGGTGCGGGTAAGGAGACTCTAACTCCTGGCCTCTTCCATGGCAAGGAAGCGCTCTAACAACTGAGCTATACCCGCATGTGGTTCACGATTTATTGTAACAAAGCCGTGAATAAAATGCAATATTTGGTGGCTCCTCCCAGACTTGAACTGGGGACACAAGGCTCTTCAGGCCTCTGCTCTACCAACTGAGCTAAAGAGCCACAAACTTGCTATCTCATTGTACTAAAGTTGTCGCCATCTGGCAAGGGTGATATACTTTTAAGAACGCGGGTGTCGTATAACGGCTATTATGTGACCTTCCCAAGGTTGAGACGGGAGTTCGACTCTCCCCATCCGCACCACAATTCACCATCACGAGCTTCCAGCGAGGCTCTTTTTATTTGCTCCGCAAGTTGGGCAAAGACTAAACGGTTATTTCGCTATATCCCGCGTAACCACACTCGTCCAAGACTTCCTGGCCAAGCTTCCTAAGATTATTAATCCTTTCCTGTTCTTTATCAAAATTTTCCTGCGTACGAATAGCGTCAAGAATCGCTCTCATATCATTGTCCTCAGGATTACTCGCAGTTGCCCCTGTAAGTTCTCGCTCCATTAGGTCATTATTAGCACGTGGCATATTTCCATTCCTCCTCTTTTGGTTCCAAATATGTCTAGCACTATCTATACCATATAGAGTTTATTTTTGCAATATTGTATTCCGCGCCGACATAACAAAAAGCCCTCGACGTACATCGGGACTAATGATCAAACTAAGATGGTTCTCGCAGGAACTTGGTGAGGTGCGCCTCCCCATAACTACGATTGTCCACCACAACAATTCCGTTTTGAATTGGCACCTCACCTATTCCTGGGTGTGATAATATCATACATCCGCCCGGTTTGAGAAGCCCCATTAGTCGTGAAACTGTGGAAAACTGAGGATTATGATATGGCGGATCAGCAAAAATGATATCAAACTTCTCTGTTACGCTCATGCTTTTCAGCCAATTTGATATCGTTGTTTTTATTACAATAGATTTTTCGTCGACACCCAAACTGCCTATGTTTTCGGCAATGACACGCTGCGCGACCCGGTTTCGCTCCACGAAAACCACTGACGTGGCACCGCGGCTGAGCGCCTCCAGTCCAATGGCGCCAGAGCCAGCAAAGGCGTCCAAAACCCGCGCACCGCGGACTGTTTCGCCCAGTGAATTGAACATCGCCGAACGCACTCGCTCACCCATGGGATGCGTCGTCGATCCTGGTGGCGTCTGGATGAATCGTCCGCCAAATTCGCCAGCGATGATACGTACCCTCACCGTCTGGCCTCAAACTTCCAAACCGACGCCAGCCAGCCCAGCATGACGGCTTTGATGATGATTGGCATCAATTCATGGTTAGTTTGCCGCGCCAGATCCGTTGTCCAGCCGTTTTTGCCAAAATTGTCATACATCTTTAGGTCAGCCACAGCGTGAACTTGCTCTAAGTAATATTCTCGGTAGCCTTGCTGCTTGACCTGCAAAATCTCGGCCTCGCTTGGCACAGCGTCCTTAAAGCGCGGATAGGCCACCACGCTCGCCACGCCCGCTTCAAACGCCACATGCATGGTCATCATGCCTTTAGCACCCCAAAACTTCCAGTTGTTTTTGATAAGTTCAATCCCCGTGTCACCCTTCATGACGTTTTTCTTGAGGATGGAGGTTCGCGTCTCCAAACCTTCGCCACCGCGCAGCTCCTGCATGGCGTGCTCCAGCGGGAAATGATGCGCTGGCGTCAAACCATCGGTGATGGCGTGCGCCATCCACGCCGCTTCAAAGGCGGCTCGTTCAGAATTATGGTTCTGCAACGCTTTCGCCAGATTATCAATATGCTGGTCAATCATCTCCAAAAGCGCCGTGTCGTTCGGATCGTCTGGATTGATGAAATGCCACGGCTCGTCAACGGCTGGACTTTTACGCTTGACGCCATCAGGACCGTTTTTGCCTTCAAAATGCAGAATATCTTTGATATCAGGAAACTCACACCAATCAGGCAGCATTGGCGTCAGATGTCGCCTGGCCACTCGATCTATCTTTTGATGAACACCGATAAATCGGCCAGAGCCATCTCTAATTGTTGTTCCTGCATACATATTAATTCAAAATGGTTAATCGCTGATAGCGACTGACGGCACGCGCCAGATGGTTATATTGTAACAAATCCTGCCCCTCTTTGACAAAGCGCTCGGCCTCCGTTTGCGCACGGGCAATCAGTGGCGTGTCGCTCAGCGAGGCAATTTTTAGGTTGAGCGCACCATGTTGCGCTCGGCCGTAAATCTCGCCAGGGCCGCGTAGTTTCAAATCAACTTCCGCCAAGTAAAAGCCGTCTTGAGACTTCTCAATTTCCTTGAGGCGCTGGCTTGGCTTATCATGGCTCGACATCATCAGATGACAAAAGCTCTGGTGCTGGCCGCGTCCAACCCGCCCGCGCAGCTGATGAAGCTGGCTGAGCCCAAAGTTATCAGCATTTTCGATGAGCATGACCGTGGCGTTTGGCACGTTAACGCCAACCTCCACCACCGTGGTACTCACTAGCATATCCAGCTCGCCGTCGGCAAACTGTTGCATGACCGCGGCTTTTTCCTCCGGCGGCAATTTACCGTGTAGCAATCCGACGCGGCGATGACGAAACATCGTTTTTGCCAATTTGTGATATTCCGCCTCGACCGATTTTTTGTCATTGTCAGGATTATCGTCGATCAACGGGCAGATGATATAGGCTTGGCGACCTTTGGCAATTTCTGCATCAATAGTTTCGTAGAGCTTTGGCGCTGAGGCTGGCGACCAAATTTTCGTTTCAATCGGCTGGCGCCCGGCTGGCAGCTCGTCCAAAATCGAAATATCCAGTTCACCATACAAGGTCAACGCCAGACTTCGCGGGATCGGCGTGGCAGTCATGCTGAGCAGGTGTGGCATGTAGTCCGCTTTTTGCAGCAACGCCTGCCGCTGCTTGACGCCAAACCGATGCTGTTCGTCAATCACCACAAACCCCAGCTTGTGGTACGCCACTTTTTCCTGAATCAGCGCGTGGGTACCAACCACCACATTGATGTTGCCATTTGCTAAATTGTCCAGCAGCTGCCGCCGCTGAGCGCCCTTGACGTGTCCCGTCAGCAGTGCCACCGACACGCCAAATGGCGACAATAATTCATCTAGCGTCTTGGCGTGCTGAGTCGCCAAAATCTCCGTCGGCGCCATGATGGCTGTCTGGAAACCAGCCTGTGCCACCTCCGCCGCCACTAGTCCAGCAACCACGGTTTTACCTGAGCCGACATCACCCTGCAACAAGCGGTTCATCGGATACTCCGACTCCAAATCTTGCAAAATCTGCCAGGCGGCGCGGCGCTGCGCGTTGGTTAAGGGAAATGGCAATTGCTCAACAAATTGCTTAACGACCGGCTGATTGAACGGGATGCGCCAGCCGGTCAGCTTGGTCTGCTCTTGTTTGTTAAATTGTGCCGCCAAAATCATTTCAAACAACTCTTCAAACGCCAGCCGCTCACGGCCGCGGGCAATTTCCTGATTATTTTTCGGCGCGTGGAGGAACTTGACGGCTTCCGCGCGACTGACTAGTTTTTGCCGCTGGACAATATACTTCGGCAGCGTTTCGGGCAAAAATTCTATGATGGGACGTAGGTTTTTCAGCAAATCCTGCACGGTTTTTGGGCGGAGATTTTTGATGGATTTGTAGACAGGATGGATGCCCGACGTAGGCTGGGCGTCGGATGTATCGGTTTGCTTGGCAAGTTCGACGGATGGATTGCTAATCTGATAGCTATTATATTGCATGCCAAATTGACCGGAGAACATGAACTCGGCGTCGGATCTCAGCTGCGACTCACGGTACGGCTGATTGAACCAAACGGCCTTAACCTTGCCAGAATCATCCGCCAGTACCGCCGCAGTAATCCTCAAGCCTCGGCGAACAATGCGCGTGGAAATCGACTCGCAGCGCGCCCGCACCGTCACTTTACCCGGCTGAAGATCGGCAATGCTGACCGCCGCCGAATAATCATCATACGCCCGCGGCAAAAAATCCAAGGCGTCCGCCACCGTCTCCAAACCCGCCGCCGACAGCGCTTGGGCAGTTTTGGGACCGACGCCTTTGATGTGTTCCAATGGGGTTGTTAGTTTCATCTACGAAACAGCGTTGATGCCTTCCAGCGCGTAGGCGGTGTCTTCCCAACGCTCCACAGCAATACAGTCAATGCCCATGTTTTTGACCGGAAAATCATTACCGCCTTCTTCCAGTTTATCGCCGAAGAATAGGGTCTCCTCTTTGGTTACACCTGTCGCTTCCATTAGCTTCTTCATGCCGTACGCCTTGTCAATGCCAGGCTTGGTGACATCCAAGCTGGTGGTGCCTGCTGTCCGAATTTCAAATTCTGGAATACGTGCTTTGACAGCGTCGTTGAGTAATTTTCGTTTTTCCTTGTTGGTTTCAGCCCACACATATTTATCCTCAGGTGTGGCTTTTTGACCCAGCGCAGAGTACGTCACCTGACTGAGGCGATCTTCGATGATCTCGCCAGCTGGATTGTCCACCCACATATCAAGCTCTTTAGCTGAGGTTTCAATTGCTTCAAAAATCCGAGCTTTTTGTTCTTCAGTCAGGTCCTCCTGATATTGCAATCGCCACTCACCGTCTTGGAAACGATAGTACCGAGTGCCACAGGTCGGCATGATGTGCAGTCGGCTGAGATCAACACCCGGAACTTGTTCAATTTGCCTGACAGTGTTTGGATAGATCACCCCTTCAAAATCAGTGCCAGAAATAATACACACGTCGTAATGCTTTAATAGTTCTGCCAATAAACCAGCCATGCGTGGTGTCGCTGGCATTTTTGACAGGACAATGGTGTCGTCTGAATCAAACGCAATAATTTTCTTCATTATTCTTCTCCCTCCATGATTAGCACAAATGTATTTTTACCCTTTTTGAGTAGCGACGTGGTGTTGACAGCTTGATCTTCGGCTATTTTTTCACCGTTGAGGCTGATGGCGCCAGATTTTAGCAGGCGTTTTGCCTCACCATTAGAGCTGACCGCGCCAGAGACCACCAACGCTTCAATGACGCCGACGCCGACATCAACGCGCGGAATTTCCTTGGCCAAAGCGTCCAAATCATCATCCGACAATTGCCGGAAATCACCGCCACCAAACAATACTTCCGTCACCCGCTCCACTGATTCGCGCCGATTAACGCCGTGAACGATGTCGGTGACTTCACGAGCCAAGACTTTTTGCGCCGAGCGCGCACCTGGATTGACGGCGTGGTTTTCAGCGATAGCCTCAATGGTGTCGCGATCAAGCATAGTGAAAATCTTCATGTACTCGATGGCGCTTTCGTCATCAACATTCAGCCAGAATTGATAGAACTTGTACACACTGGTTTTATTTTCATCCAGCCACACGGCGCCGCCTTCGGATTTGCCAAATTTGCGCCCAGTTGACTTGTTGATGAGCAGTGGTGCGGTCATGGCGTAAACTTCAGCATTTTCTTTTTTGCGGATCAATTCCACGCCTGAAACCAAATTACCCCACTGGTCGGAACCGCCGATTTGTAAATTGACACCGTGATGTTTGAATAAGTGCCAGAAATCGTAGCCCTGCAACAAGGTGTAGGTAAATTCAGCAAAACTCAGCCCCTTGCCATTGTCGATGCGTGCCTTGAAAAATTCACGACCAATCAAATCTGCCATGTTAAAATTCTTGCCAATGTCGCGGAGGAACGGCAACAATTCCAAATTGCCCAGCCAATCTGCATTATCCACCAAGGTAAAATCGCGTCCAGCAAAAATTTGCGACACCTGGGCTTTTAAGGCTCGTTTATTGTGCTCAATTTCCGCATACGACAGCAGACTTCGCTCCTCGGTGTCGCGCATATCGCCAATCATACCCGTGCCGCCACCAACCAGCAAAAATACCTTGTGACCGCGCTCCAAAAAATGCCGCACCATCATGTAAACCGCCAAGTGCCCGACATGCAAACTGTCAGCCGACGGATCTGTCCCCAAATAGAGCGTAAAATTCTCCGAATCGATAAGCTTGTCATTGGTGAATGTGGTCTGGTTCCAAAACCCGCGCCACTGTAATTCCTCTGATAACTGCATATTTTCTCCTTGGTCAGCTAATCTTAGTATCAGTATACCAATTTTTGGCGGTTGATGCGAACCATGTGCGTGATATAATAGGATACGTGAATAAGAGTAGTACAAGTAGCAGCAATAAATCGCCTTCTAGTTCCAGGAAATCTGCGACAAAGCGATTAAGCTTATATGCCAATTTGGCACATAAGCGTAAAGTAAAAAAAGATAAAGATTCGCGTGAGCGGGCTGAATATTTGGCAAGCTTGCCGAAGCATCCAGTGAAGCGATTTTTCTATCGCTTACATCCAAAGCGGTTAGCTAACTATTGGTTCTCCAAACGCGGCGCAAAGATGGCGCTGAAAATTGCTGGTGTTACTCTGTTGTTGATGATCTTGTTTATCGGTGGGTTATTCGCATATTTCCGCAAAGATTTGGATAAGATTCGACCAGGCGAAATTGCCAAACGTGTCCAAACAACAGTCACGAAATATTATGACCGTAACGGCGTGCTACTCTGGGAAGATAAAGGAACTGGTAATTACAAACTGGTGGTCGAAGGTGACCAAATTAGCAATCACCTGAAACATGCTACTGTTGCCATTGAGGACAAGGATTTTTACAAGCACCACGGAGTTAGTGTCAGTGGCTTGACGCGTGCTGTGTTCTCAACGGCATCTGGAGGACAGGTCCAAGGAGGATCGACATTGACCCAGCAGCTCGTCAAACAGGTATTCTTTGCTGATGAAGCTAGCGAACGTGGCCTCAAGGGTATCCCGCGTAAGATCAAAGAGATGATTTTGGCGATTGAGGTTGAACGCATGTACAACAAAGACCAAATCTTGTCACTATACCTCAACGAATCGCCATATGGAGGTCGCCGTAATGGCGCTGAGTCAGCTGCACAAACGTACTTCCACAAGAGCGCAAAAGACCTAACTATAGCCGAAGCAGCCCTGCTAGCAGGAATTCCGCAGAATCCGTCCTACTTTAATCCGTACAATACTGCTGGCAACAAGGCGTTGATCGAGCGCCAACACACCATCTTGAATTACATGACAGAACAAGGCTACATCACTCAAAAAGAAGCAGATGAAGCCAAAAAATACCCAATTCTTGACAATTTGTATCCGCAAGTTGAACAAACCGAGGGTATGAAGGCACCACACTTTGTGATGATGGTTCGATCACAGCTCGAGAAAGAGCTCGGCCAAGCGGTTGTTGGACGAGGCGGACTGACCGTCAAAACAACGCTGGACTGGCGCATCCAAGAAAAATTAGAAAATGAAATGAAAGCCTTCTTTGCAACCGGCCGCCCAGCTGCTATTAACGCCCACAACGGTGCGTCAGTCGTGGAGGATGTGCAGACTGGTCAAATTGTTGCCCTGATGGGTAGCCGTGACTTTAACTATCCAGGCTTTGGTCAGGACAATGCTGCCACGGCCTTCGTCCAGCCAGGTTCATCCATCAAGCCATTTGTGTTTACTCACCTATTCAGCAAGCACGGTAGCCAAGCTTACGGAAGCGGCACCATACTGAAAGACGAAAACATTGACTCAATTTACGGTGCTAAGCTTAACAACTGGGACAACAAGTTCATGGGTGACATCACCATCCGCCGAGGACTTGGTCTGTCTCGTAACACCCCAGCGGTGAAAGCAATGTACATTGCTGGCAACGGTAGTCCAAAGCCAACCGTGGAATTCATCCGAGGCCTTGGTAACTCAGAGTATTGTAAACAAGAGGAAGACTCTGGTGGTTACGGTCTATCTGCCGCCATCGGTGGATGTGGCGCCAAGCAAACTGAACTGGTCAATGCCTATGGTACCTTGGCTCGCCTGGGTGTTAGGAAAAAGTCCACCTCAGTATCGGAAGTGATCAACTCTCAGAACGAAACCCTCCTGAAATGGAAAGATGAATCAAAGCAAGCTGTCGATCCGCAGGCCGCCTATATCACCAACGACATCCTAGCTGACCGATCGAGCACATTGGTGACAGGAAGTATCCCGGGTGTGCGCGCTAGCTACAAGACCGGGACCTCCGACAAGGGCAATCAACCAAAAGATATCTGGCTAGCGAGCTATACCCCAGCTCTCGCCATGACGCTCTGGCTTGGTAACTCCGACAGTCGTACATTGACCTCCATAAACTCGTCAACTGGTCTCCCAGTGATTCAGAAAGTCATGAGCTTTGCACATACCCAGGTCTACCAGCCAGCTGGCAAGTGGAAATCAAGCATGTGGTACACCCGCCCATCTGGTATCAAGCAGAATGGCAAAGAACTGTACCCATCGTGGTGGAACCAAAACCAAGGACAAAGCTCGTCTAAGATGACATTTGACCGCATCTCTAAAAAGAAGGCTACCTCCTGTACTCCAGAGGGCGCACGAGAAGAAGTTGACGTGATCAAGGCAGTCGACCCAATCACCAAGAAAGAGTCTTTCAGTGCGCCAGCAGGTTACAACGCTACCGCTGACGACGATGTGCACAACTGTAGCGATGCCAAGCCTCGTGTCGCTAGCATCACCGCGTCTGGCTCGAGTAATAAATACACTATTGATGTCAGTGTTGATGGAGGAAAATTTGGTCTAGCAACGCTTGATATCTTGGTTGACGGACGTTCAGTCAAATCAAGCAATATCAGCGGTAACAGCGCCTCAGACCGCGTCTCAGTCAATGTCTCATCAGGATCACACACTATCACCGTGAATGTCCGCGACGAAGGGTACTACACCGCAAGTAGCTCAAAAACTGTCAGCGACGATTAATCGTCTTGGCTATTCGCCAACCTAATCAGCTCAGCCTCGCGCTGGGCTGATGTTTTTGTAGTCGTAGAACGACGACGAGTTTGCTGCACAGGCTTCTGAGTTTTTACTGCTGGCTTTTTAGTAGTCTTCTTAGCTGATCCTTCTGGACTAGTCTGCACTTTCCGACCAACAGAGCGACGTTTTGCGATGACAGCTGTTTGTCTTGTTGGTTCTGGCGGAGTGGTTTGCTCGACAACCTTGGCGAACATCATCTTACCAGCGTCAGTTTGTAGGCTACGGATAATTTCAATGCGCTTTTTCTGACCCAGGAACTTTTTGGCCTGCTCAACCACCACCATGGTGCCGTCATGCAAATAGCCGACTGCTTGATGAGAATCCTGACCTTTTTGTGTCAATTCCAGCACCAGCTCATCGCCAGGTAGATAGCTCATGCGCAAACTCTTGGCCAGCTCATTGATATTAAGAATCTGAATGCCTTCGACTTGCGCCACCTTGTTCAGGTTGTAATCCAGTGTCAGAATGGCACCGTTCATTTCCTTGGCAAGCTGCAACAAGCGGTTGTCTACCCCCTCGGGAATACGCGTCGCATCGTCAAGCAGCGTGAACGAACTACCCAACACATCTTTTAGCTCCTTCATGGCATCCATACCAAAGCGGGCGCGCTCGCGCTTGGCATGATCAGCACCGTCAGCCAATAGTTGTAGTTCGATCAGCACACTGCGCGGCACGATAATCTGCCCCAGCAAGAAACCAGTCTTTGCCAAATCAACCACTCGGCCATCCATTAACACCGAGGTATCAACCAGAATCGGCAGTTGCGTACCGCCGCCTGCGTGCCGCCGCGGCTTGACCAGCAGATATATCTCCGCCATGATGGCCAGTAGCATGATAATGATGAGAAGTTCAATTGTTTTTTCCATAATAATTTCCTTTATGATAACTTATTGTAAATAATCAATTAGTGCCTGGCGTAGATCACCGACGCCGCGCACAAATGCGTCCTTATGAGTTTTTGGCGCAATGGCATAGGTAAAGCCAAGCTTCTTGGCCTCTTTGACGCGGGCGTGCCAGCCTTGAGCTGAGCGCACTTCACCGCCCAAACCGACTTCGCCAAACACCACCGCTTCGTCGCTCAGTTTGCGGCCAGCTGAGGCTGAGGCAATGGCCATGGCGACCGCCAAGTCCGCCGCTGGATCGCTGAGTTTCAAGCCGCCAACCACGTTGATGTAAATATCTTTGTCGGACAGATTGAGCTTGGTGCGCTTTTCTAGCACCGCCACCAACAAGTTCAAGCGATTGAGATCAAAGCCGCTGGCCGCGCGTTTGGGATAGCCAAAATTTGTCGGATTGACCAGCGCCTGAATCTCCACCAATAGCGGCCGCGCCCCCTCCATGGTCGCGAGGACGATGGAGCCGTCGAGATTTTGCCGCTCTGCCAGCAAGCTAGCCGATGGATTAGCCACAATCTGTAGACCGTCCTCGTGCATTTCAAAAATTGCCGCCTCGTTAGTCGAGCCATAGCGATTTTTCTGCGCCCGCACCACGCGAAAACCGCCGTAGCGATCGCCCTCAAAATTCAGCACCACATCGACCAAATGCTCCAGGACTTTCGGCCCAGCAATTGAGCCTTCTTTGGTGACGTGGCCGACCAAAATCACTGCGGTATTCGAGGCTTTGGCAGCGCGAATGATGACGTTGGATGAGTTGGTGATTTGGCTGACTGAGCCTGGTGCTGAGGCAATTTCTGCGAGCGACAAGGTCTGGATGGAATCGACGATCACCAGATTGTACTGGCCAGTCTGGATGGAGGCGGCGATGTCCTCGGCGCTGTTACTGGACGCCAGCTGCAGACTCTCTGAATCAACCGCGCCCAACCGCTCAGCCCGCAATTTGACCTGTGATACCGACTCCTCACCGCTGACGTACAGGACTTGGTTTTGCTGAGCGATAAACGCCGCGACTTGTGCTAGCAGGGTACTTTTTCCAATTCCCGGCTGCCCCGCCACCAGCACCACGCCGCCTGGCAAAAAGCCGCCGCCGAGCACCGCGTCAAGATCGGCGATGCCGGTTGCCAGCCGTGCTTGCTTGGCCTCGGCGGCCGTCTCGCTGAGCCTGAGCGTGGTGAGCACTTTGCCCTTGCCGCTGCTACGCGCTACCGCCGACGCGCCCGTATCAACCGGTAATTGCTCAACCAGCGAATTCCACTCACCGCAATTCTCACACTTGCCGACCCATTTCGGATAGCTGGCGCCGCACTGTTGGCAGATGAATTGTGATTTTGCTCGGGCCATCACTCTACCGCCTTTTGACTGTCAAGGCTTTGGCTGAGTCGATCCGCCTGTTCACCCAACGCATTTAATTTTTCGATGTCGGCATTGTATTGATCGATCTGCTGGAGCAAGGTGGCCTTCTGGTTACTCAAGCGTTGACCTTCAGCTTGCAACTGCGAACGCTCAGCCTGGAACTGCTGTTGCGAGCCAAACCCACCACTAGTGGCTCGTTGATTGAAATCACGAATCTTCTCATTTAGCGCTGTCATCGACGTATCGTAGCGTTCCTTTCGCTGCTCAATCACCGCTCGTTGCTGTTTCAACTTCGCTTGCAAGATTGCCACTTGCTGCTCCAGGTCGACAAATCGCTGATTGTATTTTGTATGCAAGGCAACCACTCGTGATCGGTCACTGAAAAATCGAGCATAGTGCGCTTCCAGCTCTGAGCCCAAATCAGCATACTCGGTGCCCAAAATAGAATGAAGCTCGTTGGACCGAGATCCGGGCTGCGCTCGGTCGTAATATGCCATGCGTTCTTCCAGCTTGCTGTCCTTCACTCTCGAATAAGCCTGTTCCAGTAGTTGGCCAAGTCGCTGCTTTTCCGCATCGGACAATCGCGACCACGCCGCGTGTAACATTTCGTGCGCAGCCGTCACTTCTTTGATGCCGTCAAGTTCAGGATTTGGCACATTGTAGATATGAATGGTATCTTCCCCGGGCTTGTAGCAACCCAAAATTGGACTGGCTTTTTCCGACCGACGGCACTCAGCATTAAATTCATTGGACGATTCCAACCGCGGCTGTGTCACGTAAAACTGAAATCTGCCATGCTCTGACATGCCAGCATTTGTCGCCAGCTGCATGATCTCAGTGCTCGGCTGGAACTGCCACGCCCGCACATGGTCGAGCACAAATTGCCGATTGAGCACCACCCAACCACTAAAGGCCAATATAGCTACTGACAGTAAAAAGCTGCATAGTTTACTAATCTTCGACATCAATTATCACCTCACCTTTTTTCATTGACGCAACTAATGTTGATCCTGCCTGCGCTTTCGACAGCACTGCTTCACTTAATGGATCTCCCAGCAAGGTCTGCACAGTCCGTCGGAGGCGCCTTGCTCCGCGTTCGGTGTCAAAGCCATGGTCAATGATATGGCGCTTGACACTTGGTTTAATCATCAGGCTCATGCCGTGACTCTCAATTGCCGCGCCAAGTTCGCTCGCAATAGTATCAAATATTTTGCCAGCCACTGCTCGGCTCAGCGCTTGGAATACAATGATAGCATCAAATCGCTCAATCAACTCTGGCTTTAAGAAATCCTCCAAAGCCTGCCGCGCCGTCCGGTCGTTGTGTCGCTGCACATCCTTGCTACTGCGTTTCTTTGCGCCGCCAAAGCCTAGCGCTTCAGTGTTCATCATGCCAGCCGAACCGACATTACTGGTCAAGATGATGATGGTGTGACGAAAACTAACGACTCGCCCTTGCGCGTCAGTCAATTGACCATCTTCCAGTAGTTGTAGGAGCAGATTCATCACGTCTGGATGCGCTTTTTCAATCTCATCAAACAACACCACACTGTACGGCTGTCGACGAACTTTGTCGGTCAATTTACCACCTTCTTCGTATCCCACATAGCCCGCTGGAGCACCGACCAACCGACTGGTGGTGTGCTTTTCAGAAAATTCACTCATGTCAATTTTGATCAGGTTCTGCTCACCACCAAACACTTCACGTGCCAACACGCGAGCTAGTTCAGTTTTACCGACACCCGTCGGGCCCAAAAATACGAAAGATCCCATTGGCCCACCGTGTCGATTCAGTCCAGCGCTGTTTCGTCGAATGGACCTCGCCAATTCAGCAATTGCTTCAGTTTGCCCCAGCACAAATTTGCCTAATCTATTTTCCAGCTTGATCAAGCTTTTGGCTTCGGTGTGCGCCAATTTCTTCACTGGCACGCCAGTCATGGCACTGACCGCCGACCTCAAATATACTTCATCCAACCGCGGCAACATGTCCTCGCTCGCGCCCAGATCACCAGCGCGTTTTTCCAATTGCTTCATTTGCGTCTTGAAACGCGCCGCTCGTTCGTAGTCTTCCGCTTCCACAGCCGCATCAATTTTGCCCGCCAGCCGCTTGATTTGCTGAGCTAATTTTTGGCGTCGACCTGGTTTGAGCGGCTGCTTTGAACGCATCAACGCCGCCGCTTCGTCCAGCACATCAATCGCCTTATCTGGCAAAAATCGATCCATCACATATCGCTGGCTCAGATCCACCGCCAATTTGACAGCTGCCTCGTCGATGCTCAGCTGATGATGCAGCGCCAAGCGACTGCTCAGCCCCAGCACCATCCGTACAGCCTCTTCTGTCTCTGGCTCCGCCACTACGACCGACTGGAATCGTCGACCCAAAGCAGCATCTTTTTCAATGTATTTACGATATTCATCAAAGGTCGTCGCCCCGATCACCCGCACCTCACCACGCGCCAAGGCTGGCTTCAGGGCATTAGCAGCGTCCATTGAGCCCTCGGCCGAGCCAGCGCCAACCAGCAAATGCAGCTCATCGATAAACAAAATAACTTCTTGATGTTCCTTAGCAACGGCTAATACTTTTTGCAAGCGTTCTTCAAACTGTCCACGAAACTTCGTCCCCGCCACCATGGAAGCCAGATCAAGTTGGATGATCCTTTTTCCCTCCAAAAATGCTGGCACTTCACCATCGACAATTCGCTGTGCCAAGCCCTCAACAATTGCGGTCTTCCCCACGCCCGGCTCACCGATCAAAGCTGGGTTATTTTTGCTGCGCCGACCCAACACCGTGATGACACGCGACAATTCTTTGTCCCGCCCAATCATTGGATCCACCAATCCCTGCCGAGCTCGCTCTGTTAAATCATTGCCAAACTTCTCTAGCAGTTTGATGGACTTGCGTTCAGCAGTCGGCACCGACTCGACTTGTTGTTCAGCCTCTGACTGCTGCCTGTCAAACACGCCTTCCAAATCTCCACGAAGCGCCTCCAAATCAACATTCATGTCACGCAAAATCCTAGTAGCCCGTGCTTCGCGCTGCGTCAAAATGCTATACACCAAATGCTCCGTACCGATTCGCGATTGCCCAAACTCCAGCGCCAGCTCCCACGCCATGCGCACTGTCGCCAAAACATCAGCCCGCACTCCGTGGTCAACAACCGCAAACACCACCGCACTTGGCGTCAATTCCAGCGCCGTCTCAACGCGGTCAAGCGTCACACCACTTTCCGCCAAGATCTTGGCACCCAGCGAAGAATTCTGAGCCAATATCCCCAGGAGAATATGCTCAGTCCCCACATATGGGCTTCCTTGATTTTGGGCAATCACACCAGCTCGCTCAAAGCTAGCCCGCGCCGTATCTGTCAGGCGCGATTCCAGCTCAGAGAAATCTCTTGGCTGTTCCATTATCGCCTCCTTTCATCGCTTATCGGCGAATAGCTCAAGTACTTCGCCAATCTTATTCTGCTGCTTCCTCAATGGCATTAAACAGACTGTCTTCTACATTCTTGCGCGGCTTGTTTTCAGCTGGTTTAACAGCCGCCTTTGCCTCAATGTCCAGTTCATAGCCAGTCAGCCGACTTGCCAAGCGAACATTCTGTCCAGCCCGACCGATGGCCACTGACTGCTGATCCTCGCTGACGTAGACAGTTGCTCGCTTTTCGTCTTCATTGACCGTCACGCTCAGCACTTCCGCTGGGCTCATGGCGTTGGCGATGAAGCCAGCCGCATCTTCCTCAAACGGAATAATGTCAATTTTTTCCTGCTCGCCAATTTCGTTCATCACCGCCTGAACACGCGTACCGTGACCACCGACGAACGTACCGACTGGGTCAACACCTGGCAGCGCCGATGCTACCGCTAACTTGGTGCGGCGACCAGCCTCGCGAGCAATGGCTTTAATTTCCACGGCGCCCGTTTCCATCTCTGGCACTTCCTGGCTGAACAAGAACCGCACAAATTCTTCATTACCGCGGCTCAAAATCAACTGTGGGCCACGACCCTCGCGCTCGATGTCCTTGATGTACACCTTGACGCGGCGGCCAACACCGTAGTACTCGCCAGGGATTTGCTCAGACTGCGGCATGATACCAACTGCCTTGCCCAGCTCAATTCGTACCACGCGTGGCTCAACCCGCTGAATCGTACCGGTCACCACCGTGCCAATCTTATCTTCAAATTCTGCCAGCACCACTTCGCGCTCCGCCTCGCGCAGCCGCTGCAAAATCACTTGCTTGGCGGTTTGGGCTGCCACCCGACCAAACGTCGTCACGTTGTGGGTCTCGACCGTCACTTCGCTGCCCAGTTCAGCCGCCGGATCAACCGTCTTAGCCTCGTCGAGGCTCATTTGATTGACATCATTTTCAACTTCTTCAACCACCGTTTTAACGACCGACACCACAGCCGTACCGCTGTTGATGTTCAAGCTGGCGCGCACCAACTGCTCGCGCGTCCCGTTATCACGCCGCCATGCTGCCGCGATGGCCTGCTCAATCACCTCCAAAACTGTTTCTTCTGGCAGGTTCTTTTCCTCGGCAATCGTCCGCACCGCCAACGTCAACTGCTTAATGTTCAAATCTTCCATGTTACTCTCCTTTATCACTTATGATTATACCACGATACGAGGTTGCACCGCGATGCATCTATCCTCATACGAAAAATTCCGACCTTGGCGGCCGGATGTACACTACACATTCTATACCAGTTCGCTGGCCATGTCAAGCATACCGCGTAGTCCGCGCCTTCTCCGTGCTAGGTTAGACAAAGCCGCCATACAAAGCCCAGACGTAAACTCAGCAAAGGGCTGATCAAATATAGTGATTAGCTCCCGACATCCTCCATCTTTCGTCACCGTATCAACCGAAAAGATATTGGCGCCCTCATTATATTCACGCCGTATATCATTTATCAGCACCCTTGACGCAAAACGCCCAATTGTTTCATCGACTTCCTGCTGAATATAACCCAGATGGGTCATAAGCGCTTCATAGCGACGATAACTCTTGTCCATACCATATCGTTCGCGTAATGATCTACCCGGAGCCCTCTGAATAACGCCAGCAGGCGGTGAGTAACCATCCCCCACCAACGCTAATACCCGCGAAGTAGTAATGTCTGATTCATGCTCCACAAATATCTCATCTAATGTATTTAAGGTAGCAATCTGTAGTAAGGCCTCTTTTTTAGTTCGATACCGCTTAATCATATATGGCGACTTCTTCGTTAACGGCGATTCCTTTTTTGGATCTAAAACATAAGCGTGTGG
The DNA here is from genome assembly GCA_963525845.1 of uncultured Candidatus Saccharibacteria bacterium. Lineage (GTDB taxonomy): Bacteria > Patescibacteriota > Saccharimonadia > Saccharimonadales > Saccharimonadaceae > Nanosynbacter. The sequence continues at coordinate 308,895 of CAURKU010000001.1, forward strand.
CATGCTCGCCGCGAGAAACTTATTTTGTATCGCCTCTGCCTCATCGCTCACCCAGCCTGGACTTCGACTAACCGACGCAATAGCCGCCAGCGCCAAGGCTTGCTGAAAATCTGCATTATCAAGCTCCTCTGGGTAAAGCACCCTCTCTGTCACCTGATGATACTCTCGATCCATCGGCGACTTGACCGGATACTGACGAATTTGCTCACTTCTCACCTTGTTATAATAGCATTTTATTTCTTTATTGTCAATGTAATTGTGTCCGTGTCGTTGCTTATTTTGCTTTTCTATGACATAATAATGATATGTTTACTATCCGCTCGACCGATAAAGATGGCCAGCCAAGCCTTCAGGTGGACATTGCACCAGGCTGGCCTATTTTGGATCAGACCAGAACCAACTGGCTTACTGGCAAACCGGCTGTTGTTGACAAAATACCCATATATCCTGAAACGCGCGATTGGGTGCTCGGGCCAGCCGTTCAGACTTATAAAGAAACAACGTTCTATCTAAACGACAACCGAATTCCAGATTCTCCAATCGAGACAGCGGATAGTGAAGCACGTTGTGGCATAATGGATTACTACGTTAACCCTGAGGATATCACAACATTATTATTGATGCCCCACCTCGATAAGGTATTTGACATTGATTCGCCCGAAGAAGCCGCGTCAGCTGAATCGTATTTGAACCGCAAAATAGGTTCAAAAGTACTCCGCATGATATTTAAAAATATTCCTGAATTAAAGGACCCTATTTTGCGAAGAACAATCGACAGCTCCCTGGTGGAAACACAAGCTGGTATCGCTCTAGCCGTTGAAGCCCGTAAAATTCATGAGCTATCACCAGATGACGAGTCGGTAAATCTCATCAGGCAAGCCGCCTGCAAAAAAGTTGACAGACAACTCTCCGCCATGCGAGATGCCATGACAGAGCTTGCATATGTTAGTGGCACCTACCGGCCAAAACACAGGCCAGAACTAAATACTACCGACAAAAGAGAGATCTTTGCTGAGATGGTCGCAGCTAAATACGAGCCACCAGCCAAGTCTTAGATCAACCCTTGCATTTTTCCAAAACATGAACGGACGCTTGTTTTTCAGCGTCAGTGACCCACAGATGGTATTTTTTCTTCACCGCGATTTGCCGCGCGACATATTGGCAGCGAAAATCTTTATTGGGCGGCAGCCACGCTGAGGCGTCACTATCGCCCTTGTTCTGATTTGCCTGCCCTTCTGATGCCAGTAGGTTCAGTGGATCATTCGCTAATTTTTCCCTGTCAATCGCTGACAAATTCTGCGCGCCCTTTTGCCAGGCGTCGCTCAGCGCCACCACATGGTCGATCTGTACTTTAGAACTGGTTTTTTCACCGCGCTGAAAATGAATGGTTTGACCAGTATATGGATCTTGCAAAACACCAGAAAGCACCTTGCAGCCTTCGCCCACTTTTTCATCACTCAAGTCCCTCGCTAAAATCACTTCACGCACTGAGCAACCATCGATTTTGCCCCAGCCGTTGCCAAACTGCTTGCGCGTATAGCCTGTTTTAGGTGCACGACCTTTTACTTCCAGTTTGTTCAGTTCATCGAGCGCGGTTGAATTGCCAAAATACTGTTGCTGCAAATCGGGCGAGATGGGAGCCAGCTTTGGCTGCGACAGCTGTGACGACCACACTGCCAAAACCGACAGCACCACCACAAACAACGCCATGATGCGCCTGCGCTGCAATTTCACCCTCTTCATATCCCTAGTATATCGAATACCGTAAGCCTTTTCTACCTGCCCAATCTCATAGTCCGCAAATGATATAATGAGACCATGACAAAACTCAAGCATTTACTCGATACCTTTATACCCCATCACTATAACCTAACCCTCGACCTGACACGCGCCGAGGAAAAATCGTTTTCTGGTACAGTGATCATTTCCGGCGAGTCGACTGGCGAGTCGATTTCGCTACACGCCAAAGCTTTGACTATTCACTCGGCGTTGATAGATGACCAGCCAGTCGAATTTTCTCATGGTGAATTTGATGAATTACGCCTGTCGTACCCAGAGTTGTCCAATGGCGAGCACACGGTTTGCGTCAAATTTTCTGGCACCATCACCGACGCTATGCACGGGCTGTATCCGTGTTACTTTACGCATGACGGCGTGAAAAAGCAGCTATTTGCCACCCAATTTGAATCGCACCATGCCCGTGAAGTGTTTCCGTGTGTCGACGAACCAGCCGCCAAAGCCACGTATGACGTGACGCTCGTGACCACTCCGGAATTGACTGTCCTTGGCAATATGCCTGTCATTGAATCATCCGAGCATGATGGCACGCTGACAACCACCTTCGCCACCACGCCACGAATGAGTAGCTATTTGCTGGCTTTTGTCGTCGGCGAACTCCACAAGAAAACCGCTCATACCACTTCTGGCGTCGAGGTAAATGTTTGGGCCACACCAGCCCAAAGCGAGGAGACCCTGGATTTTGCGCTGGACATCGCCACCCGCTCCATCGATTTTTATGATGAATATTTTGGCGTGCCATATCCACTGCCAAAGTCCGACCATGTGGCGTTGCCAGATTTCTCGTCGGGTGCCATGGAAAACTGGGGACTCATCACCTACCGCGAAAGTTGCCTGCTGGCTGACCCAAAATTAACGCCGGAATCATCCAAACGCTTCATCACCACCGTCATCGCCCACGAACTCAGCCACCAGTGGTTTGGTAATTTGGTGACCATGCAGTGGTGGAATGACCTGTGGTTGAATGAGAGCTTCGCCAATATGATGGAATACGTGGCGGTCGACGCGCTGCATCCTGAATGGCGGATGTGGGAAGAGTTTGCGACTAGTGAAGTCACCGCGGCGCTTCGACGCGATAGCCTAGACGGTGTGCAACCGGTGCAGGCCGATGTCAATCACCCAGACGAAATCAGCACGTTGTTTGATCCGGCGATTGTCTATGCCAAGGGCGGGCGGCTATTGGTGATGGTACAGCGGCTGATTGGCGAGGAGGCGTTTCGGGCTGGGCTGAAGTCATATTTTGAAAAATTCGCTTACCAAAATACCGTTGGTAATGATTTGTGGCGGGAGCTAGAAACTGCCAGCGGCCAGCCGATTGTTGATTTGATGAATACTTGGATTTCGCAGCCAGGACTACCGATTGTGCAAGTTGAGCAGAACAACTCTGATGAGCAGCCGACTGCCACCCTGCACCAAGAACGATTTTTCATTGGCGATCATCAGCCATCCGACGCCTTGTGGCCGATTCCACTGTTTGCCAACCAACCGCTTGATGACGAAATTTTGACCGAGCGTGAAAAGACGTTCACCATTGAGAAACCGCTGCAGCTGAACTGCGGACTGAACGGGCATTTCGTGACCAAATATGACAACGCTACTCGTGGGCAACTGCTAGCCAATATTCACGAACTGCCGACTCTGGACAAAATCTGCCTGCTCCAAGACGCCACGCTGTTGGCTCGGGCTGGATTTGAGAATTCAGCTTCACTCCTGCCGCTGGCGCTGTCGCTGAAACATGAAACCAACGAAAAGGTTTTCGACATGGCGGCTGGTGCACTGGCGGAGCTACGCAAATTTGTTGACGATGATGACGATGGCAAAGCCCGCTTGAGGCAAATTTCCGGTGAGTTTGCCCGTGCTACGTTTGACGAACTGGGCTGGGACGAAACGCCTGGCGAATCTGACGACGACCGTGAACGGCGCGTCACCGCTCTAGGCTTGATGATCTATAGCGAAGACCAAGCAGTGCTGGCGGAAGCCAAGCAGCGGTTTGATAGTCAGCCTCTTGACAAATTACCAACAGAAATCCGTTCACTGATCATCAGTGCTAATGTGCGCCACTTTGAGACACCAGAGATGATTGACAGCCTGTTTCAGACCTACCAGCAGACGCCGTCAAACGACCTGCAAGCCGACATCACCCTGGGACTTACTGCTACCAAAAACCCTGAAACTGCGCAGACAATCCTTGCAAATATCAAGCGCCCTGATATCATTCGTCCGCAAGATGCCAGCCGTTGGTTTGTCTATCTCATCCGCACTCACGAAAGCTGCCAGCTCACCTGGAATTGGCTGAAGGACAATTGGCAGTGGGTCAAAACAACCTTTGCTGGTGATAAAAGCTACGATGATTTCATCCGCTACGCTGCCATCGGGCTGACAACGAGCGACGAACTGGCTGACTTCCGCCGCTTCTTTGAGCCAATGCTAAGCGCCCCAGCCCTCACCAGGGCGATTGAGCTGGGCATCACAGAAATCGCAGCACGCGTTGAGTTGATTGAGCGAGACAAGGCAGGTGTGCTCTCCGCTTTGCAAGTGGCACTGTGATATATTATGCCACATGTTTGACAAAATCTCTTGACATTTTTTGCTATTAGTGATATATATATTAGCTTTTCGCTCAAGTTTCCACAAAAAGGGCGTAAAGTTGCCCTTTTTGCTTGAGTCTTGATTCTTAGGAGGGATCATGAATGGCTTCCTTGTTGTCGTCATAAGTGCGACGGCAATTGCCGGCTATATAGTCGGCCACATACAGGGGACGAGGGAGAAGGCGGAGGCTCTCTCGAGCCTCCGCCGAACCATGCTGTGCGCAGCCGGATTGGCGGTGGGCTATCATGAGATAGCCGAGAAGGCACTCAACTTGAGTGATGACGATTCTCGGAGGCGTCTGGAGCAAGAGCTCCAGACTCTTGACAGCGAATCGGCACCACTCATATCTGAAGTCAAAGAGCACATATGAAAGGGCTAACCGCCCGCCTAGAGAATAGCTCGCCTCGAGGTTACAGACCTCGGCTTGAGCCCCTCGGCGGGCTATTTTCTTTGGTTTATTTTACTCCAACACCACCTGCTCTCGCACTGTCAGCGAATTGCCCTCGACAGCTACCGCCAGTAACTGCATGTCACATCCTTCATATTGCGGATGCCGTGTCATAAACAGCTCAGCTGCAAAGCGCATTTGTTGCTGCTTTTTGGTGGTAATCGCCCCCAGCCCACCACCAAAGTCATCATTCTTACGGTATTTAACTTCAGTAAACCACAGCACGTCATCTTTCACACTGACAATGTCAATCTCACAGTACCGCGTCCGCCAGTTGCGGGCGATAATCTCATGTCCGTCCGCCGCCAGCCAGTCTGCGGCCGCCTGTTCGCCTGCGTCGCCGATGGCGCGTGTAGTGGATAGGCGAGCAGCGGGTTCGCTATCTCCTACGACAGAGGTTGTGAAATGTTCGCGAGTAGCGGACGTTTCAGCCGAACGCTCACGAGACATCTCCAGCGGAGATGCGAGTGAAGAGTGTGCTCTGGCGGAGGACGGTAGCGAACCCGCCTCCACATATTTTTGTAGCGGCGCAAAACTCAGCCGATGTAGCGGTGTCACACCCAACCGCTCAATCGCCGCACGGTGCTTGGCCACACCATAGCCAGCATTTGACGCGAAGCCGTACCCTGGATAGACCACGTCTTGTTCGGTCATGTACTGATCGCGCGCTACTTTGGCGATGATCGATGCTGCCGATACACTGGGGATCAAACCATCGGCCTTGGTCATCACCGTCACGTATCGCTCCAGCGCTGTATCCGCCAGAAAATTGACCGTCCCATCAATGATGATTTCATCAAATGCCAAATTCTTCTCTTTGCACTGCAACTGAATTTGCTTGACCGCTCGCCGCGTCGCCAGCCGTAGCGCCCGGCTCATACCAACGTCGTCAAGTTCACCGGCATTCACCCAGCCCAGCGCCCAGGCGGCTGCCTGCTCACGAATCTCCCCATCCAAAGCTTCACGGCGTTTTTTGGTCAATTTTTTACTGTCGTTTAACCCTTCAATCTCGGTACCACCCAAAATCACTGCGCCAACCACCAGCGGTCCCGCCCATGGCCCACGCCCAACTTCATCAATGCCGAGAATCATGCGCAAGCTGACCCTTTTTTGCCGCCAAAGTTACGACCATCCAGCCCATCCACACCGTCGCCACGCCCAATGTATTCGCCAAGATATCCCAACTGGTATCATCCAGCGTGATACGCGCTAGCCCTGTCTTCACCATATACAGTTCCGCCAGTTCATTGATGCAGCCCAGCGCCGACACCAACGCAAACACCGAAAATGCCATTACCAGCCAGTGGGCTCGCCAGCGCATCGCCAATACCAGGTACACCCATAACAATCCCGTAAACAATCCGCCGCCCACGAAATGCGTCGTAAAGCTAGTGTCTCGCCCCTCGATGAGCGGCGACGGTAAATACCACGAGATGAAGAATAGCACACAGGCAGTACACAGCAGCCAGCGGTATTTTGCTTCATCAGTGAAACCCTGGCGGCGCAGCACGTATGGTACGACAACCGCCAACACCACTGGAACAAACACAGAGATATAATGAAAGATTGACATATTGGCATTATACCATGAGAAAACCGCCCCCAGAGAGGGCGGTCTGTTTGCCTCAAAACCAATTACGCTTCTTTATGGCGAGCTTCTACTTCAGCAGCCTTGGCGTCAAGTTCTGCCTGAGCAGCGTCTTTTTCAGCTTGCTTGGCAGCGGCAGCCTGTGCGGCCTCCTCTTTCAAGCGTTCAGCTTCCGCTTCAGCCTTGGCGTCATGCACGTTGTTTACCGCCACGCGGTCAAAGTTTTTGGCAGTCAGGCGAGCTGATTTACCAGAACGCTTACGTAGGAAGCTGAGGAACTTGCGGCGAACCTTGGCACGGCGGACAATTTCCACCTTTTCAATCAGTGGGCTGTGCAGCAAGAATGATTTTTCCACGCCAACACCTGAGGCGATTTTACGAACGGTGATGCGTGAGGTGTGCGAACCTTTGTTGTCAGTGCGGATGACCACACCTTCAAACATCTGGATACGCTCTTTATTGCCTTCTTTAATCTTCTGGTAAACACGAACAGTGTCACCGCTGCGGGCGTCAACAACTGCTTGCTTTTTCTGTGCTTGATTGACTTTATTGATTAACTCAAAACTCATGATATTTCCTATCTTCCAAACCTGTCACGGCTGGCCACGCAGTTGTACCCCTGCGGCTCCACACCTAACAAAGTTTGAATAATTTAACTCTGTACAACTTCAGTGTATTTTAGCATAGAACATGAAACTATACAAGATGATCTAGCGGTTATAATGGATACCGCGAATTGCTTAATTCTACAGATTTCTCAAAATGGCATTAATCGATTTCTCTTGACCATAGCCAACCCAGATGTCGTGGTCGTAGTCGTCATCATCATCGTCTAGCTCGACAAAAGTGCTTTGTTTGGTCACGCCATATTTTTGGCGCAAATCCTGACGGCTATCATAGTCAACCTTCAAAATCTGCACACCAGCTGGGATTGGGCCTTCGCGCAGAACCTTATCAAACGCCTGGCACTCACCACACCACGGAGCGTGGAAGAATAGAATCGTCTTTCGGTAGGCATGTTCCATGGTATTGCCGTCGGTATAGTCAGCATAGCGACCAGCGTTTGGATTGACTGGCTGTTGCGAACCAGTTGACAGATGAGATTTTGGCTTTTTCTGGGCGTCTGATTGAGATTGGTTAGAAGATTGTCGTGAATTATCCTGCCGTACCGCTGATTCATTAGCTGGAGTTTGCAGTCTTAGTAGCCAAATAGCCCCTACTACACCCACAATAATAACAGCGATTCTAATACTTGTAACAACAATATACTTCTTATTCATGCAAATAGTATAGCAATGGTTATGCTAATTTGTAAGACAATATAAAAACACCCCTCTGACTAGGTATTTAATGGAGAAAAATCCCTAGATGGAGTACAATAGTAATATGGATTACAATAAATTAGCACTTGAATTACACGAAAAATATAAGGGTAAAATTACTACCAGCTTGCGCGACCAAGAGGAACTGGACCGCGATAAATTGAGCTCATATTATAGCCCGGGCGTGGGTGCGGTCAGCCAAGCAATTGCCGAAAACCCAGCGGATTTGCCGAAATATACCTGGACGAATAATCTGGTCGGTGTCATCTCTGATGGCTCGGCCATCTTGGGCTTGGGCGATTTGGGGCCAAAAGCCGCCATGCCGGTGATGGAAGGCAAGGCGCTACTGTTCAAGCATTTTGCCAATGTCGATGCCGTGCCAGTTGTCCTTGATGTTCACGAGCCGGAACAAATTATCGCCACAATCAAGGCAATTGCACCGAGCTTTGGCGCAATCAACCTTGAAGACATCGCTGCACCAAAATGTTTTGAGATTGAAGAGCGCCTCAAAGCTGAGCTGGATATCCCCGTGTTTCACGACGACCAACATGGTACGGCAGTCGTGGTATTGGCGGGGCTAATCAATGCCGCAAAATTAACCGGACGAAATTTGGCGGACTGTAAATTTGTGGTCATTGGCGCGGGCGCAGCTGGCACGGCCATCATTAAATTATTGCATCTATACGGCGCAAGGAACATTGTGGCAGTAGACAGCCGGGGCATCGTCGGCGCATCTCGCACGGATTTGAATGCGGAAAAAACTGCACTGCTAGAATACGTTGATGCTTCACAAGCTGGCTCCATCGAAGACGCCATCACTGACGCTGACGTGTTTATCGGTGTGTCACGCGCTGGACTACTTACGCCGGAATTGGTGCAAAAAATGGCTGAGCATCCAATTATCTTTGCCCTGGCAAACCCAGTTCCAGAAATCATGCCAGATGTCGCCCGACAAGCTGGCGCAGCTGTTGTCGCCACTGGTCGCAGTGATTTTCCAAACCAAGTGAATAATTCCTTGGCTTTTCCGGGTATCTTCCGCGGAGCGCTCGATCACGGCGTGAAAAAAATCACTGACCAGCACAAACTGGCTGCTGCTGAAGCACTAGCGGGGCTAGTCGAAAATCCAACTGCTGACGAAGTCATCCCTTCGCCGTTTGATGAGCGAGTGGTATCAACTGTCGCCGCAGTGATACGGTAGCAAATCTTCCGCTAAATTATACGAGCCATATGAGCCGCGCCTAAATGACGCGGTTCACTTCTTCTATGGTGGTTTCGCCACGAAGCGCCGCCAGCACACCAGCTTGCAGTAGCGTAATAGTCCCCTGCTTTTTGGCAACTTCTTCAATAGCTTCGGCGTGGATATCAACAATGTCTCCACGCAAAAACTTCTGAATTTCTTCAGTCACAATCAGCTGTTCCATCACTGGGATACGCCCCTTATAGCCAAATGGTGCTTCTGGCGTCGACACTGGTCGCCACAACTTAAATGTGTCCAAATCTGGGCAATCAACCGTGTCAGGAATTCCTTTCAGCGTCTCCTTTACCCAGCGGCGAGTAGCTTCATCTGGCTCGTATTCTTCTTTGCTGTCGTCATGCAGTCGTCGGACCAATCGCTGAGCAATCAACAAGCGCACCGCCGAACTAAAGATAGGGTTTTGTCCAATCATGTCAATCATACGACTAAACGCTGCCGCTGTTGAATTAGCGTGGAATGAACTCAAGACCAAGTGTCCGGTGATCGACGCCTGAATGGCAGTACGCGCCGTCTCATTGTCACGAATCTCACCCACCATCACTACGTCCGGGTCCATACGCAAGACACTGCGAAGACCGTCGGCAAATTCCTGCCCAGCCGTGGTGTCAATGGGGATTTGTGTCACGCCAGGAATGGTGTTTTCCACTGGATCTTCCAGGGTGATGATTTTACGGTCAGTGGTGTTCAGTGCGTTCAAAATGCTATAAAGCGTGGTTGACTTACCAGATCCCGTCGGACCAACCATCAAAACCATGCCGCGTGGGTGCGAGATAACTTCATCAATTTGAGCGCGCTCAGCCGGAGTAATACTTAATAGGTCCAGATTTAACATGGCGGTATCAAAGTTAAACAAGCGCATCACCACGTCTTGGCCATACACTGTTGGGACTGCCTCAACACGCAAGTTTAGGAGGTGTGAGGCGCCGTCACGATAGATCTCCTGCTGCATGTGACCAGACTGCGGTTCGGTCGCGGCAGTAGAAATATTCGCACGAGAAGCCAAGGTAGCCATGATGACACGGTAGCGGTCACGGCTGAGCTCAGCCACTGGATGCAATGCACCATCAACACGCATACGGATGCGGATTGACTCACGCTGATTTTCAATGTGAATGTCGGATGCGCCTAATCTATCAGCTTGATCAACGATATAATTAAAAACATCATTTGAACTGACCGTTGCCAGCGTTTGGCTCACCTGTTGTAGTGTCTCGCTGTCACCTTCTTTGGCAATTTCAATGTCATCATAGACAATGCTCTTTGGCGGATCAAACCGCAACATAAATGAACGAAAAGCGGCGCCTGATATCAAGAAAAAGTGTGCAACTTTACCAACTTCGCGGTATTCCTTCGTCATTTTAGCAATCAACGACTGAGGCGTCTGTGAGGTTACACCAAAGCGGTAAGACAAATCAGTGTCGTTGTGTGCTAGAGGAATGATGCGTCCTTTGTACATTTCTTCAATTGTCAAAATGTCTCTTTCCAGCGGCAAATCAGCCTCAAAACTACGCGTATCTAAATATTGCAAGCCTAAGATTGACGCTCGTTTTCTGGTGGCATCTTCGTCTTGCTGGCGACGACGTATTTGAATAGAATCTTCATCCATCACCAACATTATAGCAAAGTGCTTATGATTTAGCGAATGATATAATGAGTTCATGCGACCAGAAATTACGCTTATTTTGCACAATATTCGTTCGACGCACAATGTCGGCGCTATCTTTCGTACGGCAGAAGGCCTGGGAGTAAAGCACATCGTCATCAGCGGCTATACACCATTTCCAGACTTGGCAATCATCAATCAACCAGACTCGCGACTACCGCACCTGGTTGAGAAAATAACCAAGCAAATTCACAAAACAGCACTAGGCGCTGAGCGAATGGTTCCATTTATGCGCTATGAGACTCTGGAAGAGTGGCTGGAAGAAAATGAGCACACTGGCAACCTACCAATCATCGCGTTGGAACAAGCACCAGATAGTATTTCGCTGCCAGATTTTACTGCACCAAAAGCGTTCGCGTTATTATTGGGCGAAGAAGTTGACGGCATATCGGCTGAGCATTTAGCGCGTTGCACCGCAACAGTAGAAATCCCAATGTTTGGCAATAAAGAATCATTCAATGTCAGCGTCGCCTGCGGCATGGCACTATATCAGATGATGTGTCGCTGAACAATTACGTCAATTTGATACATTCTTCGCCCAGCAATGCCTTTAGTTCTTCAAGTAACCAAGGTGCTGGATCGACTTTGAACGGCAGGCGAATGGCCGACTTGTGATCATTTTCACCCAGCACCAACACAACATCGGTGATCCCTGGAGATGTTGAGCAGATCTTTTTGAGTGAAATCAGTTTATCGTGGTCGCTCGGGTCTTTTACTTGCAGAAACAGGCGCGCAGGTGGCGTCTCGAGAGCTGCCAGCCGGGTAGCTGGTTTGGATGGATTTGACGATTTGGCGGTAGCCGGAGTAGTAGTCTTGGTTTTTTGCGCGCGGAAATTTGCCCGCTTTTCTTTTTTATACTGGGCACTTACTTTTGGTGCATCCATTTTACGACCCGTCGATTCATAGCCAGTGATATCACTGTCGGTGATGATCTCAATTTCATCAGCAATCATCTTACTCTCTGAGCCCAAATTACCGTCCCGATCACGAGCCGAGTTTTTACCAGTCACCCGAATGACAGCGTCCTGGACAAGTTTGGCGCCGACTTGCTCATACAAATTTGGGAAAACGATCACTTCGCCTTCGCCAAATTTGTCTTCCAGCCCCACAAACGCCATTTTACTGCCAGATTTGGTGATGATGGTGCGAACCGTCGTGATGATTCCACCAACCGTCATCAATCGCCCGTCATATTCCGGCACTAGCTGAGTCAATGGTTGTGTTTGCTCAAGCAAGTACGTAGCGTAAGCGTCCAAAGGATGCGCCGAGATGTACAGACCCATCAATTCACGTTCCCACGTCAAATATTCCTTATCATTCTTGTTTGGTGACGGCATTAACTGCATGGTTGGCTGAGCTACTGCTGCATCATCACCCAACATGCCAAACAAATCAGTCTGCCCGCTAGCCGCTTCTTTTTGAACTTTTTGTGCAAAGGCAGTGATGGTGTCTAGGTTAAACAATAAGTCGTGGCGATCACCAAAGCTATCAAATGCGCCACACTTGATGAGCGACTCCCAGGCCTTGCGGTTAAACTTGCTGGTGGACACGCGTTTGGTAAAATCTTCAATGCTGGTGAATTTGCCATTCTCACGGGCGCGCAATAATTCTTCCACTGCACCAACGCCAACGCCCTTGACTGCTGCCATCCCAAAACGAATCTTCTTTTCACCAGGCACCACCGCGAACTCGACGAATGACTCATTAACATCTGGGTTGAGTACTTCGATGCCCATGTGCTTACACTCGGTCATCTCGATGGCCAGGCGCTCGGTGTCATCCTGGTCACTGGTCATCAGTGCCGCCATGAACGCGTCAGGATAATGCGCCTTGAGATAGGCCGTCCAGTAGGCGATCAAGCCGTAACACGCCGCGTGCGACTTATTGAAACAGTAGTTAGCAAATTCTTCCAGCGCATCCCAAAACTGCTCGGCAATTTCCTTGGTTGCGCCACCAACCTTGACTGCGCCCTCGACAAACTCTGGCTTGACCTTTTTCATCAGGTCGATTTTCTTTTTACCCACCGCCTTACGCAGAGTGTCCGCTTGGCCGCCAGTAAAGCCACACCATTCTTTGGAAATCTGCATAAATTGTTCCTGATAGACCAAAATGCCGTAGGTGTTTTTCAACGAGTTTTCCATACCAGGGTGCAAGTAGGTAATCTCTTCTTCGCCGTGTTTACGCTTGATGAATGAGTCGATAAACTGCATCGGTCCCGGGCGATACAAGGCCACCATGGCGATAATATCTTCAAAGACGCTCGGTTTAAGTTCGCGCAAATACCGCTTCATGCCAGCCGATTCCAACTGGAACACACCAGTGGTATCGCCGCGCTGGAATAATTTGTAGGTTTCCGCATCATCCAGCGGCAAATGCGACAGATCAATGTCTGTTTTGTAGACTTTGCGAATAATACGCAGCGCATTGTTGATGATGGATAAGTTAGACAGACCCAAAAAGTCCATCTTCAGCAGTCCCAGTTCCTCCACCGGGCCCATGGGATACTGTGTCGCTACCACGCCCTTTTGCGCCATCTCGAGCGGCACGTATTTCACCAAGTCGTCCGGTGCAATCACCACACCAGCAGCGTGCACACCATGTGAGCGAATCGTTCCTTCCAGCCGCGAGGCAAAGTCATAGACGGTTTTAGCGGTCGGATTGCTTTCATACTCTTTTTTAAGGTCAGGATCTTCTTCGAGTGATTTTTTGATAGGCACATGACGACCCTGGACGGGTGGCGGGATGAGCTTGGCTAGCCGGTCAGACTCGCCGTATGGAACTTGCAATACCCGCGCCACGTCACGCACCGAAGCGCGCGCCGCCATGGTACCAAAGGTACAGATGTTAGCCACTCGTTCTGAGCCATATTTCTTGGCGCAATATTCGATCACCTCGCCGCGGCGCGTGTCTTGAATGTCGATGTCGATGTCGGGCATGGAGATACGGTCGGGATTGAGAAATCGCTCAAACAGTAGGTCGTAATGCAGCGGGTCAAGGTCAGTGATGTTCAGGGCATAGGCGATGATTGAGCCGGCTGCCGACCCACGTCCTGGCCCAAAAATAATCCCTTGAGATTTACCCCAGTTGATAAAGTCCTGGACAATCAAAAAGTAGCCGTTGTAGCCCATTTTGTCGAGCACGCCAAACTCCATGTCCAGTCGCTCGATTTGATCATCGGACAACATAGACCGCAGTTGGTTATTTGGTAGTTTCTTTGCATCCTCTAACTTCATACCAGCGTAACGCGCTGCCATACCGCTGTACACCAGATGATCCAGATATTCCTTTTCGGACTCACCGTTTGGCGTTGGGAATTTCGGGATGAGAATATCACCGAGTTTAATCTCCACGTCGCAGCGGTCAGCGATGGCTTTGGTGTTGGCAATTGCCTGTGGGTTGGTTTTTTGCCACCGCGAGATGATGTCTTCTGGCGTCGTCAAGTGCAGCTCAAAATCTTTCAAGCTCATCCGCTTTTCATCACTCAAATACGCACCAGTACCAACACACAGCAGAATCTCATGCGCCTCTTGGTCTTCGTGATTCAGATAATGGCCGTCGCTGGTCACTACACAGGGAATGTCCAGTTCCTTGCTGATGCGCTCAATATAATCATTGACCTTTTTCTGCTCCGGCCAGTGACTGCGCGCCTCGGGATGACCATGATCCTGGAGCTCCATGTAATACCGATCGCCAAAGACCGACTTATACCAGCCAGCGATTTCCTTGGCTTTGTCATAATCGTCATTACGCAAATTCTCACCCAGCTCACCACCGATACATCCAGACATACAGATGATGCCTTCGTTGTATTGCTCCAGTAGCTCATGGTCAATACGCGGTTTGTAATAGACGCCTTCGAGGTTAGCGATGGTGCTGAGCTGCATCAGGTTTTGATAGCCCTTGTGGTTCATGGCCAGCAGCGTCAAGTGATAGCGCGCCTTGTCCTTAGCTGGGTCGCGGTCGTGACGACTCCGCGCCGCCACGTAGGTTTCGATGCCGATGATTGGCTTGATGCCAGCGCTCTTAGCCGCCTTATAAAATTCAATCGCACCCGACATCGTACCGTGGTCAGTAATGGCGCAGGCCTCCATACCCAGTTCCTTCACTCGAGCCACCATATCAGGAATTTTAGTCAGCCCGTCCAGAAGCGAATGGTGGGTGTGATTATGTAGGTGCACGTAATCAGACGGTTTCAAAACCGCCGACGTACCGCCGTTATTCTTCCCCACTGTCGTCATTAGTCTTAGTATAGCACGTTAGCGGCGACTCTGCATGGTGTTGATCAGTGTATTGAAGAAGTCAGCAAGCGGTGGAAACACGTCAACTAGATGGCCCAATACCCAAACAAGAATGGTTACCGAAAGCGTGGCGCCCAGCACTGAGCCAAAACCAAAAAAGATACCACGCCAAAAGTTCATGCCGTAAACTTGACGACGAGATCTGTGAAAATCATAGAACAAATCTTCTAAAATTGCCTGCCGAGCTCCATTTTCATTGTCACGAATGACTTTTTCAGCAACCTGTTTTGCGAGTGATTTTTCTGAATTGTTATTTTTGACCACGTTTTGCCTTTCGCGTAACCTTTTCCATCAGCGCTCCAAATGCCAAGGCTGAAGAAACGACCGAAAGCATTGACGATGCCTCAGCGTAGTTTTGCTGGATAGCTCGTGAGTGCTGCATGGTTTTCTGGACATGACGGCTCAGGCTGATCATCAAACAAATCAATGTGATGACGATGATCATCAAGGTAGCCAAAACAATTGACAAAATAATAATAACTTCATTCATAGTGTTATTATAGCCTATTTCAAACGATCTGTCAGATGTTGACGCAGCGCTGGACCAAGTTTCTCATCCCGCAGCCCAAAGTCAATGATAGTTTTGAGATATTCAAGTTTATCACCAGTGTCGTAGTAGGTACCATTGGTGATTTCCACGCCATAAAAGCTGTGACCTTCATCAATCATGCGCTGCATAATCGGCTGAATGGCGAACTCGCCGTGGCCATTAAACTCTTGGCGGGCGCGCTCCAAATATGGGAAGAAGTCAGCCGCCAGCAAATAGCTACTGACACTGGCCAAATCACTTGGTGCATTAGCTTTGCCTGGCTTTTCAACGATGTTTGTGATGGCAATTGTCCCGTCGTCAAGTTGCTGACCAGCGGCAATGCCGTAACGATCAAACTCTGCATCATCAATAATTTTCTTGCATGACAACACTGCGCCATCCAATTTCTCTGCAGCAGCGATCATCTGTTGAAACCGGCTCGGTGTAGCATCGATAAAATCATCAGCAAACGTATAAATCACCGGCTCATCTGGCCCAATCAAATGCGCAGCACACGCCAAAGGAGTCGCGTTGCCATATGGACCTTTTTGGCGAACATACACGAAGTTAGCCATTTCCGACAATGAGTGAACCAGGTCAATCAATGGGCGCTTCTTGTCACCGCCAGCCCGCAAATTCGCTAATAAATCTTCGTTTGGCACATCAAAGTGATCCTCAATGGCACGCTTATTGGCACTTCCAACAATGATGATATCGCGAATACCAGCAGCCACTAACTCCTCCACAACATATTGGATGATTGGCTTATCAATCAGCGGCATCATCTCCTTGGGCATCGCTTTTGTCTGTGGCAAAAACCTCGTACCAAATCCTGCCGCTGCAATAACTGCTTTTGTCGGTTTTCTCATATCTCTTTCTCCTTTGCTGTTGCATTATCAACCAAAAATTCTTTCACCATGCCCCGCAATGCTGCGTAATCCAAATTCTCCGAATCAACGGTTACTGTTGTGATATTATCCGCAACCAGTGGACGATATTTGTCACGAATTTCGTGTTCCGTCAATTTATCATATAGGTCATCAGTGTGTACTGAGTGGCGATTACCAGACCGCCTGCGGGCATAAAATCGCCGCTTCACTTCTGTTAGCTCACATGTCACATAAATCTGCAGAATTGGTCGATGTGGGCTATGCTGTAAAATCTCTTCTGCAGCTGACGTTTGCAATGCCGACTCAATGATGATCTGCTCACCCAATTTCTCAAATTCAATACCCAATTCCAAAACCGCCCGTCGAGTCACACGACCCAAGGCGCTACTCTGCTGATCAGTGTATGTCCCGCCCAAATGGTCAGCCAAAAACTCTTTGACAGCATCTTGCGCGACGCCACGCACCCCTAGATCTTGCATCAGACGCTTTGCTAACGTCGTTTTACCAGATCCAGGGATGCCAGTGACGATGATCATCAGCTATAGCCTCTCGCGAATCAGCTTCTGCGCCAGGCTCGGATTGGCCTGACCTTTAGAACGCTTCATAACTTGACCGACGAGGTAGCCGATAGCTTTATCTTTACCAGCTTTAATGTCAGCAATTGATGCCGCCGAGGCTGGGTCGCTGAGCACTTCGTCAACAATGGCAGCGATGGCACCTTCGTCAGATACCTGCAACAAGTTCTTTTCTTCAGCAAGCTTGCGCGGATCCGTAGCGCCAGCCAATAGCTCATTGAATAGCTCCTTGGCATTGGTACTGGAAATCTCCGCTTTCTCGGTCATCTCCGCCAAATCCACCAAATCATCAACCGACACATGCGGTGCATTACCCTCAGCTGACGCAGCGTCACTCTCAGAATCACTACCACTGGCTGTCAAAGCACTCGCAAACCAATGAGCCACTCGCTTGGCGGCTGCGTCACCTGATTTTTCCTGCACCTCCAGCATGATGGATGCATAATTTTGGTTAGACAATAGCGAATTAACCACTGACTTATCCAAGCCTAGCCCACTCCATTTTTCACGATAGTCACCCGGCAACATCGGTACTTCAGCCTGAATCCGCGCAATTTCCTCATCACTCAGCACCACTGGCGGAATGTCAGCATCAGGCATGTAGCGATAATCCTGCGCGTCCTCCTTCGAGCGCTGTGAAGTAGTAATTTGCTTGTCATCGCTCCAACCGCGGGTTTCCTGAACCACTGGTTCGCCGCGTTCCAATAGGTCAACTTGGCGTTTGAATTCGTATTCAGCGGCACGCTCGACACTGCGGAACGAGTTGAGGTTTTTCACTTCTGCACGCTTACCGAGCTCAGTCGCGCCCTTCTTAGCCACCGAGATGTTGACATCAAACCGCATGTTGCCGTGGTACAAATCACCGTGCGTAACGCCAGCATAGACCATCAATTTGTGTAGCTCCGAAGCGTACGCTTTGGCTTCCTCGGCAGAATGAATATCCGGTTCAGAAACGATTTCGATCAGCGGCGTACCGGCGCGGTTAAGATCAACCAGCGAATAGCCGTCGTGGTGCGTCAACTTGCCGGCATCCTCTTCCATGTGTGCATGATGAATCCGCACTCGTTTGAGCGAGCCATCTTCCAGCGGCGCGTCAACATAGCCAGCCAAAATAATCGGCTGATACATCTGCGAGGTCTGATAGCCCTTTGGCAGGTCAGGGTAGAAATAATGCTTGCGATCAAACCGGCTAACGCGGGCGATCGGCGCGTTCAACGCTTTACCGGCGCGCACTGCCAGCTCGACAGCGTGCTTATTCAGCACCGGCAGCATGCCTGGCAGACCAAAGTCAATCTCATGCGTTTTTTCGTTCGGCTCAGCATTACGCGCGTCATTATCAGCCGGACTAAACAGCTTGGTTTTGGTCGCCAGCTGGACGTGGCACTCGATGCCAATAGTCATTTCATATTCATCATATACACTCATCATAACGCTCCCAAATCTTTTAGTGCTTGCTCAAAGCTTGTCATGGCTCGTCGAAAACTCTGCGCGGTCAGTTTCACGTTGGTCTCGTGGGCAATTTGATTGCGCAATTTGTGCGCCGCCCACAAACCATTTTCATCGGTCCAATCACCCTTGCGAGTTTTCAACCTGTCGCCCATCGTTGTACCCGCCACGCCGCAGTCGCGCATGGCTTTGTCGAGCAGTTTGTCGGCTTTGACAATTGCCATCTGTAAACTATCCGAGCCGCCCGCTTTGGCGCCATGTTGAATTGCCCGCCAAACTTTTCGGTACATTTCCCTATCAAGTTTTTGATGCCCGCGTGATGTCAATTGGATAAAAATAATCAACAAAGCACCGATCACCAGCGCTGCTACCACCAGCGCAATCAACAATCCGTCCATCAGGCAGCCTCCACTTCCGCCGCCAACTTCAGCAAGTTGCTGTCTGACTGATAATTACCAATCAACTGCACACCAATTGGCAAGCCTTCGTCGCTAGTTCCAGCTGGCACGGAAATTGCCGGCAGTCCCGCCAGGCTGGCCGGCACGGTCATGATGTCTGCCAAGTACATCTTGATCGGATCATTGGTATTTTCACCAAGTTTAAACGCTGGTGTTGGTGCAACTGGCATCAACAGCGCGTCGTACTCAGCAAACAACTGCTTAAACTCGTTGATAAGTAAGGTGCGTGCTTTTTGCGCCTGCATGTAGTAAGCGTCAAAGAAACCGCTCGACAACACAAAACTACCGATCATAATTCGCCGTTTATTCTCCGTCGTAAAACCTTCGTTGCGGCTGCGACCATACAATTCCGCCAGCGTTTTCACCTCAGCCGCCCGGTGACCATAGCGCACGCCATCATAACGCGCCAAGTTTGACGATATTTCCGCCGGCACAATGATGTAATACATGGCCAGCGAATGCCGCATCATGCTGAGATCCACTTCTTCAATTTCATAGCCCAGCTGCTTCAATTTTTCTGCATAGTCAAGCGTTTTCTGACGAACCGCCACATCCACGTCATCAGTCATACACTGCTTGACCAAACCAATCTTCTTCTTGGTAAATTCTGGCCGATTCTGCCAAAAGTCCGGCAGCGTTGTCATATCCTTGTCGTCGCGACCCGCCATGATTTCCATCACCATATTAGCGTCATCAGCGTTCGTCGCGAAACAACCAATAGTGTCCGTACTCGATGCCATAGCCACCACGCCGTAGCGGCTGACTGAACCATAGGTCGGCTTGATGCCAACCACGCCATTGAAGCTGGCTGGCTGGCGAATCGAACCGCCAGTGTCGGTACCCAGCGCAAACGGCACCACATCAAGCGCCGTCACCACCGCCGAACCGCCCGACGAACCACCGGCTACTCGGGTTTTATCCGCAGCGTTTTTGGTCGGACCAAAGGCTGAATTTTCTGTCGAGCCACCGTGAGCAAAGGCATCCAAGTTCGCCTTGCCGATGCAAATTGCACCTTCAGCCTCCAGCTTCTCAACGGCTGTTGCCTGAAGCGGTGCGTTAAAGTTCTCGAGCATTTTTGCAGCAGCAGTTGTCGGTGCCCCAAAGGCTAAGAAATTATCTTTCACGACAAATGGCACACCGGCCAATCGCCCAGATATCTCACCCCGATCAACCTTAGCTGCTCGCTCCAACGCCCGCTTTTCTGTCAAACTGAGCAGCGCATGATATTCTTCAATCTCGCGCGCTCGTCGCAACGCTTCCTTGACATTTTCGACTGCGCTCTTTCCGGTAAAATCACTAATCCGACTCATTACAACACCTGCGGCACTTTCACTTGATTGTTCTGTTTTTCAGGCGCCAGCTCAAGCAACTCGTCTCGAGAAATCCCTGACTGAACCTCATCTTCACGCCACACATTTTCTAGGCCCGTCACCTGATAGGTTGGCTCCACACCAGACGTATCGAGCTCACCCAGCTGATTGATATATTCTACGATTTTCTCTACGTCCTGTCGCAAGCCATCCACTTCGCCATCTGCCAATTGCAAACCGCTCAAATCCGCCAAGCGCTGGACATCACTATTAGAAATTGCACTCATGAACTCATTATACCACTTGAAAATTAATTACAGAAAATCACTCGCCCCCATATCTAGGAGCGAGTGATGGGTAACACCTAACTAACTAGTCGAGTAAGTAACTTGAGTTGTACTTGAAGTTTGACTTTTTGATGCTTGGCTTGTCATGAGCCTGCACTGCCAAGGTGATAGCCAAGGCAACTGCGACAACGCTGGTGATCGCGATCAAAGTGATAGCCAATGGACGTGATTTGTTGTAGCCATTGATGATTTTACCAATGAAAAATATCACAACTGCCAATACTGCCAAGCACACCAGTGATGGCAAGAAGTTGCCTAAGTATAATGCTGTATATACTGAACCAGCATCTGAAACACCGATCAACAGCAGTGAGCTGATCAATACGCTGATGAGGTTTGCAACCAGTGGCAACGCCGCCAATACGATCATGAACAAGCTGCCATAGGTTGTCAGTTTGTAGGCCAATCGGCCAGTGTAACCGCTACGGTCAGCAGCGATTGCGCGCGTTACGCGGCCAAATAGGACAAATGCCAACACTGAAAATAGTACTGCCAAAATACCAACGGCCAAAATGTTTGCAGTGATCGAGCCACTCAACATCAAACCAAACGACATTGCCTCTTTTGCAGACCACATACCGAACAACATTGGTACGAGTACTACACTGGTGATTGCGGCAAATGTTACTGAAACCATTGCTAATGCGTATTCAAATGTGAGCCACTTTGCTTGCGACGCAGCACGCGGAGCCATGTACTCAGCTTGCTCGACGACTGGAGTTTCTGTTGTTTTCAATTCTGCCATATAATTCTCCTCCTTATTATGGTTATCTTTAGTGTACCATTGTTTGCTTAATTTCTGCAATCAAATCACGCAGCTCCGCCGCTTTTTCAAACTCCAGGTTGGCGCTATGCAGTTCCATTTGACCGGTCAGCTCCTTGATCAGCGTCGGATATTCGTCCTTTGGAATTTTTTTCAAATCAAGTTTTGGTTTTTTGTCCGATTCTTTTTGCGGAATGATGGAACGCAGGCCATCGTCAATCTTCTTCTGGATAGTTTGCGGCGTGATGCCATGCTCTTCGTTATATTGCTGCTGAATAGCACGCCGACGATTCGTCTCATCAATCGCTCGCCGCATACTGTCAGTCACATTATCGCCGTACATCAACACCCGACCATCGACATGCCGCGCCGCTCGGCCAATCGTCTGAATCAGCGCCTGCTCACTACGCAAGAAGCCTTCTTTATCAGCATCCATAATCGCCACCAGACTGACTTCCGGTAGGTCCAATCCCTCGCGCAGCAAATTAATACCAACCAAGACATCGTACGTTCCCAGTCGCAGATCTTTGAGAATATCGCCGCGCTCCAGCGTGTCAATTTCACTGTGTAGGTACGCCGTTTTTACACCATTGTCGGTCAAGTAGGCGCTCAAATCCTCGGCCATACGCTTGGTCAAGGTCGTTACCAGCGCACGGTGGCCGTTGGCAATAGTCTGGCGAATCTCCTCCATCAAATCATCAACCTGCCCCTCAGTCGGCCGCACCTCAATCGGCGGATCAAGCAACCCCGTCGGCCGAATCAACTGTTCAGCCGGCTTTGGTGAATGAGCAATTTCATAGTCGCCCGGCGTAGCGGAAACATAAATCGCCTGGTGAATATGCTGATCAAACTCATCAAACCTGAGCGGACGGTTATCCAGCGCACTCGGCAGACGAAACCCATGCTCCACCAGCACTTCTTTGCGCGCCCGGTCGCCGTTATACATACCGCGCACCTGCGGCAGCGTCATATGCGACTCGTCGACTAGTAGCAACCAATCATCGGGAAAGTAATCAATCAACGTCGCTGGCTGCTCGCCCGGCTCGCGGTCCGTCAGATAGCGCGAATAATTCTCAATACCTTTGACAAAGCCAGTTTCTTTCAGCATCTCTAGGTCATATTTGGTGCGCTGAGCTAGGCGCTGGGCCTCCAGCAATTTGTCGTGCGATTCAAGCCACTTCAGCCGCTCGTCAAATTCTTTCTCAATACCAGTGATGGCTTTTTCAATTCGTTCACGCGGCGTCGAATAGTGGCTGGACGGGAAAATCGTCAGTTGCTTTGGCTGATCTAAAATCTCGCCAGTCAGCGGATCGATTCGCGTTAATCTCTCAATTTCATCGCCAAAAAATTCCACTCGCACCGCCGTGTCCTGCCCAGCTGGGAAAATATCCACCACATCGCCACGCACCCTGAAAGTGCCGCGTGCAAAATCAATGTCATTACGCTTATACTGAATATCAGTCAGCAAGCGAATAAACTTGTCCTGAACCCGCCGCTCACCAACCGTCAATTGAATGGCCATATCGGCGTACGTTTCCGGCGAACCAATGCCGTAAATACAGGACACGCTGGCCACAATGATAACGTCGCGCCGCGTTAGCAGCGCCGACGTGGCCGCATGCCTGAGCCGATCGATTTCATCATTGATCTTCGAGTCCTTCTCAATGTAGGTATCGCTGCTGGCAATGTAGGCTTCCGGCTGATAATAATCAAAATAGCTGACGAAATAATGCACCTCATTATCCGGAAAAAACTCCTTAAACTCAGAAAACAGCTGCGCCGCCAAAGTCTTATTGTGCGCCAGCACCAGCGTCGGCACATTGGCTCGGGCGATAATATTCGCCATAGTAAACGTTTTACCTGAGCCCGTCACGCCCAGCAACGTCTGCTCGCGCTCGCCCCGTTCCAACCCCGCCATCAACTGAGCAATCGCCGTCGGCTGGTCGCCGGTCGGCTGATAGTTGGAGACGAGATTAAAGGCATTCATATCATTACTATTGTAACGCATCGCAATTTATATATAAAAATATTTTGAAAATCACCCGCAGTATGGTATGGTATTAATATGACATATCGACACAACATGGTTGTTCGTCGTCGCCGCTCTGACCCAGAGGGCTAATTAGTCGTATAGTAAAAACCAACTACAGAGCCCTCGTCCGAGCGGCTCTTTTTGTTATCATGGAAAGGAAGGATATGAATCACGACGCACCTCATTACACCAAGGTCGCCAGTCACGAAGCCGTGAACGGTGAATTCGATACGTGCCTCTTGCTCTACTCTGGAGGCCTCGATACATCTGTCATGCTCACGTGGCTACAGGAAAAATATAGCTGCAACGTCATCACCCTGACGGTCAATATTGGTCAAACGGTTGATGACCTCGATGCCATTGCCGAAAAAGCCAAAAAGCTCGGCGCCATAGAAACCATCACGGTTGACGCCCGCGACCGTTTTGCCGATGAGCTGCTGTCGCTGGCCATCAAAGCCAACGCTGACTACCAAGGCGGCTACGCCCTCTGTACGCCACTCGGGCGCATCATCATTTCGCAATTAGCCGTCGAATATGCCGAAAAATACAACTGCTCAGTCATTGCACACGGCGCTACTGGCAAAGGCAACGATCAAGTCCGTTTCGAAACCTACATCACTACGCTCAATCCCAAACTCAAGATCCTGGCGCCAGTGCGTGAGTGGAGTATGGGTCGAGAGGAAGAGCTTGCCTATGCCAAGAAACACAACATCCCCGTGCCACACACCCAGGAATCACCCTACTCAACCGATGAAAACATGTGGGGTATCACCAGCGAAGGTGGCGAGATCGAATCACCCTCGCTCAAGCCAAATTATCATGCCATTCTCAATTGGTGCTCGACCATCAAATACACGCCGGACGAAGCCGAGGACATTACCATTGATTTTATCAAAGGCGTGCCCGTCGCTGTCGATAACCGTCACTTTTCACTTCAAGCGCTCATCCAGCACTGCAACCAAATCGGCCGCAAACACGGCGTCGGCGTATCAACCCTCATTGAAGATCGACTGGTCGGGCTGAAGGTACGCGGTGTTTACGAAAACCCTGGTGCTGCCATTTTAATTGCTGCTCATCAAAAGCTTGAACAATTGGTGTCAACTCGTGTTGAAAATGAGCTCAAAGCCGAAATGGACAAAAAATGGGCCTACCTCACCTACGCAGCTCAGTGGTACGAGCCAGCCGTCCATCACATTAACGCCTACATTAATGATCAGAACCAAAAAGTCACCGGCACAGTGACGGTCCGCCTATACAAAGGTACCATCACCGTCGTCAGCGTGGACTCACCGCATTCGTTGTTTGATATCAATCTTGCGACCTTTGATTCCAACAACGCATTCAACCAGAATTCGTCCGCCGGATTCATTGAATTATATTCATTAAGTCAGCGAACAGCTGAAGGAGCATACTCATATGGCAAGTAAACTATGGCAATCAACCGCAACCGGCTCACTCCACCCATTGGTCGAGTCATACACCGTTGGTGACGATCAAATACTGGACCAGTATCTGCTGGGACATGACATCACTGCGACCAAAGCACACGCCCACATGCTGGAAAAAATTGGCGTATTGACCAGCGATGAATATCAACAATTGGCAGCTGCCTTGGATGAGCTGCTGAACGAATGGAAAACTGGAGCCTTCACTCTCACCAGCGAACACGAAGACGGCCACACCGCCATTGAGCTATATCTGACAGAAAAACTTGGACCAATTGGCAAAAAGGTTCACACTGGCCGAAGCCGCAACGACCAAGCCTTGGTGATGATGCGCTTGTTCATCAAAACGGAACTTGAAGCGGTAGCGGAAAAATTGGCAGCAGTTGCTCAGGCCTATGCTGGCAAAAACACCGCCATTGGCCAAACTGAAATGCCTGGCTACACTCATACCCAAAAAGCCATGCCCACTACCGTCGGTATGTGGCTTGGCTCATATCACGATGCGTTTCATGACCTCCAGCAACTGGTCGCACACAGCATTGCCGCCATCGACCAAAACCCGCTGGGTAGTGCTGCCGGTTTTGGCGTTACCCTACCACTTGACCGCCAGATGACGACCAGTGAACTGGGCTTCGCCAAAGTACAGGAAAATCCAATGTATTGCGGCCTGTCGCGCGGTGTTTTTGAGCTAATCGCAGTACAGGCGTTGAACCCAATCATGGTCTTTGCTGGTAAATTTGCTGAAGACATGTTGCTATTTACCTCACAGGAGTTTAACTATTTCAAGCTGCCCGTCACCATGACCACCGGCTCGTCCATCATGCCACACAAACGTAACTACGACGTCTTTGAGATCATGCGGGCCACCGCCCACGCTTATCCGAACTACGCTTTGCAACTCCAAGCTATTTCGACGGGTGCCGGCAGTGGCTATCACCGCGACTTACAGCTGACCAAAAAAATCACCATAGATGCATTCACTTCGGCGCTCGACACCCTGGAGGTCTTGGCACTCTGTGTCAGCGAGCTGGAAGCCAACACTGAGCGATTGGCTGAGGCGATGACCGATGAGCTCTACACTGTCGCTAAGATTAACGAATTGGTGGAAAAAGGCGTGCCATTCCGCGACGCCTACCAGCAGGTCAAACAATCATTTCTGGGTGAATAATCCCTGATGTTCACTGGTAGTCGCCAACTATTTGACAAACACAAGCTTTTTGTGCTATAATCAAAAGATACGTGAATTAAAACATAAAAAGGCAGAAAAATGACAGGCAAAAAAGATCTGGTGTGTATACCACGCGAAATTGAACTCCAAGCTGCAATGTTCCGTTTGGGCAATATTAACGAGGAAATTCAAAAGGGTTATGAAATCCTCAAAAAATACCATAAGACGGTGACCTTTTTCGGTTCGGCGCGTACCTGCCCAGACAGCCCATATTACCAAGCTGCCAAAGAAGCGTCGGAGCGTTTGGCAAGCTTGGGTTATGCGGTTGTCTCTGGTGGTGGCCACGGTATCATGGGTGCCGCTAACGAAGGCGCCAACAAAGCGGTCCAAAAAGGTGCGCGCGCTGCTGGCGGTGAATCAATCGCCTTTAACATTAAATTACCCCACGAACAAGATCTCAATGAATATGCAACTGAGGCGTTTGAATTTCAACATTTCGCTCCCCGCAAAATCGTCATGACCATGTACGCTGACGCTTACATTTATTTCCCTGGTGGTTTTGGCACCTTGGATGAATTGGCGGAGATATTGACCTTGATCCAGACACAGAAAACCAATCGCGTGCCAGTCATCCTGTTTGACACGGCGTTCTGGAGCGACTTGGATGCGTTCTTCCGCGACCACATGTTAGCTGAATCAGCAATCGTCAAAGAAGACCTTGATATTTACACCATCACTGACAGTGTCGACGAAATCATCGACATCGTTACGTCCAATAAAACCTATTGCGATCACTAATCCAAGATGTCATCAACCCGCCGGCAAATGCCGCCATCGCAAATGATGCGACTAACGGCTGGGTTGTGCGTCTGCGGATGATCCCGGAAACGGCGGTAAATTTCCTGACCCAGGGCAACTTTGCCATGTTTGGTGGTATTTCTGCCGAGCGACAGCTGATGGTGATAATTCTCAACGATATCTACCGGATGAAAAGAAATAATGTGCCCGTCTATGTCTGCCAGCACCCAGTCACTAGCTTTGAAACAGGCTCGCTTGTCGATTTCTGGAGCAACCGCCATCAGCGCCTGGTAGACTTCATTTGCTGTCGTATCACGCGGATCCAGCCCCAAAGCACGCAGCACACTATGTGTTCGCGCCAACACGTCCGACATCAACCGAATGTCACTATCATCACGTGTCATTCGATTTAGCTCCTGCAAGGCAATTTGTATGTTCGCGCCTTCTCCTAATAGTCGAGCCAAGTGTTGCGCCATGGTTATATACTCCTTTCCTGTAGCGGCATCTCGTGGAGGCGAGCACCTTTATGTAAAATACCTGCTTTAGCACTAATTTTTGCAACGACGGCGCTGGAATTTGCGCTGGCGAAAATGACCGAGTCTCGCAAACTACCACCTTCTACCCATCTACTCAAAAATCCTGAAGCAAATGCGTCACCAGCCCCTGTCCTGTCGATGGCAGGGACGTCTTCATACATGCCAGCGCGGACAATTGTCTTGCCGTCGCTCGCCATGGATCCGTTGGCGCCGTCTGTGACCAGTAGTGTCGGTACCAAATACAGCCCGTGACGAATCAAACTCTCCAAATCACTGCCTTCGACAAGCTGCTGCATTTCCTCTTTATTGACGGTCAAAATATCTACGTCTTGTAGTAACCCAAGCAATAGTTCGCGCTGCGCCAACTCTTTTTTGCCAGGATTAAAGCAAATCTTGATGCCACGTTCGCGCGCTTGGGTAAACAGTTTACTGAGTGTTTGCATTTGTCCCGCCAGGTTGGAAACATACAGCCAATCCGCCTGAACATTTTCCAAAGAAAAATCGCTTGGATGATAGTGCGTGGAGGCACCACGATAGGTTAAAATGGTTCGCTCACCATTTGGCGCTAGGAGCATGACTGAATAGCCCGTGTTGTATTTGTCAGAGAAGTTTACTAGCTGTGTGCCGACACTTTCACTGTCCAACGCATCCAACACTGCCTGGCCTGCTGGATCGCGCCCAACAACCCCCATGAACTGCGTTTGATGGCCTTGACGAGCAAAGGTGACGGCCGCATTAGTAGCGCCGCCGCCAGTAGAAAAATGAATCTGATTGACATCAATTTTTGAACCCAGCTCCAGACGCTGAAAACAACGTTCTGGGCTTTCACAAACTGGCGCCAAAGCTGGTGAATGGCTCAAGAAGACGTCTTGAACAGCAGCACCAATGGTAATAATTTTAGCCATCAGATCACTGCCCTTCCGCTTGAGCCAAAGGCCATGATTTTTTCTTCAACGACTTTCTGGACTGCTAAATATACCTCGGGCATCAGCTTAACGATGGCATATTCATGTGGATTTTCACGCAAGGTTTTTTCCAGTGTGGTGCGGAAAGCATAGCGCATATCGGAGTTGATATTAATTTTGGAGACACCAATTTTCGCCGCATCCTCAAAGTAATGCAGTGGCGTACCCGACCCACCATGGAGCGAAATCTGGCAGTGCAGCGCCTCCCGAATGCGTGCTAACAATTCCAAATCCAGTACTTTCGGCACCGGATATTTACCGTGCAAGTTGCCGACTGCTGCTGCAAAGGTATCAATCCCCGTAGCCTCGACAAACGCCCGTGCGCCGTCTGGCGTAGAGAAAGTCTTCTTGATTTCTTCATAATCAATGGTTTCGGTATGAACGTTGGAGCTGCCGCCAAAATAGTGTGGCTCGGACTCGACCAATGCGCCGGTAAATTTGGCGTACTCCACGACTTCGCGGGTTTTAGCGATGATTTCCTCGTCGGAAGCATCGTGATTTGCCTGAGAAATGTCGATGTGCACAAACTCATAGCCAGCGTCAATGGCTCGTTTGCAGCCCTCAACCGTTGGTCCATGATCCAGATTTAGATACATCTCGATGCCGTATTCGGCCTTGTAATTGTCCACCAAATCACGCACATTTTCCAGTCCCATGGCCTTCACTTCAGCGTCTGACACTTCGACCAAAACTGGCGACTGCAGCTTCTGTGCTGCCCGT
Organism: uncultured Candidatus Saccharibacteria bacterium; assembly: GCA_963525845.1. Lineage (GTDB taxonomy): Bacteria > Patescibacteriota > Saccharimonadia > Saccharimonadales > Saccharimonadaceae > Nanosynbacter. The sequence continues at coordinate 337,837 of CAURKU010000001.1, forward strand.
GCCACTGCGATCAGCGTTTCTTGATTATCAATATTAAACGCCCCGACCGCAAAATGTTGCGCCCGTGTCCGCTGCATCAAATGACGCGCTCGCGTCGTGTTTTGCCGAATCTCTGAAATCGATAGTCCCATACTGCCCCCTAAAATACTTATGGTAATTATAGCAATTAGCGCACGTTCTGCCAAGGGTGGTCTGCTACGCGTCAGGCCTGTGTGCAGTTGATAGGTTGACTTTTACGGTACTATGTGATATATTACAAGTAACTTCTGCTCGAGGTTTGTCTGAGGGTGGAAGAGCCCTTTGACCTCGAGCACGTTTTTCCTGAAAGGAGGGAAAAATGTCGTGGAGATTTGCCCTCTTTTTAGGGGGCATTGCAGGTGTTACCGTCTATGTAGTGTGTTATGTTATGACACACTACCTGGGCGAGCTCCCTGTCCCCCTGTACGTACCGGCGCTAATCAGCGCCTGTATCTGTACTATACTGCAAAAGTACATGGAGGGCTGAGAGGGCTGACGCCCACCGAAAATAGCTCGCTGAAAACTGGTTCAATCTGAGTTGAGACGCAATTTCTCGCGTTTCCTGGGTTGAGTTATCCAGTTTCAGCTTGAGCACGTTTTCGGTGGGCTATTTTCATTGGAGAAAATTTACGACGCTACGCACAATTGAATCGATATCTAAACCATGCTTTTGCCACAATTCAGACGTTTTACCTGACTCACCAAACACATTGTTCACACCAATCCGCTTCACTTTCACCGGCAATTGTTCACTGAGTAGTTCTGTCACACTCGAACCAAACCCGCCAGCGATTTGCCCCTCTTCGGCCGTCACCACACAGCGGCATTTCTGAGCGGCATCCAGCACCGCCGCCTCATCCAACGGCTTGATGGTTGGAAAATGAATAACCTCCGCCTGGATGCTATGCTGATTTGCCAGTATTTCCGCTGCCAGAAGCAATTGATAGGTCATCGTGCCAGTGCCCAGCAACGCCACGTCTGTTCCCTGACGCAGAGTATAGCTCTTGCCGATTTCAAATGTTGCCTGATTTAAAAACAGTGGCATATCAGCCCGCGGCAACCGCACATAATTTGGCCGCAAATCAGCCACCATCGCCGCTGCCATCAGCTCCGCCTCGTGCGCGTCGCCCGGCGCCAACACCACCATGCTCGGTAAACTCCGCATCAGCGCGATATCTTCCAGCATTTGGTGGGTCGCGCCATCTGGACCAACGTTCAGTCCTGCATGTGAACCAACCACCTTGACCGGCTGATTATTTAGACAAATCGTCGTGCGAATTTGCTCCCAGTTACGCCCCGGACTAAACGAAGCGTAGCTAGCGGCAAACGGGATGTTGCCCATGGCTGCTAGTCCAGACGCCACCGTCACTAAGTTTTGTTCCGCCACGCCAACTTCAATCAGTCTCGGCGCACCGATATGCTCGGCAAATTTACCAAAACCGACGCTTTCTACCAAGTCTGCGCTCAACGCCACGACGCGGTCGTCCTGCTTGGCCAGTGTAACCAAACCGTCACCAAAACCACCTCGTACCGAAGTATAGGTAGGCGTTTGCCAGTCATCACGCAGGTACATCATTTCCTATCCTCCAACTGAGCCAACGCTCGCTGCGCTTCCTCGGCAGTAGGAACTTTTCCATGCCAATGATAATCGCCTTCCATAAAATTGACCCCCTTGCCTGGTATGGTGTGGGCAATGATGACACTTGGTCTATCCGTCACAGCGCGAGCCATACTCATGGCCTCACAGATACTCTCCATATTGTGCCCATCAATCTCCTGAACGTGCCAGCCAAAACTGCGCCATTTGCCTCGCAAATCTTCCAGCGGCATGACGTCCTCAGTACTACCACCAATTTGAATATTGTTACGATCAACGATGCCGATCAGATTACCCAAGTTGTATTTACTAGCAAACATCGCTGCTTCCCAGATATTACCTTCGTCTAATTCACCATCGCCCATCAGACAATAGACAAACCGCTTGGGCTGTGGATGTAAATATCGCACATGGTACGCCATGCCAGAAGCTTGACTCAAGCCCGAGCCCAAGGGCCCGCTAGTCGTCTCAACGCCAGGTAGCGCTTGACGTTCTGGATGCCCCTGCAGTCGAGAACCAAACTGTCTGAGTGTCGCCAATTCTGACCTGGGAAAGAAGCCGCGCTCCGCCAAGGCCGCGTACAACACCGGCGCACAGTGACCATTGCTCATCACGAAAAGGTCTCGTTCGCTCCAATCAGGATTTTCCGGGCTGACGTGAAGCACGGCAAAATACAAGGCTGTCATGATGTCCGCCAAGCCCAATGCACCAGCAGTGTGACCACTACCAGCCTGCTCCAGCATGGTGATGATGGAGCGGCGCACTGACACAGCGTGCTGCTCCAATTGCTTACACGTGACGTTTGGCTGCACTAACCCAACATGCCCTTTTTGTTAATTTCATTTTGAATATTTTGATAGGCTTCTCGAGGATTTGGCGATTTTTGGATGGCACCACCAACCACCAAAACATTGACGCCGCTGTGCGCCAAGCCATAGGCGTTGTCTGGCATAACGCCACCGTCCCAGCCAATTTCTACAGCCGGGTTGATGTCTTTGATGAGACGGATTTTTTCCAATTGCATCAAACTGGCACTACCGCCAAAACGGCCAAGCTCACCAGAAAATATCATGACGTGATCCGCTGCCTTGATGAGATCAACAACAGTACTCGGAACGGTCGGACGCATCAACACCAAGCCAGCTTTGATATCTGCTTGTTTGATTTTCTGCAGCGCACCAAGGATATCGCCCTCAGACTCAGCGTGAAGCAAAATCATATTTGGGCGCAGCGCCACCAAATCTTCGATGTATTCGTCAACATTTTTCACCATGGCATGGATATCAATCTGCCAGCCTTCTGGTGCCCACAAATCTCGCAAACCGACTGTCAAGTTTGGTGCAAATTGGCCATCAGAAATATCAACGTGCGCTCGCTCGGCAAAACCAGTGATTCGCTCAATTTGTTCTTTGTATTGATCAACATTTTCTGCCAGAATACTGGGGGTGATTACTGTGGTCATAATAATTGGTCCAATTGCGCATTGCGCCTATTAAATCTTGGTGCATTGACATACGGAGTGTTAAGCCATGTCTCCATGATCCCTTTCCACGCCGCCTCATTGTCTTCCAAAACACGAGCCGGCAAGCACAACACGTTTGAGTTATTGTCCTGGCGTGTCATTTTGGCTTCGTAAGCATCCCAAATGACGCTGGCACGGATACCTTTGAACCGGTTCGCCGCCATACACATACCTTGGCCGCCGCCACAAATCAAAATCGCTCGCGGATCGTCTGATTCGTCACCAATCACCCGCAGGGCTGCCGCCTGCGCAAACTGAGGAAAATCATCGTCCGGGTTTAATTCTCGCCCGCCAACATCTTCGACTTCATAGTTATTTTTTACCAAATACGCAAAGACTTTTTCTTTCAATAAAAAGCCGCGATGATCAGATCCCAAGTAAATTTTCATACTCATAAGTATAAGCGGTTTAGGAGCTTTTTGCAAATTAGCCAGTGCGCTTCAATACAGCGCCAATGTCTGCCACCAACTCCACCAAACGGTTTGAGTAACCCCATTCATTATCATACCAAACCATGACTTTGATCAAATTACCACCAACGACTTTGGTGAGTGGCAAATCAACAACCCCAGAGTGCGAATTGCCGATAAAGTCGCGACTGACGAGAGGCTCTTCACTGACACCCAAAATACCCTGATAGAACGTGTCTTGAGCTGCTTTTTTGAACGCCTCGTTTACCTGCTCGACCGTCACGTCACGTCTGAGCAACGCTGTCACGTCACTGAGCGATACCACTGGTGTTGGTACACGAACACTCAGACCGTCAAATTTGCCAGTCAGCTGCGGCAACGTTTTGGTCACAGCAATAGCTGCACCTGTTGTTGTTGGCACCATGTTCTCAGCGGCATTGCGACCTTCGCGCAGGTCCTTAGCTGGCGCGTCCTGCAATCTTTGGCTAGCAGTGTAACTGTGCACTGTCGTCAGCATTGATTTTTCCACGCCAAACTCTGCGTCCAGGACAGCCATCACTGCGCCCAAACTGTTGGTGGTACAACTGGCATTTGACACAATCGGCGTTGCCGAGGCGATCTTGTCGTCATTGGTACCAAATACAATCGTATCCACACCATCAGACTTGGTTGGACCACTGATGACGACACGTTTCGCACCAGCTTCCAGGTGTTTACCTGCGCCCTCTTTGTTAGTAAAGAAGCCAGTCGACTCAATCACCACATCAATATTCATATCTTTCCACGGCAATTGCTGCGGCTCTTTCTCTGCCAAAACCTTGACAGATTGGCCATCGACGATAAGCTCATTTTCTGTAAATGTCACCTGGCGTCCGTATTCACCATAGTTGCTGTCATGCTTGAGCAGATATGCCAATGTTTTAGTGTCCGTCAAATCATTGATGGCGACAATCTCTAGGTCGCTACGCTCACGCGCAATCTTAAACGCATTGCGTCCAATCCGCCCAAAGCCGTTAATTGCTATTCTTGTTGCTGACATATACCCTCCCCGTTAGATATTTCGCTTTAGCTTTTCTTAATTATACTACAAAGTTGTATAATAAACATATGACGCGTGAAGAGCTACTCGCCACAGCTGGGCAAAAGTATGATGAGGTGCCAGTGCTGGTTTTGGCAAGTGCGATTGACTATGCGACTGAAAAACACGCCGGACAAAAGCGTAAAAGTGGTGAGCCTTACATCAATCACCCGCTGGCAGTGGCCGAGATTTTGATTGAATGGGGCATGGATATCGACACGGTGGTGGCAGGCGTGTTGCATGATACGGTTGAAGATACTGACGCAACACTGGATGAACTAGAGAGTTTATTTGGACGTGATGTGGCGTTTTTGGTGGATGGCGTGACCAAGGTTTCACAGGCACGTGCTGGCATGCGCAGCCTGGACAGCTATTTGCCGCACACTAAGGATAATTTGACCAAGCTGATGATCGCAGTCGGTGAAGACGTGCGGGTGATTATCATCAAACTGGCAGATCGCTTGCACAATATGCGGACGCTACAATTTATGTCACCTGAGAAACAAAAGAAAATTGCTCGCGAGACGATTGAGGTGTTTGCCCCACTGGCGGACCGATTGAATATGGGGCGGGTGCGCGTGCAGCTAGAAGAATTGAGCTTCAAATATTTGATGCCGAAAGATTTTCACCGCACCAAAAGTTTGATGGATAGCCGATTGAAAAAATCGCAGCGAAAACTGGATCGTGTTCGCCGTGAAGTTGAGGCACGATTGAAGGAAGAGAAGCTGGTTTTCCAGATGGATGGCCGGGTCAAAAGCGTCTACAGTCTATTCAAAAAACTTGATAAGGTCGGCGATATTGATAAGATTTATGATTTGATCGCACTGCGGGTTATTGTCGATGATTTATCGACAGGCTATTTGGTATTAGGAATTCTACACGATATGTATCAGCCGATGTACGAGCGAATCAAAGACTATGTTGCCAACCCAAAGCCGAATGGCTACCAAAGTCTACACACCACCGTGCAAACGCCGAGTGGGCAAATTGTTGAATTTCAAATTCGCACCAAAGAGATGCACGAATATGCTGAGCGCGGTTTGGCGGCCAGCTTCCACTACAATGAGCAGAAATTAACCGACGCGTACAAAAAGGGTCGTATAGGCGCTATGCCGGCAGACCTGTCGTGGATTCGCGATCTCCAGGAAGCGGCAGCGTTGGCGGGCGAAGGCAAACGATTTGATTCTAATAAATTCCGCATGAAATTATTCTCGGACCGCATTTTCGTGTATTCTCCAAAAGGCGATATTTATGATTTGCCGCGCGGTGCTTTCCCGCTAGATTATGCATATCGCATTCACTCCGACATCGCGGCGCACGCTAGCGGTTTTAAAATCAATGGCGTCATGAAGCCGTTTACCTATCACTTGCGGCACGGCGACACTATCGAGGTGTTGACCAATAAATCCGCCCACCCGAAGCCGGATTGGCGCGAGCTGATCATAACGCCTCATGCTAAAGACAAGCTGCGATTGCAATTGTCACGCAGCGGCGGCATCCTCCAGCAATTGACCGGTGGCGTTTCGTCACTGTTTCGGCATCGATAGTAAATAAGTAGAGTATAAAAAAACAATATCACTCTCATTCCAGAGGCTGTGACGGGCGCGATAGCCCCGTCAGTCGAACGCCACAGGCTGACCATAGGTCACCTGTAAAGAGCACTCTGGTGAGATGTGATATTGTTTTACGGTGTGAATATCCTTACGCTTGCTCGTTCCAGCGGGTGATTGAATCGCGGATGATTTGCTTGGCGCGTTCAACATCACCAAAGCCTTTGACGACTGTCGAGCCTGGCTTCTTCATATCTTTGTAGTGATTGAAATGATGTTCAATTTGCTTGAGCAGCTGTGGCGGCAAATCTTCCAACGAGTTAATGGCATCACCAGTGTTACGGTCATCAGCTGGCACCACAATCACCTTGTCATCAACCTCATCATCATCAACAAATTCCAGCACACCAATAACCTTTGCCTCCATGAAAATGCCTGTTGTCAGCGGCTGGTCGGTGATGATCAAAGCGTCCAATTCATCGCCGTCCTCGTCCAAGGTCTGCGGGATGAAACCGTAGTTAGTTGGCTTGGCGAAGATTGCTGGCTCGACGCGGTCCAGTTGCATGACTGCCAGCTCACGGTTCCATTCAATCTTGTGGTTTGAGCCTTGTGGGATTTCAACAACGACATTAACGATGCCATTTTCTACGTCACCAGGTGTTAAAATTTGATTGAAGTCTGCCATGGTCTACTCCTCTCTGGCTTTTTCTTGTAAATATTCACGAATCTGTAATGCCGCCACCGCACCCTCGCCAACCGCCGAAGCGATTTGCATGGTTGCACCGGAACGCACGTCACCCGAAGCAAAGACACCGGGAATATTGGTGCGCAAATGTTCGTCAGTAACAATGTGTCCGCCGAGGTCCAGCTCAACATCTGAGTCTGTCAAAAACTGCGTGTTTGGAATTAAGCCGATAAAGACAAACAAACCGTCTGCAGTAAATTCTTTCTGTTCGCCGTTCTGGGTTGACTTGACACCGTAGAATTTGTCATCTTTGACAATAATTTCATCGGTGGTTGCACCGATGTGGACGGTAATGTTGCCTGCGTCAACGTATTTTTGTAGTTCTTTTTGCAAGACATCGCTAGCGCGTAATTCGCTGCGTACTAACAGGTCAATGTGGCTGGCGTAGCGGGTCAAAAATATTGCTTCTTGCACCGCTGAGTTACCTCCACCAACGACGATCAGTTTCTTATCGCGATAAAATGCACCGTCGCAAGTCGCGCAGTAATGTACACCGCGGCCATACAATTCATCTTCGCCTGGCACACCCAGTTTGCGATGATTTGAACCAGTCGCCAGCAGCACGGCTTTAGTTCGCACCGGCTGACCATCGATCGTCAATTCCAATTCTCCATCAACTTGCTTCAGTTCCGTCACGTCACCGTACTCAATATCCGCGCCGAACCGCTCAGCTTGCTGTTGCAATTCGGACGCCAATTTCATGCCGGTCACACCCTCAGCAAAGCCTGGGTAATTGTCGATTTGATCAGTGATGGCCGCCATACCGCCGACCACACCGCGTTCATACAGTGTTGTCGGCACGTCCTCGCGCGACAGATAGATAGCTGCGGTTAGCGCGCTTGGACCAGCGCCAACGATGATAACTTCTTTAGACATTGAGCCCCCTTGACTTATAATATCGTTTGATGATTTCTGGCATTTCTGGCTGAGGGATATCTACTGGCTTTTCAATGGCCATGATCACAAACTTCAGTGGCGCATTGGCAGGAATTTTATCACCCTGGCCTTGGCTACCGTACGCCTTATCAGCTGGAATTGTCAATTCACGCACACCGCCAATCTTCATCCCAACTAGGCCCTCTTTCCAACCTTGAATGACTGCAGTATTTGCAGGACCGTTTATGGCAAACGGCGCTTTCAATTTACCATCAGCAATTGACTGGTCAAATACTTCGCCCTTGGCATTCCAACCAATGTAGTACACCGCAAATTTGGTGTCATCTTTGACTTCTGCGCCGTCACCTTCCACCACATCTTCTTTGCCGAGCTCTTTGATATCGCCAGCTTCAAACGCACCGACTCGTGAGCCAAATTCAGCGAATTTAGCGTAATATTTATCGTTCAATTCCGCCGTCTGAGCGTCAACTTTCTTTTGGCGTTCCGTGGAAGCTTTTTTGTAATCTTCTTGCGCCCGCTGCAGTTCAGCCTGATCTTTGGCTTCATTGCCTGGAGCCACCATCATGGCGATGAAACCGCCAACCGTACCCACCAACATTGTGATTGTAATAATCCAAATTCCTATTCTTTGCGATCTTGCTATCGCCATATCTTATCCTCCTCTGTTTATCCTATTATACATCAACTTTTGGCTCGGCGGCAATGTCATACGCAGCCAGCCGCTCACCCGCTACACCAGGATTCTTTTGCAGCTCCAGCAACTTGGCGTAGATGCCATTTGTCTTAGCCAATTCATCTGGCGACCCAATCTCATCAACTCGCCCATTTTTCAGAGTAATGATGGTGTCGACCGCCGCAATGGTCGACAAGCGGTGAGCGATGATCAGTGTAGTGCGACCTTTCATCAACCGGTCAAGCGCTTGCTGCACCAAATGTTCATTCTTATTATCCAAATTACTGGTTGCCTCGTCCAATATCAAAATTGGCGCGTCTTTCAACACTGCACGTGCAATGGCAATGCGCTGCTTCTGACCTCCTGAGAGCTTCAGACCATGCTCACCAATCTGCGTGTCGTAGCCATAGTCCAACTGACGAATAAACTCGTCAGCGTTGGCAGCTTTGGCGGCGGCAAAGATTTCCTTGTCCGTTGCATCCGCCTTACCATAAGCGATGTTTTCACGAATCGTGCCAGAGAAAAGCACCGGGTCTTGGAAAACGGTCGCGATGTGTCCGCGCAAACTGCGCTGGGTCAGGTTGCGAATGTCGGTGTCATTGACTGAGATAACACCACTGTCTCGTTCATATAGTCGCATCAACAAATTGGTAATTGTGGTTTTACCGCCACCCGACTCACTGACTAAAGCCGCGCGCTTACCGGCAGGAATTGTAAAGGAAATGTTGTGCAAAACTGAACGATTTGGCACACTAGCGTACCGGAACGACACATCGTCAAAGGAGATTGTAGCCTTTTCCGTGTTCAAATGAGCTGCATCGGGCGCATCTTTGATGCCAGGTTTAAGTTCCATGGCCGCAATGAAATCTTTACTGCCCGACACTGCTTTTTGAAAGCCATCGACAATGAAACTCATACTAAAGAGTGGCGTTCGCAGATTGTTGATCAAGGTGATGAGCAAAATCATCTCACCAATGGTGAACTTTTTCTCCGTTGTCTGGACAAAAATGTAAGCAAAAATAAGGAAAAAGACGATACTCAAAATCAGCCCACGAATCACGTCCATTTTGTGCCAATAGCGCGACTGTTTGCGTGTCACCGCAATGGTTTTGCGGTAGCGTTTGGTAAAATGTCGGTATTCTAAACTCTCGCGAACATAGCTTTTGACGACTTTGATTTGCGACACGACTTCTGCAAATCGTCCGCTTGCCATGTCAACTTCGTGATTTTTATTTGACTGGAAATAGCGCCATTTTTTGCTGGTCAGCACCGCCAGCCAGATGAACAAAGGATACAATATCAATACCAACAGTGCCAAGTCAAGGCTGTACGTCAACACAATACCAATTGTGATACAGCTGGTTAGGAGCATTTGCAGGAAATTATTTGCAAACATGTTCAGGAAATTGCTCATCTCAGTGATGGCGCGGTTCAGGCGGTTGATGATGGTGCCCGTCAGTTCTCCGTCAAAATAACTCTGCGGCAGGCTGAGCAAGTGGTGATAATAATGCGTTGATAGCTGCGCTTTGAGCTTGGTGGACATAACGTCACCCCAATAGCCACCTAAATTACGAATCAACACATTGGCAACATCAAACACCAGCAGCAAAGCTGCTAACCACAATACCTGACCGACGCCGATGTTGTTGCCTTCAACTACTTCCACCATCAAAGTAGTAGCCCGCGATATGACATACGGCATGGCGATACCAGTCAACGCCACCAATATAGAACACAGGCTAATTTTGGCATAAAATGGCAGCATATTGTGCGTATAACCAAGGGTGCGGAGCAGCGATTTCATCAGACAAGCTCCGCGCCGTAAGCTTGCTGCATGGTCTGCTGGATCGATTCGATGATAGGCGTAATATCAGAATCAACCAAAGTGCGTTGGTGGCTGGTAAAGACTAAGCGGAAGGTCAGTGTTTTCATTGTGGCGTCATCTAAAGATTGGTATATAGAAATAGCACGAAAGGCCGCATCAATCTCCACTGCTTTGAGAACGCGATCAATGCCTTGAGCGACAGATGCATAATTGACATTGGTTGGTAGTTTCAGCGAAATATCACGGCTGGTCGATGGGTAACGGCTGAGCGGTTGGTAATGACTACCTTGCTTAGCGTAAACGGTCTCTAGGCCAGCTGTATCCAAGCTGGCCGCCGCTACGCACGCCGGCAACTTGAAATTCTTGATGACCGACTGCTTCAGTTCACCAACCATACCGATAAACGTTCCGTCAGTCGTCTCGACCAATGCGCTGCGCGATTGGTCAAACGGTGCCGTGACTGGGAAATTACGCTCTTGTTCAATCGGCTTAAATACTAACTCGGCACCAATGTCGTGTGCTAGCTGCTCAACCAAGCGACGAATTTTGTAAAATGGCGCGCCTGTTCCTGGCTTTTTGGCAGCATAGACGATGTCGGTGAACTGACTGGCTTCTGGCAAACCATCTTCACCTAAACCGTGCATTTTGATATGCCCCTTGCCCATTTCAAACAAGGCAAATTCATCATGCCCAGCCTTGATGTTGGCGTGGACCTTGTCGAGCAAACTCGGTAGCACAGTCAAACGATAGTATTGCAAATCAGGGCTGAGGGCGTTTGACAATTTGTATGCCTGACTGATGTCTTGCTCAGCGTTTTTCAGGATGCGTTCGTGAACGAAGCTGTACGTTACAACTTCATTAGCGCCAGCGCGCGATAGACTTTGGCGAACGGCATTTTTTAGTTCACGGCGCAGGTTTTTCGGCGCTGATTTGATGCTGCGCATTGGCAATTGGCGAGGTAATTTATCAAAGCCATATAGCCGGCCAACTTCTTCGACAATGTCCTCCGGTAGCTCAAGGTCGGTGCGCCAGAATGGCGATTGGATGCAAATATAATCCAATTCTTCTTCCGGACCATGACTCTTTATTTCTACATTATTCAACAAGTCGCAAATATCATCGTCAGATAAGCCTAAGCCTAATCTTTCATTAATAAATTTACTATCGATATCAATATTAGCTGGTGTGTATTTTCCACCAAAATAATCATCAAGCCAGTCATCAAATTGTTTTAGATCAAACACTTCACTGGCCTGTACCCCGCCGACCATACCCATCAGCTGCTTCAGCACGGCAGCATTTTGGAGCGGCGACTGACCTTTGTTAAACCGTGTCAGTGCGTCGGTGAAAATACCGTGTCGCATAGCCGTGCGGCGCAGCGTGTACATGTCAAAATTAGCACATTCGAGGACGATATTTTTAGTGTCACCTGAAACCTCGGTGTCGGTACCGCCCATAATTCCCGCCAAACCAATCACGCCCTCGCCATCAGCGATGACGATGTCGTCCGTCGTCAGCTCATATTCTTTGCCATTGAGCAGACTGACCTTCTCGCCATTATGAGCCATCCGTGCCTCAAGTTTGTGCCCACGCAATTTGTCATAATCATACGCGTGCGTTGGCTGCGCCGTCAGTAGCATCATGTAATTCGTGGCGTCGACAATGTTATTAATCGGCTTGCCGCCCATCGCCACCAACTGACACTGCAGCCATAGCGGACTTGGCTGCACGGTAACATCACGAATTACTACCGCCATAAAGCGCGGCACTAATTCTGGTGCGTCACTAATGACCGTTAGATCAAGCTCCTCAGTGCTCATGAACTGCTGGACTGATTTATACCAATCAGGACTAGTGAACTGCTGGTGAAAAATCCCGGCAATCTCGCGCGCCACGCCGAGCTGGCCAAAGCAATCCGGCCGGTGCGTAAACATCTTATTTTCAATGTCCAATACGTAATCATCCAAGCCAAACGTCTCCGCGAAACTCGCACCCGCCGTGAGCTCAACACCCGCCGGCACGTCCTGTTCACGAATCTCAACGATTCCCTCGTGATCCGTGCCGATATCCAGCTCATCCGCCGCCGCCAACATACCTTGACTGAGCACGCCGCGCAGTGGCCGCGCATCCAGCACGAATGGCTCGTCTTCATCAAAACTCGCCGGCACCGTGCTTTTCGGCGGCAGCCAAATAGCCCACATGCCCGCATGCACATTTGGCGCGCCGCAGACCACTTGCACCAAACCATTCTCGTCGCGCGGCACATCCGCCACTACACCGCCATCATCAATCTTGGTCACGCTCAGCCGATCAGCATCAGGATGTTTAGCGCACTCAACCACCCGGACGATCCGCGCGCCACCATATTTGGCCTTGAGGTCGATCATTTCCTCGACACCGCCAAGCTGCTGATTGACCCGCGCCACCAACTCATCCACCGGCGGCAATTCAAAATTAATCAATTGTTTGATAAGGTTTAGGCTGACTTTCATACTAGTTACTAGTATATCATCTTATCTGTAACTATTCGACTTTTGTAGAGCCAAGCCGCAGGCCGGTAATTATTGGCAATATTCTTTTGCTTTATATTTAGCAATGACATCCTGCTGTTTGGGCGTGAATCGCCGTGATTCGCGCATTTTTTGGTAAGCTTTATTGCGCGTCCAAGTGTCAATATGTCCGTTTTCTAGTTCAGCCAGCGTCAGCTCAAAAAAGTGCACTGCCGCCGTGGCGTACAGCCAAGCCAGCGCCATTTTGACATAGTAGCCGTCGTGGGTGATATTTCGCAGTGCTGCAAAAACCTGATTGATATGCGCCTCATCCAGAAAATTAGTCATCAAAGAAACCACACCGTAGCGCACTGTAAATTCAGCCTCACTCTGCAAACATCCCAGTGCAAAATTCCACCACGATTCACCGGCAAATCGTCGCTTTTTCTCAATGAATACGTCAACGTGTGCCCACGAATCAACGCGGGGCAAATATTGCTTAGTCAAATTAATCGCCGTCTGATCATCGAGCCGAGCATGCGTAATCAACAATCCACACAGCAACACATAGTCGAAAGATTCGTCCTGGACCGTCAGCAATTCGCTGATTTCTGCTGCACTCACATCAGACGCCAATTCCCGTGCCAATCGCCGCAAATCCGGCACTCGCACACCGATGACCGGCATCTTGGTATTGACGATGCGCTTATTAAACTCAGCGTACGCCTCATTACCTTCAGCGAGTTTTGTTAGTTTCATCACAATCTCATCATGCATATTGCTAGTAGCCTTCGTGCTTAAATTAATATAGACCAGCGCAATACCTAGTCATATTATTTATTCTACATTATATAGCTAGATTGATTACGCATTATACAGCATAAAATTATCTATCGTAGACCTAATACACACAGCACATCATATACACTGGGCACAACTTTTACCAATCCGCGCAGTGTAATGTCTTGCGGTGCCGTGCGTGAAAAAACTGGACATTTTTGAGCCGTCGCAAAACCAATTTCCATTGCTGCGCTCAGTCCAACATAGCCATCTGGAGCATGAAGCACCACAAAATCTGCTTGACAAATTGCTGAGAAATGACAGGCTTCGATCGCTTGTGGTGATATACCTTGCTCGGCAGCGTCTCGCACAAATGCTGCATTATCAAACTGCATCCGTCGTGGTGATAAAACTTGGCAGCCAGTTACAACAAGCTCATCATAGATCCGGAAAAGTCCGCCTCTGTCACGCGTGTATGAGCCGCAAAGCACCGCCCGAGGTGGTTCAAAATTCCGTCGCGCCATATTCATATATCACTTCTGTTAGTTCACCATGCCCATCAATACATGCCGCCATTTCGCGCATGAAGCTCTTATATTTCTTTGGTTCACTCTCCATCTCTTCACGCGTGCGCCAGGCATTTTTACCACCTTCAAATTCTTCAACCATTGTGCCAGAAACACTATCGCAAAACATCAGATGAAATAATTTATCCTCAACAATCTCATTGGTTTGACTGTGACGAACCCGCTCGTGATAGACCCCACGGTGCACGAAAGTTCCATGCAGTCCCGTTTCCTCAGCGAGTTCACGTGCTGCTGCCTCAACAACGGACTCCGCCCAGCGTACTTTGCCTGTTGGCGCACCCCAAAAACCATAATATGGATGCTTAAGCCGCTGCTGCAGAAGGTATTGCTTCTCATTATGGTGCTGCCGCTCAACGACTAACAACACCGCTACCTTTGGCTGACGCTCAATCACACCAGCATCAGTGTCTAGCTTATTGGCGTATTCTTTACCTTTGATCGAAAGCACATAGCCATCAGCTGTCTTCGTCACGTAGCCCAACGCCACGAGTCGTTTGATGTGGAATTTGACATGGTCGCTATCGAGCCCAGTAGCTCTCTGCAACGTAGCAAAATGAGCAGTTGGCAGAAATAGTAGTTCTCGCAATATCTTTATCTGTGCATTATGTACCTTTTCTTCTAAACTCATGATCTACACTCCTTTTAACTCCATAATAGGACGGCTGCCATATAAAATCTAGGGAAGTCAATTTCCCCATTATTCCCATATTCATAAATATATGATATAATATGCAAAATGCATCGGAAGCCTTTTTGCGAAACTGTGGCTCGCACTCATCAGCAAGGACTCACACAAACTGTGGGTAATTTTCTGCAGCACGTACACGCGACTGAGATTCAGCCAGACGCAGCAACTGTCTTTGTGTATGATGAATGTAATCCTGATTCGATTGGGGCAATCGCTACTGCGTGCTCACCGCAGGCTCCGACTGACGGCCGATTTGATTTTCAGAAAGCACATATCACAGGGCACCGCGTTGATGGGTCGTCAGTTGCTGGACGTGTCATTGAAAGCAACCAAGACGACATTACCCTGACTGAGAGTGCAATGAATCCTGATCATCGCGTCCTCAACTTGCCGCTACCCGACCAACACGCCGTTCTGCAAGCTGCTTTCACCAAAGACCGTGCGCCAACTAAACGTCAGCTGGGCAAACTAGAAACACTATGGCGAGATGACAGAACCAAAACTGCACTCGGTGTTGGCATTACGGCGCTGCAAGCATTGGCGAGAGCATCATACCCCACTCAATCAGTCGCCGACATGCTAGCCCTCAAATCACCCACCACACCGAACGCAATCCTCACCACGTGGGATGTGTCGGACTCAACCAGGGAGATGGCGCGTAATAATGGAAAACTGCGCTCATTCATCGTTTGGTTTGGTAGCCAAGCAATCACTGCCGTGCAACGTTATGACGGCGAGCTGATCGACTGGACAGGCGATGGACAGAACCTTGCAGTGCCACTACCACAGAGCAACGCGCGTTTCTCACGCGAGCAGCGAGCTGATTTTGGTAATGATACACTTGTTCCACTGCTTAGCGAACTCGTTGATCTCGCTCAAGCGCAGGATGAATATACGGTTCGACTGACCGCCGGTTTTGGCCGACTCGACAATCTCCCTGGTGGAAAAATGAGCCCACAGCTCTTTGGCATGACGAAATTGTCCAAGCGTCAGCCACGCGACCGATTGTCAATCGCCCTGACTGGCGAATCCTATGATATGCTTACGTCTCATCTACCCGACGAGTTGCAAGAATATCTTTACCGTAACTAGACATACTTGTATGTTACAGTTTTTATATAATGTGTACTTATAGCCATTTTATTTATTATAAAGGTGGCACTATGCCTTATTGCTGCCGATGCATAAATCAGCCGCTACAGTTCGTAAAAGTTCGCGCCTGCACAAGGACAGTTCCTAATGGTTATAATTGGACTATGAGCAGTAATATCAAATTATCCTTGCCGGAACTTGTAGCTGAAGCTTTTCCTGTTCTTAAAGATGCAACCTATATACGTTCATTTGCACCACTCTGTGTATTGTATCAAGATACAGAATTCCATTTATTCCAAAGTCCAGGTCGTGATTTTTTACGCTCATTCATTCTCGTTGCTACAGACTATTCTGACCCGCTCGACCAAAGCTATGAATTAAAGAATCTAACAGGTAGCTACGAATTTGAATTCACACACATAATAACTCCATACAAAAATAAAGAGTTTATCGAGATTCGCCAACATGATGATATGGCAGACTATGATATACGAAGTCTTGAAGGGCGTTGGTGTTATTATGTAGCAGAAGCAACATATAAGCCGGACTGGACGTAAAAAGCACCGCCTGCATGAACAAACGGTGCTCTTCCTAACAAAAACATCACTATTATTTCAGTTTCTTATCCTTCAACTTCAACACTACATCCGCCTCTTTGGCCAGCTGTTTACTGTGAGTGACGACGATGACGCATTTGTCATTTTCGTGGGCGGCGCGGCGCAGGATGTCGATGATGTCGGCAGCGGTAGTTTCGTCCAGGTTGCCAGTCGGCTCGTCCGCCAAGATAATCGGTGCATGCGAGACGAGGGCTCGGCCGATCGCTACGCGCTGTTGCTGTCCGCCAGAAAGTTTCATGACATTACGATTGATATGATCGTCGTCCAGACCCATGGCATGTAGCGTTTCGTTGGTAGCCTTGGGATTAACTAACTTCAAGTTTTCCAGCGGCGTCAGATAATCGATCAGGTTATAATTCTGAAACACCAGCGAGATATTGTGTTTACGATGATGCGAGTAACCCTGCTCGGCGATGTCTTGATCATCGAACAAAATCTGCCCGCCAGTCGGCGTGTCTAGTCCCGCTAGTAGCCCCAGCAGTGTCGATTTACCAGCACCAGAACTACCGACGATGGCGTAGAACTTGCCCTTTTCAAATTGATAGTTGATGCCGTTGAGCACATTGCTGGTGCCGTCAGCGTATGAATAGATGATATCGCGTAACGTAAGTAGTGACATAATAACTCCTAACTTAATTTTGCTAAAATTTGCTTTGGTGATTGGCGCATGATTGGCGCGGTGGCAGCGATGGCTGATAGCAGAACGACCATGTAGCCGAAGGCGAAAGCTTGTAGGTAGGTCGCTATTGGCGCGGCTTGCACCACAGTCTTTTCTATGCGCTGGCTTTGGTCGGTTTGCGCCGTGAGAGCGGTAGAAATCTGCGACGAGGCGACCGAGCCGATGGCGAGCGCAAATACCGAACTGACTGTAGCGATGATCGCGAGTTCCGCCAAGAACTGTCCGATAATCTGCCACTTTGACGCGCCGATGGACAGCAAGATGCCAATTTCATGCAAGCGACCGCGCACCCAGAACACCAGCACTAGCGACAATACTGCCAGTCCTGCCGCGGCTGCGCCGATGGTGGCAATCGTCAAAATGTTTTGAATGCCAGCGATGTTTTGGAGAACCCCAGCAAATACCGCCCCGTTGTCAGTCAGGCTAAATTTTTGCCAATTGACATTTGGTAGGCTTTTGACATGATCCGTTAGCGACCTCAGCTGGTGCGGATTTTCGGCGAAATACGTCGCCCGCGTCAACTGCTGGCTACCTGTCAGCTGCTGCGCCGCAGCCAGATTGGTGATGAGATGATTCTCCGCCATGTCGGACTGCAAGACCGCTGGCTTCTCGCCTTTGCCACTGAAGATCCCTACGATAGTCACCGTCACGCGCCTGCCGTCTTTGGTGATGTCCAGCTTGTCGCCTGGCGTGATGCCATTTTTCTCGGCAAACGTTTTGTGAATGAGGGCCGCGTTTTGGTCGCGCTCAGTCAAATGATTGCCCTGCTCCAGTTGGTAAAATTTACCAGTAAATTCGCTCAGCAAATCGCTCTGCGTTGCGCCCGTCACTTTTGCTTCACCAGCGATTTCAGAGTCCAGTTGCACGCCGCTACCTGCTACGTCGACCAATTGTTTACCCGGCAGTCCCGCAGTGGTCTCTGCCTGGAAATTGTGCGCTTTGACCTTGTCCAGGCGCTGCACTCGCTGCGCGATATCCATCGGCACTTCGCCCGACGGCTGCTTGCTGGCGATACTAAAGCCGGCGCGGATGTTCCGTTCAACCGACTGCTTCAGCTGCGCCATCGTCTGCTGCACCGTCAGCGTGCCGATGAGCAGCGTGAAAATCAGTGTCATGATCAGGGCGATGGTCAGGCTGCGACGCCGTTTGCGCGCCACAGCCGTCCAGGCTCGTTTGATAATCGTCATCATTCGCCCCTAGTCCACTTCGGTTAGTAATTCTTTTGGCGTTGACTGGGTAATCGGTCGAGAGGCCAGTAGCACCGCGATGATAATCACCGCTAGTCCAGCGCCCCACACTGCCAGCAGATCCGTTGGTTGCACGCCAACCGTCACCTTGTCGAGCGTCCGCGATGACGTCACCGAATCAGCGTCAGCACCGAGCGACGCACCGTTGAGGGAGCTGCCAGCTTGACGTGTGGCATTCTGTGCCGCCTGCGACACCACGTGATCGCCCATTTGTTGAGCAATCAGCCCTGCGGTAAAGTATGACGCACCGAAACTCAGCACTGCAATCATCACCAGCTCAGCGATGTATTGCAGTACAATCTTTGACTGTGGCACGCCTGTCGCCAAGAGTACGCCTGCTTCGCGCTTGCGCTCGTTCATCCACAAATACAACACCATGCCGATCACCGCCACGCTGACCAGCGCCGTCGCCCACAACATACCGTCGATTAAGCCGTACACGCCGTTTACCGCACCAGTCACGCCAGCGAGTTCCTGGCTATTCTTATTCAACTGGTACTTTTGCCAATTGACCGGCAATTTATTTGCCCGTGCCATCACCTCGTCCAGCTGCTTGGTGCCTTTGGTGAAGAACGTAGCGTCCTGGTAAATCTCATTTTGCGCGGTATACGCATTCAACTGGCGAGTCGTCGCGATGTCAGTCAGGAACAAATTCTCAAACAACTCCACCTGATAGGTCGCCTGCTTTGGGTTCTTGCCGTTAAATATACCGACGATTTCCACTTCAACCTCGTCCTTGGATGGATGCTCGTTATCGGTGTCGTATTGATTGGCTTTCAGCTTAATTTTGCTGCCCAGCCTCAGGTTGTTGGCCTTGGCGAAATCTTCATGCACCAAAATCTTGTGCGAATCGTTCTCGGTGATGTGCCGACCAGCGATGAGTTTGAGCGACTCGGCCCGGAACTTTTTCTCGGACTCAGATTTGTTGACGCCGATGATGGTGGCGGCGTTGCCAAATTGCTTGTCTTTTTGGGTGTCATAGCCGCTGCCACCACTCGGTAGTGGCACCAGTTTGGTATTGATAAAATCGACCGTGGCGTTCTGGCGCTTGACATAATCCGTCACGCCCTCCAGATTCTTCACCGCGTCGATGTCTTTGTTCGACACCGTTCCCGAGCCGCGGGCTGTTCCCGGATTGGTGCGCGGATTATTGCCCAGCGTGAAGCCGGCCTTGAGCGTTTTGTCCAGCGACTGCGCCGCCGCGTCGGTCGAATGCTTGATGGCAAATCCACTCAGCATAATCGTCGACATACACAGCAAAATCGCCAGCAAAATCAGCGTTTTGAGTTTTTTCCTGGTGATATACAACCAGGCACGTTGCAAAAATGACATAGATCTCCTTTCTTGGTTCTATGTCAGTGTAGCAAGGGTATGTGAAGGGAATGTGAAATGAGAGAGTTTATAGTGAGTTTGAACACAAAACCAATATATAACGCATGCACTGTGTTTACATAGTGCATGCATTTTGCTATAATTGCAGCATCACCATGGTCAGACAAGCCTAAGGTTTCGACCGAACGCTGTTTCTGGCCTTTTTGTATTCTAATTTATTTCGAGTATTACCGATAATATTGATATACCCGCGGTATTTTCGTAACAAGCTGGAATATCGTTTGTTCGGGCAAACTAGCGCCAGAAGTTTATCATTTTGGTGCAAATATTCTACGAGACAGCCAAAATCACCGTCACCAGAGACGATAACTGCCTTATCATATTCATTAAAACATTTAGCGGATGCATATAGTACCAGCTCAGCGTCAACATTACCCTTGTACGTTTTCTTACCGTCTTCACGGTACTCGACAGTTGGCTTGAATACGAGCAAATATCCCATCTCGAGCAGGCTTGTGTATAATTGCTCATTACCCGGTACTAAACCGATAAACAAATAAGCTTTTTCAATATGGTATTTATTCTTTAAATAGAGGCGGAATTTCTTAAAATCAAGCTCCCAGCCCTGTGACCGTATGCCAAGGTTAAGGTTTTGACTGTCTATAAAAGCATAGACTTTGGATGTTTTATACTCCATGGGTATAGTATAGCAAAGTTTTAATTACTCGGCCTACTTGTTACATTATTCCACTTTTTAAGCTTCTTTTAATAGGATATGCCATCGCATCAATCAACCCGCTTGGCAAGCGACATCACCTGATAGCCATATCGATCAATATCTTCTTGTTTCCAAAAATCAACTTCTTTCGTGCGTAAAACTTCGCCGACTACGTGACGGACTTTGCGGCCGGTTGGCGTTCCGTCATAATTTATTTCAATCTGTTCTAGGATGTCGCCGGGTTGGATATCAAAATCAGCAACCCTCACATCAAACGTTTTCTCGCCCGCTAGGACTTTTTCGAATAAATCAGGGTAAGATTTTTTGGTGATAATTTTCATACGTTTTATTATAAAAGATGAATCATGAAACCGCCTACCTTTCTTGCTATAATCAAGGTTGCCATATGAACAATTATTCAAACATCCTGTTCCCAGAAATAATCAATGAAGCGTTTCCAATTCTCGACGATGCATCATATATTCGCCAGCTGGCGTCTCTCGTTCCGCTCTGTCCTGATACAGCATTTCATCTGTTTACTTATAACGGGCAGTATTTTGCGCTGGTAATGACAGACTATCCTGACCCGTTTTATCAGAGCGAGGAGCTCAAGCAAATTTCTGGAGAATATAAATTTGAGTTCATCCATATTATCAAGCCTTACGCTAATACTCAACACATCAACATTCGTAACAATGATGACATGGATGACAGCTTTTCCGTTTCAGACCCGAAGAGCTATTATCGGTATTATTTAGCTGCGGTTAGACAAAATAGCCGCTAACTGTAAGTATATCAGTCTACAGTTGCCCATTGGTTATCAACGCCCTGCCGTCGATCAGCTGCTTTGCTTTCACGTTATACTGCTTTATCCATTTCAAAGTCAGTACCAGCGCGCACCATATACACAAAATGCCGATGTAATCCAAAATCTGAATACTATTGTTATAAATGACGCCTCCAATGATGCCACCCAGCACATAATTCTGCACTTGGTCGCTGGCGGATGACGGTGACAAATTACCCTTTCCGGAAACGTTGATTATTATGGTCAGCGCGAAAAAGCCAATCAACAATTTTATTGCTACTAAAATGAATCCGTCCATGGTTTAATTTTAGCACAGATCGCTAGTGCTTCAGCACGATATACTGGCGGCGGAATCTTTATGTAAAGCAGGAGTTGAGAGTCTGTTTGACGACTTTACTGCTCACAATTTAAGACGACCTGTTCTTGGATCTGTATTTTTCTCTAGCTATTTTAGTATACTTTCTGATGAAATCACTTTTTGCATCAGTATACCCATCTCTGTCATGCTCAAATTCCTTCCAAAGTTGTAGTTTCAATTTCTCGTACTGTTTGGCGATGCTACTATTTTCAATTAGGTAATCCCTAAAATAGATCTCGTCATTATCTCCCGCTACCCTAATGTGGAGATGAAATACCTTATTCGCAAAGCCCTGTTTGGTGTAGCCCTTATTCAATGAGATTCGTTTTGCTTTCTGACTCATGCACAGCCAATTATTTTCAACAAGAATATTTTTTACAGGCTCTAATTCTTTTTCCGACGGGACTTCAAGCAATATATCTACTATATTCTTTGCCTGTATATTTGGGATAGCTGTACTCCCAATGTGGGATATTCGTGTTATATATTTTTCTGGCACCAATGAGGAAATGGATTTTACCTCCTCATCGTACCAGCACGCCCACTCTCGGTTGTACTCTACAAGAAATATAGGGAATAGTTGCCACAATTCTTCCAAACTCATTTTCTCTAGTTCTCTATCCATCATATCCTCCTACTCAAACCTCACCACAAACCGCATACCCCGCCCGTGCGGTGTGAAATCATAGTCCAGACCCTTGGCGTCGAGCAGCATTTTCACAGTGTAGAGACCGATACCGCTGCTGTCAGTGTGCTGCTTCTTGTCGCTAGGGCTACGGTAAAACGGGTCAAAGGCGTGCTGGAGTTGCTGTTTGGTGAGTGGCTTGCAGGCGTTTTCGATGGCTAGTTCGCGCTGGCCACAAGTAATTTTTATTACGCTCCCTACGTCGCCGTGGCGCACCGCATTTGACACCAGATTCGAGATGACGTGACGCATCATGTCACGGTTAGCACGAATGGTCGTCGGTTCTGTGTTAACTGTGAAAGTCATGTTGTGGGTTTTTGCCAGCAGTGTATAATCGTTAACCACCTCGGTAATCAGCGCATCAACCCGCAGCCACTTTTCCTGATGCAAAGCCTGCTCGGCGATACTGCCAGAACGCAAGACATCATTCACCATCGCCGCCAAGCGGTCAACCTGCGCCACCGATTCCGCCAGGTATTGATCGTGATTTTTATATTCGCCAATGTTGAGCTGCATATTTTCGAGCATGATCCGTAGCGCCGCCAGCGGCGTTTTTAACTCATGCGAAGCCGCTCGCAAAAAAGCGATTTTTTCTTTCTCCAGTTGGGTGATCCGCTTATTTTCATGCTCCAGCGAACGAATCGTTTGCCACAGATTTTGATACAGCTCATTAATATTTCGCCCCAGTACGCCAATCTCATCACTGCTACTCACCGGGTAATGTGCACCCTTTTCCAGCCGCTGCATGGTCGTCGTCACCGCTGCCATCTGGCGAATCGGTCGCGTCACAAATCGGCTATAGATGTAAGAAAACACCAGCGCTACTAACAGCGAACCAAGCATGGTATATGGCAATACCTGCAAGGTAGCGAGCTTGGCCTGGGTGACGGGCGCTACGTCAGCGAGCAGCTTGACCGTAATCGTTCGCCCCTGTTTATCCGTCACGCTACCCTGCTGTAAAATCACCGAACGCGGATCAACCGTTTGTCCGTCAGCGATTTTCACCACACTGGTATCGACCGATTTACCACTATCGGTCACGATGTTGATTGACTGAAACCCTTGAAAATACTGATCGTGTCCATCAATTGTCAGCGTGATATTAACATTATTCATGGTAGCAAACTCTTGGCTTAGGCGGCGTATGTCTTCAGTGGACTTGCCACGGAGTTTAGCTGTTAGCGCCGTGAGATTATCTGCCGCCTCGCGCTCTTTTTGTTGCAGATAAAATTGCGGCATCAAGGTGTAGACCAGCGCATGTACCAGGATGATCAACGCCGCGAATAGGCCAATTGACACCAAAAATGTTTTAGGGAATAATTTAAGATTCTTCATAGCGATAGCCCACTCCCTTCACTGTGATGATGCAGTTCAGGTGCAATTTTTTGCGTAAGTTTTTGATATAGACATCAATCACTCGGTCGAACGGCACCTCATCATCACGCCACAATTTATCAATGATAGCCTGCCGACTCCAGACCATGTTTGGATTATCTACCAGTAGCTTGAGCAGCTGCACTTCCTTGGGTTTGAGATGTGCGTCATTGTCATCATAAAACCCTTGATATGCCATAAAATCCACCGAGACTAGACCATGGCGCCACAAGTTTTTTTTGACAGACTGCTGACGGCGAAGCAGCGCCTTAATTCGCTTTTCCAAAATCACCAGCGAAAACGGCTTACTCATATAATCATCTGCCAGCTCGTCAAAACTGGCAACTTGCGTCGGCTCATCATGTAGCGCCGTCAGCATCAGCACCGGCACATCGCTGGTCTGGCGAATTTGGTGCAGTGTCTCGATGCCACTCATCCCCGGTAACATAATATCCAGGATAATCACATCCGCCCCAGCGAACTTATCCAGCGCCTCCTCGCCGCTGGTCGCCGTTATCACCGTAAAGCCGCGCTGGCGGAGGAATTGCTCGGTGCCAGTACGAACTGCCGGTTCGTCTTCAACAAGGAGAATGTTCATTGCTCATACACCCGTACGTACATACCGTACAGCTCTTTTTTGTATTGCTTCACCGCTTTATCTTCTGGCCAAATCAATTCATGACCAACGCCCATATGCGCTGGCGTCCTTTCGTAGGTGAATGTAGTACCGCTATTTTTCGCCATGTTCTCTGCAATGTAACTTGCCATAGCACCGTCAATCAAACGGTCCTCGCTACCGATGATTAAACCAACGTGCTTTAACCCTTGAGCTTTCAAATCGCTGCGATAATTCTGCTTAATGATGACATAATTTGCCAATGCCCGATATGACAAAGCGCCGTCAAAGAACTGGTCTGGCAGCAGATGATTGCCGTAGACATTGCGCAGCAGCGCCACTTGCCACTTTGGCGCCTGAGAAGCATCCGGCTCATAGTACGGCGAAAGTAGCAGCACTCGCGAAAACAATCCATCACCATATTGTGCCAGCCACGTTGCCAACGTGCCACCGCCCGAATGACCAATCACGCCCAGCTCATCGCCCAACCCGCTGACCAGCCCAGCGCTATCACTCATAAACTTCACCAGTTCACTGGCGCGAATCTTGCCGTGTTGTTTACCGTCTTTTAGACCGTGATGTGGTGCTCGCGGCACGTACACATTGTAGCCCGCTTGGTAAAACCAATCCGCCAACTCCGCCATCGCCGACGGCTCGCCGCTGACGCCATGAAGAATCATCACCGCCCGCGCGGTTTTCTTGCCGTGAGTTTTGATGATTGGGCGAGATTCTGGACGCACTTCGCCATGAGCCGCATCATCAGCAATGACCTTTTGAATATCCTCCACCGACTGGTCATAATCACGCCGCTGAATGTGAGCCTTTTGCAGGTCAGCACTACGGCTTGGACACAGGAACACCCAAGCAACAGACACTGCGACCAGCACCACCACGACACCGGCTATTACTACCCCCAGCGCTTTACCACGTACTGCCATGGGCACCTCCTCATTCCAATTATTTTATTTCTTGCGCTGCCAAAATCCGCGCCTGAATCTCGTCCAGCTGAGCGTCGTCCATTTTTGGACCATCAGCAGTGGTCAGCCAACCCGGATATTCCGCGTAAAATGCCTGCTCATGCGACACTGCCGAGCCAATTCCCTTCGCCAAATCACCATGCAGCGGCACCAACTTAGCATGTACATGCGCCACGCCCGTGCCTTCAAAAATCAGTGCCACTCGCGGCGTATCAAAAGCTTTTTCCAAGATATTGGCAACCTTTTTCACCGCCAACATCATCTCAGCATACAATTCATCATCCAAAGAAAATACATAATCGCCTGGATTATGTTTCGGTATCACCACGGTAAAGCCTGGCGTGTTTGGAAACGGCGTCAAAAACGCCAAAAACTTCTCGTCCTCCCAAACCTTCCAAGATTTCATATTGCCTGATACGATGTCGTCGAAAATTGTGTGATTCATATATCCATTATACCATTCTCGTATCCAGGCATAATCAGCCTCTCTGTGATATCCCGCTTCTGCGCCTCGCTGATAAACGCAGCCTGCATGGCTGTCACTGTCAATTTGCGTAGTTGTTGAAGCGTGTAGTCAAATTCTCTCACCAAAATGCCCATTTCTCCACTCATCGACGTACCAGACACGAGCCGATTGTCCGGATTGACAGTACAGGCAAATCCTAACTTCTCCAATTGCGGTAGCGGATGTTCTGAGAGCCTAGCAACAGCACCAGTCTGCACATTTGACCTTGGGCAACATTCAAGTGCAACGCGCCCATTACGAACAGACTGCGCAACCATACCCAGCGCTCCATCACTCGCTACATCCTCAATGATACGCACGCCATGCCCCAGCCGTTGTACTCCTTGCGACACTGCACTTTTGATAGACTGCACGCCATCAGCCTCGCCAGCATGAATCGTAAATGGTATAGAATTTTCGCGCAATATACTAAACGCGGCGGCGTGGGTTTCTGGCGGATAGCCAGCTTCTGGACCAGCGATATCAAACCCTACAACTGTCGAATTGGTGCCATAATTATCAACCACCAGTCGAGCAATTTCTTCGCTACGGTTTCCATCACGCATGGCGCACAGCAAAAGCCGCACATGAATTTCCTTACCCTGCTGATGAGCAAGCTTCTCTCCCTGGCGACATCCATCAGCCACAGCATCAACAATTGCCTGCAAATGAAGTCCTTGTCGTTGGTGTAATTCTGGCGCAAAGCGTAGCTCAGCATATACAACGTTATCTTCCGCCAGATCAATGACTGCCTCGCGCGCTACTCGACCGAGTGCAGCGGTCGTCTGCATCACGCCAACGGTATGCTCAAACGTAGAGATGTATTGCGGCAATGAGCCAGCATTAGCAGCATCAAAAAACCATCGTTTGAGCGCATCAGGATCACGCGTCGGCAACTTGTCGTAGTCAGTCGCTTCGGCAAGTTCGATGACAGTCGTTGGACGCAAACCGCCATCCAGATGGTCGTGTAGCACCACTTTTGGTATGTGTCGTATCGCCTCCGTCATGTGCTTATTCACACGCTCTCCATAGTCCAGACTGCCTTGTCGAAAATTGTGTGATTCATACTCCTCCTTTACGCAAATAAATCGTTCAATGCCTCACTCACCGTTGGATGAGTGAATATTTGGTCACGCAGTACAGTATACGGCAGACCATTATCCATTACAGTTTTTATAATATTAATGACTTCTGGTGAGTTACGACACAATAAACTAGCACCCAAAATTTGTTCAGTGTTTGCATCAATCACCGCACGCAGCAAGCCTGTTGTAGCATTATCAACATGCAGACGTGGAATCGCCATAGCAGGCAGCTCTTTTACGATAATTTCGCGCCCCGTCGCACGCGCCTCAGCCTCTGTCATACCCACCCGACCTAGCGGCGTTTGCATAAAGACCGCGTACGGCAAGGTTTTTTGCTTGGCGCGAGTGTATAGACCATCACCCAGCAACTGGCTTCTCACAATCCGAAAATCATCCAGCGACGCATAGGTAAATTGTGGCCCGCCCGTTACATCGCCCATTGCCCAAATATGCGACCGGCTAGTGCGAAGTGTTTCATCAACCACAATTGCCCCGCGCTTATCCGTCGCTACACCAGCAGCTGGTAAATTCAAGTTCATCGTCGCTGGGCGACGGCCCGTAGCCATCAATACCGCATCATAACCAGCGTAATCATCATGATTTACTGTGCGAATCGTTGCAGTGGACTCACCCTCAATCGCTGTCACATCCACACTAAACACAATCTCGATACCCTGTGCCTGCAATGCTTCAGTAGCAGCCTGAGCAATTGTTGGATCTTCACGCGTAAGCAAGGAATCACCCCGCTCAAATACTGTTACTTTTGTACCAAGTTTGGCATAAGTTGAAGCAAATTCTAACCCAATATAACCGCCACCAATGATAGCTAGATGTTTTGGCTGTGTCATTTTATCCAGCAATTCAGTACTGGTATATACAAACGGCTTATCAACACCTGGAATATCTGGGATAATTGATTCCGCACCGGTGTTAATAAAAATCTGCGGTGCACTTATTACTAGCTCGTCGCCACCCGCCACAACCTTCACAGTACGATCATCTACAAACGATGCCTCACCTTCAATGACACTCACCGTTTCACGATCCGCCAGCATGTGATAGTTCTTCTCATTCAACCGCGTCACTACCGTTGTCTTATGTGCCATCGCCTCATCAAAACTTTGATGATGTTCGGCTGCATTGACTAGCACCTTAGTAGGAATACAAGCAATATTAATACAGGTGCCGCCATACATCTTTGGTGACCGCTCCACCAGCGCTACCTTTTTGCCCGCATTCGCCAGCGTCACCGCCAATGTCTTGCCAGCTTTGCCAAAACCAATAATAAGTGCGTCAAATTGTTGTGTATCCATTTACCTCCTCCTATCTTTTTTAGTAATCTCTCTCGCTGCAACATTTTCTCTATCGGTACACAGAACTGCCTCTTTTATTACAAGTTTTTGAGATGCTACTATTATCGTGTGCGCAATAGCTCCTTAAAACTGCTCCAAAAAATCCAGCTTACCACTCTCAAAATGCCGCACGTCCTCGATGCCGTATTTCATCATTACCAGCCGGTCAATGCCGCAGCCAAAGGCAAAGCCGGTGTACTCATTCGGATCAATGTCGGCAGCCTGTAGCACATTCGGATGAATCATGCCACAGCCCAAGAGTTCGATCCAGCCCTCGCCCGAACAAACCTTGCAATCCGGATTTTTGCCCTCACAGAACGGGCAGCTCAATGCAAATTCAAAGCTCGGCTCAGTGAACGGGAAATAAAATGGATTGACGCGCACATCCAATTTCTTGCCGTAATACTCCTGCAAAAACTCTTGCAAGGTGGCGATGAGATTGCCGACGTTAACCCCCTTGGCGACATACACGCCCTCGACTTGATAGAACGTATGCTCATGCCGCGCGTCCAGATCTTCGTTGCGAAACACCCGGTCGGGCACGATGGCGGCGATAGCCTCGCCGTTCGCCAAATTGCCATGATATTTTTTCAGCACACGGTTTTGCATGGTCGAGGTGTGCGCTGGGGCAATCAAGCGGTCACCATTAGCATCAGTCTCTTCGGTCATGAAGGTGTCATAATCATCACGCGCCGGATGACCCTTCGGGAAATTCAGGCTCTCAAACATGTGGAATTGATCGTCAATCTCACGCGACTCCTCCGTCACAAAACCCATGCGATTGAAAATGTCAGAAATACGGTCAATTTCTCGCATCAATGGGTGAATCGTGCCGCGCTCACTCGGCAGCAATTCAGGCCGTGGGGCATTTACGTCCATCGGCGCCGTCACGTCAATTGGCGGCAAGTCAACTTTTGATAATTCAGCTTCACGAGCCGTGATCAACCGCTCCAACTCCTGCTTCAATTCATTGACTTTCTTACCAAACGCTCCGCGCTCTTCGGCTGGCAACGTTGCAATGACGCCATACAGTTCCCGCAGCTCCGCACTCCGCAAGATACTGCGCGGCTCGGCTGCCTCGGCTACTCGTGATAATAATACTGATCGAACTTCATCCAACTTTTCCATATCATCGTCCTTGCATTAAAAACATACCGACAACCCCTGCCGCCATGATAACAATCAAAACCCACGCCCACGCCAACGTCGTCGTCTGTTTTGTGCCTTCCAAATATTTCACATCTTCCACGCCGTCCAAGCTAGCTTTCTCCTGCAAGCTCGACGCTTTCGCCTTTTCGCGTAGTTCCGCCGCAATGCGTTCTTGCAGTTCACTGCGCTGATCGTTCTGATTTACAAATAATCCCATAACTACAGTATAGCAAATTATGCTATAATAGTCGTGATACTACTTTAAGGAGGGAATATGGCTACGAAGAAAACTTCAAAGAAAGCCCCGGTTAAAGCTACGGCAAAGAAAACTGCTGCAGCCAAGACCGAAACCAAAACGACCGTCAAGCGAGTCGTCACTGAATCTGTTGCGGCCAAAAGCAAAAGCAAGCGCGCCAAATTAGGTTCCACATTACCAAGCAACTTAATCAACATCGTCATTGCGGAAATCATTGGTACATTCATCTTGACGCTGACCGCTCTGTTTGCATCAGACGTCTTGTCATCAATGTACGTTGGTTTTGCGTTGATGCTCATCGTTACTGCCATTGGTGGTATTTCTGGAGCACACGTCAACCCAGCCGTCACCTTTGGTTTGTGGTCAATGCGCAAATTAAAAACCGCTTTGGTACCATTTTACTGGGGTGCACAATTCCTCGGTGCCATGGCAGCAGTCGTACTAATCGGCTCAATCACCAACAACGGTTTTGCACTCAGCTTTGACCAATTCACTGCATTTTCATGGAGCGTCTTTGCGGTTGAATTGATCGGTGTTGCTGTCTTCATGTTCGGCGTCGCCGCAGCATTGAACCGCAAAGAAATCAGCACGACTGGCAAAGCCTTTGGTGTTGGTCTGGCGTTGATGATCGGCTTGGTCGTATCAGGCTCAGTTACTTCATTCGTCCGGGCATCAGTCATAGCGAAAATCCAAGACAACCAAGTTGCAGCGCAATCAGAAAACAGCGAGCGTCCATACCCACGAGAAATTTATATCTCAGGCGCAACACTCAACCCAGCTGTTGCTTTGGCAGTCACAGAAAAGACTGACACTCAAGTGCGCAGCAATAGTCCATTCCCAGGTAAAAACGAGAAGAATTACTCTCGCTTTAGCCTGGAAGTAATTGTGGCAACACTCATCGGTGCAGCTCTGGGTGGCAATTTGTTCTTACTCATCAACTACCGCAACAAGGAAGAAGAGTAAACATAGTTTCACAATAACAATATCCCGCCTGGTTTGGCGGGATATTTTTTATATTCAATCTTCCTGCGTCGGTCGGTCGATGAGCTCTGGCTGCGTTTGATGATCACCACCAGCGATTCGCACCACGTCTTTATCAATCTTGCCTAATTCTTTGTACGAATTATTATAGTGCCCAACGGTGGTACTGAGACTCTTGCCCATCTTGGTCATCAGCTCATCAAACTTTTTGATATGCACGCCCAGCTGGCCGACACGCACCTGAATGTCCTTGGCCTGCTCCTCAATTTGTAAACTCCTCAGACCTTGCAGCACCGTCTGTAAGTACGCCAAAAAGCTGGTCGGACTGACGATGATCACCCGCTTGTCACGAAACGCGTATTCAATCAAGTCGCGGCTCGAACCGCCCGCACCAACATTATTGATGAGCAGGTCATAATACAGCGACTCACTGGGGATGAACATAAAGGCGAAATCCATGGTATGCTCACGCGGCCGAATGTACTTGCTGGTTTCATCAATGCGCCCCTTCAGGTCAGCTTTCACCTTATTCAGCCACAGCTCGCGCTCAGCCTTGGTCTCGGCATTAATCATCCGGTTGTAATTTTCCAAGCTAAACTTGCTGTCCACTGGCAACATCTGCCCCTTGTCCAGAAAAATCACCGCATCAACAATTTCGCCGTCCTTAAATCGGTACTGCATCTGGAACTGCTTGGCTGGCAGCACGTTATCCAGCACGCTCTCTAGGTAAAACTCACCGAACACGCCGCGCTGCTTCGGGTTTTGCAGAACGTTCTGCAGGGTCTTCAGGTCAGTCGCCACGTCAACCACCTGCTTATTTGTTTCGTCTAGCTTGGCAAGCCGCTGCGTCACGTCCGCCACCAATTTGGCGCTTTCCGATAGCTGCTTCTGGACCGAGGTTTGTACCTGAGCGTTGCTGCGCTCTAATTTATCGCTGACCGATTCATTCAGCTTGGCGATAGTTCGCCCTAGCTCCACCACGTCAGTTTTGATGAGCTCGACTGATGACTGCTGTTTCAGCTCGCCGAGCTTTGACTGCAGCACGAACAACGTCGCGCCCAGCCCCATAACGATAATACCTAAGAGAATAATGATAATGGCTTCCATACTCTTAGTGTACAGGGATTACAGAGACAAGACAACTCGCGCCAAAATCACAAACACGATCATTAGTGCTATCGCTGCGCCATCACCACGAATCCTATTGAGCCATGTCAAGCTGGCATATACCACCATATAGGTCAATGACGCAATTAGTGCAGCCACGATGGTGTGCGCCTGCCAAAAATTAATACCCCACAAGGCAATAGTCGCTGCTAATACCACAACCAGTGGACGCTTGACGCCAAACAATATCAGCACTGGTACTAACATAATGGCCATAATCACCGTAGCGATGTGCCCTGCCATCATGGTACTGTTGCCACACAACAGCTGGTTGGCACCATCTTTACAAACGATTGGCTCCAAAATAACTCGGTCAATTCCCGTTGCAACCAACCACACCAACAGCCCTGCCACTGCCGCAGTTAGCAATAAACGACCAAACACTGCTGCTCGCATATTAAACAAGTAATCTGATATTTCCTCTTTAAATATAGTTGAGAGAATCTTCATAATATCTTAATATTACACGAAAATTGCCAATAAAGCAAATGTAGATTATGAATATATTTATGCTAACGCTTTATCAGCGGTTTATACCAGATGATACCAATACAAGCAATCAACAAACCACCGGCGACATCAAGCGGTGTATGCACCAATGCCAGCACCCGGCCAATTCCAACCAGCAGTGTCAACACCAAACAAACACTGGCCAACAGTTTATCACGCGTACCGAACCAAACCGCCAAGGTGATCGCCATGGTGAACAACGCGTGGTCCGAAGGAAACCCAGGATTATTCAGATATGCTGCGCCTGGCTCAACGCCCATCAACTCAAACGGACGCAAACTTTCCGGCTGATAGAACGTCCCCATCGTCTTTGCTACCACGTATGCTGTCAAGCCTGCCATCAACACTCTGGCATATGTCTGATATTTTTTGTTGTTCGGTACTTTGCACAGCAATGCGTACGCACCAATCAAGACCACCGGTATAACCAAACCGTCTGCCACCAGTTTCACAATTGCTTCCATGCAATCATTGTATCATCCGCCAGCCTGCACATCCAGAGCTTGCGCACCACCATGTTTTGTAGTACAATCAAATACGCATTGGGGATTGGCCAAGTGGTAAGGCAGCGGGTTCTGGTCCCGTGATCGGGGGTTCGAATCCCTCATCCCCAGCCACATTGAACTACAAAATACATCGTTAGCGCGATGTATTTATTTTTTTGACGTTTTGATGACAATACCAAACAGCGCCCACAGCAGCGCCAGCCACATGAAGTCGATCATACTCGATTCTCGAGATAATACACTGAACAATATGGAGATACCGCGCATATCCGCAAAAACCACCAAAACCGTCAGTAACTGTAGCGCCATGATTAAACAACAAAAGCTCAGCCGTAGCACAGAAGATCTCGCCTGTAGCCCGATCAACCAAGGCAATGCCAGCACTTCCATATACACCAATGCCACCGCGAGCACCACTGCCGTCACTTCGGTAAACCCAGCGAACTGCAACAATCCTGGAAATTTTTCAAAAGCAAACAGCTGCATCAGCACTGTCACCAACAACGTCGCTGCCAGTAGCAAACCAGCCCAACGGCCCAAACCAACGTTTATAATCTCTTTTCTCATTCGTTTGACTGACGGCTTTTTCATGCTTTCATTATAATGCGCAAACCGTATAACCACAAGTTTGTTGTATTTTTCACTAAATTACTTGCAAAAAAACAAAAATATACGTACCATAAACATAAGCGAACTATACAAAAATAAACACCACAAATTACGTATCTTTCGCTCTACGACCATCCACCACAACAAAATACCGCTGCTTTTCATGTAGCGGTATTTTCCGTTGGCTCAGTATCATTTGGCTTTTTTCGAATGGCTTTCACGCCACTTGGCGATCATGGCATGATTGCCGCTCAGTAAAACCTCTGGAACCTGCAGGCCATTAAACTCTGCAGGGCGCGTGTACTGCGGGAATTCTAACGTCTCGCCATCCGAGAAGCTCTCAATCATCGCTGATTGCTCACCACCCAAAACTCCAGGTAGTAGCCGAACGATTGAATCAATGATGGTCATGGCCGGCAGCTCACCGCCAGTCAGCACATAATCCCCGACGCTCAGCTCCATATCCACCAGTTCCATGATTCGCTCATCATACCCCTCATATCGTCCACAGATAAAGATGTAACCGTGCTCTTTTTCTGAAAATTCTTGTGCCAGCGACTGCTTCCATCTGGTGCCGCGTGGCGTCATGATGACTACCTTGGCAGTTGGGTCCTGACTCTTGGCGTGTGCCACCGCCTTCCACAGCGGCTCTATCATCAGCAGCATGCCGTCACCGCCACCATATGGAGTGTCGTCAACTTGTCGCCGCGGCCCCAGACCAAACTCACGCAAATCAATGGTTTCCAGACTCACCAGACCCTCTTTTTGTGCTTTCCACATCATGGAACTACCAAACACACCCGTCAACATTTCGGGGAATAGTGTAATCACTTGAAATTTTCTCATCTCTCAAATTTTAGCATACACTTGACTAAAAAGTATTTTTAGTGTAAAATGATGCCTAACAATTTAAAGGAGTTTTTGTTATGAAGGAAACCTTACAACAATCTAACTTTCTGCGTGATAAAGTCGCTAAGCCTGCCGCAGGATTAGCCATCGTTGGTACTAGTCTTGGTATTGGCGGCTGTTCAGCTGAACCACAGCCCGACATGTACAAAATGTCTGTCGCTATAGCCTGTGATGGACAATCACATTTTGGTAAACCTGGAATATTGTCATACGAAAATGACGTCAACGGCAGGGGCGACACCGGAAACGTAGACAGAGTGACCGTTGGCTGTCAAACCTGGTCTATGGACGCTGACTCTAGTCAGGAAAATGACGCTCGAGTTGCTGGAGAAGTTGAAAAAAGAAAGCTAACAGAAGAAGAACAAAAAGGCAATCGGCAAAATCGGGTTTACGATATTGTCAGTGAAACCCGAGATGATAAAACATACACCATTGATTGGAATGTCACGGTTGATAAGCCAAAGGAGGGAAAGAAAGACGCCGCAACTGAACTTCCTCACCCTCTTTGCTATGCAGGCAACTATCTGGTTGGAGATGGCGATTCTGGGACCATCGTGTATGAGATCTCAGACCCAGACCACAAGATCAACCCCGTAATAGACCCTAATGACACAGGCGGTTACATAGTCAATAAAAACGCTGACGGAAAAGTAACCTCCTATATGCGAGAAAATCCAGCACCAGATGCTAATTTCGTGGAGCCACCTTATTTCTAATCAGTAGATCTAAATCATAACCCAAAAAACCGCCTCATCACGGGGCGGTTTTTTAGCACAAATAAGGCTCTCAATGGTTACCCATTGCTCGCATAGAGCTGTTCTCGCATGTTGTCTGTGCTTGAACTACGTTTATTATATATCAAGGTCGTCTAGTTCTGCAAGCTCTTTTCGAGCATTTTCTGCGTAGGAAGATTGGCTTTCCACAGCTTCCTCTGTTGACTTTTCCACAGCAGATTCAGAAGATGTACCATCTCCACTACTCTGCGCGCCAGTAAAGCCGTCATTGTTGACGATTTTCAAATTGTAACGTGCGTCATTTTTCGTGCCCAACGCCCGCAACAAGGTGCGAACACTTTGTGCAGTGCCACCGCGTTTACCGATCACCCGACCCAAGTCCTCAGGGTTGACAGTCAGCGTCAACAGTACACCTTTTTCATCAATCAACCGCTCAACGACAACATCATCTGGATGCTCCACAAGTGATTTAATGATGTATTCCACAAATTGCTGGTCAATCGTTGACATTCTGCCCCTCCTTCGGAATTAAACTGTATAGCTAGTATATCATAAACATTTTAGCACGAGCAATAACAGAATCAGGCTCAAGAAGCGCTTTCTGAGTCATCATTCAGTCGCCGGTATTCCGCCAATGCAGCCCGAGCCGCTGCTTGTTGAGCAACCTGTTTGGATGGACCACTTCCTTGGCCCATCAAACGGTCACCAACAAACACACCCAGCCTAAAGACTTTGTCGTGGTCAGGGCCCTCTTCGCTTAAGACTTTGTAAACCGGCGTTTGTCCGTCTAATCGCTGCGAAACCTCCTGCAAATGAGACTTCGGATCACGCCAACTACCAGTCTCCAAAATATGATCCAACTTGACGATGATGTGTGTATGAATAAAATCGCGTGCATCGTCAAAGCCACGCTCCAGGTATATTGCGCCAATGACTGCCTCAAATGCATTGGCCAAAATCTGCAAATGTGCCCGGTCTGAACCATTTTTCTCGCCCTTTGACATGCGAATGAGTGGACCATAGCCCAGTTTGTTGCCCGCATCACCAATACTCTCTGTGCGCACCAGCGCCGCCCGCCACGCCGTCAAAATACCCTCTGGCTCAGAGAAATGAGCAAACAGATATTCAGTCACCGCCAACTCCAAAACCGCATCACCCAAAAACTCCAACCGCTCGTTATGCTCATGAACTGATTTTCTGTGTTCATTAACATAGCTACGATGCGTCAAAGCCGTAATCAGCAGACCCAAATTATTAAACTCAAACCCCAGCTTCTCGCGCGCAAACTCTTGGTATGGCGCGGTATTCATCCCACTCATCTACAAATTCTCCTGTCTGATACGTTTCATGGCGAGCAAAATCAATTTGCCAATGTCCTCATATTCAATTTCGTCCAAAGCTTCATGAAATGAAAACCACTTGAGACCATTCATCCACTCCTCTTTTTGCAATTTTTCATTTGGATCAAGTGCTTTCACCAGATATACCTGTGTCGTCATCAGCACCAATTTATCAATCCGTCGGTATCGAAAATTCACCTTACCCAGCCAGCCACAAACCTCAATCTTTTTCAGGCCGGTCTCTTCACCAATTTCTCGCCTGGCAGTTACCTGCGCCGTCTCACCTGGTTCAATGTGCCCCTTTGGGATAGTCCAGCGATCCCGCGCGTCTTGATACAACAAAAACTCTGCTTCGCCTTTATTGTTGCGGCGAAAGACAACGCCACCAGCTGTTGGTTCGCGCACGATTTCTTGAATTGATGGCTTTTTATGTCCGCTAAAATATTTGCGTATTCCGCTAAAATTGTCCTTTGTCATCGGCATCCTCTTGGAGGGAGCGATATGCTGTACCCAGCACACCGTTGATAAATTTCCCTGAGTTATCCGAACCAAACGCTTTGGCTAATTCGACTGCTTCATTGATGACCACTTTTGGGGGTGCATCTTTTGCGTGATTGAGCTCATATAGTGCTAACCGCAAAACTGCTCGGTCAATTCGCGCAATCTGCTCAATTGGCCATTCGGGAGCCAACGGACGCAATTGCTCATCTATTTCCTGCTGCACCGAGATCACGCCGCGCACCAGCTTATCCACAAAATCGACATCATCGA
Source organism: uncultured Candidatus Saccharibacteria bacterium (assembly GCA_963525845.1). Taxonomy (GTDB): domain Bacteria; phylum Patescibacteriota; class Saccharimonadia; order Saccharimonadales; family Saccharimonadaceae; genus Nanosynbacter. The sequence continues at coordinate 375,073 of CAURKU010000001.1, forward strand.
CTGATGACTTGTACTTATCAAGATTTCTCTCAAGAATGTCTTTGTATTCGACTGTTTCGTCTCCAACCTCACGGCGAAATTCATATTCATACAGTGTCTGAAGAGCGACGATTCGTCCTAAATGACGGTTTGAAGCCATGCGTAAAACGTTCCTGTTCGGGTTATATTACTACTATTTCGTTTTTTTGCCAGTTTCTCGCTTGGTAGTCCAGGCTTTAACTGGTGAAGAACCGTTTACACGGCGAGCTAATTTCAATACCAAGTGGCTGCGGCGCAGGCCAGTTTTTCGCGGGCTGCTCTGTTTTTTAGGTTGTGCCATAATCTCTCCTTTATCAGTTTATATTAACACTTGGGCTTTATTATAACGGTTTTTACGATTTTTCTCAAGAGTATAGTCTGAGATATTCTACAATATACTTGACTTTTTATATTGCTTATGCTATGATACTAATCATGAAGAATGAACGATTACCAGAAATAAGTCTTGCAGAAAAAGGAAAGGCAGGTAAAAGAGTACGAAGAACTGCCGCCATGTTAGCTCTGGCTGTTACCGGATTTGGCCTTGGCTCACATCCATGGGAAAGCAGGCCTAGTACTGAAGCACCAGACAGTCCTGCTGCCGTCGCGGAGCAAGGCGCCGTTGATTTTGTTAACGCGGCACACGAAAACCCATCACTACTAGGACCGGAAAAAACTTTCTCTGTCGATTTACAGGATGGTGATTCCGTTAACTCTGCGGCACAGCGAGCCGCTGAAGAAGTCGGCGAACAAGAGGGGTGGTCTGCAGACCAGATTAACCTTAATATTGGTGTAGTTACAGAGGCTAGTCAGGAAGTCCTTGACAATTCAGAATACAAGATTCCTCCAAAAGAATTCACTGTTACTATGGTCGAGAAAGACACTAATGGCGATGGCAAGAAAGAAGTCTTTCCTGCAGACGCAAAACCTAAAGCTAAATAACAACGTTAAGTAGTTTACCCGGAACATAAACCATCTTTTTAGGTGGTTTATTGTTTGTGAATTTTTGAACATTGGCGTCAGCTAAGGCTGCTTCTTCAACGCCCTGCCGGTCGATGTCGGCTGGCAGCTCCAGTCGTGATCGAAGCTTGCCATTGACCTGAATGATGATGGTCATCACATCGCTCACCAGATATTTCTCCTCCCACTTTGGCCAGTGATTAACGTGAATAGTATCAGTGTGACCCAATTCTTGCCACAATTCTTCAGTGATGTGCGGTACGAATGGCGCTAAGATTTGTAGTAAACTCTCCAGAGTGAACCGCCATGTTTCCGACGCTTGCATACCGTGTGACTCTTTGAATTTGTATAGGCCGTTGACCATTTCCATCATCGCCGCCACTGCTGTATTAAACTTCTCATCCTCAATGTCACGAGTGACTTTTTTGACGGTTGAGTGCGTCAGGCGAAGCAGTTCTTGGTCATCTTCAGAAGTAGATTCAGGTGCTGCTACAAATTCCTGCACCACATTCCATACTCGATTTAAGAACCGATATGTCCCCGGCACCCCGCGCGGATCCCACGGTGCATCCATATCGTACGGCGCGATGAACATCTCGTATACGCGCAGTGCGTCAGCGCCATAACCACTGTCCATAATTTCCATCGGATCGATGACATTGCCCTTGGATTTACTCATCTTTTGACCGTCCGGCGCCATGATGTAAGCATTATACATCATCCGCTTGAATGGTTCTGGCGTCGGCACCAAGCCAAGCTTATAGAAAAATCGCATCCAAAAACGGCTATACAGCAGGTGCGCCACGGCGTGGTCGGCACCATTGTAATAATCGACCGGCATCCAGTGATTAATGCGCGTCGGATCCCACGCCTCGGCGTCATTGTGCGGGTCAAGATAGCGTAGGAAGTACCAACTGGAGCAGGCGTATCCGTCCAGGGTATCAGTTTCGCGTCGACCTTCACGCCAATTGTCGCCCGCTGGCTTTGGCTCGGTAATCGGTACAGTTTTGCCCGTCTCAACATCAACCCATACGCGCACCCAATCATCAACTTGTGCTAGGACCGACGTATTACCGCCCGTCGGCTTGAAGTTCTCGACTTCTGGCAGAATCACCGGCAAGCACTCATCCGCTACAGCGATTGGCTCGAAACCGTCAACATGCACCATCGGAATTGGCGCACCCCAGTACCGCTGACGAGAAATCAGCCAGTCACGCATTTTGTAAGTAGTTTTGCCTCGACCAGAACCCTGCTGTTCCAGCCAGGCTACGATTTGTTCGCGGACGTCCTCGCTGCGTGTGCCGTCAAATTGCCCAGAATTGATCAATTCACCTTCACCAGTGTAGCAGCCGATGTCTGCCGAATCCTCCGGCTTATCAACTACCTGAACAATTGGCAGATTAAATTTCTCAGCAAAGGCAAAGTCACGTTCATCATGTGCCGGCACCGCCATGACCGCACCCGTGCCGTAACCACTCAGTACGTAGTCGGCCACCCAGATTGGCAGCTTTTGGCCATTGACTGGATTGATAACATAACTACCCGTAAAGACGCCAGTTTTATCCTTATTTTCCTGGCGCTCAACGTCGGACTTCTGCTGCGCCGCTTGAACGTATGCTTCAACCTTGGCACGCGTGTCAGCATTGACCAGCTGAGGCACCAATGGATGTTCTGGCGCTAGCGCCACATATGTCGCACCAAACAGCGTGTCGGGGCGCGTGGTAAATACAGTAATGATAGCATCCTGTCCGTTGACTACAAAATCAACTTCTGCGCCAACCGACCGGCCAATCCAGTTCTTCTGCATAGTTTTGACCATGTCCGTCCAATCTAGGTCATCGGTTGCCTCCAAAATCTCATCAGCATAAGATGTGATGCGGAAAAACCACTGCTTGAGGTTGCGCTTGGTCACAGGGTTTCCGCAGCGCCAACATTTGCCACCCTCGACTTGCTCGTTAGCCAGCACCGTATTGTCAGTCTCACACCACCACTGCGGCTGCTCCTTTTGGTACGCCAAATCGTGCTTGTACAGCTGCGTAAAAATCCACTGAGTCCATTTGTAATACTCGGGGTCAGCGGTGGAAATTTCTTTTGACCAATCATAGCTAAATCCGAGTCGCTTTAACTGGGCGATGAAATGAGCCTTGGCTTCGTCATGCGCCACTCGCGGTGTTTTACCGACCTTGATGGCGTAATTTTCCACCGGCAAACCAAAGCTGTCCCAGCCAATTGGATGGTACACATTGTAGCCTTGCTGACGCTTCAGGCGTGCTTTGATGTCAGCAAACTGAAACGTCCGACCGTGACCGATGTGAATGCCCGTGCCAGTGATGCCAGGCAGCATACTCAAACTGTAGTATTTTGGGCGCGTCATATCACCAAGGTCAGTGACATAGGTGCCGTCAGCCTCCCATTTATCTTGCCATTTTTTCTCAATTTCCGTCGGATTGTAGCGTTTCATATCTGTAATTATAGCACGAAAATCGCCCCACATGAGAGCAGGGCGATTAACCGTCAATTAAGCTAGCTACGCTTCGTCAGCGTCACTTGTTGAGCTTGCTGGAGTGCTACTCTTCGGAACAAAGCTAGACAGCGGACTTGATTGGATTTTTTTCAAAACATCCTTCAGGTCTTTTGCGTCAGATGGTGCTTCAACTTTCTTGGCATCGCCGTACATGACTCCTGTCTCGAGAGAGACCTTGTTGCCCTGAGACGAACCCTCAAACTCTACGCGGCGCACTTGCCTCTTTGCGTTGTCAATCCACAGCTTCAGGGAAACATCTACCTTCTTGAAATCAAGTGAATCCGTATCAAGCGCTTTTGAGCTACTGCCACCACATTCTTTAATCTTCTTGGCATATGTTGTTTCGCTCAACGCTTTGGCAAAATTCTTACGCTTCTCAAGGGTAGCGTCGCTCAAATCAATCTCAAATCCACGCAGGCCATCTTTTGTGCCCAAATCTTTCTTGATTTGCAGGAAATTATTGTTGCGGTATGCTTGAGCGATTTCTTCGCGAACAGCAGCATCGTCCTTAGCACGGCGAACTGCATTCATCACACACTTTGCTTCCTCTGACTGCTCCAAGTCGTCTGAAGAAACCTTGATCCAATTACCATCAATTTCATTAATGATGGTCTCAAACTGCTTTAGCATTGTTTCTTTGAGTGTTTTTGTCTGAGATTGGCCGTAAATAGCACCACCAGGCGAGGAAACACTGTCCATATAGCGGTCTATGGCCGTCTCAATTGAGCTGCGAACATTCTCCAGCTTAATGTACAGTGCGTCTTCGGTGTTTCGTACATTCACCTTTGGCAGGGAGAATTGTATTGTTTTATCAGAACCACCGGCGTTAACTGTTATATCAGCTTGCAGCTCCTGGCTCTTCTCTGCTTCTGATGTTTTGAGCTTTACAGTAACTTTTTGGTTGCCTTTGCCCTCAAAGGTCAACCGCCCTTCAGTGACAGAATTGTTTGACATGATTGCATTGACAATTGATGCTTCCAGTGCGCGCTGCGGGTTATTGAATACCAATAAATACCACAACAATCCTGCAATCAAGCCAATGGTGACTAATGATCCTACAACCAAGCTAATGATCAACTTTTTACGGTTTTTCTTTTTCGGTTTGTTGATTGCACCCATGATAGGCGGCTGTTCAGCCGGCGGCGTTGACTCAGCCGGTGCTGTTGTTGGCTGCTGTATGCTCATATACCCCTCCAAATTACTACTATGTTACTCATTATATCAGCTAATCGCTAAAACGAGAGAAAAATGCATTCTTCCTGGCTATCCATTCTGGCGTCTGACGAACTAACTTGTTTTCATCAATTGCCGTATGAAGATTGATCTTAATAGCCTCTTCCAGCCAAACACCGCCTGATGAGCCTTTGAATAGCGCAATGCCATCTTTTTTCAGCTTGTCGCGCACAAAGCTACCAGCTTCAATGGCATCTTTGCATTCTTTCACCTGACAGCCACGCTGGCGAGCCGATGGCGCCAGATATTGATTGGCCATTTCTCCGACCGTCACCACCCAGTCAAGTTCATTAGGGCTACACAAATATCCCAGCTTGGACATTTCTTGCGGCATCGATTCTCTCAAACCGTTGATGTTGCCTAGGACAGCGATTTTTTGAGGAGCGCTCAAACTATACAGTGTCTGAATGGCGACGGTCGTAGTCGATGGTGATGCACTGTAGCTATCGTCCAGAAGAATAGTGCCGTCAGCACCGCGCAGTAACTGCATTCGTCCTGGGATCGGGCGCAGTGCTTCCAAGCCTCGCTGAATTGAGCCAACATCCATGCCTAATTTGACAGCCACAGCCATGGCGGCTACTGCTGGCCTGAGGTTATGTTCGCCCAGCAGTTTCAACTGTGTTTGGATACCTTCTGGATATTCTGGCGACACCATAGCGCCAAAATGCCCTTCGGTGAGTGAAAAATCATGTTCATCAAAATAATATTCTGCAACCCCACTAGTGCCATAGGTGGTTATATTTGGATTGGTGACAAAGGCCGCAAACCGACCTTCGATGTCATCGCGATTGATCAGCGCCATCCGAGAGTTATTGCCCAGCGTGATCATTTCCTGAGCGACTTCTTCTATGGTATGTTCGACGCGCATACGCCCTGTACTAACGGAAGTAATGACCGCAATGTCTGGCAAAATGACTGACTTAAACCAATCATGAAAACCGATGGTTTGCGGGCTAAATTCTTGGACGATCACTTGCGCTTCTGGATGTTCAGCACGAGCTCGTTTTTTGACAGCACGGTACATATTGCGACGCGCAAAGAACCCCCATTTTTTTTCAGGACCCTCAGGATAGCGCACCCCCATGATTTGTAGCAAGGTCTGCATGTGAGATTTTGGCTCGAGCTGCGGCATGGCGATAGCATAACGCTGTGACAAAACCGTACCGATGGCGATCTTGGCGCTCGTTTTGCCAGTACTACCAGTCACCGCTATCAATTTGACGTCCGCGTGCGAAGCAAAAAACTCACGCACTAACAATGGAATTTTCTTTTCAAATGATCGTCGAAACATATAGTTATCATACCATAAGCGACTTGCCGAAACCAATGCGAGTCGCCGAAATAGCAAAGCGGAGCTGCTACGCGCCCACCCGGGGCATGTTGAAAATGTGTTTGTCTTTCAATTGGCAAGCATAGGAGATGCCCCTATGCGTACCAGCTCACTTGTGATTATGCACCAATTGTCACAAAAACACAAGCACTATTTTTGCTTTGTGTATTCTGGCAAGACTTTTCCCGCGAGAGCCACTGCCATCAGCACCGCAAAACCGCACATAATCGACGGGATGCCAGTGATAGTTGATGGATCAATGATATTAACAAACGTCGTTGGCACAATGAACAATACATAGCCAATAATCAATGACCACAGCGAGCGACGAATATGCTTTTTGGCATTTTTGCCGCGGATGTAGGCGTAGGTGATCGCCACGAACAATAAGCCGTAATAATATAATCCGTACCATTCGCTGATGCCTGGCTGATTTTCAAAAATCACATAATTACCCAGGCAAACGCCAGCGCTAACTCCGTTTACGGCTAGCAAAAAGTAGCCGATGAATACAGCTGCCAGGACATATCCCAGCACTGGGATCCAACGTCGTTTGTCGGCAGAAATTTGATAGACCAGATGAATACCCAGAGGTGGCAACATGGTAATCGCCACGTAGCCAAGCTTCGCCCAGCCCAAGCTATCAAACAGCACCGTGCCTTCACAAACATTGTATTCAGCCCATTGAAACAGTGCCAAACAAACGAGCAACGCCACGACAATCCTCGTCACGGGAGTCAGTTTGTAACGCCACACTGTATGAATCGCTAAAATTATCTCAATAGCCAAGGTCGCCAACATCACTGGCGGTGAAAAACAGTAGAGCTTCGGTGTTCTGAATTTATCCATATATGCATTATACACTATATTAGTCAAGCCGAATCTGATGCTTCCGGTAAAATAACTTAGCGGACTGCTCAACTTCCCGGTGGCGAGCTTTGCCGCGAACATCAATATCCAAATGCGTACAGACAATATCTCCGGTCACCATAATCTTTACACCCGCCTCACGCAGTCGATGCGCTAAATCCTGCCCTTCGTGATAGCGAAACGCTGCGTCATATCCACCGACCTTTGCAAAATCATCAACCAGCAGCGCGAAGCTCCCCTCAGCCACCCAATCAACTTGACGATCCGCTGCAACTCGCTCGCCCCAAATCCATGGATAATCCCAGCCTTGCTGTTGTAACATTTGGCGATCATCTGCCTGGGTCGCCCGCGTAAATTGCCGGTCGCGCTGCGGGTGCATTTCATGACCATAATTCCAGGCCATCGGCTGACCATTGGCGTAGAGAATAGTACTGCCGAGCATGATGTGATTTCCGACGGCAAACTTTTGACGCAAAATGTTGGCAATATTCACTGTTTCAATACGCATGTCACAATCAATAAACCACACTACGCCAGTTTTATGCATATCCAAAAAGCGATTACGATTAGCTCCTGCGCCAATATTTTTCTCACCAAAGATAAAATTTACTGTCGGAAATTCACGGGCGAGATCTTGCAGTTTTTGCTGGTCGGTGGAATGATCATCAAGCACCGTGATACTATCAAACTCCTGTTCTGTTAGCTGCACCAAAAGATTTCTCAAAGCCCGAGGAGCGTTATAGTGTGGGATGGCAACGTGAACTTGCATATTATTTACCCAGTTAGCGGACTAGTCGCCAAGCTCCTGTCCTTCACTATCTACTTTTTCTTCACGATACTTCTCTGGCTGGGCACGGAAAACTTCTACCCATTTACTGTCATCAACCAGGTCGTTATATTCAATATAATGCCGATTATCAAAGCCGCCTTTTTTCTGCTTTTTGCGCGCCATTTCTTCTTTGACTTGCTCGTCAGAAAAGCCAAAGGCCTGGCGCAGCGCGTCAACGACTTCCTGCAAATCAGCCAGCTCTTTGAGCGATTCATCACGCTGATTATCGCCCAGCGGAATCTCGTCTGCCTCCTCATGGATCTTACGGACTAGCTCACGACGAAATTCCTGACTGTCCAGCTCGCGGTACTCTGTGTGTACGACCTCCGGATCATCCAGGCAATTTGGCACCACTTTGTCACGCACTAATTTTTGTAAATAAAATCGGACCATCTCATTACCTCCGTTGGTTAATGTTTCAACGCCGTCTTCGTACACCACCTCATCAATCGTAATTTCCTGAATATGCTTGTCGTTACAAAACGCAAAAAATCGGACAGTTTTATGTTGCTGCCAGGCTTGAACTATTTCCGCCCGCACACCATCAGCGATGTCGCCAAACACCCACAGCTCATCAGCGCGCGCCACCAGCGTATTATTGGCGCGCCGCACCGTGTCACGCTCCACCGCATCGAGCAAAAAATAGTCAAAACTGGTAAACGGATTAATCGGCACAACGCCTTGCTCAAGCGCAAATTTCGTTACGAAAAATCTCATGTAAAAATATTTCTTGGACATGGCAGTAAACACAACCGTGTCGGCGGGTTTGATGGCAAGAGCGCGATGTGGTTGCTGTGTCATGGTTACATCTCCGTTACTGTATAAGTTCTAATAATGTTTGTTCATCAATAATTTTGGTGCCGTATTGTTCGGCTTTTTTCAGCTTGCTGGCGCCGACTTTACCGCCCGCTACCAAGTATGTTGTATCTTTTGCAACAGCGGTTTGGAAGGTGCCGCCGAGATTGCGGATTCTTTCAGCAGCAGCGTCGCGCCCCATCGACTGCAGAGTGCCGGTGATAACAAAACTTTGGCCAGCCAGGCGGTCAGATTTTTGGCTAAACTGCGGCGTCACGCCCAAGTCAGCAAATTTTTCGAGCAGCGTCACATTGTCTTCATCAGCAAACCACGCCACGATTGACTCGGCGACAATTTCACCTACACCGTCTACCTCGCGCAGCTCGTCAATAGTCGCTTGGCTTAGCTTTTCAATACTTTCAAAGTGGTTCGCGAGGTCAATCGCCGTCTGCGCACCAACATGACGAATACCGAGGCCGAACAAAAATCGCTCCAAGGCTGGCTGTTTTTTAGCAGCAATGGCATCGATGAGTTTTTGCGCAGAAATCTCAGCAAAGCGCTCCAGCTGCAGCAAATCATCTTTCGTCAACCGGTAAATATCTGCCAAGTCCTTGACCAACTTAGCCTCGACCAGCGCCTCGACATTTTTCTCACCCAATGTATCGATATCCAGCGCGCCTTTGGATGCAAAATGCGCTAGGGCTCGCTTCAAAATCAGCGGGCCGCTCAAACCTTTGATACGGTAGACCGCTTCACCCTCTGGCCGCACAAATGCTAGTTCCGGATATTGGCGTGCTAGTTCCGCTGGATAATCAATCGGCTCGGCTTCTGCTGGGCGCAATTCTTTTAGCACAGTTTGCACCTGCGGAATGATGTCGCCCGCCTTGAAAATCACCACCGTGTCACCGCGCCGCACATCCAGCCGGGCAATTTCGTCGGCGTTATGCAGGCTAGCATGCTGCACTGTCGTACCGGCCACCACCACCGGGTCAAACACCGCTACTGGCGTGGCCGCACCGGTTCGACCGATGGAAATGACGATATCGCGGACGATGGTTGTGGCTTCTTCGGCAGCAAACTTATACGCCACTGCGGCTCGCGGTGTCTTGCCAACGATGCCGAGCTCGGCAAACTGTCGCCGGTCGTTAAGCTTGATGACCGCTCCGTCGGTGTTAAACTGCAGCGACTGACGCAGCTCATCAAGATGATTAACATAGCTCATCACCTCGTCCAAGCCATAGACAATTTGCGTCTGCCGACTGGTGGCGATACCCAGCTCGTTCATCATCTGATAGCCAAAGGCAATTGTCGGCGTGTCCTCAAGGTTGTCGCGAATAATGTCATAGCCAACAAAATGGAGCGGACGCTCTGCCACCAGTTTTGGATCAAGCTGGCGAATCGTCCCTGCGGCTAGGTTACGCGGATTGGCAAATTCCGGCTGACCAGTCGCTCGCCGACGCTGATTTAATGCCACAAAGTCCCCTTTATGCATCACGATTTCACCGCGAATCTCCGTCCGACCACGCAAAAAATGAGCAAATCGCTGATTGGCGCGTAGTGTCAGCGGCACATTCTGAATCGTCCGCACGTTCATGGTCACATCTTCACCAACTAATCCGTCACCGCGGGTCACCGCCCGCGTCAGCACACCGTCCTCATAAATCAGCGCGCACGCCAAGCCATCCATCTTGATATCACACAAAAATTCTTCGGTAATATCCTGGCGCACCTTTTTCATACGCTGTATCCACGCCGCAACTTCTGCTCGGTCAAACACATCCTGGAGTGAAATCATTCGCGTTTGATGCTGGACCTTGGCGAATTTACTGAGCGCCTTTCCTGCCACCCGCTGGGTTGGGCTGTCTGGTGTGATGAGGTCCGGAAATTGTTCTTCCAGCTGCGACAATTCATGCTTCAGACTATCAGCTGCCGCCTCACTCATGATCGATTCATCAAGCACATGATAATGATAGCGATAATCATTGATCAGATCTCGCAGTTTGACAATTCGTTGCTCGGCCACCTGCCTATCAAGCTGGCGCGCTGTCATCGGCAACGACCTTTCGGTAGAATAAGTAGGTATAGGTAGCTGAAAATACGACAGAAAATGAAGCAACCAACAGCACCATAATTGGCACCAGCGGGAATGAGGCTGTTTGGTCAATCCAGCCCGTCACAAAGGCGTCCAGCTTGATGGTCGGGATGAGAATAACCACCCAAAGCAACGTTAGCATGATGGCCAGCCATAGCATGCGAAGTAAGATGCGGATACGACGACCGACCACAATGTCACCAGCCATGCGCACAGCACGCATTGGGTAGGTGCCTGGCAGCGTAACAATGATCATGGCAAACGCCGTGGAAGTGAGCCAATACAGCGATAGCACTCCTAGTAGCCCCGTAATGACTGCAGCGATCATCAGTAGTGGCGTCTGATTTAGAACATCAGCCGTCTGTAGCGTCGTATAGAGAATCACGCCACCAGCAGCTGGCAATATTTGGCACAGGACAATGAATAATAGCACAATGAACGCAACCAGCGGCGCCCCAGCTCGATACAAGCCATCGCGGATGGTTGGCGAATTGCCAGAACTAACGGCTCTTACTAACCAAATGGTAGTTAGCCATACCATGATCAGTGCCAACACGCCCAATATTTGCTGCAGGGCATTGTTTGGTTGGTTGGTCAACTGGCCGTACACCACACCACCAAAGATTGAAAACGTCGCAAATAGATCACTCACCGCTCCCTGCTCGACTGTACCTTCGGCCAATGCTTTAATCTTTTTGTACGTCTCTTGATCCATCAATCCTGCCAGCACAAACACCACCAGTGCATACACCAGCGCCAAGCCAAAAAACAATCGCTTGTTCGACCAAATCATTTTAGCCGACTGGGTAGTCAGGGACCAATAACCTGGGACGTGCAATGACCTGACATAGTCCCTACGTCGTGTCAGGCGAAAACTACGATGTGGTCGACGCTTCAAAAAATGAGCCCTCCGAGTTTTCAGCTGCTGCCAGATCTTTTTGCAATGATTCTTACACCGCAAATAATAACCAGAGGCAAGTTTTTGGTTTGCTCGTGAACGATTGGTCGTCACTTTCTTTTTGGAGGCAGATGTACGTTGCTTACTCATGACCGGGAATCCTTACATTTTTGTTGCGTTGTTTCGCAGGCGAGCGATGCGCTCATCTAGCGGCGGATGAGTACTGAATAGTTTTGAGAAAAAGCCAGGACGCAATGGGTTATTCATGAACATATTTGCCGTCGACGTACTTTGGCGTTCCATGGGTCGACCATATTCTTGCAATTTACCCAGTGCACTCGCCAAACCCTCTGAATCTCGAGTTAACAACGCACCAGAAGCGTCCGCCAGATATTCTCGCTGCCGACTCACTGCTAGCTGCGTAATGGTTGCTAAAATTGGCGCCAGAATAACCACCACCAAACCTACTATATATACCGCTGGGTGAACATCACGGTCATCGTCACCACCAAAGAACATCATGCGCAGAGCCAGGTCAGCCAATAATCCAATGGCACTTACCAAGCCAAAGGCGATCATACTGACACGAATGTCGTAATTACGCACGTGGCTCATTTCATGTGCCATCACCGCTTCCAGTTCGCGCTTGTCCATGATTTCCAGCAGTCCAGTGGTCGCACCGACGATGGCATGCTTGGGATCACGACCGGTCGCAAAGGCATTGGGCGCCGGGTCATCAATGATGTAGACTTTTGGCATCGGCATGCCAGCAGCGATCGCCAAATTCTCAACTACTCGCCACAGTTCAGGCGCATCTTTTTTCTCAATCTCTTGGGCGCCAGTCATGGCCATGGCTAACTTTCCAGCCAGATAATACTGAAGCCAGGCATACAACATCGAACAACCAAACACAATCCACGCCAGTGAATAATTCTTAACTGCCATGCCGATGAAGACACCGATGATACCAATGATAGCTACGAACACTGCCATGATGATGACGGTGTTACGTTTATTTTGAGAAATCGCACTGTACATAGTAGCTATTATAGCAAAAACCGCTCGCCAACGGTAGGCGAGCGGCTGCGTGCTTTACGCAAGATAATTAGAACTTGACCTCTACTGGGTTCTCAACAGACGCACGGTCTTCAACCTCAAAGAACTCCTTGGCTTGGAAGTTGAACATACCTGCAACGATGTTTGCCGGGAAAGTCTGAATCTTGGTGTTCAAGTCGCGAACACCACCGTTGTAGAAACGGCGAGAAGCTTGAATTTTGTCTTCAGTGTCAACCAGTTCCTGTTGTAGTTGCATAAAGTTTTGGTTAGCTTTCAAGTCTGGGTATGCCTCAGCTACTGCAAACAAACTCTTCAAGGCGCCTTCCAGCATGTTTTCTGCCTCGGCAGTATCCTTCACACCCTTCGCATCCATGATGGCTGAACGAGCTTCGGTCACCTTTTCAAATACTTCTTTTTCGTGTGTTGCGTAACCCTTAACAGAGTTAACGAGATTTGGAATCAAGTCAGTTCGACGTTTCAGCTGAACTGTGATGTCGCTCCATGCTTCTTCAACGCGGTTGCGTAAGGTCACCAAACCATTATAGGTGGCGACGATGAAGCCGATAGCGAGAACCAGGACAACGCCAACGACTATAAGTGCTATGATGATTGAGCTCATTGAATATTCTCCTTATCAATTTATGCTAACCCCTTCATTATACCACAGACGTTTTGCTTATGGTTAGGTTTTTGTGCAATAAATAACTTCAAACATCAAGAGGTATTGACCCATATTCTACAGAGCTGAAAATACTGGCCGAAGCGACGTTCTAGCCCAAAATGGTATAATTAGTTATATGAAGACAGTTTTAATTACCGGCGCAAGCGATGGTCTGGGTTTTGCCACCGCACAACTACTGCTTGAAAAGGGCTACAATGTTTATTCTCTTTCTCGCTCAAAACCAACAGATAGCAGAATCAGACACATTACACTTGATTTGACAGATGAGATGTCCATCAAGAATGCCGCTCAGCAAATCTTAGAGCTTGATGATCAAATCATGGCACTCGTTAACTGTGCTGGTATTATGTCTAGGTTTGATCGTACGGATGAAAAACTATTTAGCGATATTATAAAGGTATATTCCACAAATATCATGGGTGTAATTTATCTCACTAACTTCTTGATGGACAGGATCGTCAAAGATGAAGCGGACATCATCAATGTCGCTTCTACAGCCGGCACTAAAGGTTCTGCGAACGAACCAGTGTACACCAGTAGCAAATGGGCAATGCGTGGCTACAGTAAATCATTACAGATGCTCTTCAAGGGTAAAAACTCGCGAGCAATTAGCTTCTGTCCAGGTGGTATGCGCAATAGAATGCTTGAGAAAATTACTGGTGAACAACTACCAGATCCTGAGAACTGGATGCCAGTAGAAATAGTCGCAAAGACACTAGTAGATGTCATTGAGACACCAAAGCAGGCAGAAATTAGCGAAATTGTCATCAATAGAAAATAACAAGACCATAAGCTTATCACCATATCACTAACAACTTCCGTTTACCGTATGTGGTTATCGGAGCTAGAAAAGTCACCAAAACAGGTGACTTTTCTTTTAGCTGCAATTTGGTGCGCAAGGCGGGAATCGAACCCGCACGACTTTTGGTCAAGGGATTTTAAGTCCCTCGCGTCTACCAATTCCGCCACTCGCGCATATCTATCCGCACTAATGACAACCCAGTTTCATGCCCACTGACATTTTACACGGTCTGTCATTTGCGCTGGTTTGTATTATACTATATTTATGAAGCAAATTGTACATATTCACGGCGGATCACCTTTTGATTCCTACGAACGCTATCTCTCCGCACTGCGCAATGACCCACTTACATATGAAAGTCTTTTTCACAAAACAAAATGGCGCGATTGGCTGGCTGTTACAATGACAGATTTTGATGTGTTGGTACCTAATATGCCTAATAAACAAAATGCACGATATTCTGAGTGGAAAATCTACTTTGAAAAGATATTGCCATTCTTGGGTAATAATGTACAGCTCATCGGTAGTAGTCTTGGGGCAATATTCTTAGCAAAATATTTGCATGAAAATCCTCTCAGCATACCAGTCAATCGACTAATCCTAATTGCTGCTCCATATGATGATGCAACTCACGAAGACTTGGGCGATTTTATATTGCCAAGTACAACTGGACTCGAAAAATCCGCCAAAGAAATTCACCTATTCCACAGTAAAGACGATACTGTGGTGCCTTTTACTGAGCTAGCAAAGTTTCAGTCTGACCTACCAAGCGCAAAAAGCCATATATTTGTTGACCGAGGCCATTTCCAACAGCCAACCTTCCCTGAGTTAAAAGAACTATTAGAACAAAAATAGCCCCACGCCTGGAGCTATCATAATCATAATTCTGGAGGCACGTACGAGAGTCGAACTCGTCTAAAAGGTTTTGCAGACCTCTGCGTAACCGCTCCGCCAACGCGCCGCTCTGTTACATTTGGTGCGAGCGAGAAGACTTGAACTTCCACGAACTTGCGTTCACTAGCCCCTCAAGCTAGCGCGTCTACCAATTCCGCCACGCCCGCACGACTGTCATCATTATACCTGACACTACGGTGTTTTGTAAACTGAATCTTGTCGAACTGTCCAATATATCACGTCAGCAAATCGATCAGTTGGCGAAACCAGTCGAGTATTTTGCGTTACAGCCTGGACTGATGGTAGTTTGATGTATTCAACTGTTGGACGGTACAGCGGCAGTGACGCAGCTGATGCTTGCCAGCGCCGTACGAATGATTGATAATAATCCGCTCGTTGTTTTGAAGAACGCTTACCACGACCACCAACCAAGGCGTCATCTGAAATAGCGTCATTATAGTTCGCAAAGTTCAGACCTCGCTGATCGCGCTGATCTTGTGACGAATGCCAATACGCGTAGACGTCTGGGTCACCGCCAAGCACCAACTCATATATCAAGACGTCAAAATTACGCGGTTGCAACACCGACCTGAGAACATCCTGATTAGCATCTGTTGCATCAACAATTTTAACTTCCACTTCAGCATTCAACTCATTTCGCCACGTCTCAGCCAACGAATTAGCGGCGTTCTCGAACTTGGATCCCTGCAGAGAAACGACTGATAATTTCAACTGCTGATCGCCCTTTTTGCGCACACCACCAGACACCGTCCAACCTTCTGCGTCCAACGCTTTTTTGGCTGCTTCTACGTCACGAACTAATGGCTTTTCCAGCTCTGCTTCCGTATGTTCTGGCAAAATTGGGCCCGTCAATTCGCCTGTTTTTTGTGGCATCTTTTTGCGAAGCGCGGTGATGTCGACTGACTGCACCAAAGCCTTGCGGATGGATGGAGACTGGAGAATTGGACTCTTGCTGTTGAATAATGCGTACACCCCATTGTGAGTTTCATAGGCCTTCATTTCATACATTTTTTTGACGTTTTCTGGCTGAGAAACATAGGTCAGCTCTGGTGTCGCCATGATCTCACTGGTTCTCAAACCTTTGGTGATTTCATCCAGTGAGGCGTACGCGTACAGTTGGAAGCGGTCCAACTTTGGTTTGCCGAAGTGATATGATTCATTTGCCGTCATATGGACGGCTTTTCTGCCACTTTCTCGGTTATCTGTCTGGAGAAGTCGGAACTTGAATGGCCCACTAGTGACAGGTGACCGTCCAAATGAGTGATCACGCAGAGTAGCTGGCGCTACGTTTTCCAACACGTGCTTTGGAACAATTGGGAACGTCAGCGTATGCAAAAATGGTGCATAGGTGGATGGAGTTACAAATACCACAGTGTTGTCGGCGGTTTTGCGCACTTTGATGGACGACCAGCCATCAGTTGAGGCACCAACCTTTGGGTTTTTCAAAAGATTGACGGTAAACATAACGTCCTCCACTGTCAGCGGATGACCATCAGACCAGCGAAGATTGTCTTTTAGGGTAATTGTATATTCGGTTTCCGTGCCATTAATGGCGATTGATTTT
Organism: uncultured Candidatus Saccharibacteria bacterium; assembly: GCA_963525845.1. Taxonomy (GTDB): domain Bacteria; phylum Patescibacteriota; class Saccharimonadia; order Saccharimonadales; family Saccharimonadaceae; genus Nanosynbacter. Next base: position 391,641 of record CAURKU010000001.1, read on the forward strand.
GCTAGATCTTCCTTGAGATGCCCAGTGTTGTCGTATTGGTAGAGACTGGCAAACAACAGCCTGGCGGCCGATCGCTCTGCATTAGAACGTGCAAACAACGGATTAAGCGTCTCCAACGAGCCCAAAACCCCCTCTGAATATGTGCCACCCTCCTGAGGCGCATCCTTCGTGTAAGCTGCGCGAAAGATACTCCATTGTCCTGCACTCAAACCAACCAATATCATCAACAAGACCGCCCAGCCAATCACTTCTCGGCGAACTTCTGTCAATCTGTCGAGGCGGGATGTCACAAATTTATGCGCATGCTTAATGACGCCTTTTTCAATCTTCTCAGCTCGACGATTTAAGCTTTTCCCAGAAGCGCTCATTTTTTGGAACCGCTTCCAAGACGGCTTATCTCCAGCCTCTGCCATGGCGACAACCTAGCCTTTTAGCCCCGGCAAGACCAAACTAGCCAAGATTGATAGCACAAAAACTACAGCCAGGACAATGGTAACGTCAAATAAGTTCTTATCAAAACCACGACGTGTCGTAAACAGTTCACCAGAAGATCCAAACCCTGCACCAAGTGAGGCGCCACGTTGTTGTAGCAAAATTGTAATAATCATCAAAAATGCTGATCCTAATGTGATATATGGTAAAAGTTGTTCTAAATTCATCTAACTCTCCTGTTCTTTTTGCGCAGTTCGTAAATCAACCACACTACTTACTATATAGTTTACCAAACTAAGGATGATACCGGCAATAATTGCGTCGCCAAACGTGATGGAAACGTTTGGAGCGAGCACAATGGCAAGATACACCATGAGGCCATTGATAATCAGCGTGAACAGTCCCAGCGTCAACAGAATTGCTGGCAGTGACAAGATGATAATGATCGGTTTGAGGATGCTATTGATGATTGAGAATATCAAGCCGGTTAATACAAACGTTAATAAACCACCGTCAGACATGGTGCCTAAAAGTCGCAGCGCTATCCAGATGCCAAATGAGTTCATGGCCCATCTGAATAAAAATACAAAAAATTGCCGTTTCATTACACTACTACTTATTATAATAATCTGTTCGCATTTTCACAAGAGCCCGGCTGTCAGGAACAGCCGCCGTCACTCACGTCCGAACTCTTACTGGTGATGTGCATTTTCTGAGAGCCACGCGTTGCTTCAATACAAAATTCTTTACCGTCAGCGCCCTGAATATATACATGAACAGGGCCGCCGTTATAGTTTGGTATTGATGCGCCAGCGGGTAACGTTGGATAGGCATTGTGAAAATTGCGGTATTGCTCCATAGCCTGCGCTGCACTTTTGAGGTCAGCCGTGATAGCATCGCGCAATGACTTCTGGCGCCAATTGCCATAGCTAATAATTCCGATGGTGGTTAATATTGCTACGACCGATATCATAACAAGCACTTCTATAATAGTAAAACCGCGTTTCATATTGTTAGTATAGCACAAGCGTTTTAGTTATTGGTACGCTGTGCCGCAATATATTTGTGGACGATTTGAGCACGCGACTGGCCAATCACCGATACTAAGTCATCTTCTGTAGCGCTGACAACATTACGAAAGCTGCCAAATCTTTTCAGCAATTTAGCGCGGGTTTTTGGTCCAATGCCAGGAATTTCCTCCAGCTGGTTTTTCGTTTGCTGCTGGCGTTTGAGTGCGGTGTGGTAGCTCACGGCAAAACGATGCGACTCGTCGCGAATGCGCTGGAATAATTTGACGATGTCAGTTGCCGCAAGGGTATTCTCGGCCGCCGTCGGACGTTCGTTGCGAGTTTGTTCCACGCTGGCTCGTAAGTTTTTTGAGTGCGAACCAGCGTTATGCTGACCTGGGTGTAAATTCACCACATAGACGTCACCATCTTCGTGAACCATAATGTCCGTCCGTAGCTGCGACCGCATTTGCTCAATGAACGCCGTATCAATCTGCGAATTAGTCTTATGCACCAGCAGTTCTTCCTCACGCTTAGCAATACTGATGATCGGCACGGTGACACCACGCTCATCACGCGCTCTGATGGCCGCCGCCAGCTGACCTTTGCCGCCGTCAATCAGCAGCAGGTCAGGACGGCCCCAACTTTTCAGATGACGCTCGCTCAGTCGGCGAAAAATCGTCTGATAGATATTGCCGGTGTCATCATTTTTCTCACTAACTTTGAACTTGCGGTACTCCGCCCGGTCGCTCGCGCCATTGGTAAACACCACCATACTAGAGACGACTTGTTGCCCGCTCATGTGCGAAATATCATAACCCTCAATGCGCACTGGGATATCATTTAGTCCCAACAATTTTGCCAAATCAGCCAGCGCCTTGTCCTTAGAAATATCCAAAAACTCTTTGTCGCCAAAACAAACCCGCCGCTGCAACTCCTGCATGGCGCGCAGCTTATTGCGAAGATCAGCCGCCCGTTCAAAATCATGCAGCCCAGCTGCCGTTTTCATGTCGCGCTCCAGCTCGGCGGCGATAGCTTTACGGTTACCTTTGATGTAGCTGATGAGCTTGCGTAAAGTGGTTTTGTAGGCGGCTGACCCATCACTCGGCCGCGGGCTGAGACCCAAATCTTCATCCAACTTCGACTGCCCTGGTCGCCGCTGTCTGGTCAAATACGGAAACACCCGCCGCAAATATCGCAGGGCTTTTTTCAAGGCAAAGCCATTATAGAACGGGCCAAAATATTCCGCACCATCATCCGCAGGATTACGCGTAAAACTGACGGTCGGCCACTCACTTTTCATGTCAATTCGTACATACATCTGCGACTTATCATCGCGCAGCAGCACGTTGTAACGCGGCATATAACGTTTGACCATCTCACTCTCCAGAAACAGTGCGTCGACTTCGCTCTCGGTCTCAATCCAATCGGTATCAGCAATTTCCGCCACCAACGCCATGGTTTTATTGTCCCGCCCGCGCGAATCCTGAAAATACTGGCGCACGCGATTTTTCAGCACCGCCGCCTTGCCCACATAAATAATCTCGCCGCTGGCTGACTTATGAAAATAAACGCCAGGAGTGCGCGGTAGAGTTTTGAGCTTGGCTTGCAATGGTTGATTCACCTTTTTATTATACATTTTTCTAGGCTAGTAATGTTACAATTAGTAATATGTCGCAGATGAAAAACTCACACCACTCCATCAAAGCCATCGTCTTTGATCTTGATGGTGTGTATTTCAATAAAGGCAAGTCTGAATTCCTGAGTAGTCTTACACGCTACGGCGTTGAGGAAGCGAGCGCCAAGTCAGTCTTTCTGACGAGTCAGCACATGGCTGATTATAAACTGGGTAAAATCGATGACAATGAGTTCTGGACGTGGGCAGAATCGCAGTGGAATACAGGACTGTCTAGCCATGAGCTTATAGAGCTAATGCTTGACGGCTATGCGATTGATGAACGTGTCATGCAACTGGTACAAACGGTTCGGCGTAAGGGTTATAAAACACTAATCTGCTCCAATAATTTCCCAGCTCGCATCCAAGGCCTGAAGAGAAAGTTTGGTTTTCTGCAGCAATTTGATACAGCAGTTTTTTCATATCAAGTTCATGCCGCTAAACCGTCAACCGAAATTTTTGCCGAATTATTGCGTCGCTCTGGCTGCCAACCACAAGAGATAGTCTATGCTGACGACAAGTCAACTGCGCTCACTGGTGCGAAGGATCTTGGCATTAACACGCTGGTTTATATAGACTTTGAGAAATATTGCAATGATCTTCAGGCCATGGGCGTTGTCGTGTCATGATATTACGGCGACCAGCCTAACAGCTCAGTAAACGACTTCTTCGCGCTAACACATTCACCCAGTTCGATACTCGTCACCGGCAGCGCAATATTATGCGCAAGTAATACCGCGTGAACTTCTTCCTGTTTATCATACGGCACTTCTATGTGTGAAATATTAGTGATGGCTATTCGCCTATCAGCGCGCACTTCATAGTAGCGCATCGGTTTTTCTAATTCCACCTGTGACGCAAGCTCCTTAACGCCAATGAGTATTGGGTAGTTACCAGGAATATCACTGCCCAAACAAAAGATATCCCACACATCACGCGCCTGTCTATTCACCTTCTTACCCCATGTGTTGTCACCATGTTCATCATGCGACAAGCTGCGCCAAGTTTTCCAGCGACGCAGCATTTTGATGCCATTGACCGTGAACAGGCGTGCATAAAATAGACTGTAGTAATATGCTGTCCAAGTCAGCGCATCGCCATAACGATTTTTCTCTTTCCAACCAAGGCCGTGCATGTCAGCGTATGATCGCGCTACCATGCGGCTCTGACATAACGAAATTGAGTGTATGATATGCTGGTCGCTACCGCCAAAAACTGCATATACGTCACGCGCCGGTTTGAGTCCACCAGTATCACAAAAACTCTTCAGAACATCAATTGTACCGCGCTCACCATGTTGCCAACGACCAGTTCCATGCCAAAACTGAGTGTCTCGCGTTAGTTTTTGATATTCGGCTATCTCAGAGCTACTAAACCGGCGTAGTATTTTTGTTGTAACGATCCGCTTCTGAGCTGTACTGCCTAACAACTTCTCCGCATAGCGCAACCGAACCTTGTGGGTGGTTGCCAGCAAAAGATGGTGCGGCAAATATCGCAAGAGTTTTTTGATAAACAACTTTTGATATCCGTTATCTTTGGTCCTGGCGCGCCGACAAGTAGTCATGATTTATTTTGCCGCAGCTTTTTCCAAAGCATCAATCAGCGTTTGCTTTGGCTTCATGCCAATCAGCTCAGCAACCTCCTCGCCACCAGCGATAATCTTCATGTTTGGAATGCCCTGCACACGATAGTCCATAGCCAACTGCGCATTTTCCTGGCTGGCTTCAGTATCGACTTTGACGACATCAAACTCAGTTTCTTCAGCAATTTGATGTAAAATTGGCGCCATCGCTCGGCACGGCGGACACCACGGTGCCCAGAAATCAACCAGCACCGGCTTGTTGCTTTTTAGCACTTTCTCTTCAAATTCTTGTTTTGTTGTAATCTCATATAACGCCATTACTTCCTCCTTTGTTCATATTCTATTATACAGCAGCTACACGCCAAATGAACAAAATCTTATCACATCAACCACTGTATGTGCACCTATGGCCGAACTAACATCGCGCTTTCGTTGCATGACGGCAAACGGCAGACCAAACAATAGCGCCAACGCCAGGACGCTACCCAGCGCAAAATTAGCTGTATTAAAATGAAGCAAGACGTGAGGTAATATCATAACAAGATAGCACAAAAAATTATCTAATTTTGACAGTAATCTATCCTTAATGAAATAGATGCACGTAGCAAAGAAAAAGAAGCGGAAAATAATTTCTTCCGAAATACCAGCACGCATGGCGTTTAAGAACCATTCTGGCTTGAGCGAAAAAGCAATATTCCAAGAAATTTTTGCCAGGAGAATATTGACGGTTCCCAGCGCCAATCCTACCAATAGGGCAAGGCAAATTGTTTTTAGTATTTCTTTTTTGTTGACCATTTTACAGAGGACAATTGCATGCTTACTTTTCTTGAGCACACTAACACCTCCAACATACGCAACAGCAGAGCACACTCCCATGAACATACTGGATGGTGCAGCCAGACAGCCTAAAATTACAGCAATGACAATATCAGTTCTAGAAACATTTTTGTTCCTTACGATAAATAAAACTGCCAATAAAACAACAACCAAAAACCACAGGATGTTAAGCTTTTGTGGATTTAGCAACGTTATCGACCACAGCGCCACAAAAAAGAGGTTGATACCGAGCAATACTCGTGTTGAAGATCGGTGTAAAACTACAGCACATTCTTGACTCATGACATAACTATATCATATACTTACCTAACATGTATGAACTTGTCTGAGGCGAGTTCCTCTAAATCCTCACGTTCGTAATAGTTAACTTACCAGCGAACCACTGAATACAGAAACTAACCAAAGGAGTATTTACGTTGACAAAAGTATCAAACAAAGAAATATTAGGCCTGTTCTGGCGAATATCACAGCCCTACAAGCATCGGCGAAATTTGACTATTTTCTTTACCATCATCACACTTGCCATCACAATTTTTGTTGGCCCGCTGATTATCGCAGAATTGCTCAGTACCATCCAAAGCGGTCAACTGGACAACGCGGAGAAACTATGGAAATTAGTCGCGCTCTACGGCATGAGCGAATTATGGTCAAATGTCATCAGCTGGCGCTTAGTCCTGTATCTCGCTTGGACGTTTGAAACTGCCCTGCAGCGCGATTTGTACGCACGGTGTTTTAGCAAACTAACCAACCAAACGATGTTTTTCCATGCCAATAAATTTGGCGGTTCACTTGTCAGCCAAACCAATAAATTAAACGGCGCAGTTGAACGTTTTTGGGACACGATCATTTGGTCAATCTTGCCGTTGGTCATCTCCCTGGTTGGCTCGATCATAATTTTGTCAACTCTGCTGTGGCAATACGCCGTATTTCTCCTACTATTCTCAATCATATTTAGCATTGTTGTCTACTTTGGCTCTCGACCGATGGCTAAACTGAACGAGAAAGAAGCCAAAGCCAGCAACAAAGTGAGCGGTCAATTGGCCGACGCTGTTTCAAACATTTTGGCAGTAAAATCGTCCGGTGCCGAGGTGCTGGAACAACAACGCTTTGCAAAGACCGTTGCATCATGGCGCGGCGCCAGCCTGGGTACCATGCGCGGGCTCCTAAAAGTCAGCACTGTGTATTCAACCATCAATATAACGATAAAAATTGGGGCAATTGCCTTTGCAATATATGCTGCTCAGCATAACATCGTATCAGTAGCGGCGGTTTATCTCATCATCACCTACACTGGTAGCGTGGCGCATGAGTTGTGGAATATGAACAGCATCATGCGTAGTTACAACCGCATCCTTGGTGACGCTCACGATATGGTGGAGATTCTTACCACGCCGACGACACTAGTCGATCAAAGTGACGCAAAGCTTGCTATTACGCACGGCAGTATCACCATGGATAATGTGACCTTTACTCATGATGAGGGTGAAGGTGACACGCTGTTTCATGATTTCTCTCTTCGCATTCAGCCAGGTGAAAAAATCGGTTTGGTTGGGTCAAGTGGTTCTGGCAAAACTACCCTGACTAAATTATTGCTACGCTTTGCCGACATCGACTCAGGGGAGATTGCCATTGACGCCCAAAATATTGCCGAGGTTACCCAGGCAAGCCTACGCGAACAAATCGCCTACGTGCCACAAGAGCCACTACTATTTCACCGTTCGGTCCGTGAGAATATCGCTTACGGCCGATCTGACGCAACTGATGCTGAAATTAAACGTGCTGCTAAAAAAGCTGGTGCCTATGATTTCATCATTAAGCTGCAAGACGGTTTTAACACCATGGTCGGTGAGCGCGGCGTGAAGCTGTCAGGTGGTCAGCGGCAGCGTATCGCAATTGCCAGGGCGATTTTGAAAGATGCGCCAATTCTAATTCTTGATGAAGCAACCTCAGCCTTGGACTCAGAGTCAGAAGCGCTTATCCAGCAGTCGCTGGAGACATTGATGAAAGACCGAACCTCGATCGTCATCGCCCATCGCCTGTCGACCATCGCCAAACTGGATCGCATCATTGTTCTAGAAAATGGACGCATAGTCGAAGACGGTTCACACGAGCAGTTGCTTGCCAAAAAACGTGGCGTTTATGCCAAACTGTGGGCACGACAGTCCGGCGGATTTATCGAAGATTAACATAAAAAGCGGCTACATGAGATAGCCGCTTTATTATTGAGCTGTGACAGCTGGTTTAGCGTCGGCGTTTGATGATTATCCAGGCGCCAGTAGCAACGACCGCGATGGAACCGAGAGCGATCATGATGGCGTTACTACCCGTGTCAGCTAGTGCATTTGATGCTTTCTTCGCAATCTTAGCAACTGGGTTGTTGCCGCCACTATTGGCATTTTGGTTACCATTCTGAGTAGCGTCCTCTTCTTCGTAAATACCAACTGGGTCGATGATAGTGCCGTTTGCTATACCGTCACCGTCACCAAAGCCGCCGTCAGTCAAATCATAAGCAATGGTAGTATATTTACCATCTGGCGTATTACCAAAGGTGACTCGACTAGTGATGTCTTGGTATACTCGACCGTTCATGATCTTGCCAATTGTTAGACGGTTCGTATTAGCGTAGCGCCGACTTAATGTTAAGGTCACGCGAGCCGTGAAGCCAACCGCAGGAGCTTGATTGTTACAGTTAATGGTGAAATCCACTCCTTCGCGAAGGACACGATTATTGTAGCGATCCGGTGTTGAAGCCGACTGTGCTGTCGCCAGGTTGTAGCACGAGTTCCCAGACGTTTCTACTGTCAAAGAACGGTGGTGCGGCTGGGCAACAGTCATCTTGTTCCGTGGAGACTGAGGTCCTGCGATGACAATTGCATTCAACCGATTTTCCAGTGCAGTTCTCTTAGCAACATCCTGTACGTTTGCCACTAAGGCTCTTGCGGCATTCACTGCAGCTTGCGTTTTACTACCTTCAGCCTGAGCAACTGCTTGTTCAGCGGCTGTCTGGGCGTCTGCTTCTTTCTTCTTAGCGTTGGCTACGGCAGTGTTGAGGTCGTTGGCTGCTTTCTGGATGGCAGTAGCAGTTGGGTTTGGTTGCTTCTCTACTTCTTTGGCTTTGGCGAGAGCTTGCTTGACGGTCGCGTCATTGGTAATGTAGGCCGGTTCTTTCTCGGCGTTGGCGATGGCGGTGCGGAGGGCAGATAGGTCAGGACGAAGGGCGTCAAGTTTTGCTTGCAGTGCTGCTTTGGCAGCATTGAGCTCGGCAACAGAGGCACCAGCGTTGGCAGCTACCTGCTCTGCTTGGGTGACTTGTGCTGCTACGGCGTCCTTGCTTTCTTGGGACATGCCGGCAGTAGTTGCTGGGTCTTTGGCCTTGGTTATCAGGGCGGAGAGAGCGGTGCGAGCAGCGGTGACGTTAGCGGTTACCTGGTTGAGGCGATCCTGGAAGGCTTGTTTCTTCGTTGGGTCTTGGACGGCAGCTACCTTGGCGTTGGCGCTGGTAACGTCGTCTGGATCCTGGTTGTGTTCAGCCTGAGCAACTGCTTGTTCAGCGGCTGTCTGGGCGTCTGCTTCTTTCTTCTTAGCGTTGGCTACGGCAGTGTTGAGGTCGTTGGCTGCTTTCTGGATGGCAGTAGCAGTTGGGTTTGGTTGCTTCTCTACTTCTTTGGCTTTGGCGAGAGCTTGCTTGACGGTCGCGTCATTGGTAATGTAGGCCGGTTCTTTCTCGGCGTTGGCGATGGCGGTGCGGAGGGCAGATAGGTCAGGCTTTGGTAGCGTTGCAGTTACGTGCAATGTTCCGGAGAAAGCAAACGGCTTACCATTGATAGTTATTTGCTTACTCCAGTTGGCCTGCAGTGCGTGTGGTTGACCATCATATACCGGTGCTGCAACTTTTAATTTACCAGCTGCTTCATTGACCAAAGTAGCTGTATTTTCAATAGTAACTGATGCGCCAGACGCATCCTTTAATGGTGAGTTAAATACCTCAGACTCAGTAGTCATACTACCCTGCTGGTTTTCTAGCTTCAAAGAGGTAAGGTGGTTCAAACCCGCGAGAGGCTGTGCATTCATGATCGTACTGTAGTCTAATCGCAGTTCAGTAAGTTGAGTCATTCGTCCAATTGCAGCAATCTCATCCTCGCTCAGCTGCCCCCCAGTCAAGCGCAAAGAGGTCAGAGCCGGTGCACCAACAAGAGATTGAGCATTGACAACTTTAGTCTTTCGACCATAGTCATAGAAAGAGATCTTCTTTAATGAGTTTTTACTACCTGCAAATGTTGATAGGTCTAACGTCTGATTGGTACCGCTCATCGAGACTTGCTCGAGCTTGTTCAGAGACGACAAAGGACTATAGTTCGTAACAACATTTTCCGACAAGTTCACACTACGCAACTCAGACAAGCCAGCCAGCGGTTGAATATCAGCAACCTTATTGCCTGACAGCTGTAATGCGCGCAGCTTAGTCAGGCCAGAAAGTGGCTGTAAATTAGTAATTGCGTGATTACCAAGTGATAGCTCAGTGACATTTTTAGCGTACTCCAGACCAGTCAAATCCTTAATCCTCTGGTCTTCCGTGATATTGCCAGTATTATCGACATACATACGATCAATGGTTAGCATTTCTTGAGCGGTAATCGCTTGAGTATCGCTACGGGTTTTCCCTGAGATTTCAGCTAACCTCTTGTTCAGCAACTGGCGCAACCTGGCATCAGGGATGTTAACACCCTGCGCTGCTGGAGGTTGTGGAGGTGTTGGAGAATTGGTTGAATCCATGTGAGCATTCACCAACGCACCTCGGTTCACCGCCACACCAGGTTTGACTTGTTGACCGCTTGGGTCAATTGCTGATGCAACCTCAGCTGACAATGGCTTACCTGAGCTAATCGCCGGACTGCCTGGCTTCAAGTTGTAGTTACTCTTGCGGTAATCAGTGTTTTGTTCAGCTTCTTTGATAAAGTATGGGTTATTGGCGCGTGTACCAAACAGATCAAGAGAGTGCGTGTCGCGACCATCAATTGACGACCTTACGCGGCTATCTTTAGCGATGTCTTTTACGTTAGCAAACAAAATATCAAGGCGGTTCGGCACGTCTGCCAAGTCCCAGGTCATGATTGTGCCTTCATTTTGCAAGCTGCTGCGGTAGTAGGCGTTGTAGTCAAAGCCCTTGAACATGTCATTTGTGTAGGTACCAGGACCAGTATGGTTTGGACCACCGGTGCTTCTGACAGGATATGACCAGAGCGGTGCACCAGTATCACCAGAGATGACCGCACGAGAGGAAATGATATTGTTGTACATCTCTAGACCAGTCAGATTCCAACTCAAACCTTTACTAGCAGACCATGATTCAAGCGATTTACAAACTTGCGGGTTGTGAACATCTCGCTCATTACAGCCATTGGTACGAGCATCCTCATTCAGCATGATAGGTCGGTTGGTTCGAGAGATAGTGTTATTGTATACTTTAGAATTCGAACTACTTGAGACGCTAATACCCGCACCCGAGCCTTCAATAATGTTTGATGCGATGATAGTCCCGTCTGAAACCTCATCAAAGATCGCTGTTGTCGTGTTGATGAAGAAGTTATTGACAATTTTTGCTTTGATACAGCCTTCATCACACCAGACACCCGCTGTACCATTGCGCACATAATAGTCGTTGCCAGTTGAAGCAGGATTCTTTGAGTTATCAACCACATTACCTCGGAACGTAAAGTTCTCAATGTGCGTGACTTTTATCTCAGAAACAGTACACCACGCTAAACAGACTGAACCGTTAGTGAGGTAATTTGCCGCATTGTTCTCTGTGAATATATTATTTTCAAATGTCGTATTGTGCGCACGGTTGGCTCCTGCGCCATTACCACCGTTGCCGATGAATTTATTATTAACAATACGTGCACCTTCTGCATCAGTGTTGAAGCCAACTGAGGAACTTTGTGTGAAGATGGAGTCTTGTACAACTGAGCCACGACCGTTGACCACGATCATACTCGTTCCAACCTGATCATCAGGCAGTTGACGATCCCAAGACCAGCTTTGCACCGGCGAATACTGGGCAACATTGATAGCTTTCATGGTGAAGTTAGAACCATCGTCAGCATTACGACCACCTACGGAAAAGGCACGAGCTCGGTTAGTAATTTCTGCGGTGCCACGAGATGGGTCAGAGCCAACATAGTATGTCAGATCATCTTCTGTACCAACGTTAAAGCCTGCTCGGTTATTTGTCGGATCTTTCAAAGTAGTTGGGTTTTTGTCTTCAACGTAAAACTTTCCAGGGCCAACCTTACTTTTTGCATCGACCTGCTCAAGTGGTTCGTCATCGATAAACATTTGCTCTGGGTAAGCAGCCATGCCTTCTTTGGATGGATCAGGGTTCACGGTACAAACACGGCAGAAATTACGGAATTTACCCGTCGTCTTCCACATATTGCCCTCTTTAGTCCATTGACCTGCCGAAACGACATCGCTACCCTTCATCCAAACTTCAGCATGAGGAGCAGCCTGGAAAGTGATGTTCTTCTTGGTCACAAAAAAGTGTGGCTCTCGGTACACACCGCTCTTTGCCACAACTGTTCCGCCGTCAGAGACAGCCTGCAATCCACGTCGAAATGTCGCGAAAGGTCGTGCTTCTGTTCCGTTACCAGAATTGTCATTACCGTCTGGAGAAATCCAAGCGACATTAGTTGTCGGCACAGAATAGTTAGTATCCATTGCTTTATATTTTTTATGAACACTGGCCGCTTTTGCCATAAACGGATTTGTCAAAACCAAAGCAAACACCATCACCACTGCAGCTGCTGGTATTGCTATCTTGGCGACACGTTGATTCCTTCTTGATATACGAAGACGTACCATCCCTATTTTTTCTCCCTCTCCTCAGTTTTGTGTATTAAAAACTACCTGTTACCAGTGTAGCATAAGCAAATTTGCACTGTCAAATTGTCAACTACTGTTTTTTGTCATATAATGAGTACCCATGATGCACGCTTTTGTAGACTTTATTATTCATTTTGGTATTGTTGCCGTTTTATTTGTTGTATTCGCCGAGTCGGGCTTACTGTTTGGGTTTATTTTCCCTGGTGACAGCTTACTATTCACTGCTGGATATATGGTGCAACAACATATCCTCCCAATCGACATATCAATCTTTGTATTATTACTCATCATAGCGGCCATCGCCGGAGATTCAGTTGGTTATACCTTTGGTCACAAGGTGGGCCGAAAACTGTTTGAGCGAAAAAACTCACGCTTATTTAAACGTAAATATCTCATTCAAGCTGAAAAGTTTTACGAGAAACATGGTGTTATCACGGTGATCCTGGCACGATTTGTACCTGTTGTCCGCACATTTGCCCCAATTGTAGCCGGCGCAGGCAAAATGCACTATCGAACCTTCTTGCTCTTTAACGTCATTGGTGGCATTTTATGGGCTTCGCTATTCACCTACCTGGGATTCTTCGCTGGCAAGGCGCTAACTGAAGCTGGCATTAACGTTGAGGTTGCTGCCCTGATTATCATTTTCCTGTCAGCTCTGCCAATGATTATTCACGCGCTCAAGCAAGAATCAACCAAAGCAGCCCTCAAAAAACAATTATCTGTCCTGTTTTCAAAAGACAAACAACCAAAGGCAACCACTAAAAAGCGCAAGTAATTCATCTAAACTCGAGAGTCCATCTTACGTAAGCAATGGCTTGAGATATTTGCCCGTGAACGAATCTGCGTTCTTGGTAATATCTTCTGGCGTTCCGCTGGTGACAACCGTCCCGCCGCCCATACCACCTTCTGGACCCATATCAATGATCCAGTCTGCTGATTTGATGACGTCCAAATTATGTTCAATCACAATCATGCTATTTCCGCCTTCGACAAGCTTGTGCAAAATCCCCAACAATCGCTTAACGTCAGCCGAATGCAGCCCAGTGGTTGGCTCATCCAAAATATACATGGTTTTACCCGTCGAGCGTTTTGACAGTTCAGTCGCCAATTTGATGCGCTGCGCTTCCCCGCCAGAGAAGGTGGTTGCTGGCTGACCCAAATGAATATAGCCCAAGCCAACTTCCACCAACGTCTCAAGTTTTCGGTGAATAGATGGAATGCTGTCAAAGAATTCGGCCGCTTGCTCTACTGTCATTTCCAATACATCAGAAATAGTGCGTCCTTTGTAGGTAATTTCCAACGCTTCACGGTTGTACCGCTTACCTTTACACTCATCACAAACCACATACACATCTGGCAAAAAGTGCATTTCAATTTTTATCACACCATCACCCTGACAATTCTCACATCGGCCACCCTTGACATTAAAACTAAACCGACCTGCTTTGTAACCACGAACGTTAGCTTCTGGCGTGGCAGCAAATAATTCGCGAATTGGCGTGAAAATACCCGTGTAGGTGGCTGGGTTGGAACGCGGTGTGCGACCAATTGGTGACTGGTCAATCACAATCGCTTTGTCTAACAGCTTAATGCCTTCGATACGGTCGTGCTTCCCTGGCACCACTTGGGACCGGTTGAGGCGAGCTGCCAGCTCCCTCGCCACAATGTCATTAACCAAGGTTGACTTACCGCTACCAGACACACCAGACACCACCGTCATTAGTCCCAAAGGAAACGCCACGTCAATATTTTTCAAATTATTTTCCTGAGCACCACGCACTATGAGCTGCTGATCTTGATTTGGCTTCCTGCGCTTTTTTGGTACTGCAATTTTCTCTGCACCACTCAAGTACCGACCAGTGATACTGTCTGGATTTTTCGCTACTTCCTCAGGCGCTCCCATGGCAACAATTTGTCCACCCTTTGAACCAGCCCCCGGCCCCATGTCGACCAAAAAGTCACTTTGGCGAATGGTATCTTCATCATGCTCCACGACCAGCACCGTATTGCCAAGATCACGCAAGCGCTTCAGAGTATCAATCAGCCTATCATTATCTCGCTGATGCAACCCAATGGATGGTTCGTCCAGGACATACAGTACCCCCTGCAAACCGGAACCAATTTGCGTAGCCAGCCGAATGCGCTGAGCTTCTCCACCGCTCAAGGTGTTAGCTGCTCGGCCCAGCTCCAAATAGTTCAAACCGACATTGCTCATGAAGCCCAACCGCGCATTGATTTCCTTTAATATCAGCCGCGCAATCATCGTTTCCTGTTCCGTCAACTTCAGCTTGCGAGTAAACAAATCCAACGCATCGTCAACGCCCAGATCACAAATATCAACAATATTCAGCCCATGAACCGTCACCGCCAAGACCACTGGCTTGAGACGAGCGCCTTTACAAACATAACAGGCTCGTTCGCGCATAAATCGTTCAATGTCTTTGCGCATAAACTCGCTGTCAGTCTCGCGATGTCGACGCTCCAGATTCGGAATGACTCCCTCATAAGTCGTGTCATAATGCCGGCCATTACCAAGCTCAATGCGATATTTCTGCGCCCCCGTACCGTACAAAATTTTCTGTTTAGCTTCATTTGACAGCTTCTTAACAGGAGTTCGCATACTAAAACCATGAGCTTCTGCAACAGCTATGATTTTTTTCATATAGAAATTGTCGACATTGACGCGGTTGTACGGTCTGATGGCGCCTTCGGCGATGGTCAAATTGTCATTAAACACCAACTCTGGGTCAATTTCCATGCGACTACCCAAACCAGTGCAGCTTGGACAGGCTCCCTGTGGTGCATTAAAACTAAACAATCGCGGTTCCAGCTCTGGAATATCTTCTTCAGGGTGATCAACACACGCATATCTCTGAGAAAACGTCCGCACCTGATCATCATCCGCGTCCAATACTTCGACAATTCCCTGGCCCAATTCTAACGCTTGCTCAACACTCTGAGACAAGCGACCAGCCAATTCACTGGTTAATGCCAAGCGGTCAACTACCAGCTCAATTGAGTGCTTATAGCTCTTTTGCAATTCCGGAAATTCATCCAGGGCATACACCACACCATCAACCCTGACGCGAGCATAACCCAACCGACGGTACTGCTCAGGAATGTGCGCAAATTCACCTTTTTTATTTTTGACGATTGGCGCCAATAGTAAAATCCGGCGTCCGTCGTACTGCTTGATGATTTCTTGAATGATGGTTTCAGTGGTACGTCGCGAGACTTCTTTGCCACAAATTGGACAGTGTGGCACACCAATGCGTGCAAACAAGAGACGTAAATAGTCATAAATCTCAGTCACCGTGGCTACCGTTGAGCGTGGGTTGCGGCTGGTTGACTTTTGGTCAATTGAAATAGCTGGACTCAAGCCGTCAATGCTGTCAACATCTGGCTTATCCATCGTCCCCAAAAACTGCCGAGCATACGAGTTCAAACTCTCCATGTAACGGCGTTGGCCCTCAGCGTAAATCGTGTCAAACGCCAGGCTTGATTTACCTGAACCACTCAGACCAGTGATGACCACAAACTTATCACGCGGCAATTCCACGTTGATGTTTTTCAGATTGTGCTCGCGGGCACCTTTGACTCGAATAACCTCCGGCATAACCGCTATATTATACCGGCTTTTTATGATTTTTTCCAGACATTTCCTAAAAATTGGATTATATATCACCACATATTGCTTATGATTGCAAGTCAAGCTTTTATCTGTTACAGTTACATTATATGCGACGGTTGAGTGTTTACGTATTACTGATTATTGGTGCGATTGTTATTACACCGGTGCTATTTGATCAGCTTTGCATGTTCGTTTTTCTCGGCAAAATTCCGTTTTTGAACGTCAATTTGTCAGCTATGTCCATGATCATTTTTTGGATCGTCATCATACCAATCTGTCGCATCTTACGAGCAGCCATCCCCGTATCATTTGATGATATCAAAGAGCTCATTCAGTATCTTTCTCGAAAACGTCGCGTCAACAACATAGTATATCCAAAAGATTATCTCACCCTACTATTTATCTATCTGGCACATGAAGCCAAGAAAACCGAAACCAGCGAACCAGATACTCACGTGGGCGCTCAAAAACTCGCTCCGTCTCTAACCTAGCACACGTCCTATCACAAGTCGCCAGCCGGCAACACCGCCTCCGCCCACAATTGCAATTCTTGCAATATAAACTGCTGCTCGTCAGTCGCTGCCGGCGCTAAGCGCTGCAGAGACGCCATAAACCCTGGCAGTTGTGCCTGCAAATGCTGAGCCCGCCAGGCTTCCCATTGCGCCAAATCATCTTCACTGAGTGAGCGCAGAAAATTACGTGCCTTGTAGTGCAGCAACAGCGGTGCTAACCGTTCGTCCTGAAACTCGGGATGAAAATCCGCCAGCTCACGCTCATTGGCATTGCGCACCGCTTCCACTCGCAAGCGATCACGGTCGTTCAAAAAGCCGTCATATAATTGTGCTTCTGGATCGGGCAGTTTTTTGAAGGCTGGCTTGTTTTCAAAAATAGTCCGTAATTTTTCGGCAAAGTCCGGATGATTCAGTAAGATGTGTTGATGCTGCTGAATAGTCTCTGTACTAAGCGAAATTTTCTGCCAGCCATCACCTTGTTCCAGCACACCCAGCGGCGCCACCGCCGGACAACGATTGTATTGTAATTCTTTGACCGGTAATTTGACGAAATACTCAGCTTGCCGCTCCTCCCACGAAGCAAAGATTTTTGCCGACAATTCCTCTGTGTTCAGCCCAACAAACGGCGTTGGATCGTACCGCAGGTCATAGACAACCACGCCACCGTTTCGACTGGTTGTCAGTGGAAAAGCCACCGTGGTTTTAGCAAATTCTTTATCGTAACGCCCGCTGGCGTAAACAAACGGTTTTTTGTCGTCCACATTGACCAGCTGCTGGACTACTTTTTTATCACGCATCTTTAGTAAATAATCATACAGTTGCGGCTGCTTTTGCTTGATCAATTTTGTCACGGCAATCAACGCCGTTACGTCCGCCAAGGCGTCGTGAGCATTTTCGTGGGCAATACCGTTGGCGCTGGTGATCAATTCCAAGCGGTTACTTGGCTCACCTTTAGCATCAAGTGGCCACTTGATCCCCTCTGGCCTGAGTGCCCTGGTCAGTCGCACCACATCCAGCATATCCCAACGCGATCGACCTTCCTTCCAGCTCCATTCATACGGGTCATGAAAATTACGCCACAACAAATGGCGAATGAACTCATCGTCAAATCGAATATTATTAAAGCCAACCGCAATAGTATCCGGCGTGAAAATCTCCTCGCTGAGCATCCGCGTAAACTGCGCCTCGCTGTAGCCTTCCTCGACCGTTTTTTGCGGCGTGATGCCGGTTACCATCAGCGCATCAGGACTTGGCAAGGTATCATCATTCAGCGTCACCAGTAGGTTATACGGCTCACCAATTGGCTCAAGGTCCATGTCCGTCCGCTGCCCAGCAAACTGCATGATGCGGTCTTGCCGCGGATTCAGCCCGCTGGTTTCGAGGTCGTAGAAGAAGAATGTTTGCGCCATGATTATTAATCGTTGTTAATTGCCGCTATTGCTTCTCGAGCAAGAAACCGTTTAGAGCGCTCAGGGCCAGGTATGAGATCTTTTTCTCCGTGCGACAAATTGTACACATCCAGCTTCAATGCCTTTGCAGCATCCGAGCGCGTATCATCTCTCCATTCCCTAATGATAGGTGAACGAAGAGTCTCGTCCACTGATGCCTGAGGGTCAACCGACGCTTCTATAAGTACCTCTTCTGGCACATGAATCCTACCGTCTTCCCAGCGCAATTTCAGATGGTTTAATGCAATCAACTGTTCAACGTTCTCCCCAAAATAATCAGATACAGCAGGAGTGCGCAGCTCAGCACCCGCCAGGGCCAAATGTACATTGTACGCCCCGCCCAGTTTATGATAAATTTTCTTCAATTCTTCCGCGCTCAACGCAGGTTGTTCCTCTGGTCTCACATAGTCGGCCTTCGTTGCGTCAAGCCAGTCAGCATAATATCCAGCCGCCTTTTCAGAACCAAACTGTTTCTTTTTAAGGCCAGCCAATACATACTGTGTCAATTTGCCAACTGGCCCATCAAGCAGCGATTCAACATTTCCCTTACGAACTTCTACCGCTAGGCGCCCGACGTATTCTCTAGGCTGATTTTTCAAATAATGATCACCACTGAGCGGCTCCTCACCCCGCAACGCTCTGAGAATATCGTTCTGTGCGTCCTTAAAAGCCACATGCCTCCGGACGTTGGGACCAAAATGATGACGACGTACCGCAGGAGCAAACGTAAGCTCCAACGAGGTCAACCCGACAGCCCCAACCGCCCCTACGGTGGCCTCTCGATTTGATTTATATGCAATTTTGTTTTCCAGTCGCCCGATCTCCCAATAGCTCGGTACGGTCATCTGCCGCTCTGTGTTACTACTACCCATGATACCTCCCCGTCTGATTAGCGATTTATACCTAATTATACCACTATTGACGATGACAAGCTACTGCTCAACCAGCGTAAACGGCGTCGATTCGCCAATCTGCACTACGGTCTCACCCACCGCACCCTGACGGATTAGCTCGTGAGCGATACCCATTTTCCGCATGATATCCCGCAGGCGATTGACTGATTCAAATTGATCAAAGTTAGTGCGGCGAGCAAACTTTTCAATTTTAGCCCCGTGGATGATGAAACTAACCGCATCTTCATCGTTGACGTTGTCAGGCTCCGCACCAACCACCCGCTCCACCGTCCAGGCATCAGATGCTGCTTGCGCATCCAAAGCAATGACCGGCAACTCATCGCCTTCTTCTTCAATCAGCTCAGCTTCC
This sequence comes from uncultured Candidatus Saccharibacteria bacterium, assembly GCA_963525845.1. Taxonomy (GTDB): domain Bacteria; phylum Patescibacteriota; class Saccharimonadia; order Saccharimonadales; family Saccharimonadaceae; genus Nanosynbacter. Next base: position 410,910 of record CAURKU010000001.1, read on the forward strand.
CGTGCTCGATAGTCCGTGACCTCACGACGCAGTAGGCGTAGCAGTTCGGTCACGCCAGTATGTGTTTGCGAGGAAATCGCCACCACTGGCGAACCGTTCGCTACGTTTTGTAGCGCCGTCGACTGCATGGCAATAATTTCATCGTCTAATCCTTCACATTTTGTTAGCACAATGATTTCTGGATGCGTCGCCAATTCCTCAGAATATTTTTCCAGCTCGCGGCGAATGGTCTGGTATTTTTCCGCTGGGTCGTCACTATACGCGTCAATCATGTGCAGCAACACCGCCGTCCGCTCAACGTGACGCAGGAACTGGTCACCCAAGCCCTTGCCTTCCGAGGCGCCTTCAATCAGTCCTGGAATATCGGCAATCAACACTGAGCCATCATCAACATCCGCCACGCCCAAATTTGGCGTCAAGGTCGTAAATTCATAATTAGCGATTTCCGGTCGAGCATTGGAAACCACGCTCAAAAATGTTGATTTACCAGCATTCGGAAAACCAACCAAACCAACATCAGCCAGTAATTTTAGTTCCAGCTCTGCCTCAAATTCTTCACCCGCCTCACCAAGTTCAGCGATCTTCGGCGCTTGGCGCGTACTGGAGGTAAAGTGTGCGTTACCAAAACCACCGTCACCGCCGCGGGCAACGACTGCCTGCTGCTGGTCCACTGTCAAATCCGCCACCACCTTGCCGTCACGCTTGACCAATGTACCCATCGGCACTTTGACGACCAGCGGCGAACCGCTTTTACCGCGCTTGTTGCGCTTGCTGCCGTCACCGCCATTCTCTGCTTTTAGTTCTGGCTTGTACCGAAAATTCAGTAGTGTATTGAGGTCTTTGGTCGCCAAAAATACCACATCGCCGCCGCGTCCGCCATCGCCGCCATCAGGACCGCCTTTGTCAACATATTTCTCATGCCGAAAACTGACTGCGCCGTTACCGCCCTTGCCAGCTCGTACTAACACTTTCGCTGTATCTACAAACATACCTTTATTATAGCAAAACGCCCCTGAATATACAGGAGCGTTCATGATTATCTCAATACTTATATTAATGGATGTAGTTGTAAGCGCCTGGGTTGGTCAATTCACGATGGGTAATGACGTTATACCCAGCAAAGTTCATGTCGCTGACGAACACCCGACCGTTCTCAACCCGATCAACAATTCCAACATGTCCATAGTAGCCACCTGAGCTTTGAAAGATAGCACCCGGAGCTGGTGTCTTATTGACCGTAAAGCCAGCAGCGCGCGCACTTGCTGCCCAGGTATTGGCGTTACCCCAGAAGCTACCGATTGGACGACCAAGTGCCAAACGTCGCTCATATGAGTACCACGTACAGTTACCTGGTGCGTATCGGTTACCAACAGATGCAGCAACGTTACCGTAGCTTACGCCACTATAACCAGAATGACTATTACCGCTTCGACCGCCACGTGGCGCAACATATCCTGGGCGCTCATTCTCTGGTAGCTCACCACCAGGCAAGACGATGCGCGTATTTACCGTCGGCTGTGCCACGCGATCCAGTGAGTTATACAACAAGACTCGTTCCGTATCAACCTTATACTTTGAAGCAATGGCCGCGATGGTATCACCTTCTTTAACAGTGTAGACCACGCCATCAACTTGTGGCACCAACAGCGTCCTACCCGGCTCAACTGCGTCAGAGGTCATATTGTTTGCCCAACGCAGCGTCTGGGCTGAGATTTTGAATTTAGCAGCAATTTTAGCTAAATCATCACCCGGCTTAGTGACATATTCAGTAATACCACGCTGAGATGATGTTTCTGGCTGAATAAGCTGTGGCTTAGAGATAACTTCTGTGTCAGTTTGAGCTAACTGTTTCTGGATCTGCAAAGAAGTAGTTGCTTCACGCAAGTCTCCGGCAGATGGCAAATCAGTAGCTTCCGCGAGGCTAGCCACCGCATCAGCCACTTCCAATTGATCGACTGATATTTTTTCCTTAGTTGCGGCTGTAGGCTTTGAATTTGGATTGGCAACCTGAGATTCTTGAGCGGAGACTTCTACTCCGACGACTCCAGTTCCCTGATGATAATTGTTAATAGTCAAAAATGAAACAATAAGTGCAAATAGTGCTACATAGATAGAAGCTGACCGTACTCGCGCTAAACGACTCTGACGAGTCTTTGATGTGTTACGAATAATCGTTCTCCTGCATTGGTGTTACCACCAGTGCTGCTACCATAATGAGTCTTTCTTCTCGCAATAGAACGGGATACTTTGTCGACCTAATATATTAGTGATATTTTCATAAACGATTAGTTTTGTACTGTATCCGTACGACCGTTCTGGCAGGCTCAACCCCAGACAGCTAAAACAAGGCTAACTGTTCATGGTTAAGCTGATATCTATTATAGCCTATATTGACATTTAAGTCAAAACATTTTTTATAAATGCAATTTGTCAAGATTGCTGACATTTTTGACGACAGTGTGCCTTGGCGTTAGCAATGTGTTCAGCGTCTGTTTTGGCAAAATAAGTCACATTGTCGTCTCCGCTGAGGAAAAAGAGATAATCTGTCTGCGCTGGATTGGCGACGGCATTCAATGCACTCAGACCAGGGGTGGCTATTGGCCCTGGCGGCAGTCCTTTATGTACTCGAGTATTATACGGGGAATCCAGCTGCGTATCACGGGCGACGCCCAGCTTATCGGCCGCGTACTGGTAGGTTACATCCGAGCCCAAATTCATACCTGCCTTCATCCTGTTGTAAAACACGCTAGCAATCTTCCGCTGGTCTTCACAAACCTCGGTGCCCACACCGCAGCCAATTGATTCTTTCTGGACAATGGAAGCGAGAGTTACGCCCTGATAGAGCGTCAATCCGCGTTTTTTGAACTTTTCTTCCAAATTATTCTTCCTGGCCACTTGATCAAACTCCGCCAATGCTCGCTGAATTGCCGATTTGGCAGTTGCGTCACCGCTCATAAAATACGTATCGCCATAGACAAACCCTTCAAGGTCAGCCCCTGCCGGGCGTGATTTGAAGACATAGCTGTCATAGTCGGCCTTAAGGGCGCCTTCAATATCGGCGTCATTATATCCAGCCTTCTTAAGGGCACTCTCGACCGAGCGGTAGTCTTTTCCTCGTAGTGTGCCGTCAGGATAGAAGCGAACAGCCACCTCGTCAGATTGACCATTGATGAGATGTTTGATGATCTCGGGCGTCGATTGCGATGGTTTAACGACGTATACACCCACCTTAAAGCGAGCATCAATTCGTTTCAATTTAATATATCCCAAAAACGCATATCGACTGCGGATGAGCTTCTTCTCTTCCAAAGCAGATGCCACCTGAGGAGCCGTCATGCCGCTGGTGATATTGACTCGCGTTACCGCTTGATCACCTGAGTTCACCGCCGAAAGATTGTATAGATACCAGCCAGCTCCAGCCGCAGCAGACAGACCAAGTACCGCCACCAAGCTGGCTACTATAATCATCCATTTTCTCGACTTACGAATCTGCATAATGTACCTCCAAATAATCCTGCAAAATAATACTGGCAGCCTCAGCGTCAATCTCACCTTTATCTTTAACACGGCCTAACCGACGTTCAGCTTCAACACTGCTGAGCGACTCATCTTGATAGACCAACTCAGCGTCAAGCTCAATTTCAGAGAAATCATTAACGAACTGCTCTACAAACTCTGTCTGCTTGGTTGGTTCTCCTGATTGATTGCGAGGATAGCCAACGACAATGATGTCAATATCATGGCGCAGTACTGTTTCAGCCAATTTGGTAAAAATCTCATCATTATTTTCCAGCCAACCAAACGGCACAGCAATTCTGACCGACGTGTCAGCCATAGCCAAACCAATTCGTCGTTCACCGACGTCTAGTGCCAGCAAATTCTTACCGGCCATTATCCAATTTAAATTCTATACTAATATGTTTGTCATTATTCGGCACAGTGCGTACCCAAAACGGTGAGAATTTCGTATCAACATCTTGCACGCCTTCAATTGATTCAAGGCTAGACTGAACGTCGCCATAGTTTCGACCCTTAACCTGTTCTTTGACTTTATGTTCATCAATTTCTGGGCCAATCTTCGCATTTGCTGTTAATCGAACTTGCACGGCATTATTACGCTCACTGTATTGTGCAAATTTTACCTCATTAGACCCATCATTATAGATCTTTTGGTTCTTCTTGCTGCCAATTTCTTTCTTGAGCGTATCCTCCAAGAACTGCTTCATATCAGAGCGATCAATACCCTGCATGCTGGCTGTCACTGTTGTTTTCAACTGAACCGTACCGCTGGCTTCATGGTCAATCGCCACTGAAGGAGTAGGGTTTGAGCGAGCTTCTTGGTAGCTTTCATTGATGACGATGCTTGAAGATGGGAAGAGTGCTTTGACTGCTGATTGCAGTGAAGCGTCTTTTTGGGCGTCAAGCTTAACTTTAGCTTTGGCAACATCATCAGCCGACACCACAGTCACTTCCCGACTCGAGCCGCCACTCATTGCGGTGCCCGCCGCCGAAAAGCCGCTCACATTTGAAGAGTAGCTTCGTGACGATAGATTGTATTCACTACCAACCTGAGTTGCTTGCACCTTGACGGTTGCCACCGATTGGATGACACCGCCAGGACCAATTGAGGTGCCCGACAAGCTGGCTGGCTCTGTGCTGACAAACGTATAATCGCCCGACGAGAAGGACGTTCCAGCCGGAATTATTAGCGTCAAGCTTGATACCGATGTTCGAACAAGGTGCATCGTACCACTTGCTTTTTCACCAACTTTCTTCTTACCCGTAGGGGTGAAATCGACGGAAATATCTTTCTTTTGTTCTTGACGCAACGACTTGACGATATTGTTAGCAGCATCAACCTTTCCGTCCTGCTTTAACGTAACGGATTTATCAACCGTAGAAGTGGTCGTTTTAGCTGTAATCACGACTGTAGCATGTGGCGCAAACCAAATCGCCCAAACTATGAATACAATAAACAGAGCAATACCACCGCCAATCAGGACTAGCTTCTTACGGAAAACATTAAAATCTGGAACTTTTGGCTTACCTTTGCCAGCCGACTTAGCTGGTTTTACTGGTTTTGATGGCTTTTCGTCTTCGGCTATTGCTGCATCAATAGCATCGTCTGCCTTATTTCGTGCTTTTGGTATCGCCTTATCAGCCAATTCACCGACTGGTATCTCACTACCGTCAATCACATCATCACCGTCATCCACATCAATAGCTGGAATTTCCGCAATCTCTGGGCGAGACTGCAATGTCTTAGCAACTGGAATGCGTGCTGCTGCTGCCAATCCGCTCAACGCTTGATCGCTCGTGATTAGCACGATTCGCTTCTCGGCATTTTCCGCCGCACGATTTAATAATCTCATATTGACAGCGCTCTGTAATATACCAACCCGCTTAGGCGGCACCAATGCAACGATTCGCGCCTTTGAATCTTTTATCTTACTGACGATGTTAGTGATATCGTCTTCAACATCAATATAGATAACGTCTTTGTTCATTTATATTTTCAGTAATCGATTAATTTTATCCATTAAGCCATGAGCGTCTTGGCCACTTACCATTGTATCATACCCCACGCGCAACAAACCCATGGCAGTTACAAATGTGTGATCAGTGATGTCACCTGTTGTATCAGTAATACCGACCACCTCAGACGGTTTGATGCGCTGAACTACTGGCTTCTTTGTGAATGGCAGCTCCTTATACCACGGCTCACTCCCCAAAGCGTCAACCAATTTTTCCAAACTGGCGCCTCCACCACACAGTAAAATCCTATTCGGCAAATGATCAACACTATCAAACTCGCTTAATGCTAGCTCTACCCCAGACAACCATACCTCAAGGGTCTTATCAATCGCACTATCAAGCCGTTTCTTGACCGAAGGTTTAACGTACTCGTGGCCAAGATTGAGCTTTAGTTTTTCCGCATCTTTGTAACTAAGATCAAGCTCCGTAGCAATCGTCCTGGTGAAGCTGCGACCACCAATGCCAAACATCCTCGTGCCTTCCACACCACCATCATTAACCACGGCAATGTCGGTCGTTCCACCACCAACGTCTGCTAAAATTGCAGTGAATGAACTATTGGCATCTGTTCCCAGCACGCTTCTACTGACCGCAAATGGCTCAGCCGCTACCGCTATCAGCTCTAGCGCCAACTCATCAGCCACCTTTTCCAGCGCACCGATATGCACCATTGGCGCAAACGCCGTATAGATCTGCACTGCCACGTCTTTGCCCTGAAAACCGATTGGATTTGACACCTTATAGCCATCAATGTGCAAGCTCACCAGGGCCGAGTTGACCAATTTCACTTCGACGTCTTCATTGCCAGTTTCCAGCGCGATCTGTGCTTGAGCTTTGCCTTGTGCTCGCTCCTGAACTTTTTCGATGATAAATTCCATCTCAGCGACATCCAAAGCTCGCTCTGGCTGCGGACGGCGATAGCGGATGGTGTTCGTCATACCTTTGACCAATTCTCCAGCGATACCAATCACGACGCGTCGCGCTTGGACACCCGCCTTTTCCTCGGCTTCTGCCAGGGCTGCCTCACAATTGGCGACCACACCAGATATGTCAGCGATAGCCCCGGAGTGCATATCGCCCAGCTCTTGCTGTTTACGGCCAACGCCAATCACTTCAATGACATCATTTCGCACTTCAGCGATCAAAGCCTTAACAGCTTCCGTACCAATGTCCAGACTAACTAATAACTCTCGTTCTTCTTTTTCGGTTTTTTTGAGCAAGTCTTTTAGTACCATACCCTAAATTATATACTGCTGATGCTTTTTGAGCAAACATTATGAGCTATTTCAGTACTGCTTTAACGCGCCGCACACCAGCAGAACTGGATTCTTCTTTGATTATCCTAAATCGTTTACCGTTTGGCGTACCGTCATCGTCCTGGGCCAATTGACCAGTATGATCCACATGCGGACCGCCGCAAATCTCGAAACTAGCTCGCTGGTCACCTTCGCCCATCTGATAGACCTTGACGGTGTCACCGTAGCGGTCGCCAAAGGCGCCAATCGCACCCATTTTGAAAGCTTCATCAGTTGGATATTCGGTGTAGCTGACAGGTAGGTCCGCATCGATCCAGCCATTAACCAATCTCTCAACTTCGTCCAACTGCTCACGCGTGACTTTAGCATCATTATTAAAGTCAAATCGCAGCCGCTCAGTGGTAATATTACTGCCACGCTGCATGACATGGTCACCCAGCACTCGCCTGAGCGCTGCATACATCAGATGGTTGGCGGTGTGCAAACGGCGATGCGCCATGGTCTGACCTTCCAATCCACCCTTAAATGTACCTTTGGCAGCAGTCTGAGAACGACGTCGCTGTTCCGCCATCAATGTGTCAAATTCAGCCTTCCAATCCGCTGCAAGCTGGATGTGATTACGCTTGGCAATCTCAACACTCAGTTCATACGGAAAGCCATAGGTGTCGTGCATAGTAAAGATCTCTTTACCAGTCAGGCCATCGCTCAAAAAGCTCAACAGATGCTTCGTTCCCTTCATTAATGTACGAGCAAAGGCTTTCTCTTCCTTCATCAGTGTAATGATAATTTTGTCACGCTGCTCGGCCACCTCTGGGAAATCTTGAACGTACAGATCAGCGATGACTGGCACAATCTCCTCAAAGAATTCTTCCTCAATACCAAGGTCATGAGAAAAACGAATTGCTCGGCGCAGCAAACGACGCATCACATAGCCCTGCTCCTTGTTGCTTGGCACGCAGCCATCAACCGCCAAAAAGGTCGCCGCTCGCAAATGGTCGGCTATGACGCGCATACTTTCCAGATTATCCTCATACGACTTGCCGCTCAATTGTTGCAACTTTTCAATGATCGGCCACATCAAGCTAATTTTGAAAACATCTGGACTGTCAATCGCCGCAGCAGCGATTCGCTCCAAACCGCCACCAAAGTCAACATTCTTGCGCGCCAGTGGCTCAAAGCTACCGTCTTCAAGCCGACGGTATTGCATGAACACCTGGTTACCGATTTCCATGAAACGACCACTGTCGCTGGCAGGGTGAGCTAGACCAAACTTAGGATCGTGGTTTTCTTCACCAAAGTCATAAAACACTTCACTATCCGGCCCGCACGGATCACCAATTGGCGTGCTCTCAATACCGCCGCCACGACTCCACCAGTTCTCATTGTCGTCATAGAAAAATATCCGACCACCTTGCATACCCAGTTGATCACCAGCCTCTGCCGTGCCTAATTCTACAATCTTGGCGTCAATGCCCTTTTTCGCAAAGACTTCTTGCCAAATTTGCGCCGCCTCGTCATCACGCGGAATATTATGTTTCTCATCGCCAATGAAACAAGTGACGTAAATCTTGTGCGGATCTAAGCCAACAACCTCTGTCAAAAATTCAAAAAACCACTCAATCTGCTGGCGTTTGAAATATTCGCCCATACTCCAGTTACCCAACATCTCGAAAAAGGTAGTGTGGCGATTGTCACCAACATCCTCAATGTCTTGAGCGCGCAGGCAAGTTTGGCTGTCTGTCAATCGTGTTCCCTCTGGGTGATCTTGTCCCAATAAATACGGCAAAAGTGGCTGCATACCAGAGCCAGTGAACAGCGTGGTCGGGTCGTTGCGTAAAACCAACGGTGCGCGTTGTAAAACTGCATGATGGCGATCTTTGTAAAATCGGAGATAGGCGTTGCGGATATCTTGTGCATTCATGCTGGTTATTATAGCACATACCCCTGATGGAGATATAGCCACCTTCACGAAAAAGCACCGACATCACATCGGTGCTTTATGATTCAGACTATTTGTCTTTACGCTGCTGTTTCTTCAGCCGCGTCCTCAGCTGGAGCTTCTTCCTTTGGCTGGTTTTTACGCAACTTTTCTGGGTTACGAATGGCTTTGTGCTTGTCGGCAGCTGGTTCTTTGACCCACTTTGGCAATGTGACACCAGCTTCTTTCAACAACTTAACAACACGTGGTGTTGGCTGAGCACCATTGTCCAAATATTTTTGTGCCAATTCAACCTGAATATTTGCTACTTTTGTGTGTGGATTGTAGCTACCAACATAGGCGACAACACGGCCGCTTGATGGATGGCGCTGTGCTTCCTGTACAGCCAGACGGTAGACTGGGTAGCCCTTGCGACCCAAACGTTGCAAACGAATTGCTAACATATAATTATCTTATTCCTTCTCTTACACTCTTAGGTTAATTCTTATTCTGTACCAGTGTACACTATTTTACCGCATGCGTCAATCTGTTTGGATAATCCCACCACCCAAGCATTCCTCGCCGTCATATATCACGGCTGACTGGCCTGGGGCGACGGCGCGCTGCGGCTCGGACAAGACAACCGTCACCTTCTCGCCAGTATCGTCATTCACGCGCGCAACTTCCGCATCAATCAATGGCGCTCGGTGTCGTACCCGGATTTGATAGGTACCGTCTTTTGGCGGCTGACCAATCCAATGGACGTCGGTCAACGTCAATTCTTTGCGCCACAAGTTCGCATTATCAATTGAGCGCGACACGTAAACCTCATTCTTGGTCATGTCTTTACCGACGACATAATACGGCAAACCCCCACCAATATCCAACCCATGCCGCTGCCCTAAAGTGTAAAATATCGCCCCGTCATGCCGCCCAACAACCACGCCCGTTTGTTGGTCAATAATATCGCCTGGGCTAGTCTCAATATATTCTGACAAAAACTCGCGAATCCCCACTTGCCCAACAAAGCAAATCCCCATCGACTCCTTCTTACTGGCCGTCCACAAACCCCGCTCCTTAGCCATTTGGCGCACCTCAGCCTTGGTGAAATCACCCAGCGGAAACATAGTTTTTGCCAGTGCCTCCGATGTCACCCGGTAGAGGAAATAGTTTTGGTCTTTATTGTCATCGTACGCCCGGAGCAAATGCCCCTCGCCCGTCCTGGCATAATGCCCCGTTGCAATGTACTCCGCACCCGCTGCCAACGACGCCTCTAAAAATAACTTAAATTTCACCTCTTGATTGCACATCACATCAGGATTTGGCGTCCGACCCGCTTGGTATTCGCGGATCATATAGTCAACAACATTTTGCTTATACTCTTTCTGAAAATCAAACACCTGAAAATCAATCCCTAGCGCCACTGCCACGCGCTTGGCATCAGCCACATCTTCTGCCCACGGACAGTGCATACCAGGTAGGTCTTCCGACCAGTTTTTCATATACACGCCAGTTACCTCGTGGCCTTGCTCGACTAGTAGCGCTGCCGCTACCGACGAATCAACGCCGCCCGACATACCGACAAACACCCGAGCCATTAGCGTGTTCCTCCAATGGTAAATAAGCCAATCTTGATCAATTCACCAACCGCCAGCCACCAACCCCACGGCGTCAACCACCAGAGATCACCCCAATGTTTATCACGACTGACTGGGTGTGACAGCACTTCCACTCCAGGCACTTGCGCTGCAAACTCAGACCGGGCTCGTTGCATATGATAACCGCTGGTGACTAAGATGATGCGCTTCATTTTGCGGGCAGCAATCACTGACTTTACTTCAACTGCATTCTGTTTTGTCGTCTCAGAATGATCTTCAATGATAATATGCTTATCTGGCACACCCTGCGACAACGCACGACGCTTCATGGCCTCAGCATTGGACAACCCCGTCTTATCAGCTGCCGCACCTGACATAATGAGCAGCGACGACCATTGTTGCTTATATAAACGAATCGCCTCGTCAGTCCGCGCATCAGTGTCTCCGCCAGAAACCGCCACAATGGCATCAGCCGGCGCGCACTCACCAGAGCCAGGAGCAGAACATTTCGCCAAATCGTCTGGCGCCAAATACATCGTCAAACCAATGATAATCACTACCAAAACAACAGCCAGTCCAATCAATCGATGAATCATCGCATTCTCTCCTGCTCTTTTCGGACCGACTGAATGATGAACTCAGCTGCTCGAACAACCATTGCTTCATCATTTAACCTTCCAAGGGTGATGCGCAAACTGCCATCAATATCTGAGTCGCTCAAACCAATAGCCGACAGTACATGCGAACGTGTGCCGGAGTTAGCGGCACACGCGCTACCTGTCGCCACCATCACGCCATTCATTTCCAGCAAAAAGACCAATCGTTCAGCGTCCAAACCTGGAAAAGAAATATTCAAAAAATTCGCCAACGACTTTTTACGATCAGACGAAATGATCATTTCAGGTAGCTCAGCTTTCATATTCCGAATCATAGCATCGCGCAATCCCTGCAGTCGCTTCACTTCAGCTTTGCGCCGTTTGGCAGCCAGCTCCAAAGCCTCAGCAAAACCAATTACACCAGCGACATTTTCCGTGCCACTGCGAAGACCCAGCTCCTGTCCACCCCCGACAATAGTTGGTGCAATATGTACACCCGGACGTACCCACAGCAGACCGACTTGTTTTGGTCCGTAGACTTTTGCCGCGCTGAGCGTCAATAAATCAACGCCTAATCGTTTCACTTTTATATCCAACAGCGCTGCCGCCTGAGACGCATCAGTATGGAACAATAGCGGCGTGCTCTCCCCGACAGACCGACGCCGTTCCCGCTCTGCTTGAATGACGCGAGCAATATCTTCAATTGGCTGCACATACCCCAGCTCATGATTTGCCAGGGCGATTGACACAAAACCAACCTCTGGCGCAAGAGCTTGCTTCACTGCTTCTGGAGAAATTCTTCCCTTATGATCCGGCTGGATCAACACTGGCTTCGCGTAACGTCCAGCAGCCGACAGAACCGATGCGTGTTCAATGGTCGCAACCGCACAGACTGTTTGCTGCGCCGCCTGAAACGCCAAATTGACTGACTCCGTGGCGCCGGCCGTCATCACCAATTCATCCGCAACAACGCCTAAAACCTGCGCAATGCGAGCCTTGGCGACTTGATAGTCACGCTTCACTGAAACACCAGCTGCATATGGGCTGGATGGATTGAAAAATTTCTCAGAAAAATAGGGCTGCATCGCCTCAACCACCAACGGGTCCATCGGCGTTGCCGCCGCATGATCAAGATATATCAACTTATCATTCACTGCTATCTATTATACCACTTGTAGGGGCTTGCCTGTGTCTGGATCTTGTTTATACAACTTGCGCGAAACACGCTCATAATACTCTTTAACCGCCAACACAAAGTTGTGAAGTTCTTCGCCCTCCAGGTAGCTGTATTGGTAGTTTGGTTGAACCTTCAATACGCCTTTTTCTTGGATTTCATATTTGGTCGTCAATTCTTGCACTTTGCCATCAGCGCCAACCACTTCTTCATACCAAATCCAGGTTTTCTTATCCAAGTTGAAAAATTCTCGGCGCTGCACATGTTCAGGCTTATCACCAAAAATCGTCGCACCAATTTGGCTCTCCATCTGAATCAGTTGTCGCTCGGTCAGCGGCTTAGCTGGTCGGTCTTTGCGCCGAATTCGCATTAATGGCTTAACCGACTCGTCTGCAAAAACCAGGCTTGCAGCTTTTTTAAGAATCTTACTCATATGCCAAACCTCCTTATGCTGCTAATTCAAAATCAGAGTTAATTACAGAGTCAGTCTGTCGCATCTTGGCCAGATACTCACCAATTTCCTTAGAATATCGCACTGCTTCAACAGGATCTTTGGGGTGTTTAGGAAATTCAATCAATAATGTCTGTGGAGCTTCCATTGACTTGGCTAAGCTTAATGCTTCACTCTCGCCTGTACTGCCACGCATAGCAGCACTTGATAGTGAACGAGCATCAGCAGTTTGATGCGCAGCAAGCTCGTCAGCACGACCGACAGGAGTAGTCTCAAAATTCAGCGTGTTTGCCTTTTCCAAGGCAGCTTCCAACGCCGCATTAACTTCTTTGTCGTACGTACCCGTGTTGTTCTCTCGCATATTTCTCCACTTTTACAAGCCAAAAAGTTTTACCGTGTTATCGGTCGCTGCTTTTTCGAGGTTGTGAAGCGCTAGCTTGCGCTCCGCCGCCCAATACTTTGCCACCAACTCCACATATTCTGGCTTATTCATCTTACCACGAAATGGCTTTGGTGTCAAGAACGGTGCATCGGTTTCTAATAATAATCGCTCCAGCGGGATAGAAGCGAATAATTCTCGCTGCGTTTGGTCTTTAGTAAACGTGCTAATGCCGTTCAAACCAACGTATAGCCCGCGAGCAAATCCCTTCTCCAAATTGCGGCGCGTATCGGTAAAACTATGTAGTACGCCGCGCAGCCCATGAAAATTATCAAAAATCGGCCAAAAATCATCCCACACCGACGGCTGGTCGGGCGCGCCATCGCGAATATGAAAACTAACCGGCAAATCATAATCCACCGCCAACTGCAGCTGCGCCTCCAACGCCTGGATCTGCACCTCGCCCGGGCTGTGATTGTAATAATAATCAAGTCCAATCTCGCCAATCGCCACAATTGGTGAATTATCCCCTCTACTTTTAAGCAGTTGTTCCACCTCACCCCAGCCATCTTTGCTGTCGTGCGGATGAACGCCAATTGCTGCCCAGGCATAATCGCGGTTTGCGGCAAATTCCACGGCTTGCTGGCTACTGCGCTGGTCAGTGCCAACACAAATCATGCCGATGCCCGCTGCAATTGACTGCTGGTATAGCTCCTCACGATTATCCGTGAAAAACTCAGTGTCGTGCACATGACAATGCGAATCAATCAAACGCAAGTCCGTCGCTTGAGTCGCTTCTACTTGGTTCATCACTTGCTACCTTGTGCGTCTGTTTTTGGCGCGCGTGGGTCAGGCGTGTGGAGGTATTTGCGCGGGAACAGTGGTGTCAGCTCTGGTGGCACAACGCCACTAGCAAACATGTCGTGAATCTTCTCAGCAGTTTGTGGCATGAATGGGCGCAGCATATCAGACACTTGTAGCAATGTACCGCAAGCATACGCCAAGATCTCGCCTAGGTGTGCTTCAGCTTCTGGGTCTTTGGCCCGTTTTTTGGCAACCTGCCACGGCTGGACGCGCTCGATGTACTGGTTCAATGAACGGATGATTTGCCAAATCTCATCCATGGCTTGGTTGAAGGCAAAGCTTTCCATGGAGTGGCGATACGGTCCCATGTCGTGTTCAGCTTGTGGCGCATCGCCAATGACACCTGCCTGATATGACTGCACCATCTTAGCCACACGCTGCACCAAATTACCGAGATCATTGCCCAGCTCACCGTTGTACGCGGCTTCAAATTTCTCCCAGGTAAAGTCACCGTCATCTTGCGTCGGCACGTGGCGCAGGAAATAATAGCGAAAGGCCTCGACACCGTAGTGCGGGATGATGTCAGCTGGACCGACACCATTACCGAGACTCTTACTCATCTTGGCGCCACCAACATTGATGAAGCCATGCACTAACAGTACTTTTGGCAGCGGCAAATCCAGTGCCATCAACATCGCAGGCCAAATCCCAGCATGGAAACGAAGAATATCCTTACCAATTACCTGCACATTCGCTGGCCAAAACGCCTGCCATTCTTCTGGACGATCAGGATAGCCGATAACCGTGATGTAATTACTCAGCGCATCCAACCAGACATACATCACCTGCGTATCATCGCCTGGCACCGGCACGCCCCAGCTGAGGTTCTTGCGCGGACGCGAAATTGACACGTCTTTCAAACCATCTTTCATCAATTCCAAAAACTCTTTTTTGCGGAATTCTGGCACAATTTTCATCTTGTTTGATTCAATAGCCTGACGAATGTTCTCCGAAAATGCGCTGGTTTTGAAATAATAATTTTCTTCACTCAGTCGTTGGTATGGCGACTGGTGGTCGGGACAAATGCCATTATTTTCAGCTGCTTCTTTGTCGGTGACGAACGCCTCACAGCCTTGGCAGTACCAGCCCTCGTACGTGCTTTTGTAGATGTAGCCAGCCGCAGCCAGCTTCTGCCAAATGTACTGCACCGCACTAACATGATGCGGGTCAGTCGTGCGGATAAAATCCGTCGCTGAAATATTCAACTCGGCGATCATATTTTGGAAATTGCCATGCATTTGATCGACGTAGGCTTGCGGTGTCTGATTTTGGCTAGCAGCCTTGGCGGCAATTTTATTGCCATGCTCATCCACGCCCGTCTGGAAACGCACCTCGCGGCCGTTTTGCCGTTGATAGCGCGTCCACACGTCCGCCAACATGTAGTCCATGGCGTGCCCAATGTGTGGCAAACCGTTGACATAAGGAATAGCAGTAGTGATGTAGGCGTGTTGTTTAGTCATGCTACTCATTGTATCATTATCTGGAACAATTTTCACCGATATGTGTTCGCGGAGGGCTCACCCGCGCATCATTGCTACCACTGCAATTCGCCCCGCTGTATCACCCGATGAGTGCGAAAAATAATTTGGATTATCCGCTGTATCGATTGGCGAAATGAAAATGTTATCACCAGGAACGCCTGCCTGGATGGCTAGCGAACGATTAAATCCTTGCATATCCAGATAAATTCCATCAGCCGTTTGACGGCAGAAATTGTGCCAATTCGTATCATTTGTATGATCAAAATAATCCATACGATAATTTTTCTGCGTGATGCTTGGCGACATCCAAATTTGTAGATCTTTTACCTGACTACCCCGCCTGACAAAATACTGCACCGCCTGAGACATCAACTGCGCAACTGTCGAATGTCGACCCAAATGCGCCAACATCAGTGCCCGGCGTTTTGAATCGTATATAACCGTAGCGATACAATCTGCCACTGGCAAAAATAAACCGACACCAGCCGCTTCGGTATAGAGCGCATCAGCAAAAATCCCCTCGTTATTATGTTTAACCGTGTCAGCTTCAGTGACTTCGATGGTAGTATCAAACGTTTGTGCTTGGTCATATGAAATCACGTGATAGACAACGTCGTCATAGGTAATGCCAAGTTGATCGCAAAACCGCCGCCGATTCTCCAGTACGTCGGCTACGTGACGACCACGAATACGATCAAGCATGGTACCGTCGTCTTTCGACGAAACCGCAACTAACAGATCAGACGGAAAGCATGTCGGCTGATCTGCCGCAATCATCGCGCCCGCCATTCTTTGAGCAGCCGCTGCCAATCGTTAATTGCCAAATCTTCAGCACGAGCATCGGGTGAAATGCCAGCCTTTTTTAGCAACTGTTCGGCAGCACCTTTACTAATAGCTAGCCCGCCGCTCAAGCTGGAGCGCAGTTTTTTACGCTTAGCTGAAAAACTAGCTTTGACAACACGGAAAAAATCTTTGTGGTCTTCAGGGGCGACTAGTGGTTCGGTTCGAGTCCTCAATACCACCACCTGCGAATCAACTTTTGGCGGTGGCGTAAAGAATTGGCGTGGCACTTCAATGTCTAGTTCCGCCTCGGCAAACAGCTGCGCGCTGACCGCTAAAATGCTCATTTCGCCAGGCTCCGCCGCGATGCGCTGGGCGACCTCTTTCTGTACCAACAGCACCGCCAAGCTCGGCTTATTTTCCGCTGTCATCAACTTTTCAACAATTTTGCTGGTAATGTAGTACGGCACGTTGGCGACTACCTTGTAACCAGCCGGCAACTGATTCAAGTCAGACTGCAAGATGTCTTCATTAATCACTTGCAGGTTTTTGCCAGGAAATTGCCCCGGTAACTTGCGCACCAAATCCGCGTCAAATTCTACCGCCACCACGCGCCCGGCTCGCGCCAACAACCGGCTGGTCAACGTGCCAAGTCCTGGCCCAATCTCCAAAACCACATCATCTTTGCTCAGCTCCGCCGCCTCGGCTATCTCCGCCAAGATTTCTGGGTCGCGCAGCCAATGCTGGCCTAACTCTTTTTTCGGCCCACGCGCTGACGCCATCTAACGCCCGTCTCCGTTCGTCCAGTCAGTCGCCAGGTCAAACCCGTGCGGATGCCGCACCGCAAAACCGCCAGTGTCGTATACTTTTCCAGGACCCATGCTGGTTTCTACCACTGAACAGCGCGGATAATTACCATAATTTGCCGCCACCAAAACATAGCCATCCTTGTCCACTTTGGCGCCGTCTGCCCGCACGGTATAACCACCACCGCCGCAGGCATTGATGACGACATTCATCGGCAGGTCATAGTAGGTTTCGCGGTGTGATACGCCTCGTGAGTCGGTAAACTGGTGGGCACTTTTGGCTTTGGTCAAGGCATTGGGCAACCTGGCACCAACAATCTCTATCTGTGCCACAGGCTGATTGGTAATTTGTTCAGCAACTTTATTTTTTGCAATTTCTGTGCCGTCACCCTTCACTTTCACGCTATGTGTGACTTGCTTAGAGCCAACAGCACCCGCCTGCTGCACCTGTTTAAAACCAACGGCGTGTGCGTAACTTTTTGCTGACTGTACTTCAAACTGGACTGGTTCTTCGGTGATGACAGTATATTCGTGAACCGCTTCTCTTTCGGTATTTTGAGCGAGTTTTCTTTGGACTGACGATACCGCCAAAAAGACAGTTAATGCCGCTGCAGCCATCAGTCCTGTTACCATCACTGCTATTTTTGGAGTTCTCAGTAAAAACCAATACCGCTTCATGTACTTCCTAGAGATTACCTGACGTTACCGATAGATATCCTGTAGACCCATCCTTACCTTACAACTTGGCCATGGTTGCCAACCACGGGCTTTGTATGTCTGCCATGCTTTTTCGTCCTGCACTGACGGCGGAGCCTCAGAAGCTACCGAATAGCCACCAAAGCCTCCCCATGTGCGCTTGTCAAACTGATAAGCGCCGTAGTAACCATTGCCGGTGTTTGATGTATAACTTCCTTCACAACTTCTCAACCGTGCCAAGGCCTCAGAAAAACTACCAGAGAAGGTATTTGCACTCTTGGCACCCACCACCTCAACTCGCTTCTTTGGTTCAACAGTTGTAACACTGGCAATGATCCGGCGCGAGACTTCCTGCCCATTTCTCATCTCAATCTCATAGGTAACGTTCTTTTTACCTGGTGCACCAGCTTCCTTGACCTGCTTGAAACCAGTTTCTCGGTTGGCATCTTTGACCTGCTCAACAGGGGCGGCAATCTCTTCTTCAACAGTAACCGTCTGCTTACCATTACGCCAGACACTGAGGTGCATACCAGCGGTAATAGGTGTTGATTCAGGAACAGACATGCCGTCATCCTTCCCGAGCGTCACGTTTTTCTCGCGCAATAATTCTCCGACTGTACGGGCCATCGTCCTGACTTCAGTTGTTTTACCATAAAGCGTCAATTGTAATGGCGTAGCTCGGTGAATTTTCAAAATAACATCAGCGCCGTCTAGCAAAAAATCGCTTGGCGGCTCAATGGTTGTCTTATCTTCAGGGTAAATGATCACACCTGCGGCTTGCGCTATCAGTGGCGTGGTCTGCTGAGCGGTCACCACACGAACTCGGTGTGTGCCGTCCGCTACTGTTACTGGCCGTGCACGATAGATATTAACGTTATATTTCGTGGACACCAACTGAGTGTCAAGGCTCGGTTCAACGACATCATGCTTTTCATCAACCGAAATATCGGCCGCTTTCAAGGCTTCTTTAACGGTCCCGACGGTAGTGACAATGGATCGTTCTTGACCCCGATCATGAATCGTTACTACCTTTTCGCCATTTGGAGCAGCCGTATTTGATTCCTGAACCTGATCCCGAGCCAAAGCATTGTCAACAAGCTTCACGCTCGCAATTCCAAAGACAGCAATCGCTACGACTATCATCATTCGAGCTGTATTGTGGTGAATTTTCAGTCCAAATTTCATACTTATAGCGAAAAACGCTCTATTCATTATAGCAGAACTCGCTCATATTAGCAACCGACTAGCGCTTTTCTAATCGAGCAAACTCAACATTTAGCTTTTTGGTTTTGCCATTTTCAAAGGCCACTACTACCGCCAAACCGTCTACTTCCATGATCTCACCAACACCAAATTGTGGACTACGTACCCTGTCGCCAACATCCAAACCAATTTCATCACTGTAAAATTCAGGTTCGGGGACAAAACTCGACGAAGCAGGCTTGTCCAAGCCGCCGCTCAAAATACCCATCTCATCTAAAAATCGTGACGGCAAATTGTACGCTATTTGTCCAAATTGCGTCCTGGAGCTAGCACAGGTGATGAATAATTCTTGGCGAGCACGGGTGATACCGACATAGCAAAGCCGCCGTTCTTCTTCGACGTCCTCAGACTTACCGCCATCAAACACGCGGGAGTGTGGTAATATCCCTTCCTCCAAACCAGTCAGAAACACCACTGGAAATTCCAAACCCTTCGCTGCGTGCAGCGTCATCAGGGTGATTTGCTCGTTCGCTTGGTCATCACTGGCAGACATCAACGCCATTTCTTCCAGGAAGGTCGGTACATCAACATACGCTTTGGCTTCAGCCACCAAGACGCCCAGGTTTTCCATTTTTTCTTCTGATTGCACGCTGCCATCATTGATGAACATGCCATACCCTGTTTGATCAATAATTTTTTCAATCACATTAGCTGGCGCTTCATCAATTGATTTTTGCAAATCACCGAGTAGTACGCCCAACTCGTGCAGCGAATGCTTGGCACGCGGCGTTAGCCCATTTGCCTCATTGACCGCCAACAGCCCGTCAATAACAGTCGTCCCTTGCTCATCATTCCAAGCCAAAAATTTAGCCACACTCACCGCGCCAATACCTCGTTTCGGCACGTTAACAATTCGTGAAAAACTCATCCTGTCACTGGGCTGATATAGCAGCCGCAAATACGCCAAGACATCTTTGACAACCGCTCGGTCCAAGAACCGCAAACCGCCCACAATCTTGTACGGTAAATAGTTTTGGCGCAGCGCACGCTCAATTGCGTAACTTTGGGCATTGGTCCGATACAACACAGCGACGTCATCCGGTGAGCGCCCAACACTCAACTGACGCCGTATCTCATTGGCGATCACCTGAGCTTCCTCGGCCTCAGAATAGAGCTGCCATAGCTGTGGCTCCGCACCATCGCCACTGTTGGTCCACAAATTTTTGTCAGTCCGATTAACGTTGTGCTGGATGAGATTGTTCGCCAAGTTCAAAATTGAGCCAGTCGAGCGGTAATTTTGCTCTAACTTGATGACCACCGCTCCAGGAAAATCTCGTTCAAAGTTGAGGATATTGGTATAGTCAGCGCCACGAAAACTATAGATTGACTGAGCATCATCGCCAACTACTGAAAGATTGCGCTCTGGCCCGACCAATAATTTAATCAGCGTGTATTGTACCGTGTTCGTGTCTTGATACTCGTCAATCAGAATATGCTGAAATTGCTGCTGCCATTTTTGACGAATGTCAGGATGCGTCTTGAACAATTCAACAACCTTCAGTAGCAAGTCATCAAAATCAAGCGCTGCCGCCTGACGAAGCGCCTTCTCATACGCCTGAAACAGCACGCCAATTCGCTGCTGGACGGGGCTTGACGCTGACGCTACATAGGCCTCCGGATCTATCATGTCATTTTTTGCATGAGAGATGGCAGACAACACCGAACGCGGCTTAATGTCACGGTCAGTCAGACCTTGCGCCTTCATGATTTGCTTAATCAAGCTCAATTGATCGTCTGTATCATAAATCACAAATCGTTTATCCAGGCCCAAAGCCGTCCCATCCATGCGCAATATACGCACACAGATGCTGTGAAATGTCCCCATCCACGGCATAAATCGACGATCGTCTGGATTTTCGTGCAGCAACACCGCCAGTCGCTGCCTCATTTCCTTGGCAGCCTTGTTCGTAAACGTCACTGCCAAAATATGACTCGGCCAAATATTCTTCTGTGACACCAAGTAGGCTATTCGGTGCGTCAGCGTCTTCGTTTTGCCACTACCAGCACCAGCCAAAATCAACAATGGTCCAGATTCATGCTTAACCGCCCGGAGTTGCTCTGGATTCAATTCTGTCAATATGTCCATGCTACTATTGTACCAGCAAGAAGTAATATGCGGCAGCTCCGCCACCAGCACCCAACAGTAGCAAAATCAAAATGATGATAAAGCTCATCGCTCCAGATGGCTTCTTCTCTTCGACAGGTTGCGGTTGAGCTGCAGCCGCTTCAAACATTGGAGCAGGCTCTGGTGTCGATGTCTCTACTGGCTCGTTTGAACTCATCACTGAGGCTGCTGCTTGCTGCTCAAACGATGGCGCCGATTGAGGAGTATTCTCGCTTTCTACTTCCGCCACAGGCTGTTCATGCCCCACGACACTCTCTTCAGGGGCGTCCGCCTGAGCAACATTTGATTCATTAGTCAGTGAGTCTAGTTCAGCAACCGTAGCGGCCACCTCTGGCGTTTGCTCTTCTTCAGGAGCTTCACTTTTACCATCGGCCAATTCACCCTCAATCCCCATTTCCAAAGCCATGAGTTCTCGGTCGAGGTCAGAATTCATGCCAACCGACTCTTCAGCTGCTACCTCTGAGCTTGGCTCAAGGCTCAGCCGTGGCTTACCACCAAGGTCATTTTTCTCTGGCGCTGGACGCGCATCATCCGTCGCTTCAGTACCCATCAAGTCTGGGCTGGCCACGGAGACTTCGCCATTCTTATCAGAAGTATTACCGGCGCCATATGAGCCCAATGGACGCTTTTCTATGGTTGCGCTAGCATTGCTCAAAAACGGTGAAGCCAACGATGACGAGGCTGGCTGTTCTGCCGCTGTTTCGCCAAAGCTTGATGTATCTGCCGACTGGTCGGTTGATGACAATGACTGAGAAATAGCATTTGCCAACTCTGTGGTATCTAAGGTCGGTGCTGCCGTCTCAGCTGGCGTGTTGCTTGACGCTGACTCGTGGCCGCCAGACGCATCCATGCGCGGTGCCCGTACTGGGTTTACCATTGGATCAGCCACCACTGTGTTGGTGCGAACTGCCGACGCTGGGCGCGTGCTCATGGCAGCCGTACTCACTGACGACGGTGCTACCACGTCCATGACACGACCAGTATGTCGCGGGGTGATTGGCGGAGCAAATACTGGTTTCTCCGCCTTGTCTTCAGCCTCGGGCGCTGGGGTTTTATCAGTAGCCTGATCTGCCGCAGCTGCCTCTGATGGCTCCGACTGAGCTGGCTCTTCTATGACAGGCTCTGACTGAGTGCCGGTAGCTTCAGGACTGTGAGTAGCTTCTGGTTCAGGTGTGACCTCAGGCTTCGCTTCAGACACAACCTCAGGCTTTGCCTCAGGCGCAATGAAAACGTGACCAAATGTTGACGATGGCGCTACTAGTTCTTCAGCTGGCGTTGACTCCTTAGGCTCATTGCTCTCTGATATAGGCTTAATCTCAGTTTTCTCAACCTCAGCCACAGGAGCAGGAGTAATTGTCTGAGTCTCAGACACAGAAGTCATCTCAGGTTTTTTATCATCAGCCATGGAAGCTGTTTCGGTCTTTTTGTCATCAATCGCTGGACTATCTGAAGCACGGTCGCTGTCCTGCTGGCGCTGATTCATCAGTGAATTCACCGCCCTGTCCAGTTCCTCAAAGTCAATATCTGTCATTTCCCCTCCCGATTGCTGTTATGTGCTTTTTCTATAATATCGATAAATTGATAGGCGTCCAAACTAGCACCACCAATCAACAAACCATCGATTCCATCAATACGCAAATAGTCACTTGCCTTTTCAACTGTTATACTGCCGCCATACAAGATTCTCACCTCAGTTGAAGCTTTTTTACCAAACAGTTGTTGTATCTGGCGACGAATGGTCTTAATGGCTCGCCGCACATCAGCTGGATTGGCACTTTCTCCAGTACCAATTGCCCAAACTGGCTCATAGGCGATCACAATGCGGTCAAACTCATCAGCCGTCACATTGGCCAAGCCGCTCAGTAGCTGGTCGTGAAGTGCATCAGCCGTTTCACCAAGGGTTTTTTCTTGCAGCGTTTCGCCAATACACAAAATTGGTTGCAAATGATTACGCAGCGCGGCTTGAACTTTCAACCTAATATCACGGTCGCGCTCCTGGAAAACATAGCGTCGCTCCGAATGTCCAACAATGACATAATCAACCAGCCCGCGCAGATGCGCCGCTGGTACTTCGCCGGTGTAATTACCGTAGTCACGCCAGTAACAATTCTGGGCTGCCAGCTTGATCAGTCGGCGATTCACTTGCAGACTCAAACTCTGAAGCGTCAAAATCGTTGGTGCAACCACCGTCTCTACATCACGATGCGACGAAATCATCTTCATCAACTTGTGCAGATAAAGACTCGCTTCTTGCATGGTTAGGTGCATTTTCCAGTTGCCAACGATTAACTTTTTGCCCATATATTCCCCTTATGCTTTTTAGTGTACCACTCCAAGCCCATATGCGTCTAGTAAACTCTCAATTCCTGGCAGTTTTTTTCCAGCCATCAGCGCCAAACTGGCCCCGCCACCTGTGG
The DNA here is from genome assembly GCA_963525845.1 of uncultured Candidatus Saccharibacteria bacterium. Taxonomy (GTDB): domain Bacteria; phylum Patescibacteriota; class Saccharimonadia; order Saccharimonadales; family Saccharimonadaceae; genus Nanosynbacter. Next base: position 434,249 of record CAURKU010000001.1, read on the forward strand.
AAACATGGCTAAATGCCGCACCGTCATGGCCATCCCATTTCAATACAAAGTCGGCTGTATCACCACCACCAACTACTGATAAAGCGTGCTTATTCTGGGCGATCGCCAAACTGAGACGAGCAGAGCCAATGGCAAAAGTTGACGTTTCAGCCAAACCAACTGGACCGTTCCAGACGATTGTTCCTGCATGCGCCAGTACTGCAGTGTAACGTTCAATGGTTTGCATGCCTATGTCTAACGCCATGTCATTGGCACCAATATTCGCCACGTTGACCTCACGCCGCTCTTGACTGTCAGTGCTTTCAGCTACTGCAACATCTGTTGGCAGTAGTAAAAATACATCACTACGTTCACGACCAACTTTTTGTTCCACTGCTTGATAGATCTGGCGAATGACGTCGTGCTGACCTGGCTCAACGCGGCTTTTGCCCATATTGTAGCCCTTGTATTCCAAAAAGGTATTTGCCATGGCGCCACCAATCAAAATCTGGTCAGCCTTGTTGATAAACTCATGGATCATGCCGATTTTGTCAGAAACTTTGGCACCGCCGACGATGGCAACTAGCGGTCGTTTAGGCTTAAGCATGGCGTGAGTGATGGCGTCATATTCAGCACGAACCAAGTCGCCCGCCACCCCAGGCATGTACATGGTAATTTCGTGTGTACTGGCGTGTTTTCGGTGCACCACTGCAAAGCCGTCTTGCACAAAATAATCAGCTTGACTGGCCCGAGCAATTGAGCGCGCAAACTGCATGTCGTCAGCTTCTTCTTCAGGATAAAATCGCAAATTTTCCAACAAAATGATTGCACCAGAAGATCGCCGCACTGTTTGACGAACTTTGTCACCCACACAATCATCAACAAATTTCACTGGATACTGCAGCAACTCTGACAAGCGCACAGCGACTGGTGCTAAACTATATTTTTTGTCTCGACCTTGCGGGCGACCCAAGTGACTGATCAGCACAATCTTGCAATGCTGTGACAACAGATATTTCAAAGTGGGCAAACTGGCACGAATTCGTAAATCATCAGAAATCTCGCCATTTTCAAGCAATGGCACATTGTAGTCAACGCGCACCAACACTGTTTTATGGCGCAAGTCGACGTCATGAATTGTCTGTTTGAAAAATCGTTTGCCCACCCTTTGATATCCTATGTACTAATTGGTTACTCCAATGTCAAAACGCGTATTGTATCAGTTTTGCCAGCGCCAGGACGGTGACCATTGACCAATACCAATGTTGCCACACCGTCACCAAAGTAGCCTTCATTTTTCAAATCACGTGCCAACTCAATGCCATGACAGCTCTCTGGTGGACGCATATATACACGAGTGGCGTAGTTCAGCGCCAACTTCTGAGCTGTTTTGCAGTTGTCCGTCAAGCTGATGATCGGCATATTTGGACGAAATGCGCCAATATTGACGGCTGTAGCACCCGTGTCTGTTTCTGCCACGATGGCGTCCGCATTGAGGTCACGCGCCAAACGAGCGGCTGTGTAGCTGATGACTGCATCATTCTTCTGACGAGACTCACTCTTCGCCACTGGCATGACGTCACTGTGCTCCTGAGTGTAAAGAATGGTTTTTCGCATTGATTCAACCGCTTCAATTGGGTATTTACCATTGGCAGTCTCATCAGACAACATCACCACGTCAGCACCCTGAATGACAGCATTTGCCACGTCGCTCACTTCAGCGCGGCTTGGCTCAGGATTATCAACCATACTACCCATCATCTGAGTTGCCACGATCACCATCTTGCCGTGTTTGCGACACAACGTGATAACCCGGCGCTGCACAACTGGCACAATCTCAGCACCAGCTTCCACCGCCAAGTCTCCTCGCGCCACCATGACACCATCGCTCAACTGCACGATCTTTTCCAGGTTTTCTGGAGAGATGGCAGATTTTGTCTCAATCTTGGCGATGATCTGCGCTTCAGAACCAAACGTCAACAAACGCTGCCGCAAATCAACAATGTCAGATGCTGACTGCACGAAGCTCAAAGAAACATAGTCAAAGTCTCGGCTAGCCCCCCACTCAATATCTTCTAGGTCTTTCTGGGTCAAAATATCACCGCCAAAATCAGTGTCAGGCAAGTTCAAACCTTTTCGGCTCATCAAAAAGCCGTCATTCTGAATCTCAACCTTGATGGCAGTTTCGCTGACGATTTCGCGCACAATTGAACGAATTTTACCGTCAAACATGTACAGTGGTTCGCCAACTTTCATCTTGCTGGCCAAGTTGTATTGCACTGGAAGATTGAAGCTTCCGTCATGTTCAGCAATTTCTGAATCCAGAACCAACATATCACCAGTCTTCACTTCCAACATGTTGTCTTTCAAAATGCCCAGACGAATTTTTGGACCTTGCAAATCTTGCAAAATCGCGACTGGCTTGTCTTGCTCGCGACTGGCAGTACGAATCCACTCGATTTGTTGTGTGCGCTCTTCGTAGCTACCGTGACTAAAGTTTAGGCGAAAGCCATTGGCGCCAGCGGCCATCAGCTCTGATACTTTTTCCTGACTCATGGTTGCAGGACCAATTGTTGCCAAAATCTTGGTACGTTTAAAAATAGGTTTACTCATTTTTTAAATTATATCACGAAATAACAGTGATGGAAAATGGTTGTACTATGCAAGAAAATTTCTCTCATATTCATGATAAGCAGTTCTACTGAGCCTACGCTGGGTAACGGTATGCTTATAAATAACAGGCGGCGATCAGATTTTTTAAATCAACGTACGCCAAGGCTGATAAGCTTAAGTAATCAATCGTTCTTACCATCTATCGCCCTCCTCTACAGGCGTATTTTTCGCCGTATCAATACAACTTTTTAGTCCATTAATTGATAGTAGTTTATCGCTACTACAATATCCTTTTGAGATAAGCTTACTTCCTTTTGATAGATACATATCCACAGATATATCTTTGGGGCTAACTCCCATGCTCTTCGTATACTCTATCATCTCATAAACACCGCTAGCAAAACGATCCTCGTCTTTAATACTACCGTCATATTTAAAATCTAATCCATACACTAAATTGTCACGTTGACCAACTTTATTTTCAGCCAAAAACACCTCCTCAAAAGTTGGCTTTTTCAGAGTGAAGGTACGCTCTACGTCTGGATCTATTACACCTAGTCTAACTTTGACATCAACGGGCATGTCTTTAAATATTTCTCTGACTTTGGGTTGAATTTTGGCAGTTTGTTCTTTTTGCCAAGTTCTTACTACATAGTCGTCGCTGTACTTCGTCTGGTTATCCACCCGAGAAACATGTATATTTATACTTTTATCTGATTTAGGGTAGGCGTTAGCAGACCATACGCAAGAGATACCAAAAGCACCGCCATCGCAACTAGGCTTTTCTACATCAAAATCTTGATTGTATTTGTTTTTTAGATAGCTAATTATATTAGCCTGCTCGGTCGTATCGCTAACCGAACGTTTATTAATTTCTCTATCTACTATAACTCCACCTATGATATACACTACCGTCATTATCACAACTATCGACGACAGAATAATTAAAATAATTCGCCGGGCTTTTTTATTATTTATGCGTGATTTGTTAGTCCTTTTGCTTTTACTCTTCGCCATACAATACAGTCCCTTATTGCTTAGTTATTTATGATTTTATTTAAACATAGGCATGATACAACATACTAATGGTCTTATCTGTAAAAGTAACTCTGAGGTTAGTAATTGCTTTGAGATTAGTGTCAGATACTCTAGGGTTTTAATGCCATATTATTCCCCTATCTTATTAATACAATCATTCAAGTCTTTTTCGGACCCCAAATCTTTTTTATCTAGAAAAATTGTACATCTGCCAGTTGAACGGCTTTTGCTATTGGTGTTTATTTTTACACTATACACACCCTCTTCTCGCAGCTTCTCTACAATTTTGAATATATAAGAGGCCTTTTGGCTGTCATTCGGAGCGTCTATTATTAATCTATACAGGAAGCCTTTGTCCTTGGTTTTATTGTCCTCATACTTAGACTGTTTATTCACAGAATCTACCAAATCTCCAGACAGAATAATCTCTGCCCGTGCACTATCTGCTTTATAACCATTGCCACTACTAGCATTAACTTCTTTTACTATAGCCTCTAACTCCTTGCTGGCTTGGACTGACCAGATGGCGGCGATGTATTGGTCGCTACAACTCGATGAACTGAAAGTTCCATCTCTAGACGGAACACAACTTACACGAAACTTTAATCGCTTATTTGATATAGAATAAGCCTCGGACCTCCATGAGCCGATTATACCAAAACCTCCATTTTCATATTTAGGGCTGTTTATGGTAAAATCTTCACCGTATTTACTAGAAAGGTATTGTTGCATTTGATATTTTGCCTTATCAGGCGAAGATATTTGCAATAGCGAATTTAGATATAGCATCAGAATAACAAATAGTATAATAACGATACCAACTATACAGAATAATATAATGGCCGTCTTCTTATGTGAGACAGATGGCCTGTTTTTACTTTGCTTACTACTTTTTGCCATCACCCCTCCAACTGCTTTATTTCTATATGTTATTATTTTAACTTAAGCATAACCTATATACAAGAAATCGATGCTATACAATCCTAGGTTATAGGTTGTGAAGTGTCACCTTCCAGAAGCAGATAGGGTTAGCTCCTTTCTTAAAGGCAGAGAGCTAAATATCTGATGAATCAAAACCTCAGAGGCTATTCAGCTGATTAATAGATCCGACTACTGAGGCAATACCCCATACTGTCCCATTCATATAAATTATTTCTTGATACTCCTTAGGATCTCCTAAGTCATAGCCACAATGCTGTAGTTCATGTTTACCGTTATACATCTTTCTACCGCATAGGTCTGGTTTGCCGATAAGCTCCTCGACTATGTCTCTATCCATGCCGATCTGGACATCTCTCATCTTCTCATAGAACTCGTCCTTAGTTGACCAAGGTCTACTGTTAGTATCGGAGCTAGTATTAGTATCAGAGTTAGTATTAGGGCGAGGAGTGTGCTGCCGTAGATATAGGATTGTTACGACTCCAGCGGTAAAGCATATAGCTACGCAAACTAGCACAATAGCCACAAACTTAATTAACTTTTTATCTTTATAAGGATAACCGTTGTTTACCATAAGCTTATTCTATTACGTTATACTGGACAGTTCAATCTACTTGAATATCTAGAAATAGTTGGAAGCTCTCCAGGTTTTTTATTTACGCGCGTTTTTTCGTTCTTTTGCTTTTACTCTTCGCCGTGTAATACATATCTCAGGCTTTTGATGTCTTTACACGGCAAGGTACTCAGCGCTAAATATTGCTCAGGGCTCAATGACATACCACCTCCTTATCTGATTACCCTATCTATATCTTTAAGCTCAATAGATCCGTCTAGTATTCTATCTCCATCTACTCTTCCTACAGAAATCATATGTTTACTATCGCCATCTGACCATCTATAAATTAACCTGCTATCACTGTTTTTCTCCCGAAGTAATCGTAGCAACGAGAGCACCTTGCTGTAATTTGTTTCTTTTTTGTCACCACTACTATCCACCTCCAAAGTATATAGAACACTTTTATTGTGCTTGTTTATAAAACTATCCAGATCAGGCAGGGGATATCTAATATCTGCACGCACCAAGTAACTACCTATCTCAATATGATATTTGTAGTCATTCTCCAACATAATTTCATCCAGCCTTTGTCGTACTCGTCTAGTCTCTTCGGTTGACCAGACTTTATCTGCATATCCATCCCATATGCCAGACGATGATTTATTTACTACAAACTTTAAAGTGCTGTCATCTTTTGGATATGCAACAGCATCAAAATGCCCCTCAACCGCAAGACCACCGCCCTTATGTTCTGGCTTTTCGACCACAAATTCTTGCCTATACTTATTTTGCAGATATTCCTTCATACCAGCCTGAGCGCTAGCGACATCAAGCTCGAATTTAATATAAAAACCGCCGACAATCATTGCTACCAAGATTAGCGGCGTGGCGAATAGTAGTAATACTTTGCGTGGCTTGACTACATTAGTCTTGTTCGATTTGGGTTGTTTCTTAGACATAGGTAAGCTTCCCCATCTACTATTTATACTCACTTTCATTGTAACCTAACCACAAGCAACATACAACGAAAAATAGACAGTCAAGCTGCCTATTTTTTGATAATTTCTCTGTGGTGACCTTACCGGGAATCGAACCCGGATTGCCAGGATGAAAACCTGGTGTCCTAACCGTTAGACGATAAGGCCAACGTCACGAATTATAGCAAATTATCAGTCAGTTGTCTACAGGTAGCCAAAGCAATTTTCCGCTCCATTTCTCATTTGGCTTCGTTTCTTATATAATAATAGTCATGGCAAAGCAAAAGAAGAAACGCAACAAAAAGTACACTGGTGTGGACGCTGCCACCAAGCGACCATCAATCACTCGCGTTAGTGCAGTCAACCGTTCACGGTTTGGCCAGTGGCGTCATGATCACCAACGACAGCTCAGCATTGCACGCACTGTCGCCATCATCATCGTTGCGCTCATCATCATTGTTTCCGGCGTCATGAGCCTATTCTGATGCCGTCTACTTCACCGGCAGACGAAAACCAAAGGTGCTGCCTTTACTCTCTTTTGATTCAAATACCATCTGACCACCGTGCGCCAGGACAACTTTGCGTGCCAAAAACAGCCCGATTCCCGTGCCGTCCGGGCGTTTTTTGCGAGCATTCGAGCCACGGAAAAACTTACTGAACAAATTTGCTTGCTCAGCCTCAGGGACGCCAATGCCAGTGTCTTTGACGGTAAATACCACGTCGCCACCATCTCTGGTCAGCTTTACTTTGATGGTCGTGTCAGGCTTTGAGTAATACAGTGCATTTTCAATCATATTCATCATCACCTGTCGCAACTTTTCACCATCCACCATGGGTTGCGGGATGTCTTTGTCGATATCCACTGCTATTTTGACATGTCGCTGTTTGGACATGGTTTTTAGGAATGCAACCTCGTCTTTGACTAGTTGCACCAAGTCAGTTGCTTGACGATTGATGACGAATTTACCCGTTTGCAACCTGGATACACTCAAAAAGTCACCAATCAGCTGCACCATTCTTTCGCTTGAGCCAAAGGCTTCGGTCAATACAGTGCGCTGCGTCGCGTTGATCGGCCCCAAGTCGCCCTCCAGTATCATATCCAAATAGCCCTTGATACTGGTGAGTGGAGTTCGTAGCTGGTGTGATGCCATGGAGATAAATTCGTCTTTGGCGGCGTCCAGTCGTTGCAATTGGCGGTTACTAATCCTGAGCTCCCTCGTTGCATCGATGATTTTCTGTTGCAACGTCTCGTTGAGTTGGCGTACTTCAGCCATGGCGAGTGAATTCTTGACCGCCACCACCAATTCACCACTCATGGTTTCCAGGAGAGAAATGTCTCGCCGTGTGTAGCGCTTGGCTCGTCTGCCAAACAACACACAACCAACGCATTCATGGTCCATGGCCAGTGGCAAAATGACTTCAATGTGATACATCGCCAAACTTTGCTGCAACGATTCATCCGCCAAATCTTTGACCAATATCACTTCATTGTAGCGATAGTGCCGATGAATATGCTTTGTCAATCGCGCGACGTCAATTGCCGGAAGAACTCGCTTACTGGTGCTTTCAAGCCTGAAGCTGTCACCAATTTTCACTGCCAGTGTCACGGACTCCGCCTGAAATGACCGCCGCAAAAAACACTTCATGCGCTTCAAAAATACGTCCAAATCAGTGCTGCGTAGTAACAACATACCCATTTCAGCAAAAAATTCTTGCTTACGCATCCGACTGGTTTTCAAAACATTAGTCGCTTTTTTCAGAGATTGCCCATAGTCTCTATCCATGCATATAAATATAAGCGATTTCAGCCTTCTCGTCCAGATATCTGTGCTATAATGAGCCTATGAAGAAAATTGCCATTATCGAAGATGATCCAGCCATTAGCCAGATGTACCGCATGAAATTTGAGGCTGATGATTTTGACGTACGACTGGCAGCCGATGGCAAAGTGGGCGTCGAATTGGTTGAGAAATTTACCCCAGATATCATTTTGCTTGATTTACAAATGCCAGAAATGGATGGATTGACCGCCTTGAAAAAAATTCGTTCTCACGCGTGGGGCAAAACCGTTCCAGTCATCGTTCTGACGAATTTGAGCGAAGAAGAAGCGCCTGACGAACTGCGAGACCTCAACATTCACAGCTATATTGTCAAAGCAAACTTGACACCACGCCAAGTGGTCAGCAAAGTCAAAGACGTTATCGGCTAATTCACCTACTGTTTTTGCCGATTGGCAATGGCGAGGCAGGCGTTGATCAAATTATCAAACAGCGCCGCCACCGTCAGTGGTCCGACACCGCCTTTTTCAGGTGTGATTGACACGTCCTGCCGGTCACGCACTTCTTTGGCAACATCGCCAACTATTTTGCCCTTGTCAGACGCAGTGCCCGCATCAACTACAATTGCGCCAGGCTGCACCATATCAGACGAAATAACACCCGGACTGCCCGTGGCAGTAACAATCACTTCAAAATCAACTAACCGCGCCAAGTCATCCCCCATGTCGAAGACGACCGGCTCCAAACCAGACCGACGCCACATATCCACCAGTGGTGCGCCCACCAGTCGACCATGTCCAACCACAGCGATACGTTTTTTGGACAAATCAATACCGTGGCCCAACAATAGCCAATTAATAGCCGTTGGCGTTGCCGCTTCAAACGACGAATGAGGATTGAGCCCATCGACGTCTTTTTCTGGCGCAACCGCAGCTAATATTTCGTCCGTCTGAGTTGGGTCTTTTAGCGGCAGCTGCACAATAATTCCCTGCACATCTTCTCGCACATTCAGCTGCTGAACCGTCTCCAATACATCTTCCACGTGGTGAATTTCTGTATCAATCAAAATATCCGCACCATAGTTACGCTTCAAGCGCATATATGTTTCAATCACTGGATTGTCGGTGTTTGTGACGATTGCCAATCGAGGCTGAATATGCCACGCTTGGCGCAATGCTCGAACTTGCTTGGCTTGACGCTCTTTGATAAAACTTGCCAAATCTGTACCAGTGAGTATTTTCATCTCTATCATTCTACCAAATGAATCTGCTTGAGTACAGGTATCAGCTATGGTATAATGCTAGAAGCTTGCGCATGGCGGATGTAGCTCAGTTGGTTAGAGCGCTGGATTGTGGCTCCGGAGGCCGTGGGTTCGACCCCCATCATTCGCCCCAAGCATTGATTTGTGACATAATATGTGCTAGAATCACACGTATGGGCCAGTAGCTCAGCTGGTTAGAGCACCTGCCTCTTAAGCAGGGTGTCGAGGGTTCGAGCCCCTCCTGGCCCTCCAAAAATAACCTCACACACGTGAGGATTTTATTTTGCCTTATCCATATGGGTTATACCGACGGGAAGGCGGTTCGTGAAACGATGACCTTGGTCTGTTGAGTCCCATCGGGCGAGCATTGGCATTTGAAGATTGCCGATTCGGCCTATCTGTTTCGGTCTTGGCAGTATGCGGTTTTCTGTTTGAAAGACTTTGTCCTGCTGGTTGCTTAGCTTTATGATCATGCCCTGAAGAAACCACCCCTAATTCCATGCCAAAGCGACGCACATGCCCATGGCAGCTAGCCATGGCAGAGCTTTGATAATTATTGATGTATTGGCGATCTGAATTTGCCCGATGTTTTCTGTTGATGCTTCGTCCTGTATGTCCGTACGCAGTAAAACCGTCAATCGACCCTCGTCGAGGATCAGATAGTCTCATCATCATTTCTCGAGACATGCGTGGTTTGTGACTCGCATCCATAATTGATACTCGTAATACTGTGGCGCCCCGAGTAGGATTCGAACCTACGACCTTAGGCTTAGAAGTCCTCTGCTCTATCCAGCTGAGCTATCAGGGCGTATTCACATTATAGCATCTTTCTGCTACAATGATACAAGCTTGCGGGTGTAGTACAGCGGTTAGTATGCAAGTTTTCCAAACTTGAGATCGGAGTTCGATTCTCCGCACCCGCACCAGTTTAAGATAATTTCAATCCATAAAGGGCATCATGGATCCATATTTTTACACAGAAAAACCAAAGTACCGACCACACGACATCGAAGATGCCTCTGAGTTTTATGACATCATTGAGCGCAATAGTTTGACGCATCAACTGTCTGATTCCAGGCCATACATCTACTGGACGATGGAAATTTACGACAAAGCCAACGGTATCAAAGGTGGTGGTGGCTTGGGCGTGCTGGCGGCAGACACACGGCGGGTGGCCGAAAAATTAGACGTGCCATTTGTGGTAGTGACGCCATTTTACCGCAGTGAATCGCACCAAAAAATTACCAACCTGGCACAGGAAGAATTCTCAGAAACTGTCTCACCACAAGACTATGGCTTTGAATACATCGACGAAGTGTCCATTAGTTCACATGGGTTTCCTGATGCTAGTTTGAGTATTTTCAAAAAGGTACTCGGCTCAACGCAATTTGTTACCATCTCAGAGCCAAACTTTGGACAGCTGTACGAAGGCGAAGGCTCAGGCGATCACCGACTTTACCAAGAAGTCGCGCTCGGGTTTGGGGGTTATAAAGCCCTGAAACTACTCGGCATCAAACCGGCTGTCATCCAACTCAACGAAACCGCAACCATTTTTGCAGCACTAGCTCGGCTGGATGAGCTATGCGCCAACGGCATGAACTTGTACGAAGCAATCGTCTACGTGCGCAAACACACGCTCTACACCAACCACACCCTGCTCCAAGCGGCTGAACCAGAATTTCACCGCTCACAATTTGAAAAATTAGTGCTGCCAAATATCAAAAGTAACGCCGTGCGCTGCTGGCTGATGGAACAATTTCGTAACGATCGCTTGCGGCCAAACCTACTAGCAATTGAGCTGACCGAAGCCAAAAATGGTGTCAGCAAACTGCACGCCCGAGTGGCAAATTTCCGCGACCGCAACAACGACAAAGTCAAATTTCACGCCATCACCAATGGCATCGACCTGGAAACATGGGTACTGCCGGAGATCATGCAACTCTATAGCGAGAGCGGGATTATCGATAAATTTGGATTGCCAACAGATAATTTCCATGCCAAAATTGATACGTTAACTGCGTCAGACCTCCGCGCCATGCACCGCGCTGGTCGCGCCGCCTTAAACCGTGTGCTAGAGCACCGCAAAGATCAATACAACCATCCTGTGCAAATACCAGAGAATGCATTGTTGTTTGATTTCAAACGACGCTTTGCTAACTATAAGCGGCCATACATACCGTTTACTAGCCCAAAGGCTCTGCGACAGATTTTGGTGGATTATAATGCGCATTATATCTTGGCAGGAAAAGTTCACCAAGGTGACACTGCGATGTATCAGCGGCTGCTTGAAATTTTACAATTAGTAGACGCTGACCCCGTCTTAAAAGAGCGCGTTCACTACATCCAAGATTATGACGAAGAGTTGGGCCGGGCGCTGGCAGTTGGCTCAAACATCGCCATCAACGTACCAGAAGTTGGTTGGGAAGCCTGCGGTACCTCATGGGAAAAAGATATCGCCAATCTCAAATTGCTCATTTCCACCAGCGATGGCGGCGTGGCAGACGTCAAGCCAATCGCTTGCCTAGAAGTTAGTGGCAAAAACTACGACGAAGAAGTTCGTTCACTGTATCTCAATATGCACAAAGCCGCACGCATCATGCAAAATGATTCATTGCTGGAAAAATTAACTCATCGCCAACTCAAAGCGTACCTGCCAATTATCTCTGGCGCACGCATGATGAAGGATTATCTCCACTTTTTGTTTCCAAAGCAGTGATTTATTCGTTGATCACTTCAACTTGTGCGCCCAATCGGTTCAGACGCTGCGCCAAATCTTCGTAGCCACGGTTGATGGAATATACGTCGCGCAGGGTTGACTGTCCTGGCGCCGCCAACATCGCCAAAAAGACGACAACACTTGGTCGGAGCGCTGGTGGCGCAATGATGTCGGCTGGCTTCCAGTTGGTCGGACCGCTGATATATACCCGGTGTGGATCGACCAGCTCAATTTGTGCATTTAGCTTGCTTAGTTCAGTGAAATAAATCGCTCGATTTTCATAGCTCCAGTCATGCACCAAGGTCCGACCCTCAGCCATGGTGGCAATCAGCCCCAAGAACGGCAAGTTATCCATGTTAATTCCTGGGAACGGCAATGCATGGATCTTGTCTTTTGGCGCAACCAGCTTGGAATGTTTCAGTGTGATATCCACCAGGCGGGTACGACCATTGTCGGCTGCGTATTCCTCGCTCAGTTCGTACTGCAGACCCATTTCAGCCAAGGTCGCTAGCTCAATTTCCAAAAATTCAATTGGCGCCCGACGCACCGTAATTTCCGAGTCTGTCACCACAGCTGCCGCGATGAAGCTCATGGCCTCAATCGGGTCTTCAGACGGCGCGTATTCAACAGGTTGGTTGATCGATTTTTTACCGATGATGGTCAACGTAGTAGTGCCGATGCCCTCTATTTTCACACCTAATTTTTCCAAGTAGAAACAGACATCCTGCACCATGTAGTTTGGGCTGGCGTTGCGGATGATGGTCTTTGTTGGCGACAATGCCGCTGCCATGATGAGGTTCTCCGTCACCGTGTCGCCACGTTCAGTCAGGACAATAGTGTGATCACCCGTCGTGGCATTAACTGTCGCGTGATAGCTGTCTGGCTCCGCCTCTACGTGCATCCCAAAATGCTTCAGTCCCGACAAGTGTGGCTCCACGGTGCGCTTGCCAAGGTTACAGCCACCGGCAAATGGCAACCGAAAATCATCATATTGATGGAGCAGCGGACCCAAGAACATCAATACCGTGCGAGTACGCTTGGCAGCCGTGATGTCCATGTCCTCCAACCTCAGCTTGGCTGGCGGTGTAATTTCCAGGTCATTGCCTGCCAGCCACCGAGTTTTGACACCGATGGAATTAAGCACTTCAATGATGCGGTTAACTTCTTCAATGCGAGATACGCGTCGCAATGTCGTTTTGCCTTTGTTGAGTAAGCTAGCGCACAGCAAAGCCACTGCAGCATTTTTACTTGTTTTTACATCGATACTACCAGACAATTTGTGTCCGCCCGAGACGCGGAAATTGATCTTGCCAGTTTTGTTAAGCAGCATGATATTATGGCTCAATACCTCCGAGATACGCGATAACATTTCGAGGCTCAGGTTTTGCTTGCCGCTTTCAATACGATTGATTGCACTCTGAGACGTCCCCAAAGCATCAGCTAATTGGGCCTGCGTCAGATTTTTTCGTTGACGATTTTCCGCAATGAGCGTACCGATCTTTTGGATGTATCGATCTGTATTCATGCCGGCAGTATATCACAAATGATATAATAGTACAAATGGTATAATGGGGTTATATAGGAGAAATTGATATGAAAAATCAAGCAATTGAACGACTCATCACTGCGGAAATTGAGCGACAGCAAGCAGGGCTAGAGCTCATCCCCAGCGAAAACTACGTTTCACCAGACGTGCTCAAGGCGCTGGGTAGCGTGTTTACCAACAAATACTCTGAAGGCTATCCTGGCCGGCGCTACTATGGCGGGCAGCATAATACTGACCAAATTGAGCAGTTGGCGATTGACCGTGCCAAGCAACTGTTTGGCGCTGACCATGCCAATGTTCAGCCGCACTCTGGTGCCCAAGCCAACGAGGCGGTATATTATGCATGGTGCGAGCCAGGCGACACCATTCTGGCGATGGATTTGGCACACGGCGGCCACCTAACCCACGGCGCACCAGTCACCCGCTCAGCCCGCGAATACAATTTTGTCCGCTACGGCATCAAAGATGTCAAGACCGGCGAAATTGACTATGAAGAAATTCGCCGTTTGGCGCTGGAGCATCAGCCAAAGATCATCTTGGCAGGCTTTTCAGCCTATCCGCGGGAGCTGGATTATGCCAAGTTTGCCGAGATTGGACGCGAAGTCGGCGCCATGCTGATGGCAGATATGAGCCACATCGCTGGACTGATCGTTAGCGGCGTAGCCAAAAATCCCTTTGATTATGGCTTTCACGTTATCACCACCACCACGCACAAAACCTTACGCGGTCCGCGTGGCGGTTTGATTTTGTCAAAAGGTGTGGTCGGCAATCCGTTGAAGCGACCAGAAAAAACTTTGGAAAACCTGCCAACACTGATTGACCGGGCGGTCTTCCCTGGCACTCAAGGTGGTCCGCACATGCACACCATCGCTGCTAAAGCAGTGGCCTTCAGTGAGGCGTTACGCCCAGAATTTACAGAATACGCCCAGCAAATCGTAAAGAATGCGGCCGTGCTGGCAGATGAGCTGAAACGCGGCGGCCTGAAATTGGTAACAGGTGGCACCAGTAACCACTTGGTGCTGGCGGATATTTATGGCAGCTTCGGTATTGACGGCAAAACTGCTCAGGAGCGGCTGGAGGCCAGCGGCATCACCGCCAACGCCAACGCCATCCCCAACGACACCCTGCCGCCGTTTCGCCCAAGCGGTTTACGGCTTGGCACACCAGCAGTGACGACACGCGGTATGACAGAGGCGGAGATCAAGCAAATTGCTGAGTGGATCATCACGGCAATTCAGACCGATGACCCAAGTGCTCACGCTGAACTTAGGCAAAAGACCGAATCTTTGGCGAAAAGCTTTCCACTTCCTTACAACTAAAAGCTAAGTAACAATATAAGACTTAACAAAATACCTCAAGCTACATGCCTGAGGTATTTATATTATTAGCGTGCTGCTAAATTAAGACTAGTTACATTTACCAGTTGAAATTTCTTTCACGTGGTCAGTACCAGCATCAACATCTTTCCAGTACTTAACCTTCACACCGGTTGCTTCAGACTGGTTTGTTGTTACACCACCGTCTTTACAGAACTCGTAGCCATAGTGGTTTTTGTTAGCTGCTGTTGGTGCAGTGCCGTCAGTTGCGCTGATAACCGTAGCTGGAACCTTGATAGTGCTGTAGCCACCTACCTCGGAAACAGTAGGCCATTTGTCATCTTCTGCACTAGAGTTGAAAGATGCTGCTGCGTTGACGAGGTTGCGTGCGTTTGATTGACGTTCGTCGTCACGTGCTTTTTGTGTTACACCGTTGTAGGCAACGATTGAGATTGCTGCCAAAATCGCGATAACAACGATCACGATCAAGAGCTCAACAAGTGTGAAACCTTTAGTTTTGTTTGAAGAAATCATTTCTGATTTGCCCCCTATTTTTTGGTTAAGTTATTAACAATTTTGATTGTATCAGAGCGGTTTTAAAAACACAAGCATTTTATCATTGTGCGTTGAGTGACCTGGCATACATGATACCAGTGTAGCTGATTTCGCTACCTGCAACTTGGCGTTTAGCCGTCAATTTGATCCTGACGGCACTCGGTTCAGAGCTGGAAATATTGATATAGTCAATCTGTAAATCAGTTGCAGAATTTGACGACATCACCGTTTCTGTCTTTGGACGCTGCCAGGTATTTGGCGACGTTTGACAGGCATTCATGGAGACTTTTCTCATGAGCTTTGAGCCGGAAACTGAATACTCCAGGTTGTATGACAGGGCTTCTTCGAGCAGGAGCCCAGCGCTCGCCACTGAACAGTCCTTTTTGACCAGCCGCCGGTCGGTTGCCAGTGGGTTTTTATTGGTGACAAAATTATTGGTACTTAGCGCAAATGATGAGTCAGGATTGATAACCAGACTAGTGCGCACGTCTTCTTCCATACGATCCAGCACCGCCTGCACTTCGTTCTGCAGCTGAGAACGAGCAGTCGTGCGCATGGACTCCGTCGTCAAACTGATGACGATGCCGACGATACCCGCCAAAATGATGATCACCAACGGCGATATCACCAACATCTCCACCAGCGTGAAACCGCGCTGAGACTTACTGTGAGACATAGACCGCATGAGAAACTTCCTTTGCTGGATTGTCATACTTGGCAGTAGCCGTCACGCGCATCACCCCAACATTTGGCTGAACACGGCAACGCTTGAGCGTGATATTTACCGTTCCGAGCAGCGCATTGTTACGAGTGATGGTCTGTTCAGGGTGAGATGAACCAAAGCAGAGTTGCGATATCTCTTGATAGGTGCCTTCAGACCGCAGTACTTCGTATGCCAAAGTGCTGGCCTCCGACAATTTGCGGGCATCGCTACCACGAAACACTACCACCTGATATAGCTGATAGCCACTAATGATGAAAAGTGACGCAACAAACAGTGTAATCATCAGCTCAACGACGGTAAAACCTTTTTTCATCACCGACTCTTCTCCACTATTTTCCACTCATTAGGTTGACCCTCGAGATGATACATGATGATATAGCCCTGGCATTCGTCAGTCAAGGTGATGCAGCGGTTGCCTGAACGGTTGATAGCAAAGTACGCGTACGCACCGTTGGCGTAACCTGATGGTTTATGAGTATTGTAGTCGCTCGTATACGACATCAGCATTGAACGATTTAGTGGGGTCGAGTGTGATCCATACTGCAAAACACCAGCGGAGACAAACTTCTCTCCTGGCAGCGGACCCTTCTTTGCAGCATCTGGTAGTTCGGAAAATATTTGATCGAAAAGTGCGTCAGTCATGGCGCTACCGCCCGCCCCATTGACCGCATGCGCTGGATAGCTACCAGCCGATTTGATGATATTGTTTGACGAGTCGCGCAGTTCGCGAGGATATAATGATTCTAGATAATTTTGAATGGTCGTGATATCACCCTCACGTGTTTTGTCACGAGTTGAAACTTGATATGATCGAAAACTAACGGTACCGATGGCCAGCAAAATAGCCATGATAGCCATCACGATAATCACTTCCACAACCGTGAAACCAGTTCGTCGAATCATATTATAAGCATAACCAGAAATGAGCGTCAGTGCAAGCCTATAATTCTAATGGTTCTTGCTCAATGCGGACGTGAAATTGGTCATACACTGCCTGGATGATGGCTTGGCGAGCAGATTCGAGGTCATGGTAGGTTGCAGTATGAGGATTGGTCAGCACCAACGCGTTTTTGTCATGAACCTTCATGTTATGCAGCTCCTTGCCGCGGAAACCCGCTTGATCGATTAGCCAACCAGTCGGAATTTTATAAGTCCCATCTGGCATGGCATAGTTTGGCACTTCGGGGTGGGTTTGACGAATGGCATCCAGCGTCTCTTGACTGACCATGGCATTCTTAAAGAATGAACCGCTATTGGGCGTCACGGTCGGATCAGGCAGTTTATCGTGCCGAATGGCAATCACTGCCTGACGAATGGCTACCGGGGTGTAGTCGGTGATGTGATGCTCATCGAGATATCGCTGCAAACCAGCGTAAAATGGCGGCTGCGGAGCGCGGCGCGACAAGCGAATGGTGATGGCCGTAATGCAGTAGCGACCCATCTGTGAGCCACGGAAAATACTGTGGCGGTAAGAAAAATGACACGCCTCAGCAGGCAACACAACCATGGCGTCTGTAGCTGAATCATACGCCTCAACTTCCACCAGGGTATTTGCTATCTCCTGCCCATAGGCACCAACGTTTTGTACTGGCGCAGCTCCAGCCGTGCCAGGGATGGCAGACATCGCTTCAATGCCGCTCAGACCCATGTCTACCGTTCGCGCTACCACTTCGTCCCAAACTTCACCGGCGCCAATTTTGAGTGTTACCGACTCCTCGTCTTCTGACACAACCTCAAAACCTTTGATGCGATTGAGCAGCACAATGCCCTCAAAGCCCTCGTCTTTAGCAATCACATTACTGCCACCGCCCAGCACGAAAACTGGTAGCTGCCGCGACTTGGCATCATGATATATCTGTGGAACCTCCTCCACTGCCGTGGCTTCTGTCAAAAAGCGTGCGTTACCGCCCACTTGCATGGTGGTGTATTGTTTGAGGGAAATGTCTGTGGAAATATTCATATGGTGATATTATACCACCCTTGATATACTGTGTCATTTTCATCAAACGATAAGTATGGTATAATTTAACTCGGTATGCACCCGTAGCTCAGCGGATTAGAGTACTTGGCTTCGAACCAAGGGGTCGCAGGTTCGAATCCTGCCGGGTGTACCATTTTCGTCATAATCACATTTACATTGACATCTTTGATGACGAGTTGACACGCCCCGTTAGCTCAACTGGATAGAGCATCGGTTTCCGGTACCGAAGGTTGCAGGTTCGACTCCTGTGCGGGGTACCACGAACGATATTTACACCTCTGTAGTATATAGGCTACAGAGGTTTTTTGATATCTCAAATTCTAACCAATTTGACGGTCGTTCGGGGCTTCACCTACTGCCGCACGAATCTGCTCAGCAGTGATGATGGTTGTACTACCTGGCGTAACTGTGCCTGCCAACAGCTGCTTGGCAACAGTATTTTCGACAGCGCGCTGCACAACGCGTCGCATAGGTCGCGCACCAAGACGTGGGTCGTATCCAGCATCAACGAGCAGCTGTTTTCCTTCGGGCTCGACGGAAACTTGAATTTTCTGAGGCTCCAGCGTACGGTTAACTCCCGCCAAAATCAAGTCGATAACTTGCAATAGTTCAGCTTTGCCTAGAGGGCGGAACAACACAATTTCATCAAATCGGTTCAGGAACTCGGGACGGAACAAATTGGCGTTGATCAGTTCATTGATGAAAGTTTGTTCAAATTGCTCCAGCTGATAGCCACGCTCAATGTATTCGCGGATGCGGTCAGCACCAGCATTTGACGTCGCAATGACGATACAGTCGCGAAAACTAACTTCCCGGTTTTTCTCATCACGCAAAATACCTTCATCCAGCAACTGCAGCAACGTCGTCAGCACTTGTGGATGCGCCTTTTCTATCTCATCAAGCAGCACCACCGAAAACGGCGCTTTTTGCACCTGAGCCGTCAAGCTCAGCGGATCATTAGCCCCATCCGCGATCAAACGAGCTACATCTTCAGCACGAACGAACTCATTCAGATCCAATCGCACCAAGTTACCTTCACCGCCAAAGTACACCTCTGCCAGGGCCTTTGACAATTCAGTTTTACCAACACCAGTTGGCCCCAAAAACAGGAAAGTACCGATGGGGCGATCAAGATTTCTCACGCCAGCGCGCGCTCGACGGATGGCGTCGGACACCACCGAAACGGCACGTGATTGGTTGATCATGCGCTGGTGAATCAATGACTCAAGATTTAACAACTTTTCACGTTCATCGCCACCAGAAGCCGCAGCGATCTTGATGCCCATGGTTTTTTCCGCTGCATCATCCACTGACTGCGCGGTGATGAGACCACCTTTGGAGATGCTGGCGGTTGATTCTAATACTTTCAATGCTCGCCCCGGCATGGCCAAATCTTGGACGTAGCGGTCACCAACTCGATACGCTTCATTGAGTGCCTGCAGCATGTACGTCACGCCAAATTGATGCTCAAACGAAATCAGTTGGTCGCGCATAATTTTCATGGTTTCAGCACGATCTGTCGGCTGGACTGCTAGCGTATTTAGCGCATGAGCCAGCTGGGTGTTACATTGGGAAATTTGCAAAAATCGTTGCTGATCTAGAGACAAAATGATACGCAGGCGACCGGCTTCCAAAACGGGCAATAGCAAATTGCTCATATCCACCGAACCGACACCCTCTTCGAAAAACAGCTGGGCATTTTCCAAACACAAAATAACATTTTTTGAAGCAAACGCTTCATTGAGCAGTCTCGTTACTAACTGCTCCAATTCACCACGACCGCCAGCTACAGAAATCAACGCCGAGGCGTCCAGTAAAAATACTTGCTGATATAGCAAATTGGACGGTACTTCTTTGTGTCCATCAATCAGCATTTCCGCAAATGCCGCAATGAGCGTACTCTTACCGACACCATCTGGACCAACCAAAGCGACATTTTGACGACCGCCCGTATTGAAAATCTGTAGCATTTGCTCCAATACATCAGTGTGCGCATCCAAGCGCGTCATAATCGTCCCGCCTGACACCTGCTGGCTCAGGTTTTGAGCAAATCGGCTCAGTAGTGGCGTGTAGCCAAATGACCAATCCCGTGCTATACCGCCAGTGCGCAGCGGTTTTTCTTTGAAATCTTCGACCAGCGCTTTCAGTCGCTCATACCAGCGAATTCCCTCCAATACGTCCTGAAAATCAAGCTTCAAACTTGCCAAAATCGCGTCGTGGCTCGGGAACACTTTCACAATAGCCGCGGCCACAACTGCACCAGTCACTTTGGGACTATTGGTCTCCTGCCAGATGTCAAGTGCTGCTTGCCAGATGGCGTCGGTCATCCGTGGATCATCGGACGCAATATTACTCAGGAAGTTTGGCGTCAGCCCAAGGCGCACTGCCAAAAATTGACCAGCCCGAGTTTTTGAAATAGCCAGCACCAGCTCTTGCGGTGTCGGATTTTTACTTAATTGACCCAGTAAATCAGCGGCCATAACGTCATCAAGTGTCGTCGGATGCTTACTCATCTCAGCAGTTTTGAGGTCGCCCTGCCACCAAATAGTCAACATGACAAACGGACCGCTCATCCCCACCAAAAGCCAACCAACTGGCCCGTGATGTATCACTGACCAACAGCCCAACAGAATCATCGCCAGACTACACAGACCAAGCAGCAAATGCCACACATCACCAAACCGAACAGAAAATCGTGCTTTTTGTGACCGCTGACTACCATAGCGAATTACCGGCTCAATATTCATGACGCTACTCCCATTTGCCAAAAAATTATGCCAATTAGTGGTGCCAGTGGCAGCAGCAGCCAGGCCGCAATGATCAACACGCTCCAGAGTAGTCGAACTAGCAAGCAAACAAGTCCGACCGCAATCAAGATTGTTCGTAAAAATGCTCCAAACACCCTGGAGAACGATCTATCAAGAAACGCTCGAAATTGCTCTGGTAATCCACCTTGGACTACACCAGCAGATATTTGCCGAAATGGATTGAATAAGGTTTTCAGCAGCAAACCAATTGAGAAAAAATCAACTGTTTTTAATAGACCGACATAGACTTGTCTGACGTGCTTATACAGTCCAGTTCCATACCACCACTGAAAGATTCCCACCAAAAACATACTATCAGTATATCACGACTCAAGCGGTTGGTGCTATAATATCTCTATATGATTCGACACATGATAACAACCGCTATCGGCAAAGCTGTTCGCGGCGGCATGAGATTACGCGGTGGTGGCTCGGCTCTACCTGGACTGGTGGTAGAAAAAATCGACTCAGGCTTCATCCCTCGCGCCCTACAAGATTTACCCTACGGCGTGGTTGTGATTTCCGGAACCAACGGCAAAACCACCACAACAAAAATCGTCGTAGAACTATTGGAAGCAGCAGGACTGAATGTATTCACCAACCGCACGGGTAGTAATTTTTCTCGTGGCGTGGCAGCAGCACTGTTGGGCGCGGTCAACCAGCGAGGTAAATTGGATGCTGACATTGCGGTCCTGGAACTGGACGAGGCCTGGGCTGTTAAGTTTGTGCAGAAAGTGCAGCCAAAATACTCTCTCCTGCTCAACGTCATGCGTGACCAACTGGACCGATTTGGTGAAATAGACACTGCAGCGGGTTTTTTGGAAAAAATTGCAGCCGCCACTACTGACCGCGTGGTCTTAAACCGTGACGATCCACGAGTCTTCCGCATTCATGAAAAGACCTCAGTGACGACATCCTATTTTGGCTTGACCACCGACCTACTGCGGCTCATGCCAACAGATGATTCCCTGAAAACCGGCGATGCTGTGGCGAATGAATCAGTCCACGCAGATGTGCTGTTGACAGCCGTGGCGGAACAAGGGGCTGAGTTTTTGATAGACAATACAAACTATAAAACCGAGATTGCTCTGAGCGGAGTGTACAATCTGCTAAACGCAGCAGCGGCCATGGCTTTGGTCAGAACCATCGTGCCAGAAACGCCAATTCCTGTGCTACTAGATGCGCTGTCAAAAGTCAAACCAGCATTTGGTCGCGGCGAAGTCATCACCTACAACGGCACGTCCATTGACCTCCTGTTGGTTAAAAACCCCAGTGGCTTTCGGCTCAGCTTGTTGTCTTTTGGTAAACGACAGCGTCATACCATGATTGCCATCAATGACAATTACGCTGACGGTCGCGACATGAGTTGGCTGTGGGATGTTGATTTTTCTGTACTGAACCATGTCAGCGTAGTCAGTGGCGTCCGAGCCTATGACATGGCACTGCGGTTGAACTATGACGAGGTCACCGTTGGCACCGTCGAACCGGATTTGGCAAAAGCGCTGGATGAGTTTTTGGCACAAGCACCCACAGAGCCAAAACAGATTTTTTGTAGCTACACCGCCATGACCACCCTGCGACGGTTGTTGAGCGAAAAAACAGATGTGGAGGATATTTCATGACAACGATCAAAATCATCCAACTATACCCCAAAGACATGAACCTCTACGGCGACTGGGGCAACACCTTGACGCTCAAAAAACGGCTGGAATGGCGGGGCTTTGGTGTCGAAATCATTGACCATAATCCAGGAGACACAACTGACTTTTCAACTGGAGATATCTTTGTCGGCGGCGGCGGACAAGACGCTGGGCAGCTGGCAATTCAAGACGACTTGTTGTCACGCGGTGAGGAATTGGAAACTCTGGCAAATGACGGCGTTCCCATGTTGCTTATTTGTGGTATGTATCAGTTGTTTGGACGACAATTTGTCACCAATGACGGCTCCATCATTCGCGGCATTGGCGTGCTGCCAGTGGAAACAACCGCCGGAGAGGAACGACTCATCGGCAACATCACCCTGGAAAGTGAAGAATTTGGCGCCATTGTTGGCTACGAAAATCACAGCGGCCAGACATTTTTGGACGACACAGTTCAGCCACTGGGCAAGGTAGTCCGCGGTGCTGGCAATAATACTACTGATGGCACCGAAGGGGTCCAATTCAATAACGTCATAGCAACCTACCTGCATGGATCGTTATTGCCGAAAAATCCAAAGATAGCTGATTTTTTGATAGCCAAAGTTCTAGAACGCCGCGGTATATCTGCCGAAGACCTCAAACCACTTGACGTTGATACCCTGGCGCAGACAGCGCAACAAGTTGCGGCTGAGCGACCTCGATAAGCAGCCGCGATAACCCACCAAGATTAGTCTCTAGCTGTTATGTTAATTGAAAAATCCACGCCATACTTCCATGGCGTGGATCTGATATTACTTCGATGGTCGGGGTGAAAGGACTCGAACCTTCGACCTCACGGTCCCAAACCGCGCGCGCTAGCCAACTGCGCCACACCCCGAAATGAGGTAACTACCTGCAAGGTATTGTAGCACATTGACGCAGTAAAAGCTAGTCTTGTTGTAGCTGTAATTTACAGCTCATGCTTACGCTTTGGTTGGTGAGATGTCAACGGAGCGCTCAGCCTTATCAACCGGCAACGCGTGGTCATGGTCAAAGCTGTACACTAAGATTTTACCAAACGGCATCTCCAAGTCTGCGACCTTATCGTCTGGGATTTGATCAAGGTATTTGACCAAGGCGCGGATGGAATTACCATGTGCCACCAATAGCACATTTTCACCGTCCTGCAGTCGTGGCAATATCTCGGTCTCAAAGTACGGCACAACTCGTGCATACACGTCTTTCAAGGTTTCGCCGTCTGGCACTGGATAATCCCAACCGCGGCGAATGCCATTGAAAGCTTCTTCGCCAATCTGATCCTTTACTTCCCATTTGTCACTACCCGTCAGCGTACCATAGTCACGCTCATTGAGTTCTGCTGCGTGAATGGTCGGCAATGTGGTAATTTCTGCGCCCTTAAGTAAAGCGTCAAGCGTCTGATGGGTTCGTTTCAAAGCAGAAGTATACGCCACCTCAAAAGTCGTATCTTTCAATAGCTGACCCAGTCGCACCGTGTCTGAGATGCCCTTTTCCGTCAAGCCAACATCTGTCAGTCCGGTCCATTTGCCCTGCAAATTCCACTCGCTTTCGCCGTGGCGGGTGATGAATAGTCGTCCAGAAGCGCCCTTGCGCACTGGCGTATCACTACTACTGCTTTCGTCACCGCCAGTTGTGGAGAATACAATTGTTTCAGTATCAGCATTGTCATCATCAGCAATGGCGGTTTCAAAATACCCCGACTGGTCGTGAGCCCACGCTTTCAGTGACCATGGTAACGGCAATTCACCCTTCAACACTTCCTGTTTACCGATGAATCGCCACTCTTCAATTTCTGGATCGTGTGGACTAATGGCCTCAACCTGCGATTCTTTGATGGACGCTGTAAAAATGAATTGATAAGTAATGAACCCATCGCCCATGCGCTGCGCCACACCCATCAATGACACATCGCTTGGATTGATGACGATGCCAACTTCATCCTTCACTTCCCGTAGCGCTGCCACTAGTGGTGACTCTTCAGTGTCAACCATGCCGCCCGGTAACGCCCAATACGTCTTGTAGTTTGCCTTAACGATCAAAGCCCGGCCTTCAACATCCTCCAACAGGACGGCAGCGCCGGATGGTCGGGCGTCCAAACTTTCAAGCCATTGACGTCGTTCTGCTCTCATAAACCCATCCATTATTTTGCAAACTCCACTGCCCGCGTTTCGCGGATAACATTAACTTTGATAGTACCCGGATATTGCATGGTTGATTCGATCTTGGTGGCAATATCGCGAGACAATTTGATAGCACTCAAGTCATCAATCTTTTCTGGCTTCACAATCACTCGCACTTCTCGTCCGGCAGAAATTGCATAGGCCTTATCGATGCCTTCAAAGCTGGTGGCTACATTTTCCAAGTCGCGCATGCGTTCAGCAAAGTTCTCCGCTGAGATGTTACGTGCACCTGGGCGTGCTGCTGAAGCAGCGTCTACCACACGAACCACCAACGCTTCTGGCGTTGTCGCTTCAATATCATCATGGTGTGCCTCAATGGCGTGAGCAATTCGCTCGTCCATGCCATATTTACGCGCCAATTCTGCCGCAATGTGGTGATGCTTACCTTCAATTTTGTGCGTCACTGCTTTGCCAGAGTCGTGCAGCAACGTTGCAATCTTTGATATACGAACGTCAGCGCCAATTTCCTCAGCAATCATCCCCGCCATCTGCGCCATTTCAGTAGAATGCTTCAGCACGTTCTGACCATACGAGGTTCGGAATTTCAATTCACCCAACAGGCGCAGCATTTCCTTTGGAATACCAACAACACCCGCTTCACGCATGGCATCTTCACCAGCCTGCTTGACTTCTTTGTCAATCTGTTTTTGCGCCTTGGCAACAACTTCCTCGATGCGCGCTGGATGGATGCGTCCATCTTTCATCAGCATCTCCAAACTCAAACGCGCAACCTGCCGACGAACTGGGTCAAAGCTCGACAAAACAACCATACCCGGTGTGTCGTCCACTAAAATGTCGACACCAGTGGCACGCTGCAACGCCTGAATATTACGACCTTCCTTACCGATGATGCGACCTTTCAT
Organism: uncultured Candidatus Saccharibacteria bacterium; assembly: GCA_963525845.1. Lineage (GTDB taxonomy): Bacteria > Patescibacteriota > Saccharimonadia > Saccharimonadales > Saccharimonadaceae > Nanosynbacter. The sequence continues at coordinate 459,736 of CAURKU010000001.1, forward strand.
CTCATCATCAGTCAGTTTCACCGCCGTCACGGTGCGCTCAGCCGTTACTTCACTGCTCATTCGCTCCATGGCGGTGAGCAAAATAGTCTGAGCTCGCTCTTCAGCATCGTCCATGGCCTCGTGCTGCAATTTTGCAACCAATTTGGTGAGGTCATCACGAATGTCCCGCTCAGTCATCTGCATCAATTTTTCGGCTGCATCTTTCTTTTTCAGGCCAGCAATTTTTTCCAATTTTTCCTGCTGACGAGTACGAATTTGCCGAATCTCATTTTTCAAATCATCGATCTCATCTTCATGCGCCCGCAATTTTTCTGACCGACGGTCCAGCTCTTCAAGCTTGTTGTCAAGCGCCTTTTCACGATCCGCCAAACGATTTTCTGTTTTTTGCCACTCTCGACGACGCTCATTTTCAATTTTCAGTGCATCATCTTTTGCTTTCAAAACGATATCGCTCGCTTTGGTTTTTGCATTCGCCAAATCTTTGTCAATTTGCGACTTTGCCTGTGAACGGCGTACTGTTTGATATCCATAGAGCGCGCCCGCGCCTAAACTGGCCCCAACAAGTGCGCCAATGACAATTCCTGTCATACTTCAGTATTCCTTTCCGACCGACTGCCCCTGAGTATTCGCCTCAAGGAAATATATCAACAGCCAATCAACTTCAAACTATCTAATCCGGCGAACCGCATCCTACAAATCGCCGTAATTTAATTATACACGGTTTCTGGAGTTTTGACACGGAAAGCACGCAATGTCTATAATTACTTGCTTTTTACGAAAAATATAAGGCCAGCAATAACAAATAACACCCAAATCATAGAGGTAAAGAAGTAATCAAATGGTATGAGTATAAACCACACTATATCACTGGCATACAATGCTAAAGAACTCACAATAACAACGGTAATAATCTTTCCGACCAACATTATCGGCAGAATCGCCAATAACGTAAGACCAATCTTGCGATATTTTTTTGCACGCTCAGCCACCCCCTTATTAACTTCACTGCTCTTCCGAGACTTATCATATATCCAGACCAGCTTGTCTTTACATGTCAGTAAATACCACAGATACATTGATCCAGCCGCAGATATCCAAGCTGCTATTCCATAAGAATGTTTCACGGTCATCAATACATCATGAACAATGACACACAACGTATTCATTACTTCACTACGTTTGCATCCATAAACCAGATAGCAAAAACCTAATACTCTGAAGACAATAGACATCAGCAGAGGTAAGGCTGTTACATATACTGCGATAATTCTTTGGCGATACCTATCAACTCGACGATTCTCCTTAGCAGCCCAAACGCTCTGAGCCGCAAGATTAATACCAAATACAAACAGCATAAAGCCAAGCCCCGCCGTGTTATCACGGCTAGTATCGCCATTTGAGTTAACAAGTCCCAATAAGAACATATCGGCTGCATACAACATTATCCCTAGACTACCAATAAAAATAGCCGCTTCTGCCGCGCTGTTCGGCTGCGGAGTGCTCGTCTTTACAATTTTTGCGGTTTTCTTGCGTTTTAGAGGTTGTTTTGGTTTCATGGCGCGCTCTTTCATGCCGTAGATTATACCATAGCCGCCATTATTTTCGTGGCGCGGTGATGTGAGCCGCAGCACCATACTCTGGCATGACAATTTTCTCGTCTTCACCGGAGCGTAATTTTTCCAACGCTTGCTCCTGCCAGTTCTCGCCCGTCGCGCCAACGATTGGCACCTGCAAACCGTCAGCCAGGGTATTGGCCACCGTCAGTCCAATCCTCAACCCAGTAAAGCTTCCTGGACCTTTCATCACGCCAATACCAGTCAACGCGTGCATGTCGGTGTTTTGTTTGGCTAAGCTATCCCTGAGGAAGCCCAACAGTCCTTTGGCTAAGGTGCGGTCAGCCTGCCATTCATACGACACTGAACCCTCTTGATTAACAAGTGTCACGTAACAAACCGGGGTTGATGTATCAAGCAATAACAACATTTTATCTCCTCTCAAAAAATGCATTAACCGCACCAAGTAATTGTTCGGAATGAGCGCCATTAGCGGTAACCTCCAGCTGTCGCTCCGTCTCAGTAGTGGCAGCAATTGTGACCACCAATCGATCACTCGGCAGCACTTCATTAACCGCGCCGGCCCATTCAATAACCGTGATGGTTGAGCCGTCTTGCATCATTTCAGAAATTTCATCGCCCATGATGCCAGCTTCACCCAAGCGGTAAAAATCATAGTGACAAAGGCGCAACCTATCACGCGCATCGTACACGCGCGAAATGGTAAATGTCGGACTTTGGATTGGTTCAGTGATTGCCAGTCCTTCCGCCAGACCCTTAGTAAGTGTAGTCTTGCCAGCGCCCACATCACCGATCAACTCTATCACTTCGCCACCAGCCAACACCTGACCAATGGCCCGCCCCAATGCTTTCATCTCTGTTTCATCATATATCTTCACACTTTTAGTATATCATTGTTTTTTCAATTCAACTGGTCTATACTAAAGCATAAGTGATATGAGAATCTCAGATAATACGATTGAGAAAATTCTGAAACAGGGTGGGATCTTAACAGAATCGCAGCTTGCTGATTTAAAGACGACCGCCGAACGGTCCAAACGCACCCTGCAAGAGACCATCATTGAAGACAAGGTGCTAGAAGAACGCGAACTAGCCAAATTGGTTGGTGACTATATCGGGACGCCGTTTGTCGAGATTGAGCCAAAAGATATTCCTGATGACGTTCTAAAACGTATCCCAGAGCACATTGCTCGGCAGTACAATGTTGTGCTATTTGCAGTTGATGAAGATGGCGCACCAATGCTAGCCATGGAAGATCCTGACGATGTGCAGGCTCTCAATTTCATCCAAAAAGAAATCGGCTATAACCTGCGCGTGTTCTTGGCGACGAAAAGCAATATTTTGGATTGTCTGGAAAATTACCGCGGCGATGTGAACGACGAACTTGATGAAGTCATCGCCATCCAAAGAGATGATAGTGACGCCGAAAACGCCAAAGAGGAAGAATTTGCTGAAGATTCCCCAATTGCTCAGACCGTCAACCTGCTGCTCGAGTACGCCATCAAATCACACGCTTCCGACATCCACATTGAACCGCGCGAAGAATTTGTCCAGGTGCGATACCGTATCGACGGTGTGCTCAGAGAGGTGAATAAATTACCTCACAATGTTTTAGGAGCTCTGGTCAGCCGTATCAAGATTTTGTCAAACTTGAAAATCGACGAACGCCGCGTGCCGCAAGATGGCCGCTTCAAAATCAAAGTTTCAGGCAAGCAATACGCTTTGCGCGTGTCAACACTACCAATCGCCGACGGCGAAAAGATCGTCATGCGTGTGTTGGATGAATCAAACCAGGCTATTTCCCTGGACAAATTAGGCTATTGGGGTTTGTCTTTGGCAACCATCAAAAACGCCATGGCGCAGCCAAACGGTATGATTTTGGTGACCGGGCCAACTGGTTCTGGAAAATCAACCTCCCTGTTTAGCGTGCTGTCAGAATTGAACACTCCTGATGTTAATATTTCAACCATTGAAGACCCGGTCGAATATAAAATTCCTGGCGTTAACCAGACCCAGACCAATGCCAAAGCCGGCATGACCTTTGCTTCAGGACTGCGCGCGCTGCTCCGTCAAGACCCGAACATCATCATGGTCGGAGAGATCCGTGACGGTGAAACTGCCAACCTCGGCGTGCAGGCAGCGCTGACCGGACACTTGGTGTTCTCAACCCTCCACACCAACAACGCAGCCACTTGTTTGCCGCGTTTGTTGGATATGGATATTGAGCCATTCTTGATCGCCAGTACCGTCAAAGCTGTCATCGGTCAGCGACTCGTCAGACGCTTGTGTCAATCCTGTCGCCAAGCCTACACCCCCAGCCAAGAAGAATTGAACTACATCACCCAAATGTTCAATATCACACCGGAGTCAATGCCACACCTTCACGAGCTTGAAGAACAGGCTGCATCAGAGAGCATCGGCGGCGATACACCAATGGGCACAACAGAGGCAACCATCGTTCAACTGTGGAAGCCATCGCCTGAAGGCTGTGATGAATGCGGACACAATGGCTTCAAAGGTCGCGTTGGTATTTACGAAGTGTTGGGTATTTCTGTGGCCATTCAAAAGATGATCACCGCGAACGCCACCAGCAATGACATCCAGGAACAAGCAATTAGCGAAGGTATGATCACCATGCAGATGGATGGATTGATCAAATCATTCCGTGGCGTCACAACCATTGAGGAAATTTTACGTGCAACGAGGGAGCAATAACACATGACTAGTTTTAGTTTTGTCGCGACAAAAAAAGATGGCTCAACGCTATCATCAACCATAGAGTCCAGTGATCGCGCGGCCGCCATCCGCTCAATTCAAGCACAGGGCTTAAAGCTGGTCAACCTCAAAGAGACAGATACCAAATCTGGACGCAAACGCCGTCGGAAAATTAAATCTGATGAATTGGTAATGTTTACCCGTCAGTTAAGCTCCATGGTTTCGGCTGGTGTGCCAATCCTCAGGTCACTGGAGTCAATGACAGAACATGCCGAAAGCGCATCATTCCGCTCAATCATTGGCGACGTCTCAAAAGACATTGAAAGTGGTTTGTCATTTGCTGATGCACTGGCACGACACCCTGATACTTTCAATGATGTCTACGTCAACATGGTTCGCGCTGGTGAAACTGGTGGTATTTTGGACGACATTTTGAAGCGTTTGGCTTTACAGCAAGAAAAATCAGCATCCATCAAGAAAAAGGTTAAAGGAGCAATGACCTATCCAATGGTGCTGATCGTCATTACTATTGGTGCATTCTTTGGCTTGATGATCTTTGTCCTACCGATGATTGGTAAAACCATCAAAGATTTGGCGGGAGAAGATGCCGAACTGCCAGCCTTAACCCAAGCCATGCTGGGAATCAGCGCTTTCATGGTCAATTTCTGGTACATTCTACTACCGCTGGTCGGCGCGGCAATTTATGGTTTCTTGCGCTACATCAAAACACCTGGTGGCAAGAAAAAATACCATCACTTCTTGGTGCATGGACCAATCATTGGCAAAATTATGAAAAAAATCGCCATCGCTCGCTTCACTCGTACATTCTCTTCACTGATTGGTGCCGGTGTGGCTGTGCTGGAAGCACTTGAAGTGACCTCCAAAGCAGTTGGTAATAGCGTCTATGAAGAGTCGCTCACTGGCGCCGCCAAGCGCGTGAAAAACGGTGAGGTATTTTCTAAAATCATCGCTGAAGATGAGGTACTATATCCGCCAATCGTAGCGCAGATGTTGGCAGTTGGTGAAGAAACCGGACAAACCGACCAAGTTTTGGTTAAGGTTGCTGATTTCTATGAGGAAGAGGTCGATACTGCCATTGCCGGCATCAGTTCCACCATTGAGCCAGTGATGATTGTCTTCATGGGTGGCATGGTCGGTCTAATCGCCGCCAGTGTGATGATGCCAATCACCGGATTAGCAAATCAAATTAAGGGTTAGCAAATCAAATTGGTTATGGTATACTAAAAAAGAATTATATAAATGTGTGGGCAATATTGTGAGTTCTATATTTTACAAAAATAAACCAATCATTGGATTTGATTTCAGCAAGGTGGGCGCCCGAGTCATGTCACTGGACGTCGCAAAGATGAGCGTTCACGGCTACGGTGCCATTGATTTCGATCCATCCAAGATGTCTGACGACTTAGAAGTCTGCTCAGACTATATCGTTACACGTATCAACGAATTGTTTGAAAAAAACTTAGTTGGCAAACTGAACAGCAATCGAGCTGTCCTCAGTCTGCCAACATCACGCACCTTCTCGCGTACCTTCACCGTGCCTAAAGCCCAGGAAGCATCTTTGCGAGATGCGGTCAACTTGGAAGTTGAACAATACATACCGATGCCGCCAGACCTGCTCTATGTTGACCACCAGATTATCAAGCGCGACAAAGATTCGCTGACGGTATTGATGTGTGCTGCGCCGAAAAAAGACGTTGAAGTCATGACGACCATTGCCAAACAGTGTGGTATTGAAATTGCCATGATCGAACCAAGCATCAACGCCATTGCCCGCATCCTAAAATCAACCGAAAGCGGCGGACTACCAACCGTAATCTTGGACATCGGACCATCAACCACAGACATCGCAATATTAGACTCCGTTATACGCGTGACTTCTGGTGTCAACATCGGCGGCAATACCTTCACCCTCAACATCGCCAAGAAGCTCAACACACCACTGGAGGCAGCACACCAGCTGAAAGTTCTGAGCGGTCTAAATTCTGGACCAAAGCAAGCGCAAATTACCAGCGCGCTTAAACCAAGCCTGGAAACAGTCGTCAAAGAAACCCAAAAAATTATCCGCTACTACTCTGAACACTTCCCGAATGAGCCAAAAATGGAGCAGCTGCTCATCGTCGGTAGCGGTAGTAACATTCCAGGATTGGGTGATTATTTCACTAACGAGCTGATGATGCCGAGTCGTACGGCGAGCCCTTGGCAGGCACTGAACTTTAGCTCATTGCAGCCGCCAACAAAGCAGTTGCGAACTCACCTGATGACGGTTGCAGGCTTAGCATTGGTCGATCCAAAGGAGATCTGGAAATGATAAACTTATTACCTCAAGACGAAAAACGTCAAATCATCGCCGGGCAGACCAACAGATTACTCGCACGTTACTGTGTCATTTCGTTGGCACTGGCAGCACTACTGTTCATCTATATCGGCATATCCTACTTCATTTTGCTGAAATCCAAGTCAGATGCTGAGCAAACCATTGCTGAAAGTAACCGACAATTATCACAATATCAAGAAGTTCAGCAACAAGCTAAGCAATTCTCTGATAATCTTAAGGTTGCAAAATCCATCTTGGATAAAGAAGTGCCATACTCAAAGATTGCCGTAAAAATAGCTCAGACGCTACCAAAAAACATCGTCCTACAGTCTTTGGACCTGGACGCAACTACTTTCGGTAAGCCAGTCAGTCTCACTACTAAAGGAAAAAGCTACAATGACGCTCTGGAGCTAAAAACCGCCCTAGAGAACAAAAAAGATATATTCCAAAACGTCCACCTGGTATCAGTAACCGCCAATGAGGTGAAGGATGGCTATCCAATGTCAATTGTCATAAGTGTTGTTATCCGCCCGGAGGTGATAAAATCATGAACATACAAAAACTTCAATTAAATGCAACCTTGGCTCGCATCCTACTGTCGCTAGCCTTAGTCTTGATACTGCTTGTCATGACCGCTGGTTTCTACATGGCATACAGCTTCATGAAAGACTCGGCCCAACAGGTTGCGGGTGTGCAAGCTGATGCTAAAGCCGCTGACAAAAAACTACAAGACGTCAGATCACTCTCAAGCAAGCTAGAAAAATATCAAGATAGCGTTAAGAAGGCTGAAAAGATTGTCGCTGAGTCCACCAGCTACCAATACCAAAACCAGATTATCAACGACATCACTGCCTACGCTCGACAGGCCGGTGTCGGCATCTCGTCATTTACCTTCCAGGATGATAGCGCAGCATCGGGCGGCAAGAGTAGCTCTTCAACAGCCAGCAAAACGCCAGCTACGCCAAGCAGTCCGTCTCCGTCTGGGGCTAAAAGCACCTCAGTTTCCATCCAGATGGACAAGCACCTCAATTACGTGCGCTTCTTGCAATTCTTACACCTACTAGAACAAAACCTGACCCGTATGCAAGTAGCAAACATATCCCTCGCCAAAGGAGAGAATCCACAAGAAGTTGAATCACAAGCATTAAAACTGGAGCTATACTTACGATGAATAATTCACCATCTGTTGGACAATTAGGCGTAATCCTGGCACGGTTCTTGCATCGCTACCATATCACTTTATACACCATGACTATCGTGATTGCAGTTTCAGTCGCAATTTTCTTAATCAGCAGCGTCACCAGTTCCAGTGACGATGTTGATGCAAAAGTTGTAGAGACTACCAAGTTTGACACCAATACTATCGATCGTATCAAAGAGTATAACAGCTCATCACAAGCAGCAAAGCCATTCTCTCTGCCGGGCAGCGGAAGAATTAACCCATTTGTTGAGTAAGGTAGTATAATAGATACTGTATGTTAATTTCAGCCAGCAGATTTATGAACACTCCGGTGATGAGCCTCCAGACAGGTGCGGAGTTAGGCAGGACTGCTCGTGAAATAATTGATCCGCGTAACTTATCAATCGTTGCCTATGAGCTGGAAGGTCCGCTTCTCGACCAGCGGCCAACGCTGCTTAGACTGGACGATGTGCGAGAGATCGGCCCACTCGGTATGATCATCGACTCGGCTGATGAGCTCGTCGGCGTTTCAGACGTTATAGAACTACAAAAGATTTACGAATATAAATTCGTTTTGATGGGCAAACATGTCGTAGAAAAAGACGGTCGTAAAGTCGGTAAGGTCATTGGCTACACCGTGATGGCCGGCAGCTTTCTCATCCAACAGCTTAGCGTGAAGCGTCCGCTGCTTCGCAGTTTTGGCGATACCGAAATGCTCATTCACCGCTCGCAAATCATCAAAGTGACCGACGATCAGATAGTCGTAAAATCAGCAACTGTTCCACGTCAAGAACAGCACGTCGAGAAGCCGGTTTTACAGGCATACGAAAATCCTTTCCGCAAAAAGCAGGCGTCGTAAAGCCTCAGCTATTTACTTCCTCAACATCATTCAAAGCAGACACCACATCGTCATAGGAAAAGCCTTGACGCACTAGATACTGTACAAATTTTTGTCTATCGCCCGCATATCGACGGTGCTTTTTGGCGATAACTTTCCTCAACTCCTGATCGTCTGTTCGGTCAGTTTTTTCAAGCGTTTGCGCGATAATGTCTGCGTGAACACCCTTTGAACGCAGCTCAGCCGTTAGCTTACGTCGACTTACGCCTTTACTAAGCTGACGATTTTCCACCCACCACCGCGCGAACGCTTCATCATCAACATACGCTTTCTGCTGGAGCTTACGCAGCACTCGCGACGCCACCCGCTCTGAATAGACTACAGGATTGTTCATACCAGTTCGGCTCTTACGGAGTGTCGGCTGAGTTTTTCGCCATAGATAATCCCTGACTTCCTTAACTGAATGTGGTCGCCGCAAGCAATATTCAAGTGCTCGCATATACAGCTTGCCAAATTGGCTCTCTTCTTGCAGTTTCTCCAGCTCTCCATCACTCAATTCACGGCCGACCTTAAGGTTTAAGTCAGTCACCTGAGTGATGTCTAAACTGAAGCTGTATACGCCATCAATACTGACATTCACCCGATTATTATTACGCGCTTGGAGGGAGATGTCAGTGATGATCATTACCGATTTCCTACCTTAATTCCAGCTGCATTTTTAGTACAAATTCCTTTAGTGCTTCGACTGAAGCCTCCTCCCTACCACCAGGACGATATAGAAATTGACGCGGATCATAAGTATAAATACCCGTATCACCTGGCGTACGTGGCACAATATGAATATGCAAATGTGGCACTGATTGGCCATAGGCTTTGCCGCCTTCATTCCATGCACAATTAAAACCCTCAGCTCCTACAACAGTGCGAAGTCCGCTCTTAACTAGCTCAAGCAGCTTAAACACACTAACCAATTCTTCAGCAGTCAGTTCATCAATTGTCTTAACGACTCGTCGAGGGCAGACTAAACTATGTCCTGGTGTTATGGGAATATTCGTCGGAAAGGCAAAAGCATGCTCATTTTCAACAAATACTCGTCCTTCATCACGAATAATTGTAGTAAAAACCGACTCCACGATAGCTACGCTTCGATTTCTTTCACTTTGTCCCGAACTTTCTGGTCAATTTCCGCCAGAACCTCAGGGTTTTCTTTCAGATACAATTTAGTTTTGTCGCGACCCTGACCGATGGTCTCGCCGTTATATTTGTAAAAGGCGCCAGATTTTTCAACAATGCCGTGCGTAGCCGCCAAGTCCAGAATGTCGCCAGTCTTAGAGATGCCTTCGTTATACATAATGTCAAACTCAGCGATGCGGAATGGCGGTGCGATCTTATTTTTCACCACCTTGATCTTGGTGCGGTTACCGAGGATATCATCACCAACCTTGATCTGTCCGATGCGGCGAATATCCACCCGCTGCGAGGCGTAAAACTTCAGTGCGTTACCACCCGTCGTGGTTTCAGGATTGCCAAACATCACGCCAATCTTCATGCGAATCTGGTTGATGAAAATCACCGTGGCTTTCGACTTGTTGATGATACCAGTCAATTTACGCAGCGCCTGGCTCATCAGCCGCGCCTGCAAACCCATATGCGAATCGCCCATATCACCATCAATTTCCGCTTGCGGCGTCAGTGCCGCTACCGAGTCCACCACGATGAGATCCACCGCGTTTGAGCGCACCAAGGTTTCAGTAATTTCCAGCGCTTGCTCGCCGTTATCTGGTTGCGATACCAGCAGATTCTCGGTGTCCACGCCCAGGCGCTTGGCGTAGCTCGGGTCAAGTGCGTGCTCAGCGTCGATAAACGCCGCCGTACCGCCCTGCTTTTGGATTTCGGCAATGGCGTGCAGCGTCAAGGTTGTCTTACCCGAACTCTCGGGGCCATAAATCTCAATGATACGCCCCTTTGGATAGCCGCCACCCAGTGCCAAGTCCAAACTCAGCGAACCTGATGGAATCACCTCAACATCTACCTTGTGCGCCTCGCCGAGCTTCATGATTGACCCGTCACCAAACTGCTTGGTGATTTGATCCATCGCTAGACCCAATGCCTTTAATTTGCCGTCATCAACCTTTTTCTCTGCCGCTACCGACTTTTCAGTTTTTACTGCCTTTTTCTCATCAGTCTTAGCCATGATATTCCCCTCCTTAATTGATACTTTTATTATACATTCTCTAGGGCTTAAGGCCAAATTTTGCTATAATAGCAGTATATGAAAAAATGTTCTGGATTTACCGTTATTGAATTATTGTTTGTTATCATCATGCTGACTGCTGGCTTGGGTATTGCGGTAGTGCAGGTTGGAAAAGTAAAAAATGCCAGTGATGACAGCCACAAAAAAACAGCCATCAACGCCATGTACTACAGCCTGGAAGAGAGCTTCTACAAACAGCACGGCTACTATCCAGAGACTTTGACTGACGACACACTACCAACCATGGACAAAGCACTACTCACCGATCCGAAGGGTAAAAAAATTGGCGATGCTAACAGCGCGTATCGGTACGAAACACAAAACTGCCAAGAAGGAAAATGCAAACACTTCACTTTGAGAGCAAAGCTGGTTAACGAAAGTGACTTTGTCAAAGAAAGTCGCAACAAATAGCTCAGTTACCAACTATTAGTCATCAACCGGGCGGCCATTCTTAAAGGCTTCAATGGCGTTATTGACAATTCCGATCTGGTGTTTTGGATTTGCTACAAAATGGAAGATGTAGGTGGTTTCTTCACCCTCAGTACTCAGTCGAATGGTTCCATAGTTAAAGATCATCTGTATAATGCCTGACTGACGAAAGCTAGCATCTTCAATACTACCAAGGCTCACTGTCTGCTCATGGCGAGAAAACAAGCTTTCTTGAATTTCTTGAATTACACTTTCATTGGTCATGTAAAATTGGTTTTGTAAATAAACCCAAAGTGCTACCGCTCCGCCCAATGCCGCCAAAATAGCAAACAAGGTCGCGATGCCAAACATAGCTGTTGGAGACGGTACCGACAACAAGCTTCCGCCCGCGATGAGCGATGGATACAAAAAGGCGAAGCCAAATATCACCATGATGATGATAACCGTGATGGCGATTGGCGCAACGATACCGATGGGATGGCGCTTGATATCCAAAATGACATATTCACCTTCACTCAAATTAAGCTGCGGATACTGCGCCACTGATTCTTCATGTTTGCGCTTCAATTCTTCACTAATGACCATTGGCTGTGGCTCAAGATTGCGTACCGTATGAACCACATCTGGTTCATTGGCATACTGGCTACGAATACGTGGATCAAAATTCTGCCCCTCCATTGATTCTGGAAGCACAGTCACATGAGACGGGCGCTGCGTAGTTGTTGGCTGCGACTCTTCAGCTTGCACATCTTGGGGTGGATGATAATACAGTGGCCTACCCTCAACATCATATGCGGCTGGCTGTTGATTATTCGACTGGGGCTCCTTCGTATCCATATCTACAGTTTATCATTTTTTAGGTTGATATCCCAAATGCGCCTGAGCACGCAGGGTGATGCGACGACCGCGCGGCGTGCGTTCGATGAAGCCAATTTGCAGTAAATACGGTTCATAAAAATCCTCAATCGTCGTCGCTTCGTCACCCGTCAGCGCAGCGATGGTGGTTAGGCCCACTGGATTATCGCCGTAATTTTCCAGGATTGATTGCAGCAAATTACGATCAGCTGGGTCCAAACCCAGCTCATCCACTTCCAACATTTCCAAGGCGCTCGTTGTCGTTTTCACATCAATTATCCCATCGCCGTTGACGTCGGCGTAGTCACGCACGCGCTTGAGCAGGCGGTTGGCGATGCGCGGCGTCAAGCGGGCCCGCGTCGACAACAGGTTCGCTGCTTCATGCCGAATCGACGACTCCAGGATGGCTGCACTCCGCGTCACAATTTTCGCGATATCCTCTGGCTCATAAAACTCCAAGCGGTAAATATGTCCAAATCGATCGCGCAGCGGCGCTGCCAGACTACCCGTCCGCGTCGTCGCACCGATGACCGTAAACCTCGGCAAATCCAGCCGAATCGACCGAGCTGCCGGGCCTTTGCCAATGACGATATCCAGCTTGAAATCTTCCATGGCCGAATACAAAATCTCCTCCACCGCCCGACCGAGTCGATGGATCTCATCAATGAACAAAATATCGCCGTCCGCCAAATTGGTCAAAATTGACGCCAAGTCACCCGCCTTTTCGATGGCCGGGCCGCTGGTAATACGCAAATTTGTGCCCATCTCGTTAGCGATCACCGTCGCCATGGTCGTCTTACCCAGCCCTGGCGGGCCGTAGAGCAGCACATGATCGAGTGGCTCGCTACGCTTCTTGGCTGCGTCAATCGCCAAGCGTAAATTCCGCTTCAACCGCTCCTGCCCGACATACTCACTAAAACTCTGCGGACGCAGGCTGACTTCAATCCGCTGCTCCTCGGCGTCATCACTGTGCGAACTGGTATCGACTATTCTCTCAATTGCCATATATTCATTATATCATCCGCAGCGGACCGAGCTAATCTCTCGTAAGCCGACTACGTAGCGCCTGCATAATTTCACGAAACGTCTCGTCGCTCACCATATGTACCGCATCCTCTAGGTGTCGTGGCCATTTTGGATCAGGAAACTCCTCACCAGCAAAGGTAGCACCACCAAGATAGCGCGGATGTAGATGCCAATGTACATGTGTCGGCTGACCAGCTTTCACTGCGTTATTCATCAGGCATTCCCAGTTACACACATCAGCACCAAACGCTTCTTTGACTGCCCGTTCAAGTTGACGAATCACGTGGTGTAGCTCCATCCAATCTGCCTCGTCCAGATCCGACAACGTTTCCTTGTGCTGGCGCAGAGTGATAAATGACTTACCCAAATAGCATTGGTTTCTATCAAGTACCGCCACCCAACGTTCGGTTTGCAATATAACATTGTCATCAGCCGCCGTCTGACCAACCAGCAGCGGACAGATTTCACATTCCTTCTGTATTGTGCATGTATTCATGATACCTCCTGGTATGGATTATACCAGCCATGCACTATTTATTCACATTTACAAAGACACGCCTGAACTTGTAAGAATAGTTTTGCCAATGCGGTGAGGAGATAACAATTCCTCATTGTGAGCCATTGGCCAATCCTGAAATATTTCTTGGCTCGGCTCATCCAATTCTGGGTTAGTGATGAACTGTCTATTCTCGTCAATCTGGCGCACCATCTGCTCAATCACTTCTTCTGCAGCACCACACTTTCTCATATCATTTTCTAGATACTGCTGATAATATGGCAAAAATATACGCTGCAATTTTTGAAAGTCTCGCCACGACAACTTGTCACACTCTTCGACACGGAATCTCATGGCATAATTCAAAAAATCTTGACCGCCTGACTGCCAGACATAACCAAGGTCAGCGTGATGTAATAATTTTGCTTGAATACTATCACGACAGATTTGTTCTTTTGGACCAGGAATGGTGCCAATGATTGCACTTTTCATGAACTCATACTCAGCTGAGCCGGGTTCATAGTACTCATCAAGAAATGAGACCGCATAATGCTCTTTGGTAGCATAACCAGCTGGCGGCGGGCCAGCCTCAAACCCAGCATCGTGCGCTGCTGCCGCCACCAACAACAGATCCTTTTGATCTGAATTCATCGGGATAACATCCGTCAGCGCACGTATTGAGCGCATCACGTCCACGCCATGTGCAGGCTGATGATATGGATAATTCGGGTAGGTAGTCAACAGCTCAGCTGATAGCTTAGCAAGAGAAGCTGCCTGTTCTTTGTTATCAAATAGTGCCGTGAGATTTTCCTGTGAGGTATATTGGTCCAGCACCTTTGCTGACACTGTCAATTCAGGATCGGTCACTGTTGGGTCTTCTTGGTTAGCACAGTTTCGTTATTCCCATAACTTTTCGTCAAGAATTTTTTCGGTAATAGTTCTATTCACAACCCTATATTATATATCATTTGTACTATTTAGTCAATATTACAGCGTCGTGAACTCTGCAAGCGAGCTAGCCTGAACGGATATATTTCAACCCTTATTATTTCTTCAGTGCCTCGGTCACCCGCTGCGCCGTTGGCAAATTAGCATCAACATTTTCCAGTGCCTTTGTAGCATCAGCCAAGGTGTAGCCCAGTGCCATCAGCGCCTCTAACGCTTCATCAGAAGTATTCAATTCAGTCTGAACTGGTGCATCCGCTCGACCATACTGCGTCGGCAGACCAACTTTATCACTCAAATCAACCACCACGCGCTCAGCAGTTTTTTTGCCGACGCCAGCAGCTTTTTGCACAAACGCACTGTCAGCGTTGGCGATGGCGTTGCGAACGTGCTCCGCGTCGCCCAGGCTGAGAATTGCCAGTGCCGCTTTTGGGCCGACACCCTGAACCGTGATCAGCATCTCAAACAGTTTCTTTGCTGCCAGACTTGAAAAACCAAACAATTCTTCTGCCTGCTCGCGCACATGATGATAGGTGTAAAATTTGACATCCTGATCCAACATCACCGCGTCAAAATCACCAGCCGCCACGCTCACTTCATAGCCAACGCCGTGAACGTCAATCACCAACGACCCATTGAATTTCTCGGCAACTTTTCCAAAAACATGTGCAATCATAATTCAATTATACCCGATTCATCGCTGCGTGGGTAATTGCCGCTGCCAGTGCATCGGCACAGTCATCTGGCTTCGGCACATCCTTGAGTCCCAAATTCAAGCGAACCATTTCCTGCACTTGCTTTTTATCAGCTTTGCCATAGCCCGTCAGCGTCTGTTTGATCTGCAGCGGCGTATATTCGGCGATCGGCAGACCCGCTTTTCGCCCCGTGAGCATCGCTACGCCACGCGCTTCTGCCACAGAAATCGCCGTCGTCACGTTACGAGCAAAAAACAATTTCTCAATCGACATGACATCAGGTTTAGTCTCCGTAATGATCTCAGTCAAACTGTCAAAAATTTCTTCCAGCCGCTCATCAATCGGTGTATGAGCTGGCGTTCTGACAATTCCCGCTGTCACCAGCTTAAACTTACCGCCCAAAAAATCAATCACGCCAAAGCCCAAAATCCCCGTGCCTGGATCAATACCAATAATTCTCATGGTTTATATTATAGCAATGATTTGACCGCTCGGTCACTAACTCATCGCCGTAATCGTCGTATCAATTGCGACAGCTCCCAGCGCCACTGCCATGCGCCGTATCCTGCCGCCAATAAACTAACGCCGCCAAACACCCACCAGCCCCAGGTTGCACCAGCAACGTGTTGAACGCCCGCTGTCGCCGATCCAACAACTGGTATACTGGCAGTTTTTATCTTCCGACAACGCCGGGTGGCTGGATTACGCTCAAAGCCTTCCGGGCAATCTTTTAGAATGTCATCGGTGGCAGCAATTTTCTTGCAGCGGCCAGTTGCCGGATTACGAAATTGACCATCAGGACATGGCTTCAAGGTTTTAGCGGCGGCCGAGGCGATTGAGCGACACCGACCAGTTTCCTCGCTGCGATAATACCCTTCTTTACACGGCGTTACAGTCTTTGCTGCTTCGATTTTCCGACAGCGACGAGTTTCAGGATGCCGATATTGACCAGCTGGACACGGCGCCAACACATCAGACACAGTAGACGGCGTTGGAATTTTTACACATTTACCCGACTCATTACGCATATAGCCAGCCTGGCAATCTGCATATTCCTTAAACGCATTGGCAGCATTTTCAGTCACCGCAAACGTCTGCATCCACTCACCATCAAGCAAGCTCCAAGAAGCGTCCTTTGCGATTTTGTCATATTCAGTAGCATCAATTTCCGCACCAGCCTCATCCAGGACATACACCTTACCCTTGGTTTTTGGTAATTTTAATTTCGTATGGCTCACTTTGACCGCCCGCAATTCACCAGGCTTCAGCTCAATATCACCAAGTACTTCTTGTGAATTATTACTGCTAGTCTCCAACTTACAGCCAGCTGTCGTGATAGCCTTGTCGCTCATATTCACCAGTTCGATAAACGGCTCGTCAACATGAGAGGCAACTTCATTCAGCTTCAAGCCTTCACATTTGTTCAACGGTTTTGGTGGCTCAGGAGCTTTACAGTGCGGGCGTGCGTATGGCGCAACCTCCTGATCATCAGCTGTTTTGTTTGATGAAAAGTCAGCCAGATTATTTTTCGAATCAACGATAAGATTACCAGCAAAACAGCGCCAGATAGTTTTGACGCCGCCAGCCACAGATGCACCCAAAAACTTCTTCGCCTCACCCCAGCCAACAACATCAGCAGTCGATCCATCAGATCGCGACAACACCACCGACCCTTCACTCTGAATCATATTCGGTACCTTATTAAACTTCACCGCTTTTGTTAGTGCCGGATCATTTGATAGCACCAGAAAATCATTCGCCAAAATCACCTCATCCTTAAACTCTCTCCCGCCAGTCTTCACATCAGCCTTATAGTGTTCAATGTTCCAGCCCGCCAAGGTAACATTACTGTCTGTTGGATTATATATCTCAATATACTTCTTGTCGGGACTTACTTTTGATATCAATAGTGGCGCCGTTTTTTCAGGTGATTCAGCAGTTGTTTGTACTGGCGAAGGAGCTGGATTTACTGGAGCGACAGCCGGCGGATTAGCCGCTGCCACGGGCTCTACAGTTGGCTGTTCAGTAGTTAGGTCCGGTGCTGGCTGAGACGAGGGCGCAGCGGCAGTCGAGCCTGAACTGGGCGTCGATGTCTCAACGACCTGAGAGGCATCACCACCAGATGATGTCTCAACCTCCGCATTACCAACCGCCAAGACTGACGGCGACGGCATGATCAACGCCGCGATTAGTATCATAAGTAGTGTGTTACGCAAATATTTCATGCTCGCCCCTTGCTTATGGTTAACTAACTCTTAGTGTAGCGTACTTTTTGCGAAAATAAAAACCGCCCCGAGAGCGAGGCGATTTTTCTGATGATCATGTTATTCTGCCGTGATATTGGCGTTAGTGTGCACATTCACCACATCGTCCAAGTCGTCCAGAGCGTCAACTACCTTCATTAATTTCTGTGCCGTTTCCGTATCAGCAATCTCAACTGGCGTATTAGCAATATAGCGCAGCTCGGCGTCTTTCACCTTCAAACCCTGTTCAGCCAACTGATTCCTGACGCTCGCCAAATCCTTCAACTCCGTGTAAACAATGATTTCGCCATCTTCCTCGACTGCATCTTCAGCGCCAGCGTCTAGCACTTGCAGTAGCAATTCTTCGCCCGTGCCTTCCACGGTGATCACACCCTTGCGAGTAAATTGAAACGCCACACTACCAGCGTCAGCGATGCGCCCGCCGTTCTTCACCAGCGCCGTTTTCACTTCTGGCAAGGTACGGTTGCGATTGTCGGTCGCCGTCTCAATGATGATGCCGACGCCACCCGGGCCGTAACCTTCGTAAGTAATTTCTTCCAGAGCCGCTGCATTTTTATCAGCCACGCGGTCAATCGCCCGCTGAATGTTAGCACTCGGCATGTTAGCAGCCTTAGCTTTTTCAATAGCCATTGCCAAACTTGAATTTAGCGCCGGGTCGGTACCGCCGCGGGCCGCAATTGCAATTTGATTACCCAGCTTCGTAAAAATTGCACCGCGCTTAGCATCAACAATCGCCTTCTGCCGGTGCGTCGTTGCCCATTTACTATGTCCTGACATATATTTCTCCTACCGTTTATCTATGTTCAATCTGTTGGTATTATATATCAAATGCAGGCGTGAGACAATTTACGCCATTAACCCCAACGCTGATAATACATTTGGCATATCAATTTCACTGTCTTTCTGAATACGAACGACAGGATAGCCATACTGCTGCGCCTCAGCCTGAATTCGCTGATCAAACAATCGTGCCCATATAATCTCACATTCCTTCAGCGTATCATCATATGTATCAGCATCCGCATACAGTCCGCGACTAAATATCGCCTTTCTCAATGCATCATCACCTTCGTCAGTTAAGAATAATGGTCGTACATCGCTACTAGTTTGTAATGACGGCAACAGTGACGGTAAAATATTCACTCCCTCCAATATAAAACCTTCACGCCAGGTAAAATCATCTTCGATCAATTTTTTATTACCGGGCCAGGTTTCAATGCCATGCATGTATTCCCGTTCGGCTATTTCTTCCGGTGAAAACCGCTGGAAGAATTCAGCCGCCGACAATCCGTGCGCCGACAATAAATGCGGGTGCTGATCTGGGCTTGCCATACCCTGCATTATCAACCGTGTTTGATCAGTTGATAACCACGGCAGCGCCAGCTTCTGAGATAATTCTCGTGCCAGCGTTGTCTTACCAGTTGTTGGCATACCACCAATCAAAATTATCATTCTTGTCATGGCATCCATTATATCACTCAACTATATTTACCCTCCCAAGGTTCAGTTTTGTCTGCTTTTTCATCCACCACATGCCGCCAATCATCACTGCATACATCAAACCGCACTGCCACCAAGTAATATTCACTTCCATCTGCGCCCACTCCAGACCCGCCAGCCAATTGGCTGCCTGAATCATATAACCCAGCAGCCAGGTTGTCGGTAGGGCAATGGCCGCACCAATCATCGGCACCATCGCCAGCACACCTGACGCAAAGGTCAATAGCATCGCCAGCGGCACGAACGGCAAAATCAGCATATTAGCAATCAGCGCTACATTACTAACCACACCAAAGCTCATCATCAACAGCGGCAGTGTCGCAAGCTGCGCCGACAGCGTCTCGATCACGATCTGCCGAAACGTACCAGGGTCTTTGCCGCCAAAGAAATACTTGTGCAGCAGCGGCGCCAGAATAATCACGCCAGTAAACGACGCGAAGCTCAGTTGCCAGCCCAAATCACCCCAGCCAAATTGCGGATTGATCATCAACGTAATCGCCGCCGAAACCGGTAACAGCACCAGCGGATGAATTGTCCGGCCATAATACCACGCCGCTAGGCTCAGACCCGCCACCAACCCGGCCCGTGACATGCTCGGGCTCAAACCCGTCACCGCCATGAAACCAAGGATCATCGTTGCCGCACTGAGCATTGCCAAATATTTTGACCGCTTGGCAAATAACCGCCGCGCCAGGCGTACTAAAATTGTCAAATTGTAACCGCTCGCCACCACAATGTGCGTCAGACCAGCAATCTTCAAATTATCGCTCAGTTCCGTCGGCATGGCTCGCCGTAGCCCCAACAAAAATCCCAAACCCAGCGCCGACTCAGACTCTGGAATATGTTTGCGCACTCGCTCGGCAAACCAGTCGCGCACCCCAACCGCCACGTCGCCCGGGACTGGACGCTCGACGCTGCCAATTTTCGCTCGATACATGCTCGCCGAAAAAGCCCCAAATCCGGCTGTCAATTTTCCTTGAACCTGAACGATGTCACTGCGTTTAATGGGGCGCTTGTCAGCCGTCACCACCCACAGTTGTCCTGCCAATTTCTCGCCATTGATCCGTAAATCACTCAGTCGCAATACCGTTTGTCCTTTCTTGTCGATGTCAGGATCCTCCAAAACACGGCCTTGAATAATGGCGGTTTTACCAATCAGCGAATCGTACG
Source organism: uncultured Candidatus Saccharibacteria bacterium (assembly GCA_963525845.1). Lineage (GTDB taxonomy): Bacteria > Patescibacteriota > Saccharimonadia > Saccharimonadales > Saccharimonadaceae > Nanosynbacter. The sequence continues at coordinate 480,012 of CAURKU010000001.1, forward strand.
CCTCCAAGCCGGTTCGACCCAGCTCACCGCGCCACAAGCCCACCAAGCCACCAGCGATAAGTGCCACAATCATCAACGCCCGCCATCTCCAGACCATCACCACAGCCATTAATCCTAACCCGAGCACCAAAAGCCGCCAGTCAAACATCATTGACCGTGGAACATGATGAATAGCAATGACGCCAACAGTCAACCCCAAACACCACGCCGCCACCAACCAAGAAATATGCAGTTCCCTGGTCAGATTGCGTATCATCATATGTCTTTAGTATGACATATATTCTTGAAACGCATATATTAAAAAGAAGATGTTCTAACGTCAGGATAGTTCTGGGAACATATTCTTTGGAATATTCCACGCAACTCATTCAGTCTGTCAGCTGAAGGTAGTTGATCTCTCCCGATCCCCGGAACTATTTTAGGCAAGTCCAAGATAAATCGCACGGGCTGAGACACCGACTCATCATATGGATCAATATCGTTTCTGGCTAAAATTTCACTCAATTCTCCCCAGAAGATTTTTTGCAGCCTACTCTCTCCTCTATATGTTTTAGTGAGTTCAGACTGGTTAATCCTCTTTCGTGAATCAATAACAATTTCCCGCAGTCTTTTAATGCATTTACGAAAGTCCTCTTCATATTTACGGTCAAGGCTCCTGATCTGCTGAGCGACTGTCTTTGAAGAGTCATCACTTGATAGTATGTTAGCGATCTTTTTCTGTAGCCCAGTGTCTTCACGACCAATTACTTCTGCTAGTAGTTTCCAAGCTGACGTTGCCAGAACTTCCTTTTTATCTGCCGACCGCTGTCTAGCACCTTTGCTATCATACTGCTGCAGTAGCCTTTGCGACTCCGCTTCATCCTGTAGGCATTTCATATCTTCAATTGCAGTATCACGCCAATACGTAAAAGATTTTATACTATCACCAGCACTTCTTTTTTCGTCATAGCTAAAGTCATCATTACCGTCAAAATCATCCAATATTCGTTCAATTAGCGCTGGCAAGCCGGCAGACTGATAGCCTTGCCATTCTGTAAATCCACATTCTTCTATAATTTGATCAGCCCGGTGCCAAAAACGATCAGCTCGCTGCTGTTGATCGACCGGCATATCACCAATAAAGTAAATATTGCCCACTCTTTGACTATCCGTCGAACCAGTCTGCATATCACCACTAATATACGAGTCAGGCGCTAACAAATTAGGCCTAACGGCCCTCCTTGCCATATTCCAGAAACATTTACTCAGTCCTTCAATCTGTGTTCCAAACTCTTTTTTACGACGCTGGCGGTTATATGCAAAGCTCAAGCCACCGGTTGCTATTCCTGCCACCACCCCGGATAGGCTGACCGTTGGAGCAAAGTTGAACCATTCTAGCGCCCCGCCAGCAGCACCCGCCAGTGTCGCTCCTCTAACTCCAGCTAAGCCAACGTCAGTGGACGTTTTTCGCCTATGCTCTTGTTCTAGGAGATCGTCAATATTTGTTAGTACATTTCCAATACCCACTCGGTAACGACAGAGGCCCCTTTCTACTACCACTGGATTCTGCCCCAGCTGGATATATTGAGCATAGCCAACTGGCTCTTTAGTAGTCGGGTTGGTTACTTCTTGAGCGCCAGAAAAAATTGGGACACCACACCGCATCCCAACAAAATTCTTCAAATCATCACTATGTTTTTCTACTATTTTAGTATATCGGGGTGGTACATTTAAGTCGTCTAGATACTTCGTCATGTCCAAGGTTTTCTGCCACACCCGAATAATATCAATGCATATGTTCGTCATCTGGAGGGCCCACCGGGGCTTGAACCCGGGACACCCTGCTTAAAAGGCAGGTGCTCTAACCAACTGAGCTATGGGCCCATCAAGAATGAACTTTTTCATTCTAGCACATAACACGCAGTATATCAATGCTTCTTTGGACCTGGTTTGGACTTTGTTTTGACAGTATGTAGTAAGAATAAATCCGCCAGCCCCATACCCAGCCCAACGGTAATAATATACTGACGCCAGGCAGTCAATTGCTGCACTACTGTTTGCGCCGTGCCGTCAACCGCAAGGTATTTTGCCAAGACACTAACCAGCAGCGCCGCCACCAATACCGTTACCACAGCTGCCGCCACGAGCTTTTCGTGCTTCTTGTGATATGCTGGGCCACCAATCATCAACAGTCCCATGGGTGCCAATAGTAATATCAGCGCTGCCACCACACCATCAGGCAGCCACGGCAGATTGATACCCACGCCACCCAAAATGACGCGCACAGCTTCCATCCATAGCTCAACAAAAATATACCCAGCCGCTGCAGCCAAGGCTAGTGGGCCAACGCGCCTGCCCGTCATCAACACCGCTACAAAGATCACTGCTAAAACCGCCACGAGTAACACTGCTACGTTCATTGCGTCGCCTCAATCGTAAATTCTACTTTGGTACCTTTGACGATGCTCGACTTTTTCGCCACGCCAGCGGCCAGTTCCAAGACATAGCGTGCTGGTACTTTGGGCTTGTATATTTCATACGGTTCAGCGTCAGGCTGCACCTCATACTCAATGTGTACTACTTTTTTGTCTTTATCCAGCCAAATGATATCAAGCGGGAAGCTCATATTACGCATGACCATTTCCCATTTATCATCACCTTCAAACTTAAACAGCATCGCTTGGTTTTCCGTCATACCGGACCGATCGCTCAGACCCTTATATCGCTGTTCAGCCGTTTCCGCAAGCTCAGCCTGCAATGTCGCCTGACCAGCTCTGACCACGACTGGGCGCGGCTTATTAACATCGCACAGCAGAGTATAGGCACCGTAAGCGATCATCACAATGATCATAATCATGATACATCGAGAAATGAAATGATGCCCCTTACGAGCTGTCTGCATAAGCTCCATAGCTCAATTATAACACTTATGTTTTATATATAAACCACTAGTGATTGACAATCATCTAGGAGAATAACCCACGCTTTTTGGAGGTGTTAAATTGCTCCAAAAGTTCACGTTGCTTCTTGCTCAATTTGGTTGGCGTATCAACGATGATGCCAACAATGTGTGGACCACGAGAGTCGTTCCTCAGGTGTGGCACACCATGTCCTGATAACTTAAAATCAGTGCCGCTTTGAGTGCCAGCTGGAATTTTCATGCGAACCACACCGTCCACCGTTTCAACATCAATTTCCGTACCCAACGCCGCATCAACCATGGAAACATGTTCTTCCGAAAGAATGATGTCACCTTCACGAGTAAACTTTTTGTGAGCCTTGACTCTAATTTGAACGTACAAGTCCCCCCGCTCACCATCCTGGATTGCTTCGCCATGTCCGCGCAAACGAATTGCAGCGCCATCGTCAATACCTGCTGGAATTTTGACAGTAATCTCACGGTTGTTACGCGTCGTGCCTTTGCCGTGGCAAACTGAACATTTCTTTTCAGGAATTTTCCCTCGACCATTGCAGGTTGGACAAGTAATAGCTTGTTGAATTTGCCCAAAGATAGAATTCATCACCCGCATTTGCTGGCCAGATCCCTTACAATCATCACATGTCTTCAAACTATATCCAGGTTCGACGCCCTCGCCCTTACAGTGTTCACATTCATCATCCATCATCAGGCTGATTTTTTTCTCGACACCAAAAATAGCTTCTTCAAACGTCAAAGCCACTGTCGTTTCTACATCACGACCGCGCCGTGGACCACCTTGTCGACCAGCACCACCACCAAAGAACTGACTAAGGATGTCACCAAAACCACCGCCAAAATCAAAGTTGACACCTTCTGCACCAAAACCGCCAAAGCCTTCAAACGGATTGCCGCCAAAACCACCGCCCGAAGCTCCGCCGACACCGGCATGGCCAAATTGGTCGTACCGCTGTCGTTTTTGTTTATCCTTCAGAACTTCATAGGCCTCATTGACCTCTTTGAACTTCTCTTCATCACCGCCTTCTTTGTCAGGGTGATATTTCACCGCAGCTTTACGAAAAGCCTTCTTAATCTCATCTTCAGAAGCGGTTTTAGACACGCCTAACACTTCATAATAATCACGTTTGGTCATATATTCTATTGTACGATTCGTTAGCACTCGTGTCAATAGAGTGCTAGTTAGTGGATTATCTCATATAATCTTTTGACTTTTTTTATATTCTGTGATATACAGAGAAGCATAGGCTTTGTAAAAACATAAATACAAGTCGAAGCGAGGATAATATGGTACAGACAACAGTAGCCGTCGAACGGCCGAACACCAACCTTAGCGCAGCTCCGTCGAGCTTTGAAGAGCTGGAGAAAAAGGTTTACTCGCTTGAAGAAGAAAAACAAATTGAAAGTCTGATGCCACTGGCCAAAAAACTGGCCGAAGATCCAGAGTTGGCCGAACAGTTTGGTGTGTTCAAATGGCTGACTATGGGTGACTATGACCACGAGCAACGAAATTCTGGTAGACACCCTTGGCCAGAGCTGGAAATTAACGGTGAAAAACGCATCTTTTCGGTACCAGTCATTGCTGGTATTGTTCACTGGGGAGACCGCGACGGAGAACCCCAGTACAGCGCCCTGTCAGTCATGAAGGATAACTGGCGCGGAGACCCTGACGCTTGGCTGATGACAGAGTTTGACTTTGAAAATGGAGAGGCCAAACGAATTCCAACGCTCGACACTACGGTTGATGCCGCCAATCAAGCCAATATTGTCATCAAGCCTCGTAATTATCACAATATGCCACCGTTAAGCCGTCCGTCAATTGACAAGACGCCAATGCATCAGCTGGAAAGAATTGCCGTCAAACTTGATCCAACCTACCATTCAGTGCACGCAGAATACCATGAGCCATATCAAAACCGACGGGAAATCGTTGACATTGAACTGCTCTGGGAAGCAATGTCACGCGAGATTGGCGAGCGAGTTGATGACCTATTCCCAGAGTCTGATGATATGGAAATCGCTCCATCAGCAGGCGCTCCCAAAAAACTTGCCGCCTACACACTCCAGCAAGTTATGAAAGAATAATTTAGCAGCGCTTTGTCAAATGTGTAACTCGACTGCACGCAGGGCTGCATGGAGTTCACGGGCGTTACTATACCGGTTTTCACATGGTCCGGTAGCAGTTGCTATGATCTCCAACAAATCCTTTTGCTGAGCTAGCGAAGGTCTAATGCGATATTCAGGATAATCACTACCTGGCTCCCAAATCAAATTGTGCGTTAGTTCATGAAACACCATACCAATGGCATACACATCAAAGCGATAGTCAATGAATGAGCCAAGCTTAGCAATTTCCGGCGCATGCTCCCTGTTCCAACTTGAGTGCGGTTTAGTCTGCACATATGGCAGTTTGACCTGATTATAGTCAAATAGCGTCAGTACTGGCTGACCCTCAGTCTCATCATAAAAAATATTTGTTGGTCGAATGTCGTGGTGCACCAATCCTCGTTCGTGAAGGTAGGCGGCAGCCTCCGCCACTTGCATCATCATATCAACAATTGCCCCAGCGGTCATTTTGCCATCATCCAGCTGGTGCTGTATGGCGCGCTTATGTTCAGCCAACGTTGCGCCCATGAGAGGATACGTTTCGTGAAGCGGCTCTCCCTGCACTGCTCGAATAGCCAGTGGCGCCAGAAGGTGTTTTGGTTGCTCATCCATTAATTGCCGCATCAGCTCAATCTGAGGATTAGTTACACACATGAGCACGTGCCTGCCCAACTTATGAACCCTCTCGTGCTCATCAATTTCAAAACATGACGCATATGTGTCAAACCGGTGCATAGTAGTTATATACCAATTTGTTGACAATGGGGCAAGCATAAGCCTGGACTAGAAATATAACACTGCCCCACAGAATAGAGGCAGTGTTATGTCGTAAGTTGGTGCCGAGACTACTTCTCGTCAACCACCTCACCCTCAACTGGTTCATCCTTGTCAGACTTTTTGTCGTCCTTCGACTCATCAGCCTTGTTATCTTCAGCAGCTTGCTGGTACATCTTGGCACCAATCGGCATGATGGCATCCTGCAAGGCCTTAATTGCTGCTTCCAGCTCATCTTTGTCGTCAGCGTCTTTGTGCTTTTCCGCTTCCTTAACTGCTTCGTCAATCGCCTTCTTATCGTCGTCAGAAATCTTATCCTTGAATTCATCTGGCATTTTCTTTGCCTGATAGATAGCGTTTTCTAGCTGGTTCTTAGCGTCAACGGTTTCGCGTTTTTTCTTGTCCTCGTCAGCGTGGAGTTCGGCTTCTTTCTGAGCCTTTTCGATGTCTTCTTTGCTCATGTTGCCAGAGTTTTGGATGGTAATCGATTGTTCCTTACCAGTACCCTTGTCTTTAGCAGTAACGTTAAGGATACCGTTGGCGTCAATATTGAAGGTCACTTCAATCTGCGGCACACCGCGTGGTGCTGGTGCGATACCATCGAGTTCAAACTGCCCCAGGCTCTTGTTATCCTTAGCAAATTCGCGCTCACCCTGCAAGACATGAATCTCTACTTTTGGCTGGTTGTCGGCAGCGGTTGAGAACACTTCGCTCTTACTGGTCGGCACAGTAGTATTACGCTCGATCAGCTTGGTCGACACACCGCCCATCGTCTCGATACCAAGGCTCAGCGGCGTCACGTCTAGCAGCAGCACATCCTTGACATCGCCAGCCAACACACCACCCTGAATAGCTGCACCAACTGCTACCACTTCGTCTGGGTTAACACCCTGCATTGGGTCTTTACCGAACAGCTTCTTCACCCGTTCGACTACTGCTGGCATACGAGTCATACCGCCGACCATAACGATTTCATTGACGTCAGATTTTGATAATTTAGCGTCTTTGAGCGCCTTTTCGACTGGGCCGTCAAGGCGATCTAACAAATCCTTCACCAAATCTTCCAGTTTAGCCCGTGTCAGGCTCAACTCAAAGTGCTTTGGCCCGTCAGCATCAGCGGTGATAAACGGAATATTGACTTCGTATTCAGTGACCGTTGATAGTTCCTTCTTGGCCTTTTCAGCTTCGTCCTTCAGACGCTGCATGGCTGCGTTGTCTTTGCGTAGGTCGATGCCTTCTTTAGACTTAAAGTCATCCAGGAAATAGTTAACGATGACATTGTCAAAGTCCTCACCACCTAGGTGGGTGTCACCATTCGTGGCCTTCACTTCAAACACGCCGTCGCCGAGCTCCAGAATGGAAACGTCGAAGGTACCACCACCGAGATCAAATACTACGATGGTCTCATCATTTTTGCCTTTTTCCAAGCCATACGCCAAAGCAGCGGCCGTTGGCTCATTGATGATGCGCTTAACCTCCAGGCCAGCAATTTTACCAGCATCTTTGGTAGCTTGACGCTGCGAATCGTCAAAGTAGGCTGGCACGGTGATAACCGCTTCGGTAACTTTTTCGCCGAGGAAGGCTTCAGCATCAGCTTTGATTTTACTGAGGATCATGGCTGAAACTTCTTCTGGCGTGTATTCCTTGTCGCCCATCTCCACTGCTACACCGGTGCCTTTTTTAACAATCTGGTACGGCATGATATCGAGGTCTTTTTGGACTTCCTTGTCAGTAAACTTACGACCGATCAACCGCTTGACACCGTAAATGGTGTTCTTTGGATTGGTCACCCGCTGGCGCTGCGCCACTTGCCCGACCAAGCGCTCACCCTTTTTATTAATCGCCACCACTGATGGCGTGGTACGGTTACCCTCAGCATTAGCGATAACTTCCGGCTTGCCTGCCAGCATGTATGCAAAGGCGCTGTTGGTTGTACCAAGGTCAATTCCGATAATTTTACCCATATGATTCCCCTTTCTTATTTTGATCACATCTGGTTTTTCTTATATCCATTTTAGCACTCTTTATTCACGAGTGCCAACTATTTCAGTATAAATAATTAGCACTCCCATGTCAAGAGTGCTAATTATAATTATTTGCTAGCTTCTTATATCTTTTTGCGGATGAACCAAACTCCGGTACCACCAACTACTACCGCTATCACCGTTACAGCGATAACACTAGCACCGGTATCTGCCAAGTAACCGCCCTTGTTGGTCGCCTGAGTATTCTTGCGAGTACCGTTAGTTGTCGCACCTCCAGGGTTAGCAGGGCTAGCAGGATTACCAGCACCACCACCAACACCAGGAGTGAATTGCTGTTGGCGCTCGTAGACACCGACTGGGTCTACGATGGTGCCGTTCGCAGCCTTATCTTCATCACCAAAGCCACCGTCAGTCAGGTCATACGTCACCGTCGTGTGCTTACCATCAGCAGTCGCGCCAAATGTAACGCGATTAGTGATATCTTCTTTAACGGCACCGCCACTTATCTTAGCTACGGCCAACTGACTATGATCAGCGTAGTGCTTACTCAGGGTCAGCGTCACGCGCGTTGTGTAGCCGACCTTAGCAGTCTGTCCACTACAATTGATCGTAAAGCCAACGATGTCACGCAAGACACGACCGTCATAATCATTCGGAGCAGCTGCCACTGCGGCTGAAGCAATGTTGTAGCACTGGGTGCCAGTTGTAGCAACAGTCACGGTACCACCACCTGGCTGCGCAACAGTCGCTGAAGTGGTTGGTGTGGTTGGTGTTGGCGCTGGCTTGACAACAACAGCGTTCAATTTTGCCTGCAGTGCTGCTTTTTTAGCAGGATCTTGCACTTTACTTACTAAGACCTTAGCAGCATCAACGGCACTTTGTGTTTTGTCGGTTTCTGCCTTGGTAACTGCAGCTTGGGCAGCATCCTGAGCCTCTTGCTCTTTTTGCTTGGCACTGGCTACGGCACTGTTGAGGTTGGCGATCGCTGATTGAAGGTCTGACGCAGATGGATTCGCTTGATTCAAGACGGCCTTAGCAGCAGTGAGAGCTAAAGCAACTGTCGGATCAGATTTGATGTATGATGGTGCAGCTTCTGCGGCAGTGATGGCTGCTTGCAGGCTTGCTTTATCAATTTTCAGTGCATCAAGTTTACCCTGCAAAGCCGTGCGCGCATTGTCTAGCTCAGACGCTGAGGCGTTCGCGTTATTTATAACTGCTTCAGCTGCCGTGACCTGTGCCTGAAGAGCGGCAATAGTGCTACTGCTCATGCCGGCAACAGTGGCTGGATCTTTAGCTTTAGCGATCAATGCAGTGAGGGCTGAGCGAGCACCGGAAATAGCGTTAACTACCGCATCGAGCCTTGCCTGGAAGGCGGCCTTCTTGCCTGCGTCACCTACTGCATCAACTTTGGTTTTAGCGGCAGCAACATCAGATGGACGCTTGGTCGATTCAGCATTTGCTACTGCTGCTTCAGCCGCGGTAACTTTCTGCTCCTCTTCACTTGGGCCAATCGGTGCATTATTAGCAGTCGTATAGACGGCACCACCGTATGATGCTGCGGCGATTTTTGAGCCGTCGGCAGAGCCGGCAATTGCTGCCCAGTTTGGCACACCAGCAGATGTCTGAGCTACCCAGGTTACACCACCGTCGTTTGAGCTGTAAATGTATCCACCGCCACCAGCAGTTGCTGAAAGTTTTTGACCATCGTCAGAAATAGTAACCGCAGTCCAGTTATGAAGTCCATCGGCCGCTCGCTCGGTCCAGGTTGCACCAGCGTCAGTGGAGGTGTAAATCCTGCCACCAGTTGCCGTTGCTACTAATTTATTGCCATCAGCGGAGCTGGCAACTGCTGACCACTTACGGACACCAGAGTTTGCTCGCTCGGTCCAGGTTGCGCCACCGTCAGTGGAGGTATAGATAGTTCCGTTCTCGACTACCGCAACCAATTTATTACCGTCCGCAGAGCTGGCAATTGAATTCCATTTGCGTGCCCCAGACCCTGTGAGGGCAGTCCAGGTTACACCAGCATTATTTGAAGCATAGATAGCGTGATCCTTAGCAATAGCGAAGAGTTTATTGCCATCAGCGGAGCTAGCAATTGCGGTCCAGTTGTATGATCCAGGCACCCCGCGAGCAGTCCAGGTTGCACCAGCGTCAGTGGAGGTAAAGATATAACCACCCCAATCATATACAGCTGCTAACTTCTTACCGTCAGCGGAGCTAGCAACTGCTACCCAGTTACGATCTCCTGCACCAGGCTGCTCAGTCCAGGTTGCACCAGCATCAGTGGAGGTAAGAACCTTACCACCCCATGCTGCTGCAGCTAGTTTATTACCATCACTCGAACTGGCAATTGCAGTCCAATTTCGAGAACCAGAAGCATCACGCTTTGACCATGTAGCACCCGTCTTTGGTACAGGTGTCTCAGCCGGCTGTGTGCCCGTACCCTTTTGGAATACACGAACGTAGTCGATCAACATGGTTTGCTTCGGGAAGCTATCTGAAGGAGAGATTGGTTTCTGATCCGCATCTGCCTCCACGTAGTCGTTTATGATAAAGCGCCATCCCTCATCAAACGTCTTTTTAATCAATGATGCGTCAGCTAATTTTGTCAGAGGAGCAGCTGGCGTACGCTCAATCTCCTTGCTGTCAGTAGGGCTGGCGTGATAATGATATGCCGTGATTGGCTTGTCGTCCACGAAGTATTTAACCGTCTCGCCGTCATACTCAACTGCCCATGTGTGCCATTCATAGGCCAGTGTACCCGGCTTAGAACCTGATCGATGTTCATCACTATGGATGATCCTTCTCGTCCTCCAGCCATTTTTCCAGGTTCCAGTCACACCGTGGTGATAACAGGTAGCATGAGTACTTGACCAGGTATATGCTGGTGTATAAGAGTACCATTCAATAATGTCTAGTTCACCGTACGGGTCATTGGCATTAGGATTATCGTTACAATTCTGCAGGGAGACACCATTCACCATCCACAATGATGGTCGTGTACCATCTTTTCCGTTCCAGTTAAATTTGGCTCTGATCTCAGCCCGGAATGGCTTGGTACCGTCAACGACCTTAGTCTTGTTTGTCACTCGACCACTGAGATATCGTGTCATTTTACCACTTGGACACGGTGCTTCGCTGGCGTTAGAATCGTTCAATGGTTCATCAAGATTTGCAACACAGTGGCGCTGTGTTTTTATCTCCAGATAATCATTATTAACAACCCTGACGTTGCTCGGATTATAGGCTAAGTGATTGTTTCCATAATTATCTTTATTTTGCTTAAATACATCCCAACTACTTGGTACTGATGTCCCTTTGAATTCCTCATTCCATACGACACCCCATTGACTAGCATTAGTGTTACCATTGTATAGCAAAGCTAACAATAAGATACCACCAGCTGATACTAATGCCACGAATAATCGTTTCGCCATCCCCTTTTTCTCCCTGTGTTTATGTTAAAAACTCTTGCCAAAGATTATAGCGCTAATACTTTCTGATTGCAAGTGTTGTTGTGAATAAAACTATTGATGTCTGGGGTGAGATGCAGTAAATTATTGCCGCGTGACTTTGACCATTGCGTCGCGAATCACCGTACCATCCAGTGTATAGCCGGCACGTAACTCCTCGGCGACAACTTCTTTATCGCCGTCTGCTTCTTCGTCAAATTGCACCGCCTGATGCAGTTCAGGGTTAAACGATGTTCCTGGCTTGGCATCAATTTTCTCCAGGCCAATTTCTTTGAGCTGCTTATCAAGTTGTTTACCCAAACCAGCCACACCCTTCGCCCAGGCATTATCCGCTAGTTCTTCCGGCACATTAGCAATAGCTCGCTCGATTGTATCAATCACTGGTAGCAATTTCATCACTGATTTAGCCTGACCCATGCTGTGGGCTGACTGCTTTTCGGCCTCGACACGCTTGCGATAGTTCTCAAAATCCGCCCGCGTCCGCTGCAAATCCAGGGTCAGCTCTCCCAATTGCTGTTCTAAATCTTCAGCTTTTTTAGCCTTACTTTTCGTCATTTTTTCCTCCTTCTAAACGGCCAAAACGGCTTGTCGCCATATGTGCAGGGAAAGAGCACGATCATAGCCATGAAAATAATAATCAAAATAATCACTACTAGCCACGTTGGCAAGCCGCTCAGTAGTCCGCCGATCCATTCAGCCATTACAATACCTCCTCCAACATCGCACCCGTTCGCCTAACCAGCTCCATCGTTCGACGGTAATTTTGCCGAGTCGGACCAATCACGCCGATATAACTGCGGTCACTAAACGATGAACGAAACTTGCTGATAATCAGGGTCGCGCCGCTGGCTTTACCGATTGGATTTTCACTACCGATGAACACATTGAGCGGTTCGTTTGGCGCAGCTTCAATCAGCCAGGGTTCGATGTTATCAATCAGCCTAGCGATGGCCTGCACGTGATTGCCCTCGACGAACTCTGGCTGAGAAAACAGCTGTGTCATGCCATTCATGTACAGATGATCACCAAACGAGGCAAAGCCGAAATTGCCTGTCAGCTCAACCAGACTATCAACCGCGCTGCGGATAGCTCTGTCAGATTTATCAACGTGCGAATTAACATGCGCTTCGATCGCCCTCGCACTGCGATCGATGCCGCTCGGTAGTTCAGTCATTTGCGCAGCGGTGATACCATTGACATAAAACCGATAGCCTTTGTCAGTCGGAATGCGACCAGCGCTGGTGTGCGGTGCCTCGATAAATCCCATCTCCTCGAGCTTGGCCATTTCGCTGCGAATGGTAGCGCTGGAAACACCAAACAATTTGGCAAGTGTCACACTACCAACTGGTGCGGCAATTTCAGCGTACTGTTCGATGATGGTGGCCAAGATGGCCTGCTGGCGTTCAGTCATGCCTGTATTATAGCGTACATCTGGCACTCATACAAGTAGAGTGCTAAGTTGTCTTCTGCTTGGCACGGCGTGCAGTCGTGCGGGTGTGCGTGAACTGCCTGGCTGCGTCGGACGATAGCATCAGGATAATCGTGATATTAATGCCGATGAACGCCAAGGTTCCAACGCTCGTCCAGGTGATTTTACCGATAGTCAAGGTGAATGAAGTCGCCAGTACTGATAGGCTCGACAATATCATCAAGAGCAACCTGTCTCTGTTCGATCCACGGAATGTGCCGCGTGCCAATACAGCCGTCACCGCGATCCACCCAGCACTTAAACTCAACACACCCCGAATAGTCCATTCTGCTCCTGTGACGGCAACAGAAGTGTCCAAGCCCTCAACAATGAAGTCCTGAGTCGTCTGGTGCAGTAATTCATCAAACAGCAGAAAATCAAACAAAGCACCCATCAGCACAATTACCATCGCCAAGACCGCAAACAAAATACCAAACGATATTTGCGGCGGTCGGCGATTCCACAGCTGCTGCAGCACCGTGTCGTGTTCTTCCGTGGAGACTGCATATTCATGAGCTGTTGCGTCCAGAATAACCCCCGCTCTCTCGGCAATTATCTGCTGATTTGCCGCGACTGCCGCCAGTTCCAAGACTGGTAAGTCACCGTCAGTCTGGATGCTGTCACCACCGCCATTTCGCGAGTGGTAGCCCGTTGAAAAGTCTTTCAAGTTCGTCACTGTCACTTGTGGTGTATGTTGTGTAACGGTGCTCACAATATAGTCACGCTCAATATCTGTATTTTCGTCAATTTTATGAGTAACTTGCAGGGTAAATAGTGACAATCCGACGCTTTTGTCATATGTTCCCGCCGCCAGCCAATCAACCTGATGACCACCAGGCAACAACCAACCCTGAGGGCAGCGCCAAAACCGCACGTGATGACGTTTGCCAGGGCTACCGTCTACCTCTTGCTGATAGGCAAAATCTTGACGACGACCAAACAAGAATAGTGATGACACGGGAGCTGAGGCGTAGCTCCTACCAGTTAGCGTAGAGAAAATAATCTTCCAGGATGAGCGTGCGGTGATTTCATCGGCAATCGTCCAGCCGGCATCAATCATCGCTTGATGCAGCTGCGCTTCTGAACCTCTGAGCGCCACATTGACTGGATCACCCAACAATCCATCAGCAGTCCGCGTACGACCGATGAAATAGTTCGGTACATACAGGCTACTTAAAATACGGTGCAATCGAGGTAAGGCCAAGTAGGCCATGATGACCCAAAACAGCGCAAAAAACGCCACCAGCCACCAGCCACCAGAATACCAACCCTCACGCCAAACCAACCAACCGAACCACAATGAAGCCAAACCCGCTACCAAGAAAAAAGCTTGATCAATCAGCGCAGACAACGACCATGGCGAACGACGCAGGGCCGAAGCTCGTTTTTGGATATGGTCAGAAACCTGATGACGATAACTCATACTATATTATTATACTGCCGAATATGTTCTAAAAGCCTCCTTGCGGCCAAACGGGCTTCATCATCTTGCCGATTAAACAAGTCGCCACGTTCAATAATGTCACGACAGACACGAACCGCTCTATCAAGGTCATCATTAATAATAACATGATAATACGGTACAGAAAGTGCTTGTGTCATTTCTTTAACAGAACTAACCAGTCGCTTAGGCCATTCAGCCTGAAATTCCTCCTCAGTCGTATACCGACTTTTCAGGCGGGTCAGCCAGGTTTCGTAGTCGGGAGGTATGATGAAAATTGAAATACTTTGCGGAGCTAGAATCTCATATTCCGCAGCGCCCTGCACATCAATATCGGCGATGACGGTTTTATTTTGCTCATACGCCGCCTGAATTTCAGCCGCCGAGGTGCCATAGACAGTGCCATGAACAAATTTTGCCTCAATAAATTCCTGATTTCTCAACATTTGTACAGCCGTGGTCGAGTCGATGAAATGGTAATCGACACCATCAACTTCCGGGCGATTATTGTTAATGCGCGGCGCACGTGTTGTGTGCGAAACGATGCTGCTAAAATCTGGAATCTGCAATAATCGCTTTTTGATGGTGTCTTTACCGGCGCCAGAGATGCCAGACAGTAGGGCAATCTTGGCTTTCTTGACCAGTTCGACGGTTGGCTCAGTTGGTTGATAATTAGCAATCAACCGCTCCAATTCGTCCATGCGCTTAACTATTCCTGCGCTTTACGATCCAAATGATACCTGCACCAATACCGACAGCTGCGAGTGAAGCGAGCGGCCAAACATTGTCACCAGTGTCAGCTAAGTAGCCTTCACCGGTTGGTTTTGCCGGCTGAGCAACTGGCGCGCCAGGATTGGTTGGCTGAGCAGGGCCCGGTGTTGGAGTCGGAGTTGGCGTTGGTGCTGGTGGAGTTGGTGGGGTCGGTGGAGTGACTGGCGCTTCCTTAACGGTCGCAGTACTGATAAAGCCATTGTTCATAGCCGCCGCAATGCGAGCACCGTCGCTAGACATCGCAATGGAAGACCAGGCGCCAGTTGCAGCCGTGGTTTGCTCTTCCCAGGTAGCACCTGAGTCACTTGAAACATATATTACGCCACCGGTAACGGTTGCAGCCAGTTTGGTGCCGTCAGCAGAGCTGGTGATTGAGGTCCAAGCACGATTGCCAGAAGCGGCTTGTTCTTGCCAGGTCACACCTGCGTCATTTGAGGTATAGACTGCACCACCATTGACAGTTGCAGCCAGTTTGGTGCCGTCAGCAGAGCTGGTGATTGAGGTCCAAGCACGATTGCCAGAAGCGGCTTGTTCTTGCCAGGTCACACCTGCATCATTTGAAGTAAATACCGCACCACCGGTAACGGTTGCAGCCAATTTGGTGCCGTCGGCAGAGCTGGTGATTGCGGTCCAAGCACGGTTGCCAGAACCAGCCTGTGGTGTCCAAGTTGCACCTGAGTTACTTGAGGTGAACACTGCGCCATTTCTGGCAGTAGCTGCCAGTTTAGTACTGTCAGCAGAGCTGGTGATTGATGTCCAATCATAAGAGCCGCCAGTTATACCATTGCTTCTCCAGGTCTGGCCTCTGTCATCTGAGGTTAGGATGTAGCCACCCCAGTGATACACACCAGCAAGTTTAGTACCGTCAGCAGAGCTGGTGATTGCAATCCAGGCGCGAGAGCCAGAATCAACTCGCTCTGTCCAAGTCAAACCAGCATCATCTGATGTATATACTGAACCGCCGCTCATAGTTGCAGCGAGCTTATTACCGTCAGCAGAGCTAGCAATTGAAGTCCAGGCACGACTACCAGAGCCAGTCTGTTCTTTCCATGTGACTATCTGTTTTGCATTAGCTGACTGACTAAACACCGCAATCACCGCAGCAATCACTACTAAGCACCCCGCTTTTGCAGCGCGGGCTATTGTTCTTTTTCTATTACCCCAGAGCGACCCCATTGAATAATCTCCTTTTTATTGTTTATTGCAATATCTAATATAATCACTGCCAGTATACCATGATGTCGCTTATGTTAGCAAGCATATTTTGCTGATTATTTACGAGCTCACAACAGTTCACGTAATATGGCTTGCCAATCAGGAAATTCATCTGAACCAAACTGGATTAATCGACCTGAAAAGTCGCCCGCACCATTTGCCGTCCGATCATCAATCAAAATATCACCACGGCTCAACTGCTTGACCGACGAAAAAACAACCTTGCGAAAGAAAATATTTTCCCGACCATCGCCACCAAAATACTTCTTTACCCACGCCAATTTATCAGCCAGTGCCGTCGGATTTTCCCATGGTGATGACGACAGAATATACAAATCATACTTTTCCTTCAGTTTGTCAACCGCCTTAAGAGCCCCTGGCATCGGATCCATCAGTGCAAAAACACCCGGAATATTATCATACTCACCCGCAAACTTCTCAAGCATCTCAGGCGGGACCTTCGTCAAGGCAGATTCAAAGTCTACTAGTACGCCATCCATATCAATATGAATAATCAGTTTGCTATTTTCGGTCATCTTTGCCTCTGCCTGTAAAGAATGAAAAATCACGATACACAGTACTACCATCACCAGGTGCACTGCCCTTATTTCGATGAATAAATCCCTGCTTACGAGCAGCTTTTAGGTCACTAAGCGTAGGGAATATCGTCACTTCACTCCATTCATTTGGCAAGCGACGTTTCGTGACAGCAAAATCACTGTCCACACCTCTAATAACGACGGCTCTTATCGTCTTTACGCCCATACGCCTCGCCAATGTTGTTCGGTGCATTCCATCGACAAGCAGCAGCCCTTCATGATCATCTTCCTCGATAATAGGTGGGAGCATAACTCCACCCCCCCATTTTCTTCATCGACAATATCAATTCCACCAGTTCCCATATGAAGTGTGTCTTCACCGTACGGCAACACAAGCTCTCTTAGATCTTGCTGCTTGTCCACGCCAGAATCAATAACATACCGCTGTGTTGGTTGAAAGGCATCAATATGAACATCTTCAATAGAGATCTCACTACCAGCGTATGGTCTTGCATCTTTGTCGGCCAATGTGGAAGCTTGATACAGATTACCAATAAGCTCCTCTTGGGATTTAAATCCTTCTACTTTCACTAGTCTCTCCTCAACATTATTGTAAACGCTTCTGACGGAATGTCAACCTTGCCGAAGCGTTTCATGCGCTTTTTACCGCGGGCTTGCTTGGCGAGGAGCTTCTTTTTGCGGCTGACATCGCCACCGTACAGATAGCCAGTGACGTCTTTACGGTAGGCACCGATGTTTTCTCGGGCGATAAACCTACCGCCAATCGCCGCCTGCAACGCCACCTCAAAGCTCTGGCGCGGCACCACCTCTTTGAGCTTTTTGACGATTTCGCGGCCCAAGCCTGGCGCCTCCGAGCGGTGGCACATCACACTGAGAGCATCGACCATTTCGCCTGCCACATAGAAATCAACGCGCACCAAATCTTCTGGCTGGTAGCCCGCCAGCTCATAGTTAAACGAGCCGTAGCCACTGGTCACCGACTTCAATTGATCATAAAAATCCGTTAGCAAATTGGCCAGCGGCGCCGTAAAGGAAATGAGCGCCCGCTCGTCGATGTAGCTGAGGTTTTTCTGCCGGCCGCGCTTGGAGACAATCAGCTGAATCACCGCACCGATATAGTCCTGCGGCACCACAATTTCGCCGTCAATCCACGGCTCGCGAACCTCCGTGATCTGCGCTGGATCGGGCAGCTCGCTGGCTGACTTGATGTCCAGCTCCTCGCCGTTAGTTAAACTGACCTGATAATCGGTGCTCGGATTGGTGACGATGAGGTCCAGATTATACTCGCGCTCCAGCCGCTCGCGAATGATATCCATGTGAAGTAGCCCCAAAAAGCCTATCCGCACGCCATAACCCAACACTGGTGAATTTTCCGGCTCAAACTGCAGCGCCGAATCGCTCAGACTCAACTTTTCGATGGCCTCTTTCAGGTCATTATAATCTTCGTTAGACACCGGAAAAAACCCCGCATAGACGAAGGGTTTGACTTCTTTATAGCCAGGGAGGGGCTGGACGGTGATTTTTTCAGTCATCTCATTATATTATAGCATTTTACAGAGATGGCGTCGACTTACCGCGTCAGTTTATATTCATCATGGGGTATACGACGTATGTATATCAACCCGCCTCGAAGGTGAGGCTAATGGATAAATATAAGGCAATTCTCTATTTGGCACAATGTCATAATATCGACGGTGCTGGTCACCATTAAATTCAGGCTCATTACCCTCAATGAAGTGTAGCGCTGGATGGTTCCTCGAAGTGGTATCACGCTGCACCAATAATCCAGCATGCGACCAAGTCTCTGATGTGACGTCCGGCTGGAGTCCATACTTAGCAAGCAACAAAGCAATGATAGGCTTACGAATTACTGAGGTTTTTCCCGGCTCAAGACCAAGCGCAGGAGTTGCCTCTTCGAAGAAATATTCCAACATGGACGTGCCAGCCCGATATTCAGACGGAGCGTCACGAAACAGCATACCGGCGAAGCACGCCTTTTCGCCAATCTTCACATAGCTAAGCCGTGCCATGGGCTTCTCCGCATTTTTCCCAAACATAACCCTCTCTACTCCAGACGGCGCAGTTCGCACGTGGACCGGGACACGGTCCCCATTGGCAAACGTAATTGGCGGTAAATTATTCATAGCTCATTATAACATTTTAATGCAATTATGTCTATCCAGCCTCGATTTCGTGGAACATAACTATGCTATTTAACATACCGCTCAATACGCCTAGCCCGCAGCGTTAGCACCTCAGTTAAACCTTGCAAATATGCTGTATATTGCTCAACAGTCTGAGGTAGCGGTGACGATTGAAAATCATCAAAATCTGTTAGTATGTTAACTTGGTATTTATCATCAACAAAATCTTGCAACAAGAAAAAATCGACATAGCCCCGAAAATCGCCAAACCACTCAAAAAAGTCATCATAACGATCAAAAACTTCAGCGAGCGGGCTGTCCTTGCCTTGATACCAGCGGGCAATACATTCTAACGTCAGGTCAAATCGATCACCAATTTTACGGTGCCAACCTCTCGCACGATTGATGGTTTGTGTTCCGCCACGTAATTCGCTGGGGAAGATAATCTCTGAGCCGATTGTCCAACCAACATCCTCTATTATCGTCAAAACATCTTGCGACATCTTCTCAACAAGTAATTTATTACGCTTCCAAGATCTAAAAGTAGCCGCCATATTATCGCTCGAAACAGGAATCTGACACCGACCATCGCTGGCTATTAAGTATGCTCCTTGATCCAGCATGGTCAGCTGACGACCATTAGGCAGTGGCTTAGTCCACAATTCAGCATGATAGCGCTTTAACGTCGGACTGTGCTGATCTGGATCTTTATTATTAGCGTCTTGACGACAGTCAAACCAAGGATCAATCATCGGCTAGCCTATATACTTTTTCAGCGTCACCGTATCGCCCACCCGCGCCTCGCGCGTAGTTTTGAGGTTGGTGACGATGTAGCCAATTTCACCGGTATCCAGCGACGGGTCGGGGATCATACCGGGGCTGAGATGGCCAACTTCCAGCGCCAAGCCATTGGCGCCAGTTGCCATCATGTGAATCGATTCACCTTTTTTGATCTGGCCATCAACCACCCTGACATACAAAATCACCCCGCGGTAATCATCATAATAACTATCGAAAATCAGCGCCCGGGTCGGAAGATCAGTCAGTGTGATATCAGGATACTCGACTGCAAGCGGCGAAGTCGGCGCCGGGATTCGCTCAACAATCGCTTCCAAAACCTGATCAACATTCTGTCCTGTTTTGGCAGAAATGTGAATAATGTCGCTTTCATCACAGCCCAGCAGATTGATCACCTGCTTGGACACTCGCGGTACATCAGCGGCTGGCAAATCGACCTTGTTGAGCACCGGGATAATCGTCAGATCCTGCTCCATCGCCAAGTACACATTCGCCAGCGTCTGCGCCTGAATGCCTTGGCTAGCATCAACCACCAATACCGCACCCTCGCAGGCCTGTAAACTACGCGACACCTCATAGCTAAAATCAACGTGGCCGGGCGTGTCGATGAGGTTGAGATCGATGTCTTTATACTTCATCCGCACCGGCGCCAACTTAATAGTAATTCCTTTTTCGCGCTCCAAATCCATACTGTCCAGCAGCTGCGACTTCATATCCCGCTTCTCCACCGTCCCCGTCATCTCCATCATCCGGTCGGCCAGCGTCGACTTGCCGTGGTCAATGTGGGCGATGATGCAAAAATTACGAATAGCTTCCATCAGCGTCGTTTCCCATCCAGGCGTACAAACAAGAATTTATTCACTTGCTTGATAATCGGCTCAACTTCTGGCAATTTGAGCATCCGCGACATCAAACCATAGGCCAGAAAACTCACACCAGCAATAATCATAAACTTTGGAAAGGCAGAGAAGAAACTGCTGTCGCTTTCGCGAAACGGCAGTACCTGTAGCATCAAATAACAAACAATTCCTGCTACGGTCGATGCCACAATCATGCGCAGCATCGCCACCACAAATGAAGCGTCAAACAAGTGCGGGATTCGTTTTTCCAACACAACAAATAAAATCACAACCTCGATGACAGCCACCGTCGACTGTGCCCATGCTAGTCCATAGGCGCCCATTTTCAACACCATCGATAAGACGATTGCCAGTACTACGTTCAAACCAATAGCTGCGAAGGAAATATTCAGCGGTGTTTTTGTGTCCTGCTGTGCATAGAACGCCCGAGCCGCCATGTGATAAATAGTGCGAAACAGAATTGCTACAACCAGACATCCCAAAATACCCGCCATCATCGGGTCTCCAGTGTTGCGGATAAAGTGGACAACATATCCTCGGGTAAAGAACGTTATAACGGAAACCGGCATAGCCATCCAAATAATTACCCGCAGCAATTGACGTAAATCTTTCTGAAACAAATCCTGACGATTATTGCCCAAATGCTCGGTCAACTGCGGAAAGGCTGCGTTAGAAACCGCCACACCAATGAGGTTGATCGGCATCATATGTAGCGTTAGGGCCTGCTGGTAGGCACGGATGACACCGTCACCCAGTCGAGAAGCCAGGTTGACTTCCACCAAACTCACTGCGTAGTCCATACCCTGGTCAACCGAACGCGCTGGCAACAAACTCAGCACTTTGCGAAAACCACGGTTGCGCCAGTGCAGCTTGAACTCATAGTCAAAGCCCAAACCAACCAAGCCGACAGCACTAACAATGAGCTGCATCACCGATCCCAGCACCACACCCAGCGCCACACCCATGATACCGCCCTCAAAGATCTGCCAACCAAAGATATTAATACCATTCGTAAACCAAACAGTGCCGATGATGATACCAATGTTATAAATCATCGGCGCGAGGGCATAAAAGGTGAAACGCCCCACCGCCTGCTGAATGCTAGCGATGACGGCAGCAATCGCGAAGATAAATGGATTCACGGCAATCACCCGCATCATACTGACCGCCAACGCATGACCCGACTCGCTCATCCCCGGCGCGATGAAATATCGCATCAACGGATCAGCAAAAATAATAATTAGCACACTAGCAGCCAGGGTAGTCAACGCCATGAAATTAATCATACTAGAGCTAATCTGCCAAGCTGACTGCTTGTTTCCCTTGGTCCACCGCTCATTAAACACCGGGATGAAGGTCACACTCAGCGCGCCAGACACCAAAATAGCAAACATAAAGTCCGGCACCATGAACGCTGCGGTGTACGCGTCAAGACCAACAACATAACCAGCCAGCCCTGCTTCTTTGTTGGGCATATAGGCAGCATTCAGCAAACGGTCACGCCAAAATCCCAGCAGACTACTCAGCAGCATGGATCCTGCCAATAGACTAGCTGCCAATTTCACGGTCAGCCGCTGATTCACTTTGGTGACTGCTTGCCGAACTCGCCCCATAATCGATTATGCGTGAAGCTTTGCTTCCTTTGGCAACTTAGTACCCTTGAGTATGTCTGACACTGCTTCTTCTTCCAACGTTTCGTCCTTGAGCAGTGCAGCTGCCAGTTTATCCAAATGTGAACGATTGGCTTTCAGGACCGTCATGGCTCGCGCTTTCGCTTCATTGATCAGCGCTGCCACCTCTTGGTCTATCTGCTTGGCTGTTTCATCTGAGTACGGCCGCTCACGGGTCATCTTGTCAAACATCAATCCGCCATTGTCTTCGTGGAAGACTTGGTCACGCAAAGCCTTACCCATACCTTGCTCAATCACCATATCACGAGCAATCTGGGTCGCGTTACGCAGGTCAGAACCAGCTCCGGTAGTGATACCATCATCGCCGTACAAAATCTGCTCAGCCACGCGTCCGCCCATGGCCCGCGCCAAGATGTCTTTAAATTCATAGACGTTAGTGTAGCTCTTGTCCTCTGGCGGCAAGAACCACGTCACACCACCAGTGCCACCACGCGGAATAATAGTGACTTTGTGGACTGGATCAGAATCCGGCAAAACGTGACCGACGATGGCGTGACCAGCTTCGTGGTACGCCGTCAATTCCTTCTCTTTGTCACTCATGACTTTTGCCTTGCGCTCTGGACCAATTGCCACTCTTTCAAACGCTTCGGTCAATTCCTCGTTGGTAATCTTTTTCTTGTTGCGCCGTGCAGCGATGATGGCAGACTCATTGGCGATGTTTGCCAAATCAGCACCGCTTGAACCAGCCGTCTTTGCTGCCAACGCATCCAAATTAACAGTGTCGTCAGTTGGTTTATTCTTAAAGTGAACCCTCAAAATAGCTTCGCGGTCTTTGCGCTCTGGTAGCATAATATTAACTCGCCGGTCAAACCGACCAGGGCGCAGCAACGCTGGATCTAGCACATCTGCTCGGTTAGTAGCCGCCAGGACGATCACATTCGTATCACCATCAAACCCATCCATTTCCACTAGAATCTGGTTCAACGTCTGTTCGCGCTCATCATGTCCGCCACCCATACCAGAGCCACGTTTACGACCAACCGCGTCAATCTCGTCGATGAAAATGATGCATGGTGCATTCTTCTTAGCCTTAGTGAACAGGTCACGGACTCGTGACGCACCAACTCCGACAAACATCTCCACAAACTCCGAACCAGAGATTGAGAAGAACGGCACGCCTGCTTCACCAGCAACGGCTCGCGCCAACATGGTCTTACCGGTACCTGGATGACCAACCAACAACACTCCTCGCGGAATCTTGGCGCCAAGTTCTCGATATTTCTTTGGATTTTTCAGGAAATCAACGACTTCTTGCAAATCTTGCTTGGCGTTATCATTACCAGCAATGTCGTCAAAGTTAACCTTTTCTTTATCTTCACCATATAACCGCGCTTTTGATTTACCAAAGCCCATGGCTTGGTTGTTTTGCCCTTGGCTCTGTCGCATCATGAACACAAAGAAGCCAATGATCAAAATGACCGGCACAAAGGTGATGGCAACATTCCACATCACTTCACCGGTGCGTGATTGCGGCACAACTTTCACTTCAACAGGCGCATCTTTCTTGAGGCCCTGTTCGTAAATACTACTGTTTTCTTTGATGGATTTTTCTGTTGGCTTATCTTGGTCCTTGACCGTCACGGTCAGGTCATTACCTTGGACTTGGATGAGTTTAATATCACCTTTGTTAGCCCGACTGACCACATCGCTCAAAGCTACTTCCTTCAAATTAGCGTGCTGCGCGGTTGACGCATACACTGCCAAACCAATCAATACAACAATTGCCCAAAAAAGGCCCAGTCGCATAAACTGACTGATTTTATTCTTGCCATTCTTGTTCGGCATCTTTACCGCCATAATCTGAAAAATCCTTTCTACCTAAATCAATCTTTTTGATTATAGCAGTTTTTAGTGATAATTTCATCTCTAAACCTTCACCTATTTGCCAGACCGTACCGGGCTTGCCTGTCTTCAGCGCCAGCACTGCCCGCTCAAGCTGTGACGTCAGCAGGGAAGTATCACATGTCTTTCGGATATATTCTGCCAATAATTCCACCCCTTCAGCCATGTCGATACTGATGAAGAAATACCGATTCAGCGGATCCGCCAAAAGCTGCGCTGATTCATCAGTAATTGCCTCGGCTAGCTCCAGCTGCTCTCGCCACAAATCGTATAGTCGCCGTTTTGCCTCATCTGGCAAGCTCATCAATTTACGCCGCAAGCGATTACGCGTGTACACATCAGTTGCATTGGTTTCGTCTTCCATCCATTCCAGGCGCCGCCTCACTGCATAGGTTGTGAGTTGCCGCTTGGTCCAGTGTGTCAGGGGCCGCATGATTCGCCGGTCACCAAGCACCGCCAGCCCCCTCCAGCGTGTGCCGCGTGCTACATTAAGCGCAATCGTCTCAACCACGTCATCCAAGTGATGGGCCGTTACCAATTGCGCACCATGTCTTTCGGCAGCCGCCAACAAAAACGCATAGCGATGCTGTCGAGCAGTCGCTTCATTAGTCCCCAACAGCTCTTCTCTTTTGCCTTCAAACAAAAACCCGTATCGTCGAGCCAGCGCCTCAACAAACTGCGCATCATCCCTCGAATCAGCACGCATACCGTGATCAAAGTGCAAGACGACACATTGATGCCCTTTATGCGCCATAAGATCCAGCAACACAACGCTGTCAATCCCACCACTGACTGCTACCGCATATTTCATCTTTTTCATTATAGCAAAGCATGAGCGGTTTTGATATTCATAAAATCAATTCAGCTCTTGGTGAAACGACAATACCATGCTATAATCACCTGAGACGTGGCACCGTAGCTCAGCTGGTTAGAGCGCAGGACTCATAAGCCTGAGGTCGGTGGTTCGGGTCCACCCGGTGCTACCAATAGTGCAAGCCAAACCTCCATGCATCATGGAGGTTTTTCTTTAGGTCACCTTATTCATCATCAAGCGCTTTGAGCTTTCTCAAAACAAATTCGCTCATCTCTTGTGAAGTACGCTGATGCTTCCACGTTTCAAGTTGTTGTTTTTGAATACCTTCTAAAAATGCAGTTAGCTCGCGCTCTGCAATTGCTTGCTCTGTCATGATGATGTTGTTCCTTGTTTGTTGTTTATAATGAAACCTAACTCTATATTAGCACATTTTTGACAAAAAAGCAATAGTAATATCGCAAAATCCACATGATTATTTTCCCTTTTTAAACCGCCTATGCTACACTGATATAAAGGAATATTCATATAAACATGACGTACGCCATAATCTCATCACTTGCTATTGTCCTTCTGGCAGCTGGCATTCATGCTAGTTTGCAATTGAGTGTTAGCATGTTGACGCTGATGAGCGGCCACGCGTTAGGCAAAAAGACCCGCCATATGCTTCTGCTTCGACGTATGCACAGCTTTGTACTGGGTGTTTTTTTGATGACATTGCTATTGGCGACGTTTACGGTTCATATCTTAACCATCATCATTAACCAAACCGTGATCATCGAACGCCTGGTTGCTTCCGTTACCACCGGTATCGCAGTTGGTTTGGGGCTGGCGACTTGGGCATTCTACTATCGCCGCAAGCAAAAAACCGGCATCGTCCTATGGCTGCCTCGTGGCATGGCACGTTTTTTAGCAAAGCGTAGCAAAGCAACCAAAAGTAGTGCCGAGGCCTTTTCACTCGGCATGACGAGCGTCATTGCTGAACTCATCTTCATCATTGGCCCACTGCTAGCAGCCAGTCTGGCCATCATCAGCCTGCCTTCTGGC
The DNA here is from genome assembly GCA_963525845.1 of uncultured Candidatus Saccharibacteria bacterium. Lineage (GTDB taxonomy): Bacteria > Patescibacteriota > Saccharimonadia > Saccharimonadales > Saccharimonadaceae > Nanosynbacter. The sequence goes on from CAURKU010000001.1 coordinate 505,915, forward strand.
CTCTTCCAACTGTCAGCCATCATGCTCTATGTCGTCGGTTCACTCCTGCCGCTGCTGGGCATTCTGATTCTTGTTGGCAGCGGCTACAACATCGCCCAAATACAACAGTGGCGTGAGCAGTCCAAATCATTCCTACAATTTACTGGCGGCAGTTGTCTGTTTATTCTAGCGTTTTACCTATTCATTGACCGCGTCATGGGGATAACAAGCATGGGGATTGGGTGGTGATGCAGATAACAATTATCAAGAAAAATAATAATCGAGGGACTGAACCGTTTGACCCAGAAAAGCTGCACCGTTCAATTGTTAACACCTGCTGCAGTGTTCGCGTGCCAGACGGCCAAGCAGAAGACATCGCAGCACAAGTAACGTTTCAGGTGATTGACTGGTGTAAAGAAAAGCCAGAAATAACCGCAAACGACATACGGCGAATCGCAAAAACGTTCCTTGAACCTCTGCATTCTGACGCTGCGTACATGTACAAAAATGACAAACTTATGATATAAACTAGGGGGCAATCATGGCACAAAAACCAACATTTGATTATGATATTATCGTCATCGGCAGTGGAGCAGCAGGAGCTCCAGCGGCCAGTATTTTAGCCCGTGCTGGCAAAAAAGTTGCCGTCGTCGAACGGGGAACCTTTGGCGGAGAATCTCCCAACTGGGGTGATATGCCGCTGGGTGCCATGCTATACGCAGCCGAAGTATTTTACAACGCCAAACGCGCTGCCAAATTTGGCCTACGAACCAACGCACTCAACTACAATCACCCGTCTCTCCTGTCCTGGCGAGACACCGTCATCAAACGCACTGGCGCAGGCGGTAATCGCTATTATTATGAAAAACAAGGCATCAGCGTCTTCTCTGGCAACGCTCATTTTCTCAGCCCTAATGAAATCACTGTCAATCGTCGCCATTTGTCAGCCCGCAAATTCTTGATCGCCACAGGAGCAGCCTGGGAGAAGTCAACCATTCCTGGTAGCGACAAAATCCCTTACTTAACACCAGAAAACATCTTGTCATTGACCCGCCCGCCGAAAACCCTGTTCATCGTTGGCGGCAACGCCACTGCCATGGAAATTGCCTATTTGTACGCCTCATTTGGCACCAAAGTCTACGTTGCGGAAAAAGCCAATCGAATTTTGCCAGAGTTTGATGTTGAAGTTGGACCAATCGTCGCAGAAGATGCAAAAGTTAGCCGTAATATGACCATTTTGACACGATCTCGCGTGGTTGCCCTACAAAAAGAGGGGCTGCAAAAGCGCGTCACCTATATTCAAGGTCGGCAACAAAAATCAGTGCGTGTTGATGAAATCTTAGTGGCAGAACAACGCGTCCCACAGACTGACATGGGACTGGAAAACGCTGGCGTTGCTTATACTCACCAGGGCATTACTGTCAATGCTCGCATGCAAACCTCAGCAAGACACATCTTTGCTGCTGGCAATATTACTGATCCAACCATCCAAACCCATGCCGTCTTAACCCAAAGTCGAACCGCCGCTCATAATCTGACCCACCGCACCGCCATTGAGGCTGACCTGACGCCAAATTTGCTAATAGCATTTACCTTTCCAGAAGTTGCTCAAGTTGGATTGAACGAACAAGAGTGCATCAAACGCGACCTACGGTACAAAACAGCTGTCGCTCCACTCACCCTAACAGCTCGCAGTAACATCACCGACTGCCGCAATGGCTTTGTTAAGCTGATCATCGACACAAAGGGCGTGCTCATTGGCGCAGCCATTGTTGCGCCGCACGCAAGCGACCTCATCAGTGAACTCAGCATCGCCGTCCGTCATCGCCTAACCACCAAACAGCTCATCAGCACACCAAGCTGCTTCACTTCCTGGTCAGAAGCGACGCGAATTGCCGCTGGTAAATTACTATAATTTATCCCCGAAGCTATGATATACTGAACTGAGCGGGGGCGTAGCTCAGGGGTTAGAGCAGTCGGCTCATAACCGATTGGTCGCTGGTTCGATCCCAGCCGCCCCCACCAAACATCATGATGATAAAAAAACTCGACAAACACGAACTAAGACGACTTATCTATCACATCCGCCACGATTATTTGACGCTCAACAACGTCATCATCGCTGGAGCGGTTTTGATAGCGCTCAGCTGGGCCTGGGGTTCGGTTGAGGCTATGCAGAGAAATTATCATTTACAGCAGCTATTGGACAATAAAAAGCAGCAAGTCGAGTTAGAAACTTTGAAGGTATCTTTGGCTGAATATGAAGCCAAATATTACCAAACTGTTGAATATCAAGACTTGGCAGTTCGCCAGCGATTGGGTCATGGATCACCAGGTGAAAAACAACTGATCGTGCCGTCAACTGATGTTGAAACTGAGAAAACTTCCGCAATTTCCAAGCAACAATTAACCGAAAGCAACCTCCAACAATGGACTAATTTCCTGTTTGGAGCCAACCGAAAGAAGTCCTAAGACGGGCGATATTTGCTAATACTCCTTGTCTATGCTACAATCATCTATGTGCCGCGGGGTAGAGCAGCCTGGTAGCTCGTTTGGCTCATAACCAAAAGGTCGTAGGTTCAAATCCTACCCCCGCAACCAAGAAAAGATCCTCTCATTACTGAGGGGATTTTTTCTTGCCTTACTGCTTCGGCAGCCTACCTGGCTGCAGATTATTGTCGCAAGAGTGCTCATTGTCTGGCTTTTCAACTCTGCGTGAAAACCGTTGTCTCGTGCTATTACCCTGCTTGCCCGTCTTTGACAATGCATCAACCAACCTCGTCGGGCCCATCACACAAAACTCTTCCAATGGGCAAGCCCGGCAGGCTATCCTAGCAAGCTCCAGCGCTTTCTGCCGTTCAACGATGCTCCTTTCGGCTGCCTCAGCAGCACCTCTAATCTTATCAGCCCTGCCCATGTCGTGCATTTTCCCCGCACCCCGAGACCGATTGGCAGCACCAGCCAACTGTGCAGTCTTTAGCAACAATTTGTTTCTTCCAGCAAAATTACCAGAGAGCGCCTGCTGTAGGTGCTCTTCATAGCGCTGCTCAGCCTTACGATCAGCCTCTTCTCGGTCTAACCTTGCCTGCAGCTCATCTGGATCAACATCAGGGTCTCCCCCAGGGTATACGACATCCCCTTCATCAGTCACAGCAACATGAGATGTCATAATTTCGATCATGTTTTGATTATATCATAATATATCTAAAAAATCAAATAGCTCCCCTGTTGGAGAGCTATTGTGTTGATTGCGAGTATTTGGTAATTATTTCTTTTTAGAAATAGTCAAGAAACCGTTGCGTGGATTTTCTTTAACGATACGGTCCTCTGGAAGATCGCATGGTGTACCCTTGTCATTCTTCTCTACCTTTGCAAAGAAGTAGATGGTCTGAGTCTTGCCACCGCGCAGAGTTACTTCAGTCTTGTGCAAGTAGTACGTAACGCCCTTTGAGTTAGTGTGCTTGTAAGCCATGTGGTAATACCTCCTATTAGTACTTTACCTTATAAGATTACTACCCCTGTTGGCCCCTGTCAAGCCTAAAAACGCTTTCGGCGGCGTAAAATGAAGCGAAGAATAGCTAATACTACTAGTCGGCCTATGATAATTAGACCAATCACTGCCGTGATGATCAACGACCAGCCAGCAAAATCTGGCGACCAGAGGGGTGAGGTGAACGTATGATAATATGGCTCAACCGGTAACGGTTTAAACTCGCTCATCACGGCTTGTCCGCCAGGGATTTTTTCTAATTCTTGATTGATACAATTTGTGTAGCGCATATCTGGCCAACGCCAGCCATTGGACCGCGCAATTGGCCCACAAACAGCCTCGGCTTTTTGAAATGCATCACCGTTGGCGGTACTGTTGCTGCTTTCTTGATAGGCTTTTTTATGCCGCTCATTGTCTCGCTCATAGGTTTTGACCAGTGCAACCCTACCAGGATCAGCGTTCATATGAGCACTCACAAACCTCTGCAGGTCATACAGTCTACTTGCCAGCCCAACCGAATCATCTGTCTTATCTGCAGCGTACACCGCTTCACGACGCTCCACCATGCCAACATTATTGAGCCGTAGGAACGTTGCCGTGATAAAGGCAAACATGACAAACAAAATCAACAGCTGCCATGTTTTGACCTGCTCGAGTCGACGAATTTTGAATCGGACGTTACGTTTATCTGTCATTCCACCCCTTCTTACTCTGGTTTTAGTATAGCACACATACCGAGAGACGGGCGAGAGTGCTATAATAAAGCCATGCGAATTTATTTTTCAGGAATCGGTGGTGTTGGCATAGGACCATTGGCTGAGATTGCCCACGACGCTGGGTACGGCGTTTGCGGCTCAGACCAATCAGCCAGCCCTCTGACTGCGGCTTTAATGGAACGCGGCGTCCACATTGCCCTTGATCAATCAGGGACTTTTCTACAGGAAGAGCACGACAAACAGCCGTTTGATTGGTTCGTCTATACAGCAGCTCTGCCAGTAGATCACCCTGAGTTAGTCCTCGCTCACAAGCTCGGTATCAAAACTGGCAAACGCGATGAATTATTAGCGCACATCATCTCCGACAAAAACTTGAAGCTCGTGGCTGTCGCTGGTACCCACGGCAAAACTACCACCACCAGTATGATTGTGTGGACGCTGCAGCACTTAGGGATTCCAGTCAGCTATTCCGTCGGCTCTACCCTGAGCTTTGGACCAAGCGGCAAATTTGACCCAACTAGTCAATTTTTTGTCTACGAGTGTGACGAGTTTGATCGGAACTTCTTGAATTTCCAACCATGGCTCAGCCTCATCACGTCGGTTGACTATGACCATCCTGACACCTACCCAACGGAAGATGAGTATTTGGCGGCCTTTCGCACCTTTGGTCACCAGTCTGACAGTGTCATCGCCTGGCAAGAAACTGCCGCGTGCTTTGATGATCACAATGTACAAGTGTTGACTGAATACAACCCAGACATTCACCTGGCTGGTGAGCACAATCGGCGTAACGGTATGCTGGCCTTAGAAGCAGTCAAACACATGACAGAAATTGACGAAGCAAGCATCATCACCAGCATCAATCAATTCCCTGGCGCAGGTCGCCGATTTGAGAAATTGGCTGAAGGTTTGTACTCGGATTATGGCCACCATCCAGTGGAAATCAAAGCCACCCTGCAACTGGCACAAGAACTGTCGGACCACGTGGTACTAGTGTATCAACCACATCAAAATGTTCGCCAACACGAAATCATAGCGCAGTATACTGCAGATATATTTGAAGCTGCTGAAGAGATCTATTGGCTACCAACCTATTTGACTCGCGAAAATTCAGAATTGCCAATCCTATCCCCACAAGAACTAACTCGCCAGATCGTCGCTTCGCGTCCTGATTGTATCACCTTTGCTGAGCTAGATGACGCATTGTGGGACCACATCACCGCTGCACTTGACGCTGGTAAATTGGTCTTATGCATGGGCGCTGGCACCATTGACCATTGGGTGCGACAGCGCGCCACCACACTGGACGCTTAGCGATCGTCACCACTACCATGTAGCTGATGACGCTCCTTACGGCTCAACAGTTTCTCATTATTCAGCCGCGCCACATCTTCCAAACTTGAGCCCAGCAAATGCGCTACTGCGTTGACATACCACAAAACATCTCCCAACTCTTTGAGAATATCTGCTTTATCTGATTCCTCGAGCATCCCCTGTTTGTCACGCAGCAATTTTTTAATTTTCTCAACAACCTCGCCAGATTCACCAGCTAACCCCAACACTTGGCCCATCAGCTGCGGACTGATATCACCATAATCGTAGTTGTCTGACAGTGTAGTAATGGCTTTATCTGCATATTCTTGAATATTCATTATTTCTCCTTTTTATTATTTACCTGCCGAAAATTCACTAGCCGGCACCAATTCCCATTCATGCAAAAATCTATCAAACAACGACAAGTAGCTAACCCGCGTATTGTCCCAGATGCGTTCAGACGACAGCGCTACTATTTCGTCTCGTGTCAGCCACCGCACATCTGTTGATTCGCCCGCGGCTAATTCATGGCGTGGATCCTCCTGAACTACCAGTGCGTAACACGTGTCTGAGTGATAATGCTCAGGTGTGATATCATGAGTGTTCATAAGCAGGGGCTGCGGGTGAAGCGTCACCTCTGACATTTCAGCTTGATGCATGCGCAAGGTTGGTTGCAAAACCAACAATTGCCCAGCGTCATAGCCAGCTTCTTCGTGCAGTTCATGTAGCATCGCCGCCCATGGCGTTTCGTCCAATTCTATGTGACCGCCCGGCGGCAGTAATTTCCCCAGCTTTTTATGCACATGCAGCAACGCTCGCGGTTGATCGCCGTCGGTGCGAATGACATATCCAGTAACGGTGTGGTCATGTTGGTTGGGTGCGGTGTGAATGTGTGGCATATTAGTTCCTTTCCCCATCAGCTTTGGCATTAACAAACTTCGTAATTCTGCCCTCGTCCAGCCAACGCTGCTCATAGGATGTGAGGATCTTATAGTCATCGGACAATTCAGATTCATGCAAATCAAAGGTCAATTCCTGCAAAGACCACCCTTGGCTAACCAGCTGCTCCAAGCTCCAACAGAAGAAATCAGTGTTGTCGTGTTTGATGAGCAGCACGCCCTCTGACGATAATAGGTTGCGGTACACTGCCAGAAAATGCGGATGGGTTAGTCGCCGACCAGCCGAATGCTTCCGAGGAAATGGGTCAGAAAATGTTAGCCAAATGGTCTCGAGTGATGCCGGAGCAACCAATTGATTAATTTGATCAGCCCGCGCTCGTACAAAAAAGATATTGGTCAGTCCGCGTGCTTCAGCCTCTCGGGCACCCTTTTGCAGGCGATCACCTTTGACATCAAGCGCCACAACGGTTTGTTCTGGATGACGCGCTGCCTGCTCGACCGCAAACAAGCCATTGCCCGCACCTATCTCCATCACCGTCGGCTGTTTATCTAACTGATCTTTTACTGCCAGCCATTCGTCATACTCAAAACACAGTGGCGAATTAGCAAACAGCGCAAACTTATATTTCTTGCGTTTACGGGTGATGATGAACTGATTCGGATCGACAAAACTCATATTATTCATTATACTAAATCTATTATGGATACGCTTACTAAGTATATTTTAGATTCCTCCAATTTCGATGAGTGGCTGAAGCAAAATGGTCTGGGTTGGCTGATGGAGCAGCGTTTCATCGAGGCATGGAGTACGGTTATCGGCGCCATCATCGCTTACTATATTGGCCGCGTGCTGCTAAAATGGGGCATCAAAAGCGTGGTCAGGTCGACAGCCAAACATCGAGATTGGCACAAAAAAGATATCGAGAAACGTCAGGAGACCTTGATTCAATTGCTCCGCAGCTTCTGGCGAATTTTGATGATCGCCTATGCGTTGGCAGTGGTTGCAAATAAACTCTTTTTGGTTGATCTATCACCGCTGTTTGCTAGTGCCGGGATCATCGGTGTGGCGTTGGGTTTTGGCGCCCAGTCGCTAGTCAAGGACTTCCTGGCTGGTATCTTCATCATCGCCGAAAACCAATACCGCGTTGGTGATGTTGTCGACATCATGGGTGCAGTTGGCAAAGTAGAGCGCGTTGGTACCCGCTCGACAGTCGTGCGTGACACTGATGGTAATGTCCATTACATTCCAAACGGTACCATCCAGCAGGTCATCAACAAAACCATGGGCTACAGTATCTCTCGGTTTATCCTACAGCTCGATCCGTCAGTTGACATCTCAGCCGCCACCGAAATTATCAATGACATCGGCTACAAATTATCCTTGGAAAAATCCTGGAAACGAAAAATCATCGACCCACCAAAGTTTACTTCCCTGGGCGATATCACCGGACATTCAGTGGAGGTGATTATTGCCGGTAAAACTCAGCCCTCAGACCAATGGAGTGTCACTTCAGAAATGCGGCGGCGACTGCTGCGTGAGTTCGAAAATAACGACATCAAACTAGCCACGCTACCGCTCACCACCAATGGACCGTTGAAAAAATAGTTATTGGTTTGACTGACTTTGGGTAATTCCTAGACTAGCGTCACTTAGCGCATCAACTGAAAAATTCTGCGAGCTTGTAGTTTTTTCAGCCTCTGCTTTGTACAGCTTCATAAATTCGTCTATGGTTGATTTGGTGATTTCACCCTGCGCCGAAAATCCCTCGTCTAGTGCCTTGCCTTGATCGATCTTTGAGCGCATCGACTTGTACTCTGGGCGGCTCAAATCCAACCGCGAAGCTCCTGACGCATAGTAGATAAACATCGACAAAGTCACTAAGATCGCAGCTAGCAACACCGAACCTGCGATAAATGCCGGCAATTTATGCTCCATTATTTGCTGGCGTATCACTTGAGTTTTTCCTTTATCTTTTCGACTTTAGTGCCATACTCAGCGATAATGTCGTTGAGCTCGCGAACTGATGATGATAATTTGAGCCGTGCATCACGAGCAATGTTGAACTGAGCATAAAAATCAGTTGGCTGATTTTTGCAATCAATCTTCAGAAGCGCTGCCAAGGCAGATTCATATTCATTATACCGAGAGGAGAACAATGACCGACCCTTTTCAAACCGACTCGTCAAAGAAACGAGGTCCGCAGCGTCAATTTTATTCACAGCCAGACGACCGTTCATGCGTGCCATCAGGCGCGAAGAAATATCATTGTACGCTTGACCGGTGTTTACTCGTAAAATTGCGTCACTATAATGCAGTCGACTGAGATTTCCACGAATATCCTGGCAATTGGCTTTGATGGCATCAATTCCATTTGCAGATTCGGCTTGACCATCAAGAGCTTTCACGACGACCGAAGACCCGACAATCACACCAAAAACAATCATCAAAAACGCGAGACTTGTAACAGCTTGTTTCATCTGTTCCATTGTCCCGCGTTTTTGGATTGTTGTCAAATTATTTCAGGCTTTTTTCAACATCACCTTTAACATCGTGAGCCGCTTCGGTGGTAGCTTTACCTACTTTTTGCGCACCAGACTTCAGAGAAGCAGCAGTATCTTTTGCTACTGTCTTTGCCTTTACTGCACATTTGTCAGCATCTTTTTTCAGCTCGTTAGCCTTTTTCTTCAAGTCTTTACGAGTTTCCTTACCGCTTTTTGGCGCAGTCAATACACCAGCTGCAAAACCAACTACCGCAGCACCCAATACCGTTAATACTTTTTTCATATGTTCTCCTTTGTTTGTTTATTATGTCTTACTGATGGATCTTTGCTATTTCTTGCGAAAAAGTCGAGAAGCTTCAGTAAAAACTTTCCTTGGTGACAACCATTCTGTCGCTTGCGCAATATTATGCGCTGCTGTTTCAGCCTGGCTGGCAATACGTTTGAGTTTTGCCAAGAGCGCGATTATTATACTGAATAAGATGATGATCGCCACCGAGTGGACCACAATCACCGCGGTCATCAGTATAATAACTGTTTGCATGTCTTCCATACCTTTCCTTTGATTTGTTGTTTATGTTCGTCATATCGACTGATTGTTATGATAGCATAGACGGTTTAAAATGTCAATACTTGTATCATCAGCCGATGAGACCGTCTTGCCGCAAGCCATCCAGTGCCGCCACAAATCGTGGATCGTCCTGCAACTCAGCGGTAATTTCAGCGAGTGGCTGTCCGCCAACATATCGACGCAAAATCTCACCGCGCATTTGGCGGAGACTGCCGGCAAACTCTGGCTGCTTGGTGTAATGATGACTGGCGGACAATTTGCCCTTCCCCTGAGCCTTCAGTTCACTGCCATAGTCCATCAGCGCCCAGAACCACTGGTGCGGATTTGCCTGGTCCATCGTCTGCTCGACAATAGGCAATATGTCACAATCCGCCACTGCCGTCTGGTCCATAAAGAAATGATTAAGATAGACGGTGCGAATATTTGTCTCAATGAACGGTGTTGGTATTTGGTATACATAGTTTATGATGGCGCCGGCAGTATTGATACCAATACCTGGCAATGCAACGAGATCATCTAGTGTAGTCACCGGGGCGCCAGCGGCGATGGCTTGTGCTGTTTGGTGGAGATATCGAGCGCGACGGTTATAGCCCAGCCCCTGCCACGCGCGGAGCACCTCGGTCAGCTCGGCCGCTGCCAGTGACTCAATGTCCGGAAACGCTGCGGTAAACTCTTTGAACTTCATCAATACGCGAGCAACCTGGGTTTGCTGCAACATCAGCTCACTCACCAGAACATAGTACAGGGTTGGCTGGTCACGCCATGGCATTGGCCGGTACAGTTCGCGACCTTTTTGGTGGATCAACTCCCGAAAATCATTAGTATTCATTGCTTTAGTATACGCGAATCAAACCCACAAAGACTAATTGTGTTATAATGGCACGGTTATGAACATATTTTTTAGACGATACATTTCAGAATTTGTGTACGGTGCGGTTGACGGCACAGTCACAACCTTTGCCGTAGTGGCAGCGTCGGCCGGCGCAGGGATTTCCAGTGCGGTTATCCTCATTTTAGGCATTGCAAACCTCATTGCCGATGGTTTTTCGATGGGCGCTAGCGCCTACCTGGCAGCCAGCGCTGAGCACGAAGGATCAGCCCGCGACACCCAAAAGCGAGCCTCTCCTAAAATCATCGGCGCAGTCACCTTCCTGGCTTTCGTCACCGTCGGTAGCGTACCCGTAATACCCTACCTGGTTGATGTCATTGCAGGCTCAAAAGCACCAAGCACCACCCTGTTTTACGTCAGCTCCACACTAACAGCAGTCGCTTTCCTGGCAATCGGCTTCATCAAAGGCAAGGTTGGCAACCAGTCGCCGTGGCGAGAAGCTACCATCACCCTGCTGCTGGGAGTAATCGCTGCTGGACTGGCGTACTTTGCCGGTGATGTATTGGCGGCGTGGTTGGGCGTTCAGTTATAATTCTGCGATTCATTGATGATAAATAGGCACTTTGCTATCATTCATAAATTATAATTAGTTATATGTATTTGCCTAGCACATCGCAAAGATATCAACAATTATTCTGACGCTAATTCATATCTTTAATACTAAAATCAAATTTACTGATAATAATCACAATACCTGGCATGCCAAAATTATCCGCCAGGGCTGTGAATTTAACCTATTTGTTACTACCAAACTTTTATACCAGACCATGATAGCACTTAAATGTACAAATACGGCGACTTCCTGGGAGACCTAGCTGAGACTAACGACACTAGATATAGCGGTTGTGACTTTATTACAACACTAATTATATTGAATAAAATACGAAAATCGTGTACTATAACAAATATTCACCAATGGAGGAGTCTTCGGGGGTGATGCACTGTAGGGGGCTTGGTCGCCCCGAAGGAGAGAGCTACAGTATTTGAAAATTAGTAGTCGTATTCCGACATGTGTGGCGTAGATCCTTCAAAAAGACCAACGCCAAAAGGCGCAAATACTGTAGCCTACGTCATACATGCTGGCATATGACTTTTTTATTTCCCAGATCTAGTACAATGACTAGATAGTACGTTTATAGTTTGGAACAATAAAAACGAAACAGTGTCAGTGCAGCCTTTGGCTGTGCTTAGTCGGAGGCGATAAGCAGTCTAAGCAAAGGGGTTTACATATGACTACATGTAAAAATCCTGAGTGTGCGAGGCATGTTATTTGCCGATACATTCGAAAGAATGGCAAGAAGATTTATCCAAAAAAGGCTAAATTCTTCTCATTCTGCACGAAAAAAGCTGCCAGACCTTTAGATAATCAAGCAGCTTAGTTCATAATATCGGTTTTAATAGGTTTCTAGCGCCTATTAAAACTCTCGTGAACACCCAATCAATCAGATAGTCACGAGAACTTTAATAAATTGAAAAAGTCCATTTTAAACATTTTATTTTTGTGTGATGTTTGTTGCCCGTCTATAACTAGATATTTGTTGTTACTGATCATTATACATTATATATAGTAGCATTGAAAGCATAAGCATTTCAATAGTAGTATAAATGATAAATGGAATAATGATCTTTTTACTAATCGCGTCATGACAATGCACACTGCTTATTCATCAAACCTTAATTCCGCAAGTTTCTCGATATTTATGCCGACATCTTTATACAAATCGGAAGTGCTCTTCATCGTCAAATCATCTTCGGTGTAGCCCAAAAGTTTCGCAGTATTTATCACTTCCTCCGCGCTATTACCTTCTATTTCAATGTATGGTTTTAGCTTTGGCCAGTGGTCAATGACGACCTGGACGCCGCCAAGGTCATATTCTTGCCGTTTATTTTCTTGATAGCCACGTGGTTTAATGCCAATCTTTGCTAAGATCTCTAGTGTCGTTTCTAGGTCGGAGACTTCAACTTCCCACTCGTGAGTACCGTCAATAGCCTCGGCGGTTATTTCTTTGACAGTCAGAGTAGCGTGTTGCCCATCAGAACGCAACCGTACCCAGCGATCTGGTATCGCCGGAATTGTATCAAATACGTAACGGCGGAAATTATAACTACCAATCTCTTTAGCGCCAAGCCTCGCCAGCTTTGCTACAATATCAGCTGGAATAACATCGTATATTTTAGCTTCATACTCTATGTTTGACACGAAAATCCTTTCACGCTCTCACATCACCATCTTGGCTCATGTAATTCTTGGCGCCGCTGCGGTACATGGCAGAAGGTCTATTTTTGTCATCAAACTCATATTTCATCAGCTCGCCAAAGTAGCTAAAATGACTACCCTTCGCAATTTTTACAGTGGCGTCATCAACTATTTCCAGCTCTTCAGCCATGTTGAATGGCTGCCAATCATTAGACCATAAGCCCCTCAAGCCTTTTGTCGTATCAACGACTTCGTACACACCATAATCATTGGCAAACCGCGCTTCAAATTTTCGGTGGCGTTTATCAGAGGTATCGCCAAACTGATCAATGATTTCTAGTATCGAATTTGTGACTATTCCCGGCACCGTATCGTACGCATTCGCCAATACCGAAACGGCTATTCCATCGTCAATCTGTAAACACGTATTACTGATAAACCCTGGACAGCCACCACTGTGACCGACGAGCCGCTTGCTACTTTTATCCTTTTCTATATCCAAACCGAGCCCGTAGCTACCCGCATCTGCATTATCAGCAACTTGCCATGATGGGCGCTGCATTTCCCGTTTGGAAGCATCGCTCAACAGTTTACCTGAGCCGACCTGTAGAGCAGCAAAAAATGTTACCAAGTCATGCGCCGTTGAGCAAAATCCCGTGGCTGGCTGCAGCGCGCCAGTTGTGATGTGCTGAAACGGTCGACGCTGCTGTTGCAAATCAAACCTACCATAACCAGTCGCCATGTAAAGTTCTGGTGAATATTCTGCAGCGGTTTGTTTCAAATCAAGCGGCGTGATGATGTTTTCCGCCACAACATCAGCGTATGATTTACCGCTAACTCGTTCAATCACCAAGCCAAGTAAGCCAAAACCAAAATTGGAATACTTAAACTCAGAATTTGGCTCGAACACCAGTTGTGACTTCATGATTTGCTTCTTGAACTCGTCTTCATCCGGAAATTCTCCTTGGAACTGCCAAAAACCTGACGCCTGGCCGTCACGAATCACGCCTGCTGAGTGGCTCAACAATTGACGCAAGGTTACATCACGCCAACGCTGGTCGCTGTGCTGCGCCAGCCACGGTAGGTAATTCGTAATCGGATCATCAATGCGCAACTTACCACATTCTTGCAGCTGCATCACGGCCGTGGCAGTAAATGTTTTTGAGTGCGAAGCGATGTGAAAAAGGTGGTTAGTTGTTAATTTCTCGTTATTTTCTATATTTGATAGACCATAGGCTTTATTGAAAACCACCTTACTGTCCTTAGCTATCGCCACCGTAAATCCCGGCCAGCGCGCCCACTGGCTGCGCAGTGTTAACCATGAATCAATGAATGTTAGCGTTCATTTGGGAATTGATTTCATAGTCTGCTTATACCTCCTCGCATATTACATTCCTCATAGCCACCACTTCAGCAAAAAATCCCGATAACCCGGCGCGAGCTTGTCAGTAGTTTCAATCTCCGTTCGAGCAAGCCAAACCGGACACTCCTCGCCGCCACCACACGCTCGGTCCGGTATTTCAATGTTACCGTCAACCGTGGCCGTGTAGCCAAGAATAATTTTATGGTCTTTAACGGCACTACCTCGCGGATAGCGCATATAGAAATCAGCTGGCGTCGCATCAATTGTGATACCCAGCTCCTCGCGCAGCTCCCGCTCTAGTGCCACGTCAGGCGTTTCGCTAGCGTCAATATGCCCGCCCGGCAGGCCAAAACCATCATCGTGCGGATAATACATCAGTAGCACACGCTTGCCGTCACTGCTATACAGCGCCACTTTTACACTAACTTCGTGTCGATCATACATTACTTTCAGTATAGCTGTTTGGCTATTATTCGGCAATTTATTCATGCTACAGTAGAGCTATGAGCAATCATTCTTCCTCAGCTGTCATGCCCGGCGTTAATCTGGGTGGTTGGCTGGTGCTTGAACGATGGATGACACCAAGTGTATTCACCGGAACAGATGCGACTAATGAATATGAACTATCACAAACAGTGGATGGCGCGGCACGCATCCAGCAGCATCGACACACCTTCATCCAGGAAGATGACCTCACATGGTTGGCGCAAGCTGGCATACGAGTACTGCGACTGCCGATTGGCTATTGGGCGCTGGATGATCAGCCGCCATATCTATCAGCAAAACTGCAGATTGACTGGTTGATGGACGCGGCCAAACACCACGGCCTACAGGTGCTACTCGACCTGCACGCTGCGCCTGGTGCTCAAAACGCCAGCGACCATAGCGGCAGTGGTAATAGCAGCACCGTCGGGTGGTATCAACGCGCCAATAGACGGAAAACATCACAGATATTACTTGACATTGCCAATGAATATGGCAACCATCCAGCGTTCTGGGGGATTGAGCTGCTCAATGAACCCCTGGTGACAACACGACGTCAGCGGTGGCAATTGTGGTGGTGGACGCGAAAAACGAGCCGAAAATTACGTGCTCAATTGCCGTCTCATGTGCGCATTGTAGTCTCTGATTGCTATCAGCCGGCTTGGTGGTCGGGACGAGTCGGGAATAATACGCTCGATATACATCATTATCAATGCTTTTCTGACACAGACAATCAAGCAACATCACTGACTCACCACCGTCAGGTACTTGATCAACAGTCTAGCAAATACCGCGGCTATGCCCGTCAGCAACCATTGATCATTGGCGAGTGGAGTGCTACTCTGCCGCCAGGCATTGCCAGCGACGACACTGAATATTCTCACTGCCAATCGCAACTTGCCGTACCAGCAAACGTCGATGCTTGGTTTTATTGGAGCTACAAAACCGAAAGCCCCGGGGCCTGGAACTTTCGCGATTGCCATGCTAAGGGGTGGTTTGACGGTATGCTTAGCTCGCGGTAGATGGTATAATGGATATATGTCTTTTCCTAAATTAATTTACAGCATTGCAGTCCTAGTCATCATCGCTTGGGTATTGAGCATGGTGTTTCGCCTTGCCGCCTGGTTGATTAACGGGTTGCTTTACGTTGCAGTTCTGGTTGTTATCATTGGGCTTATTGCACAATTTATCAGCCAGAAAAAACGGCAAAAATAATTCCACCTACCAGTTAACATGATCACGGCAGATTTGTTCCGCCGTGATATATGTTATAACCCCAATTCTCTTAGCTGCACTGGATCGACTATTGACGGTGAATCCATCATCACGTCAACACCCGAGCCGTTCTTTGGAAAGGCTAGGGTCTCGCGAACATTGGTTTCATCGATAAGCTCCATAAGGATGCGGTCGACACCAAAGGCACAGCCAGCGTGTGGCGGTGCACCGTATTTGAAGGCGTTGAGCATAGCGCCAAATTTTTCTTCGACGTAGCTTTCGCTAAAGCCAAGTAGGTCAAACACTTTGTACAGCACCGCTGGGTTGTGATTGCGCACGCCACCGGAGCAGATTTCGTAGCCGTTCATCACCATGTCAAATTGGTCGGCGACAATTGCCAATTTATCAGCATCAGTGGCAGCAGCTTCCAAGGCTTGCAAACCGCCCTTTGGCATACTAAATGGGTTATGGCCAAAATCAAGCTTCTTACCGTGGTCGTCCCATTCATAGAATGGAAAATCGATGATCCAAGCCAGCGCCACTTCACTCGATTTTTTCAGGTTGAAGTGAGCGGCAAATTCGTTTCGCAATCGACCAAGTACGGCGTTGACGACTGGACGAGTGTCGGCGCCAAAGAACACGGCGTCGCCCTCAGCTGCGCCAGTTTTTTGCTGAATAGCCGTGAGCTCTGTCTCGCTCAAGAACTTAGCAATTGGCGATTTCGCTTCGCCATCTTGGTAGGTGATGTAGGCCAGGCCACCCGCCCCCTCACTTTTAGCAATATCAGTAAACTGGTCAATTTGCTTACGGCTAAGACTGGCGCCATTTTTGACGCAAATCGCCTTGATACACTCAGCGTTTTTGAACACGCCAAATTCGGTGTTGGCAAACACATCTGTTAGCTCCACCAATTCCATGCCAAAACGTAGATCCGGCTTGTCCGAGCCATACGTCTCCATGGCGTCGCGGTAGGAAATGCGCGGAATTGGACTGCCGTCACCGACCGCGAGACCGCTCAAATCCAGCAACTTCTTGCCCGCAAACTCGGTCGCTAGCTGTCGCATCAACGGTTCGACCTCCCGGCGAACCTCCTCGCCGTCCTCAACGAAGCTCATCTCCAGATCCAGCTGATAAAACTCGCCGTACAGTCGATCAGCTCGCGGATCTTCATCGCGAAAACACGCCGCCAGCTGGTAATACCGCGGTACGCCGCCAACCATCAACAGCTGCTTGAACTGCTGCGGCGCTTGCGGCAGAGCATAGAACTTATTTTCCTGCAACCGGCTGGGGATCAGAAAATCACGCGCGCCCTCGGGGCTAGAATTTGCCAAAATCGGCGTCTGAATCTCGATGAAGTCCCGAGTATCCATATACTGATGCATCCGTCGGTACATCTCAGCGCGTTTTTTCAGCATGTCCTGCATCTTCGGGCGGCGCAGGTCAAGATAGCGATACTTAAAACGTAAGTCCTCGCCCGCCTGATTTTCCTCGGCAAATGGCTGGATTGGCAAGGTTTCAGCACGGTTCAAGATTTCCAGGTTTTCCACCACAATTTCCACATCACCACTGGCGATATTTGGATTTTTCAAACCTTCGCCACGCTCCGTCACCACACCGCTGGCACGAATCACAAACTCATCGCGCAAGCTTTCCGCCAAACGAAACGCTTCCGCCTGCTCAGGATTAATCACCAGCTGCACCAGCCCAGTATGGTCGCGCAGGTCAATAAAAATCAGCCCACCGTGATCACGCCGGGAATGTACCCAGCCCGCCACGGTAATCATTTCCCTAACTTTTGTTGGTGTATCAATTGCAAAAGTCCTCTGTTTCATATCTGTTTATTATACCACAGCGGCAACAGTTTTATGCTATAATCACCACATGGATAGCTATACGGTGGGCACTGTAGTCATCTTTTGTTCAATTACGTGGATCATCGCCAGTCCTTTTGTAGTGTTTTATTATCATAAACGATATATCACAGCCTACCGGGAGCTAGAGGAATTACGCCGGGAAGTATCGCCCGCAGTAGACATCCAGTCAACCCAAATGTCCGCTTCGGAAGGGGCACAATCAACGAACAAGCAGCCCATTACCGAGGATAGGTCTAATACAGCCACACCACTCAGCGACCATGAACTGCTCACCAAAATTCGCTCCATGTCGCCGTATGATTTTGAAAAGTATATCGCCCAACTATTTGAAAATTTTGGCTATTCGGCTGCAACCACTCCGTATAAACGTGACGGCGGTATCGACATTGTCTTATATAAAAACGATGTCCAAAGTTACGTCCAATGTAAAAAATACATTGAGAAAATTGTCAAAGTATCCGAAGTGCGTGACTTTTACGGTGCAGTTGTTGATCATTTACACGGCGGTGAGGCATTCTTTGTCACGACAAATATCTTCTCATCAGATACGCGAAGATTTGTACAACATTCTACCAATGGCAACAAAATACGGCTTATTGATAGTACGGGACTACTTACTATTATTCGTACTCTTGAGAATAGGGGCGTTGATATTGCAATTCCTGAAAAATTAGATATATCACAAAAGATTACACCATGTCCACGTTGCCGCGGCGGTCATCTTGTACTAAGACATAAGAAAAAGGATCATTCGCCATTTTACGGATGCTCTAATTACCCTGAGTGCCGGTACATGAAAAAGGTAGGTTCCTAGGTAAGCTTAGCAGCTTTAGGTGTATTGTTGCCACGTGGATTGCGCTCAGCGACCTTGCGCAAATCCTCATGAGTATCAAATTCATCATTAATTTTCTTACCTAAAAGCGCCTCCAAAGCATCTTCCAGGCTTAATAGTCCAACCGTTTCACGGTACCGATTAATCACGATAAATAGGTGATGCCTGGTTTTGATGAATGCAGCCAAGGCTTGTTGCAGCGACTGGTCTTCTCGAATGTAAAACACAGCGTGTTCCATAGCGTCAGTAACGTGATGCGCTTTTTGCGACTTTTTGGCGTTACTGATAGTCACTAGATCTTGCACATATAACATGCCCACAACATGATCAATATCTCCATCGATCACCGGAAAACGACTGTGTCCTGTTTTATACAGCCCGTCCAGAACGATGGGGCCCAGTACTTCATCTTTACCTATGCTATCAATCATAGTGCGCGGAATCATAGCATCAGCGACTTTTGTGTCTTTAAATTTGAGACTGTTGGTGATGAGTTTCTTTTCATCTTTAGACAACGCGTCTCCAGCGTTTTTGACTATCTCCAGCAGCTCTTCGCGTGATTCGACATCCAATTCACTACTTTGCGATGGCACAACAGAACGGATCGCCCAAAATACGATTGAATACTTTTCAATGCAGCGGATGATTGCTCCTTCATATCGTTCATAGATGCGCTGTGAAATTTTCTGCAGTGGCGACAAGCGAGCCAGCGCGCCTGAATATAGCGCAATGACGAGCGACACCAAAAAACCAACTAGCCAGTGAAATAATTCCACGCCAATAACACTGAGCGTCACCAATAGCAATGCCGCAATCACCCGCTGCAACGAAAATAAATCAGCCAAGTACGTGCGGCGTTTCAGCAACAACTTGGCTTCTTCGTCGCCCCGATGCGCCCGGCGCTTCAACTCAAATTGACTGTGCGACGACAGTTGTGGATGTACCCCCAACACCAATATCAAAACGACAATAATCAATCCATATATAACACTTAACAGCAATACACTCATGGTTTTATTTTACCTGATTTTATGCTATTATTGCTAGAGTTAATTTGGAGGACAAGAATGAACGGAAAAACCTGGGGCGTATTTATCGCAATCGTGGTGACGATACTTGGTGGCATGGTATATCTATCAGTAACACACCGCTTAGATATTAGCGATATCGCCAAAGATCAACTCACAAAAATCATCCCTGCTGAAAAGCGCAATGGTGACATTCAGGAGCACACATTTGGGGCTGACAAGCCTAAAGTTACGATTATTGAATACGGTGATTATCAATGCCCGGGTTGTCGCACTGTTGCACCACGCATTAAATCAGCTGTCGAAAAGCACAAAGACAATGTCCAGTTGATCTTCCGCAACTTCCCACTGTCTGGTCACACTCACGCTCGCCTAGCAGCGTCAGTAGCTGAGGCGGCAGGCTTGCAAGGTAAATACTGGGAAATGCACGATTTGCTGTACGAAAACCAAGACGCATGGAGCAACGCCCAAAATCACAAACGCAACGATATCTTCATGGGCTATGCCAAGCAGCTTAAACTCGATGAATCACGCTTTGCCAATGACCTAACAAGCGACCGCGTATTGCAAAAAATTAGTTTCGACACTGCCGTTAGCCGTGCACACGAAATTACTGCTACACCAACCATATTCATCAATGGCAAAAAGGTAGAAGACCTCAACAGTATTGACGCTGAGGTAGAAAACGCGCTCAAGGCAGCAGGTGTTTCTACTGAGGAAAAGAAGGCTGAGTAGATTACCGTAAATCAATCTAAAACCGCCCGGGTTTAGCGCTCGGGCGGTTTTAGATATGTTATTGTGCTATGTATGTTTGCCATTCGGCAGGCACTACATCCACTGCGATCTTTTTGCGTCGTGATGACACAAAATTGATTGCTATCGGCATGTATCTGTACTCCTTCGTACTAAATGCAGCCCCACGCGCTTCGACCTTTATTACAAACCGCAACTCAATGCTTCGGCGCGAGACACGTCAACCATAGTACCAAAGGAAATATAGCACGTCAAGTGCTTACTCCCTACTTTATTACTTTTAATTTTAGAATAAGCGGAATCGCTTGGCAAGTAGTAATGTTAGTAAAATTAACAACAGTGTAATACCCATGATGGCAGCGTACGCCCACCACTCGCCCTGAAATGGCAATCCGATATTCATGCCATACATACCGTAAAACACATTTGGTACCGCTAGTAAAATAGTAATAGTCGTCAGCACCTTCATGCGCTGGTTCAGTGTGTTGTTAGCAATGGTCGAATAGGCGTTCTGGATACTATCAATCGTTTGGGCGCTTGAGCTAATGGCCACCAACAACTGGCGAGCGTGTAATATGATATCACCAAAGGCTTCAATATCACGCAAATTAAACAACTGCCGACGATTTGCCTCCAGCTGCCCAACAACCGTTACTAGCCCCTCCAAGCCACTCCGATATTCATTGAGGCTGTCCTCGATGGCGACAAATTCAACAAAGTCCTCATTTTGGACATCAAAATGTGTGAGCCGCTTGCGAGCACTGGTAATTTTAGTCGATAGCGCATGCAGTCGCTGCTCATATTCGGTGATGATGGAGGCAATGACAGCTGACACTACCGCAGAGGGCTGACGCGTGTCAGTAGTCATAAAAGCATCGGTGTCTAACGGCGAAAAAGAAGTATGCGGACTGGCAGTTACCAGTCGATCACGTGACACTGCGATAAGTATCGGGGCAGTTTTGGCGGCATCAGCCGGACCAACTGGTAAACGCAAGAAAATGTATTCTACACCATTGCTAAACTCTGCTCGTGACAACTCACGGACATCACAAACATCGCGCAAGATATTTGCGTTCAGCAGGAGTTTATCTGACAAGTCAACCACATCCAGCAACTTACCAGATATATGCACCCACGCGTGAGAGCGAGGACGACTGACTTTTTCTAAACGCTCACCTGCCGCTGATCGTTCAAAGTATTCCACCACCATATACTTTGATTATACGAAAAAAGGTTATGTTTTGCTACTCTCAGTAGTTATTCCCAGCGGAATAGTTTAATAGCCAAGGCGTAGACGATGACGATACACAGCAGAACTCCACCAAACTGCGGCAGAACTTCTGTCAGACTTGCATGTTCTGTTGATATCAATCGAAGACCATCAACGACGGAGGTCATCGGGATACATTGACTAATAGACCTGAGCCACTCTGGGAACAAGAATGACGGAAAGAAGGCACCAGACAAGAACATCATCGGGAAAGAGATGAGATTTGAGAGTGGCGCTGACTGATTTTCGTTTTTGGCCCACGCACCAACGATCAATCCAAGCCCAACCATCATCACAGCAGCCAATGTCAAGAATGGCACAAACAACAACCAGTCGCCACGCATCGTAAATTTAAACAGTAGCATACTGACAACCAGCATCAAGGCAGCACTTGCCAAAGACACCAAGGTGTAGACGATAGCCGTAGAAATAATGAGCTGACCAGAAGTAAACGGTGCAGCCCGCAAGCGACGATAGTTGCCTTTTTGCTTTTCGGTTGGCATTTGGTTTGCTAGACCAAAGATACCCATACTCATCAAGCTAAATGCCAATAGTCCAGTGAAGGTGTAATCAAACGTCTTCAGAGCTTCATCGCCAACCGCCTGTGAAGCTACCTTAAACGGCGGTTCTGGCTGACCCATAGCTTTGTTGATACTACCAACAATCTGGCCCATCACGGCAGTCAGCGCACTAGCAGCCTGATCTTGCCCTTTAGCGTGTAGCACGTTCAGTGTACCAGACGGTCGGGCTTGTGCGCCTTCACCTTTGACTTCACCAAACTCTTTTGGTAGTTCAATGATACCGTCAATTTCCGAACGCTTCATCTTTTCTTTGGCATCATCAATGTTTTTCACGTCCTGAACCTGCAGCAGTTTTGATGTGTCATTTTTTGCATCATCGACAAATTGCTTGGCGAACTTGGTGTTTGAATGATTGATGATGGCAACCTTGAAGTTAGTCGTCTGATTATTAAAAATCGAACCAAACACAAACAAGAAAATCAGCGGGAACAAAAAAGTAAAGAACAATGCCATTTTGTCACGCAGCAAACGCTTAAGACCAGCTACGACCTGACCAATGATACCTATCCAATATTTTTTCATACTACTAATCCCGTATCGCCTTTCCTGTAAGATCGATGAAAACGTCTTCCAAATTTGCCTGTTCAACCACCTGCTTTTTCTTAAAACCGCGCTTGAGTAACTGTTGAATCAAGTTGTGTGGCGAATCGGTGGTGATGATTTGACCATTGTCCATGATTGCCAACCGATCACATAGCAATTCAGCCTCATCCATGTAGTGTGTTGTCAGCACGATAGTAACGCCCTCTTCGCGTATTTGCTTGATCAGCTCCCACAGGTTGCGGCGCGCTTGTGGATCCAAGCCAGTGGTTGGCTCGTCTAAGAACAAGACTTTTGGATTATTTACCAAGGTTGACGCAATAGCGAAACGCTGTTTTTGTCCACCAGACAATTGCTCAACATAATTCTTAGCTTTTTCTGTCAATTGTACCTTGGCTAGTAACGCAGCCACGTCAATCCTGTTGCCATACAAACTAGCAAACATATTTAACTGCTCGGTCAATGTCAAATGGTCATAAAAATTAGTTGACTGCAGCTGAATACCAATAATGTCTTTAATCTTTTTAGGGTGCTTAGCTACGTCAATACCGTCAATGACGGCCGTACCGTCATCAATGGTGCGTAATGCCTCCAGCATCTCGAGCGTTGTTGTTTTACCAGCGCCGTTAGGGCCCAAAATACCGAAGATTTCGCCCTTTTCAACACTGAAATCTATGCCTTTTACCACTGTTTGATCGCCGTAGCGCTTGGTCAAACCGTGAACTTCAATAATTTTACTCATAATTCTAGTATAGCACTAGTCAAAGAATAGAATAATTAGAATTTCAAATGGTGCTACCGACGCCGCAAGAAATAATAGCCAATCAGCAGTGCCGCCACAGCGCTGACGCCAGTGATTTTCCAAAACATTGCCGGGTCATCACCACCAGGAACTGGCACATTCATACCAAATAGCCCAGCGATCATGGTCGGTATGGTGAGCGCCACCGTGATGACGGTCAGCAGCCGAATGGTTTCGTTTAGGCGCGTATCCATCACCGCGCGGTAGCTGTCACGCACGTTGGTGATGGTACGGAGCAACGATTTACAGCGACTAATCACCTGCTCCAAATCAATGGAAATATCTTCAACATCCTCTTTGGCGTCAGACCGAAGCATCAACGCCTTGTGAGCAATCATCCGCTCCACCGATAAATTCATCGGCACCAAGGCGTCCATATAATCATTCAATTTACGCTCATATTCAGCTAACGTGGCAATATCGCGCGCTCGCAAGGTGCGAATGTCGCCAGTCGCCGCCCGCATTTGACGGTTGATGGCAGCCACGCGGCGCTGATATTGTGTTGCTAGTGCGTCGATCATGTCAACCAGCAGGGTAATGCGACTTGAGGTAGACGCCACATGTTTATCAATGAACGGCTGCCACAATCTGCCTAGGCTGTCTCGCGAAATAGTGATGATATAATCCGCATGAATCACAAACAAAATTGGTGTAGTAAAGTCATTAAAATCATCGTCAGTGTCTGGCAAACGGGCAATCAAATACGTCCGCTCGTTGTCGGCATCCAAACGAGGAACCTCGTGAGGGTCCAGTGCGTCAGTGATGATATCAGCATCAATTCCCAATGATAGCAACTGGGAAATCTCCTCTTCGTTTGGCCGCTCACAACGAATCCAAGAACCCTTAACCAAGTTCTCTCTGATGGTAAGCTTGCCAGAATCGTCAGATTTAAGATATTGCAACATACCTGTTATTTATATCATGAAAATTAGATAAAAGCAATGTAGCTATGAGACAATCCGCGTCCCCGCTGTCCCGTCAATAGCCTCAGTGGTTTTTTCCAGCGAGGTAATGACTGCGGTACGACCCTGGCCACCTGACACAAATTGCAATGCTGCTTGTGCCTTTGGCAACATGGATCCAGCGGCAAATTGACCATCGTCAATGTGTTTCTGTATCTCTTCTGCAGAGATTTGCCCCAACGCTTCTTCGTTCGGTTGGTTGAAATTGACCTTAGCTGCATCAACCGAAGTCAAGATCAACAGAGTATCTGCGTGCAACAAATTAGCCAAGGTTGCTGCTCCAAAGTCTTTATCAATGACTGCTTCGACACCCTTGAGCGTGCCGTCTTCCTGACGCAATACGGGGATGCCGCCACCACCAGTTGACACCACCAGAACACCTGCTTCAACCAAAGCTTTAATGATTGGTGCTTCAACGATTTCCACTGGTTTCGGTGATGGCACAACACGGCGCCAACCACGACCAGCATCTTCCTTGACGACATAGCCACGCTCAACTTGCACCGCCTTCGCTTCTTCTTCTGAATAGAACGGACCGATTGGTTTGGTTGGGTTTTGGAACGCCGCATCATCACCAGAGACAATAGTCTGTGTCACCAAACTAACAGCATGTTTATCAGTCATCTGATGAGCCCTGAAGCTGTCCTGAAAAGCTTGCTGTAACCAAAAACCAATCAAGCCTTGGCTCATAGCTCCACAATCATCCAGTGGTAAGCTCGGTACATCATCAGTATTAACAGCCTCTTCATGCAAGACAATATTTCCCACTTGGGGGCCATTGCCATGAACGATAGCTACTTTGTGTCCTGCTTGAACAAGTGGTAATAACTGTCGTATCGTCTCAGCTGCTACTCGACGCTGTGCTTCTGAAGAGGCTTCGCCCTGCTTCTGCAGGGCGTTACCTCCGAGAGCAACGACAATAGTTCGCTGCTTATCCATAGGCTATCCTAACACTCCAAAGACAGCAATGACTGCGACACTGATGATCGCGAAGACTGCCATGATTGGTGCTGAACGCCTGAGCCATGCACGGTATGAAACGCCAGCTAGTGCCAAACCACCCATCAAGGATGCGATGGTTGGCGCCATCATGTTGATCAAACCTGAGGCGGTTGCAAAGGCAGCCACCATGATTTCTTTGCTGGAACCAACCAGGTCGGCAATTGGTGCGATGACTGGCATGGTTGCTGCTGCCAAACCTGATGATGATGGCACGATGAATGACATTGGCAGGTAGAACAGATATGCCAAGGCACCAACGACGCTACCACTAGTTCCCTTCAGGAATGATTCACCCCAGTGAATAACCGTGTCTTGAATTTCACCATTAGCCATAATGACAGACACACCAGTTGCCACCGCAATAATCAAAGCGACTGGCAGGATGTCTTTCACACCGTCAATAAAAGCATCAACTGGGATAACTTCTTCTTTCTTGAACTCTTTGTAGTAAATTGCAGTGATGATGATTGTTGAGATCAAGAACAGTGTCGTAATCTCGCTAAACAACCATTCACCAAATGGCACGGTGTGAATTATACCAAGCACTGGACCGACATACGGCAGATCTGCGACTTTATTAAATACATCAGTAAAGAAGGTGATATTCCAGCTTCCCCATGGGATAAGGGAAAGAATCATCAACACAAAGGTGACGGCAAAAACAGCCATGACAACTTTGCGCGCTGCGGTGAATTTTGGTATGTTCTCCATATCCAGAGCAGCAACTGTTGGTTTGTGACGAGCATCTTCGTTATATTTACCAGCCTTAACCTTTGCCGCGTAGCGCATGGTAAAGACGATAGCGGCAATGAGACATAGTCCCAAAATGACGGACATGATTGGAATCACGTTACCCAACTTCACATCTGCCGTTGCTGCAGCAGTACCAGTAGAGAATGGGTTAATGGTTGAACCAAGCACACCAGTACCGGCACCCAGTACGATGATCATCACACCAGTCATAGCATTATAACCAGCAGCGATCATCATCGGTATAATCAGGGCGTAAAATGCAACAGTCTCTTCCTGCATACCATAGGTCGTACCACCAATAGCAAACAACACCATCAAGATTGGGATGAGCCATTTTTCTTTACCCTTCAGTTTGCGTAGCAAGGCACCAAGCGAAGCGTCCAAGGCGCCCGTTTTCATGGTAACGCCCAAGAAACCACCAAGGACCATGACGAAGACAATGACGTCAAGCTTCTCTGACATACCCTTGATTGGCGCAACAAAGACATCCCACAACCCTTGCCGGTCGTGCTTGTCAACTTCTACTTCTTTCCCATCCTTTTTTTCTTTGACAGTGCGGTCTTTCTCAACCACTTGGTATGATCCGGCGACGCGGTTACCGTCGTCATCTGTCTTATATAGACCTGATGGGATCACCCATGTCAATGCTGCCATGATCGCAATCACGACAAACAAAATCGTAAACGCCGATGGTGACCGTCGGAGTTTCTGCTTTGTTTTTTTAATTTTTTCTACCATTGCCTCGGAGCCTCCTTCACTCCCTGATTACGACAACTACTACAATGTCAAAGCCATGACAGCTTTGATTGTATGCATACGATTTTCCGCTTGGTCAAATACAACTGAATGTGGTGAGCGGAACACCTCGTCAGTTACCTCCATCGATTCTAATCCAAAATCTTCCTGAACTTTTTTGCCAGTGATGGTCAGTGCGTCATGGAATGCTGGCAAACAGTGCATGAATTTTACCTCAGGATTTCCCGTCAGATTGATCATGTCACGATTGACCTGGAAGTTGCGCAGTTGGTTGATGCGCTCAGCAAACTTGTCTTCCTCACCCATGGACACCCAAACATCAGTGTAAATCACGTCAGCATCACGCAAGGCTTCCTCAAAGTTATCAGTGATGGTGATACGAGCGTGACTTGAACGTGCCAAGTAGTGCGCCCGATCGACCAGAGATCGCTCTGGATGTAGTTCACGAGGCGCCAAAATACGGAAATCAACGCCCATGATCGCTGAACCGATCATCAACGAGTTCGCCATGTTATTGCGGCCGTCACCAACAAACACCAACTTAGTGCCTTTAAGTCTACCGACATGCTCTTCAATGGTCATGAAGTCAGCCAAAATCTGTGTTGGGTGGAATTTGTCAGTCAGACCATTCCAGACTGGAACGCCAGCATGACGAGCCAATTCCTCAACTGTCCCGTGATCAAACCCGCGAAATTCAATACCGTCAAACATCCGACCCAGCACTTTGGCAGTGTCTTCAACTGTCTCTTTTTTACCCAGCTGAATGTCGTCTTTACCAAGATATTCCGGCGCAACACCAAGGTCATTGGCCGCCACCGTAAAGGCGCAGCGCGTACGAGTTGAGGTTTTCTCAAACAACAGCGCCACATTTTTACCTTCATGAATTCGGTGCGGTACACCAGCGTATTTCAAGCGCTTATATTCACGTGCCGTGTCCAGCAACAGGCGGATTTCTCCCGCAGTATAATCATTCAGCGTCAGGAATGATCGTCCTTTTAAACTCAACGCCATTATACATCCTCCCTTACTATTGGCATACTCATACAGCGTGGACCACCGCGACCGCGGCCAAGTTCTGATCCATTGATTTCAATCACTTCAACACCGGCATCACGCAGTTTTTGGTTGGTAACATAGTTACGGTCATACGTCACCACAACGCCTGGTGCAATGGCCAGGGTGTTGGAGCCGTCATTCCACTGCTCACGGGCTGCAGCAATTCGGTCGCCACCACCACACTCGATCAAGGTCACCGCTGGCAAGCCCAACGCGACTCGCAAGACATGTTCCAAATCAGTTTCACGAGTGATGCGCGGGAATGGCTGACCTTCAACCTTCTCCAAAATAAAGCAGTTGATTTTACCGCCGTGGTCGCGAATTTCTGGGTGAATGGTAAATTTATCATGGTCAATCATGGTAAACACCGTGTCGAGATGCATGAACGCATGCGACTTTGGAATCTCCATGGCAATAACCTTTTTGAAATCAGAGCCAGAAAACAACTTGGTTGCCATCTTTTCAATTGCTTCAGCAGAGGTACGCTCGCTAATACCAATCGCCATCACTTCCCGATTCAGTACTAACTCGTCACCACCTTCAATTGAATAGTTCTCACGGCGGTCATACCACACTGGTACATTTTTGCCAGCAAACCGTGGGTGATGATCAATGATATAGCGCATGAACAGTGATTCACGGCGGCGAGCTGGCCAGTGCATCTTGTTGATGGTCAAACCGCGGCCGATGGCGGCAGCTGGGTCACGCGTAAAGTACAGGTTTGGCATCGGGTCAAGATAGAATGGATAGTGATCTTTCTCGACCATATCATGTAGTTGCTGATGGTGCTCTGGTGGCAAGGTGATTTCATCTTTACGCACACCAGCCATCAACTTGCGAACCATAGCATGGGTTGGCAAGTCTAACAAAAATTGACGCAAGGTCTCGGTGACACGACGAGTGTCTTGCTTGGAGTTAGCAAGCATGTCGTCGACAAACTGCTCACGCAACGCATCAGTTGCTAAGGCCTCTGTCACCAATTGGTCCAAGTACAATACTTCCACGCCACGCTCACGCAGTACTTGCGCAAAAGCGTCGTGTTCTTCTTGAGCCTTTTTAAGATATGGGATGTCGTCAAATAAAAGGTCGGTCAGATAATCCGGAGTCAAATTTTCCAACTCCTCACCTGGCCGATGCAAGACAACTACTTTTAATTTCCCGATTTCCGATGTAATATGTATTGGATCCATACCCCGTCCCCTTTTTGTTTATGGTTATACTAATAATATAGCATATACCAAATAGAACACAAGCATTATTCAGGGGTTAGCTCATCGCCGAATGATAGCCAATGACGACTCGATTGCCACCCGAGCTGGATGACGCCTCAGCCATTCATCAACCGCTCGCGCCGCGCCTGGCAACGCTTCATTAGCGTAGTCATCAACGATGATGGTCGCCGTTTCCTGAAATTTGCTGTCGCACGCACGAAATGAATCGGCAATTGACTCATAAAAATCGCCGTCAAAAAACGCGAATATAATGTTTTCTGGCACGTCTTTAGGAGTAAAATCAGCGAACCAACCCTTGTGGATAATTGGCAGTTTCAAGCCAGCCTTTTTGAAGTTTTGGATGAAGGTTTTACGCGGCGCCAACAGTTCGCCCGCCTTGAACTGCTCGCCGGCAGCACTGACATCTGCTTGGGTTTTTTCTGGCAAGCCCATAAACGAATCGTAAACGTGAAACTCGCCGGTAAAATCATAGGCGTCCAACAGCCGACGAATGAACAAACTCGTCGTGCCGACATAACAGCCAAACTCGACGATGTTGCCAGTCGCGCCGCTTCGTAGCACCGTTTCCAACTCCCGCAACAACACGCCGAGTTCTTTGGTGTCGACTTGGTCGGAAATGATGGGATATTTGGCGAGGAGGTGGTTAGTGATATTCATACAATTTAAATTATAGACAGTTCACTAAATATCAACAAACAGTTGATGACATATAACTACATGTTTTAATATTTTATAGGTTACAATATTAAATTAGTACTTATGAATAATTACGACATTATCAAAACATTTTTACCGAAACAATTAGACATAAAGCACCTCGATCTCCTGCTACCTGCCTTACAAAAGTCAAACCTAATTGTTTATGGCGAAATTCACGGCATAAAAGAAAATGCCGATATAGTCTATACCTTGGTTAAAAAACTTAACATACAACGATTGGCTGTTGAAGCCAGTCCTACCGTATTTGGCTTCATCAATTCAGCAAAGATTAATTCTTATGATTTTTCCTTAGTTGACGAAGACCTTTTTGATTTGAGCATTCTATCTCTTGAGATGATAAAAACGATAGCAATTCTTCTGCAGCAAAATCGACTTAAAGAGCTCATTTTTATTGATACATTTTTTGACAATTTAGATGAGGACGCCGTCATACCACCAAGCCCGCAGGAACGAGAAGAACAACTAGCTAAAAATATTCTCAGAATTGACGACTCTCTACCAACATTATGTATTATGGGACAATGGCATACGCAGCCCAAAGTTGTTACAGATGGCGAAACACGGCATGAATCAGCGTTATATCGCTTGAGAAAAACAAAACCAAATGTACCGTTTATTCACAATATCTATCGACAAGGAGAACTATTTAATGATGGAAAAATAATTGAATTACCAGACAACCCAGCAGTGTCGTCTTGTTACGAAATTGTCCAGAAAACCGATATTGATTTTGACCTTCACGTACCCGAAGCGACAAAAATTATCACTATGCTAAAATCATAGTATGAAAATTGCTAGCTCTGCGTTCGCCGAAAACGCTAAAATACCAAAGGTTTACGCCAAGCTCGGCGGCAATCAACGTCCGCCACTCAAGATCAGCGACGTACCAACAGACGCCAAAAGTCTGGCAATCGTCTGCCACGACCCTGACGCGCCTGGGCGCGATGGATTTTACCACTGGACGGTTTGGAATGTGCCGGCAGAAAATACTGAAATCACCAGCGAATCACTACCCGCGGGCGCCGTCGAAGGCGTTACCAGCTGGGGTCGACCTGGCTGGGGCGGACCGCAGCCGCCGTTTGGCACGCACCGCTATCAATTTTACGTGTACGCGCTGAACACGACACTGGACTTACCAAGCGACACCAAACCAAAAGAGCTCATCGCCGCCCTCACGCCGCACATCATCGACCAAGCCATGTTGACTGGAAAATTTGGCGTGCTGGATATTTTGCGGCGGGGCTAAAGACAGCTCTCTGGCTTACATCCGCGAAATATCAGCGCGAAGCTGGTTAACTACTTCGGCACGTTCAGCGATATTGCGGTCGTAAGTGTAGACTATATAACCTTCCTTATTGCTGCCGATTTTTGCAACCGTGCCATAAAACGGCGCGCAAATCTGTGAATGTCCAACCTGGTTTTCTGGATATACCTTACCGTGCACATAATATTTAGCCTTTCCTGCGCCATTGGCATAAATTATCAAACATTCATTTTCCAACGCTCGCGCCAGACAAAGCGTATCTATCATCATTTTTGAAGCCTTGATTTCAGCGTGCGCTGGCTTATTACCTCCAGTTGACCAATACGATGGAATGCAAATAATTTCCGCGTCCTGCTTAATCATTGAACGGAATAACTCTGGAAAAGCTAAATCCCAACAGATTGCCAAACCAATTTTACCAATCGGCGTATCAACAACTATGGCTTCATTTCCTGGCATTAAATATCGACGTTCAGGAATCCATAGATGATTTTTCCGATACCGAAGTTGTATCTCTCCAGACGGATCAATCAATAGTGCTTTATTATAGAAATCGTCACCCTCTTTACAAATAAACGAACCAGCGACCAGATAAAGTTGCTTTTCACGCGCTATTTGGCATAGACGCATAACCTCGCCAGACGATTCGCTCAAGGCGTATTCTAAATTATACGGAATCGGCCCAGTCAGTACGTCTTCTGGCAAAACCACTAGGTCGACTGGCTGTTGATTGCATAACTCGCCAACAAGCTTTTCTATTTTTGCCAAATTGCGTCCAGTATCCAGCGGCGCAATTTCCATTTGCACAGCAGCAACGGTAATCATTCTTTTCATGATTACAGTATAGAATTTATATTTTTATAATCAACACTCGCCCACTCACTCAGCAAACTGGCTATTATACAGCTCAGCATAAAAGCCGTTTTACTGCAGTAACTCTAAAACAAACCTGGAACTTAAGCAATAGAATTGCGGCCCATCAACATAGACCAATCAGCGGGAGTATTTTTAATAAGACTCAGATCAATAATCTTACCCTCTGTCCCTTTTATCCAAGGCATGTCTTGATGAGAGAGGTCAGACAGCTCAGTGGCGGTTTTATTGCCGAGAAGTCTAATAACACGGTCAATAATCATCTTTTCTTCTTCTGTGAGGCCGCTTGAGTTAACTCGAGGAAGATACTTTCTTTGCATATACGTGTAGTAGCGACCCATAACCAAATCAAGCTCATTGCCTGCAATCATATTCCTCGTTGTAACAAGGAAAGAAACGGGTACCGGTCCATATTGGCGCTTGTAAAATTGCTCACCAGCTATTGCACGTCCTAATTTACTAAGCGCAAGCGTCTCTGTGAAATAGATCAGCTTATAAAACACTGTCTCACCGACGTTTGGCCATGCACCAACACGCTCAGCTAAGTAAAGAATAAGATTTCTATATTTAGCCTCGTCAATCTCAATAAATTCAACGTCCCCAACTGGTGCCGCGTTTACCACAATATTAGCATTTGGGTCGAGAAGGGTTTCAGTCCTAATACCAAAAAGTTCACTTATAGCCTGTAGCTCGGCATTTGACGGTATCCTTTCTTCCGTCTCTAATTGTTTATAGGTTGGCCGTGTCATTCCAAGAACACGAGCAACCTCATCCTGGCTCAACTTTGGATTAGCATTATTGCGCAGGTTGATAAGATTCTTTCCAAAACCCATAGCACTCCTTTTTAACGTATACACATTGTAGCATGTCCTAAGGCATTTTACAATAATCATGTAAAATAATTTACATGATATACTTGCAATCATTACGTAAACTGCTATAATAAGAGCTACCGATAAGGTTCATAACATAAAAAGTGCGAGCTGATGCGGAGGGTCTAGAATAGCAAAAAACGCCAGAAGCGACTGGCGTCTTAGGTATACAAGATTAACGACCCTCGTATACCTCTATTCTACGAAATATAGCATAATCGGTCAAGATTTATGACCAATGGAGGTAATTATGGGATCAAGTAGTACCCGCAAACGAAGCGATACACTTCGTATCAACAAGCCAGCAAACCCTAAGACAAATACTGGTCTAGCTGGTGGTGCCGGCGGTGGACCGAATACACCACCGGATATCAATAACCTATGTCCGGTTAATTTTCGAGTTAAACTAACACAAGACAATTTAACAGCAGGCACAAAATTAGTTCTTGACGAAACTACCCGCGTATTAACTACACCAAGTGGCGAGAATGTCGGAAAAGTCACTACCCAAACAATTAGGCGCCTTGAGTTGTGCACTAAATTAGGCGTTGCCTATCCTGCTATTACTGTTGTCGTCAATCAAGGAATCTGTCATGCGGAATTCTCACAGTAGGCACGCACAGTTGTCGCTATTCGGTACTAGTCTTTGTGATGCCGATAACTTTACCCCCCTAATCAAACCATCCGACAAGGGGCTTATTATAGACCGCTGCCCCGGTAACTATATCAACATGGTCGACTGTCACTGTGAAGATATACATCTCTTCATCAATGAAGTGCATGGACTTAACTTTGAAAACAAGACAATACAGGGATTATCGCCATTGATAGACAGTATGGGTCCAGTAATCCCACGAGAGTGGTTCAATCGTGATCCATCTACGATTACACACGAGATAGTGGGTTTGCGTATTGGTGATATTATCACGCCACAGCCAAGAAAAAACTCGGCTGGTATCTTAACTACTAGTGACAACATTCGTATTGACCTATCTGCACTGAAGTCTCCTGTCTTCCAAGGAAAAAAGGTGGTGCTTTTTGCTACTGGTACCGATGTTGTCATTGAAAAACTGTGGTATAGACGATTTGCAATAAATTTATTTGAAGCAATTGCTTCAGGAGGGTTCTATGCTGTTACAGGAATGAATTTTTCGCTTTTTCTATATGAATGTCCTCTTGGTCATCTTATAAATTTAAATAAGTCACTTATTTTCTGTGAAGAATTAAGTAAACTAGGCGTTCCAGTAATACCACATACCTATGCAATTACCGATACTCATCGTGAGATGTGGGTCAACTGGCTTAAAAGACACCCCAATATCCAAACAGTGCTTATAAATACTCAAATGCAACGCGACCGTATCTCAATGTATGAGGTCGAACTAACAGTTGAAGCACTTCTCAAAAATACAGCAGTTAGCATTATTCTAAATGGAAGAAGTCTGGTAAGTCCTCCACACGACATAAACCGCCGGGTAATTGTAACAAATCAAGCAAATCTCAAGAAAAAAGCTATTGTGGAAAACTGTATCATCCGTAAACAACTGAAAGAAATGGAGACAATTAACGGTTTACTGGCTCATCATGAAAAATTACCTAATAAATTGGCTCGACTACAACTAAATCGGCAGTTTAGTTATTTTTAGAAGAAAGTCCTCAAATTAGGAACATTGATTAATTTGGTGTCCAACTGCTCACTCAGCAAACTGACTATTATAAAGCTCAGTATAAAAACCGCCTTGCTTCAGCAGTTCATCATGCTTGCCCTGCTCGATGATGTTGCCGTCGCGGACAACCAAGATTAAATCAGCGTCGCGAATAGTACTTAGGCGATGGGCGATGACAAAGCTGGTTTTGCCTTGCATCAACTTGTCCATGGCTTTTTGGATGAGCACTTCGGTACGGGTGTCGACCGAGCTGGTAGCTTCGTCCAAAATCAGCATCGGCGTGCGCGCCAGCATTGCCCGGGCAATCGTCAGCAGCTGCTTTTCGCCCTGTGAAATATTCGTGGCTTCCTCGCCCAGCATCATTTCATAACCACCCGGCAGCGACCGCACAAAGTGATCAACGTGCGCCTCCTTGGCGGTGGCAACCATCTCTTCTTCGCTGGCTGTTGGATTACCGTATAACAAATTCTCCCGAATAGTGCCATTAAATAGCCAGGTATCTTGCAATACCATGCCAAACATTTGCCGCACATCGCTGCGCTTCATTTGGCGAATATCCACGCCGTCAATTTTAATCGCGCCGCTGTTAATTTCATAAAATCGCATCAGCAAATTAACCAGCGTCGTTTTGCCCGCGCCCGTTGGACCGACGATCGCCACACGCTGACCTGGCTTAATGTGCGCCGACAGGCCTTTAATGATGGTTTGGTCTGGCTGATAGCCAAAGACGACGTTGTCAAATTCAACTTCGCCATTGACATGCGCCAATTTCACCAAATCTTTACCTTCCGCCTTTTCCTCTGGCTCATCCA
Source organism: uncultured Candidatus Saccharibacteria bacterium (assembly GCA_963525845.1). GTDB lineage: Bacteria > Patescibacteriota > Saccharimonadia > Saccharimonadales > Saccharimonadaceae > Nanosynbacter. The sequence goes on from CAURKU010000001.1 coordinate 541,179, forward strand.
AAAATTCAAACACGCGCTCGGCGGCAGCGGCGGTCGATTGCAGTACATTGGCGATGTTAGCAACTTGCACCAGCGGCTGGTTGAATTGGTCGATGTATTGAATGAAGGCCTGAATGTCACCAATTTTCAGCCGGCCGTTGATCGCCAGCCAACCACCCAAAATCGCCATCACGACGTAGCCAATGTTACCGATGAAATTCATGATCGGATAAATCAGACCCGACAAAAATTGAGCTTTCCAAGCGCTTTCCTGCAGCTGGTTGTTAATCCGTGAAAACTTAGCCAGCGACTTTTTCTGGCCGTTGAACACCCGCATCACTTGATGGCCGCCGTACATTTCTTCGATGTGGCCATTCAATTCACCCAGCTGCGTTTGCTGGCGGAGGAATTGTTTTTGCGAGCTTTTGGCGATCAGCGTCACTGCGCCGCCAGCCAGCGGCAATACCAGTAGCGCTACCAGCGACATTTGCCAGCTGATGGAAAACATCATCGCCAAAATTCCCAGCACCATCACCGTTGAAGAGACGATTTGCGACAGGCTTTGATTGAGCGTTTGGCTGATAGTATCGACGTCATTGGTGACGCGGCTGAGGACTTCGCCGTAGGTTTGCTTGTCAAAATAACTCAGCGGCAGGCGATTGATTTTCTCGGACAATTGCCGGCGCATCCTGAAAGTAACTGTCTGCGTCACTTGAGTCATCAACCAGGTTTGGATGTAGCGGAAAATGGCGCTGAGTATATACAAGCCAATCAGCAAACTGACGACCCGCCAAATTGCCTCAAAGTGGAATGATGGGCGCTGGCTAAGATCCAGCTTTTTGATGGTATCAAGTTGATTGGACGGAATTTGGCTTTCAATTTCTGACTTGTTCGGCAGACGGTTGAGGACATCAGCACCGGTTGTGCCAGCTGGCAGCGAAGCACCATTTGGCAGCTTGCTGGTGATGGTTTCGTACGCCTTCATGCTGACATAATCTTCGACGATTTGGTTGGTGGCGCCGCCCAAAATCTTCGGGCTGACAATCGCAAATACTGTACTACCGACCGCGAAGATCGCCACCATGAGCATTTGCCAGCGGAACTCTGCCAAGTATTTGGCTAGCTTCTTAGCCGTGCCTTTGAAGTCTTTGGCTTTTTCGCCCGCGCCCATACCGCCGCCCATTGGGCCGCCCATCTTCACTGGCTGGCGTTTTTTCATGCTTTGCTGAGCCATTACGCCGCTCCTTTCGCGGTCGTTGCCGACATTTTCTGCAGGTCATCTTCCGAGAGTTGGGAAGCGGCAATTTCTTGATAGACTTCGCAATTTTTCATCAATTCCTGGTGCGTGCCTTGGCCGACAATTTTACCCTCATCCAGCACGATGATTTTGTCAGCATTCATGATGGTATTGATGCGCTGACCAACGATGAGCACGGTTTTGTGCTTGGTTTCTTTGGCAAGCGCCAAACGCAATTTGGCGTCAGTTTTGAAATCTAGCGCCGAGAACGAATCGTCAAAAATGTAGACATTCGGCTCGACAGCGATCGCCCGGGCGATCGACAAACGCTGCCGCTGGCCGCCGGAAACATTACTGCCGCCTTGAGCGATGTCGTTTTTGTAGCCGTTTTTTAGCTCGTTGATGAACTCGGCGGCTTGGGCGATGTTGGCAGATTTTTCTACCAGTTTTTGGCTGGCTTTGGCGTTGCCGTACTTGATATTGCTGGCAATCGTCCCACTAAACAACACGCCCTTTTGCGGCACGTAGCCGATTTGATCGTACAAATCTTCCAATTTCACATTTCTGATATCCACGCCATCCAGCAAAATCTGCCCCGCTGACACATCATAAAAGCGCGGAATCAAATTGATCAACGTTGATTTACCCGAGCCAGTACTGCCAATGAACGCCGTGGTTTGCCCCGGTTCGGCCGTGAAATTGATACTGGAAAGCACTGGCAGATCAGCGTCTGGGTAAGTAAAGGTAACGTCTTTGAATTCAATTTTACCTGTAGCGTCATGTGGCAATTGCCGCGGCGACTGCGGATCAACAATTGACGGCAGCGTGTCCAACACCTCGCCCACCCGCTTTACCGACACGGCCGCCCGCGGCACCATGATGAACACCATCGACAGCAGCAAGAACGAAATAATCACCTGCATGGTGTATTCCAGAAACGCCATCATATTACCAATTTGCAGATTACCGCTGCTGATCAAATGCGCGCCGAACCAGACAATCGCCACGCTAGAAAAGTTCATAACCAGCGTCATGATCGGGTCAAGCAGCATCATCAAGCGATTGACAAATAAGTTCATTCTATTTAGCTCGGTGTTGGCTTGCTGGAACTTTTTCTGCTCAATTGTTTCGTTGTGAAAGGCGCGAATAACTTTTAAGCCAACCAGGTTTTCGCGTGTCACCAGATTCAGTTTGTCCACCAGCGTTTGCAATTTCTTGAACCGAGGCACAGCAATGACAAATAACACGGCAATGACCACCAGAAGCACTGACACTGCCAGCGCAATGATCCAGCTCAAATTTGGAGCATTGTGAATGGCTTTTTGCAGGCCACCAATTGCCATGATCGGCGCCATCAATGCCAGGCGCAGCAGCAGGATTGACGTCATCTGAATTTGCTGAATGTCGTTGGTCGAGCGGGTAATTAGCGAGGCGGTGGAAAATTTATTGAAATCCGCCAGCGCGAAACTTTCGACTCGCTCGAATAGTTCCATTCGTAATTTTTGCGCCATACCAGTGGCAATCCGGGAGGCTAAAAATCCGATAATAATCGAGCACAGTCCGCCCGCCGCCGTCACCAAAATCATCGCTAGTCCGTTGTGCCAAATCGCCGGCATGTCTTGCTTGATGATGCCATTATTGACAATTTCCGACATCTTATCAGGCAGCCACAAATTCGCCATCACCATGGCGTAGGTAAAACCGACCAAGATGATGAACATCAGCCAGTAGCCGCTAAAAATTCGTAAAATATGCTTCATAATTGTTCTTTTAGTACCTCAAATCCAGTCTTTATTTTACCATAATATGCGACATCTGTCGTGGAGCCTCATTGGACAAAAGTATCCGCTGGACGTATACTGTTTTTAGTGTCGGGGTGTGGCGCAGCTTGGTAGCGCGCACCGTTCGGGACGGTGAGGTCGTCCGTTCAAATCGGATCACCCCGACCACATAGTATTTTCGCCCATAATCTACCATCAAATTATACAGTGGATTTTATTTTACGACAGACATGGAATTATCACCAGCTCAGGGTTCAACACTATCTTATGATAGGTTATATCTTCTTCAGCTAAACTCAACTTGAAAGGATGGTAATTTATACACCAACAAACTCCTTACAGATTGACAGTATATTGCGTAAGTTATCAATATTTTTCTTTGATGAGCCGATGCTGGCAGATATAGGATTGATTTGAGCTTGATGAAACTTATTGAGTTTGATTATATAATTAGTATATGAGCAACTACGAAGTACTAAAAGATGTTGAATTTAATATGAAAAAGCTCATTTCTATATTTCATAATATGGAAAATGAATATCATAATCCAACCAACTTTATAGCCAATGCAGATGCTTTAATACAAGCCCTTAGGAACTTTACTTTCTTCTTACAATCAAAGAAAAATGATATACCTAATTTTGATAATTGGTACACACCCTGGCAAGAGACGATGAGGACAAACCCATATATGCGATTTATTGTTGACATGAGAAACAGTATTGTTAAGCAAGGAATCAATACGGCGAAAAGTCACGCATTAATAGTCTTATACACGGACTATTCTCAGACTTTATTAGAGAGAAGGATGGATATATACTCAACTACCGATGAGATAAAGAAAGAGATAATGGAACTTGCCAAGAAACGACCAATACTTAAACACGCCAGCGGAGATATACATCGCTCGTATATTTTCAACTACACTAAAAAAGACGATCTAGAAGTTTTTGATACGCTTTTCTACTGTACGTTTTTCATACGGAGAGTTTATGAAGATTTTAGAAACTTTATTAAGACTGGTGTCATTCAAAAAGAATTGCCAAAAATAATAGCACCTTGGGTAGATATATCAGACTTTACTATTACCTTTCAGGTAAATAGTGGCCATAATGTCACTCAAAAGATAATACCTGTTAAGAGAAATCAAAAGGTTATAGAAGAATACAAAAAAACGATTTGGGGATATAAAACTTAAGCACGACATAAATAGCGATAATCCCTATGAACAGGTTCAAGCTAACCTCGAACTAGCTAAACAAAATCGCGTTCATTTTAAAGAACTTTTACCTGTATTGAAATATTATTCAGTAAAAAAAGGTGCTTGGGGGGTTATTTTTCCTATAGTAACTAGCCGTGCCGACAAGATTTTATTTTGGGAAAACTTCTCAAATCAAGTTGCTAGAGATGAAATTGATAAATTCTATTTAACAGTGGATGCTTGGAAATATGACGACATTGATAAAGGTATGGCCACTATTCGCAGCGGAAAAGAGATTAGTTCCCTATCAAACTTGAAAGAGACGCTACTGGCGTATTACTTAGATAAGTCGGGTAAAATAATTGCCGCAAGATCATCTTACTCCCTTAGTAAAAGTGGCAAGATCAAGTTTGGGAAAGTAAATATTCAAGACGATAAGCCAAGCAATCATCCTATATTCACCGCAGTATTCAATGTATGGGGAGTGCGAATAGAAAATAATAAAAAATAGTCGGCTATATAAATATTATGATCTCTAGACCTTCTGTTTTTATAAAGTTATTTATGATAATCCGCATTTTCTCTAGCTTGTTTGTAAAATTATCATAGCTGCACAAAGTCCTGTATAATCTATACTGTGGTTAGTAGGCTCGTCAAGTATTATATGAAGCCGACCATGAGAATTATTTGAAGCGCACGTTCACCAACTAGAACCTCTGGCTATAAGCAAAATAAAGGAGGTTATATGCGACGGCGAGTTAATGTACGCGGAATTATTATTAACAACAAGGGTAAAATTTTTTGTCAAAAATTGACTGCAAATAACGGCAAAGGACGGAATTTTTGGTGTACGCCGGGCGGCGGCTTGGAAATGGGCGAAAGTTTACTGAACGGTCTACGCCGAGAAATGATTGAAGAAACGGGTGTTGAGCCAGAAATCAGTAAGTTGTTATTTATACAACAATTCGCCGAATCGGGTGAGCAATCAGCACATGACCCGAACGAGCAATTGGAGTTTTTCTTTCTCATCACCAACTGGCAAGATTACCAGCACATCGACCTGGAGCAAACATCGCACGGCGTCGAGGAAGTGGCGGAATGCGGCTTCGTTGATCCAAAAACAACGCGGATTTTACCGAGTTATCTGACAGAGGTTGATCTGGATTGGCTCATTAACGAGTCAACTGACGTTCAGATCATCAGCGAGTTATAACTACTCCGCTTCCTCCTTGTTATCCTCAGGCTTATCTGACTGTTGTTCAGCGGCAATTTTGGCACGCACTTCTTGTTCAATTTCCTGGCGCAGCCGTTGACGCTCTTCATCAGACACGGCTACCTGCGACTTTTGTTTGTAAGCTTGCGCCCGTATCAAGACTGGTGTCACCACTAACCCAAATACTGTTAAAATGCCAAAGATAGTCAATAATTGCCAGTTGGCGGTTAAAACATCACCACCATGTTTTTGCCACAAAATACTCAAACCCACCAAACTCAACAAACTAGCACTACTAATGGTCAGCGTTACCAGTCCTGAAATGATTGAATCGTTACGTTTGAAGGAAAGAAACTTGGCAGTCAATGCAGTTAGCGATGTGATGATGAACGCAGTAACTGTCAGCTTGGTCAATATTTCTTCGAGCTGACCACACAACATATAATCATAGCCTCCAGGAAACTCGGAGCTAATATTTGTGTTACAAATTCCCAAGGAAGACAACAAGTCCCACACTAGTATTAACGCGCCCAACAGCCACAAAGCATTAACAATTAACGACATAACCGACAGTGTTTTGATCAAACGCTGGTCATCCTCCAGGCGGGCAACCCCTCCCATGGCAAACAACGAGGCGACTGCGGTAAACAAGGTAGTTGTCAAGATGCGCCAATCTACTGGACCAGACAGGGCGGCCATGATTCCCATGAGAGCACAGACCGAGAAAAGGCTGATGGATATATATAACAAAAATTGGCGTAATCGTGATAGTTGGTTAGTTTGTTTCATGTCGTTACTATATCATAATGCTTATGTTATCGCATGGCCCGAATCATCTGCCTCAGCTGCTCAACCGCCCGAGCACGGCGCTCACGTGTCCAGTACGTATCAGCTGTCACCTTTTCACCATCAGCGGTAGTTTCTTGGAGGAAATGACCGACGATGTGACCGTCTTTTAGCGCCGTCACATCAGGAACATACACTCGTGGTTGTCCGCTCTCGTCGGTGCGAAGATGTGGCTTCAGTTTTTCAACCAATTTCTTGTAGGTATCATCATTGGTTTCGCGGGCATGGCGAATGTCGAGATAGTAGATCTTATCCAGCCCTTCGGCCTTGACAGCTTCATCGACGATTGGCGCTAGCTGCTGACACCACGGACACTGCTGAAAGCCAAGGAAAATCAAACCACTGCCTGATTCAAATTTCTCCAAGACCTCGCCGGCCGAAGCAAAGACGAAGCGATTGTCATTCGCCACGCGAGAATACGCAGCCTTGAAGCGAGCAGCGTCTGATGGCTGCGATGACGGAGGTGTCTGCGGACGTGACCAGATATACCAGCCGCATATGACGATGGCAATGATACCAACAAAACCGATGGCCAAACACAGCCATGTATTCTGGTTTGTGGCTGTTTTCGCATGTTTCATCTGAGCCTCCTTGTTATTTACCCTTGACGCCGAAAAACTTCCGTGCTCGCTCAGTCACCGGATGATCCATCACCTGCTCCGGCGGACCATTTTCGATAATCTCGCCCTTGTCCAGGAAAATCATCCGGGTGGCTACTTCGCGCGCAAACTTCATTTCGTGCGTGACGATAACCATGGTCATACCCTTGGCGGCGACCTCACGAATCACGTCCAACACTTCGCCAATCATCTCTGGATCAAGCGCTGAGGTTGGCTCATCAAACAACATGATGTCTGGCTCCATAGCGAGGGCTCTAGCGATAGCCACGCGCTGCTTTTGCCCGCCTGAGAGCTGCGAAGGAAAGGCATTGGCTTTGTCCGCCAGCCCCACATCCGCGAGCAGTTTCTTTGCCAGGCGCGTCGCCGCCCGGTCGGACAGTTTGCGCAGTTTCCGCGGCGCTAGTTTGATGTTGTCGAGCACGCTCAAGTTCGGGAATAAATTGAATGATTGAAACACCATGCCAACTTTTTGGCGCAAAGCGTTCAGGTCGACTTTTGGCGCTGTCGTTTCCACGCCGTCGATGACAATACGTCCGCCAGTCGGCGTCTCCAGCAGATTCAAGCAGCGCAAAAAGGTTGATTTACCAGAACCACTTGAACCAACGACGACGACCACTTCGCCTTCGTGAATTTCAACATCAATGTCCCTGAGCACGCGGTTGCTACCAAACTGTTTTTTGAGGTTAGCCACCGTGATAATTGCTGGGCGCTCAGTGCTTGGTTGCGCCACTTCCTTCACTTTATTCACTGCCATCTTTTAGCCTCCTCTCCACTCGGGTCATCACGCGGGTAAATATGGCGGTCAACGCCAAGTACATCACCGCTGCAGCAAACAATGACTGAAATGCCGTGGCCGTTTGAAACCGAATATTGTCAGCGCCACGCATGATGTCATTTAGCCCAATCCAGCCGACGACTGAGGTTTCTTTCAGTAGGGCGATGAATTCGCTGATCAGCGCTGGTAACGAATTTTTGAGCGCTTGTGGCAAAATTACCAGACGCATAGCCTGCCAGCGGCTGAATCCCAGCGAACGCGCTGCTTCCATTTGCCCCTTGTCAACGCTTTCGATACCGCCGCGGATGATCTCGCCAATGTACGCGCCGCTATTAATACCAAAGGCAATTGCTGCCACAAAAATCTTCGGCATGAATTGATATGAGCCAAAGACCACATAGTACATGATTAACAGCTGGACGAGCAGCGGCGTACCTCGAATGATGTCGACATACACTTTGCCAAGCCACGCTAGCGGATTCCAGCAACTCAACCTCTTGGCCCACGAGTAATGACAAAGTGATTTAAACGGTCGTACGTCCGAGGTTCGCAACAGGGCGATAATGATACCAATGGCCGTACCGAGAAGCAGCGACAAAACGGTCAAAACCAACGTTACCTCTAGACCGTGCCACAAATACAACCACCGACCGTCGCCGAAAATCACTTCCAGAAAATTCACGATTCAAGCTCCTTTTTTTTCATCGATTCAAGCGCTGCGGCACCAAAATGTTTACGGATGAGATTGTCATATCGACCGTCTTTTTTCATCTCCGCCAACACTCGGTTAATTTTTTCGAGCAAGTCGTGATTATTGTTTTTGATGGCAATCGCATAATGCTCGCTCGACAACTCACCTGGCAAAATTTCTAGGTCCGGAAAACCCGCCGTATACTGAGCGGCCGGCGCATCATCCAAAATAACCGCCTCGACGCCGCCAGCATTGAGCTCCGTCAACACACTTGGCGCGGTTGGGAATTGTGACACTTTGGCGCCGGTAATTTTTCCAGCCAGTGTATCGCCTGTCGTGCCTAACTGTACACCAATTTTCTTACCCGTCAGTTGATGTCGATTCCGAATTGGACTGCCTTTCTTGACAATGATCCGCTGCGAGGCTGAATAATACGGCTCAGAAAATAACGCGTTTTTAGCGCGCTCCGGCGTCACCGACATGCCAGCCACCGCCATGTCAATTTGCCCTGACTCTAGCGCTGGCAGCAATCCGTCAAACGACATATCTTCAATTCTCAATTCTTTATTCATACTGCGGGCAATTTCCTTTGCCAAGTCAACATCAAAGCCAACAATTTCATTGCCCTGCTTGTACTCAAACGGTTTAAAGCCAGCATTGGTACCCATCACCAATACGTCATCACTCTTACCAAACCCACCTTCACGCTGCAAAATATCAAACGCCATGAAGCCAATCAACGCCACAAACAGTCCAAGACCGATCCACCAACTAATTCCAAAGCCTTGACGTCGCGTTTTCGTTCCGTTCATGCTTATCAGTATACGCGCTTTGTGCCAAAATGATAAGCCCTAAGCGCATCAACGCCTACTGCGTATAGTGGTATAATTAGATAATATGAAGAAAAAGATTCTCAGCCGTGTCTGCAGTTTTCGCACTTTTGTCCGCATCAGCATCGTCCTGATGCTGGCTCTCAGCGCAGTATTCATCGTTGCCAGCCAGTACAAAACCATGCAATTTCGCGACGCCAAAATTGATGAAATTTTGTTCTATTTTAACAACGGTCTGGCGGGCGGACAATCCAGCAGCCTGGTTTCAGCAGTCTGGGGCAATGTGCCATACGCTATTGGATTATTTATCGTATTGCTAATCCCTATACTCCTCAAACTACGCTGGAAAGCAATGCCATTTCGACTGCGCCACCAGACCTATTATGCAAGTGGTATTTTTGTTGTTAGCCTGACACTCCTGGCACAAAGCTTCAGCATCCCAGCCTATGTCAGCGCTCTTACTCAATCATCAAAAATCTACGACAAGCACTATGTTGATCCGCGCGGCGTCAAATTGACGTTTCCAAGCACCAAACGTAATTTGATTTATATCTATGTTGAATCGCTAGAAAATACGCCCGCCTCCAAAGCCAACGGCGGCATGAGCGACAAATCAGTCATTCCAGAGCTGGAGAAATTGGCGCTGACCAACACTTCATTCTCACACCAATCCTCCGGCCTTGGTGGTGCCCTACCTGCCCACGGCACCACTTGGACGGTAGCAGGCATGACTGCGCAATCCGCTGGCGTACCACTCAAAGACGGTGGCGTGTTTGGCGACCGCGACCGCAACGGCATGGGTGATTTTAATAAATTCTTGCCCGGTGCTTATACTTTAGGGCAAGTACTCCAAAAAGCTGATTATAATCAATCATTTATCATGGGCTCAGACAAAACCTTTGGTGGGCGCGATAAGCTACTGGAGCAACATGGCGATTACCACATCATCGACTTCACCTACGCTCAGCAGCACGGCTTGATTCCTCAGGACTACAAAGTGTGGTGGGGCTATGAAGACAAAAAACTTTTCCAGTTTGCCCGCGATGAAGCCACTCGCCTCAGTAAATTAGACAAGCCATTTAACTTGCAAATGCTGACCGTTGACACACACTTTACCGACGGCTGGCTGGACAGTGACACCTGTAAACAACAATTTGAAGCAAAATACGATAACGTGCATGCCTGCGCCTCCAAGCAAATTGCCGCCTTCGTCGAGTGGGCTAAACAGCAACCGTTTTACGCCAACACTACTATCATCATCAGTGGTGATCACCTCGGTATGCAAACGCCGTATTACGAAGAGAAAATCGCCGGCGCTCCCTACCAACGAACCGTCTACAACGCCTTCATCAACCCTGCCATTCAGCCAACTCGCGCCACCAACCGCCAATTCGCCACCTTTGACATGTACCCATCGACCTTGGCAGCACTGGGTGTGACAGTAGATGGCGACCGCATGGGGCTGGGCACCAATTTATTCTCAAATCGCCAGACACTGGTTGAACAATTTGGCGGTATTGACCAACTCAACACTGAACTCAGCAAACGCTCAACTTACTACGAACGGAAAATCTTAAGCAGTTCGTAAGTGTATCACCTCACACTGTCTCTTGCCGCAACGTAACAATACGGGGCTCAGCCCACAGAAAAAGGAGGACATATGCCACCAACCATGAACCAAGAAGAAACCACCAAGCCCCTCGAGCAGTTTGGGACGGACATCACGGCACTAGCGCGTGAGGGCAAACTCGACCCAGTAATCGGCCGCGATGAGGAAATTCGCCGCACCATGCAAATCCTCAGCCGGCGCACTAAAAATAATCCAGTCCTCATCGGCGAGCCGGGCGTCGGTAAAACCGCCATCGTCGAGGCCCTGGCGCAGCGCATCGTCAAAGGCGACGTACCGGCGTCACTAAAGGACAAGCGGCTGATTAGCTTGGAGATCTCCAGTTTGTTGGCCGGCGCGAGCTTTCGCGGTCAATTTGAAGAGCGCCTCAAAGCAATTTTGAAAGAAGTGGAAGAAGCGGCTGGCGAAATTATTTTGTTCGTTGATGAAATTCACACCATGGTTGGCGCCGGCAAAACCGAAGGCAGCATGGACGCTGGCAATATGCTCAAACCCGCCCTGGCGCGCGGTAAACTACACATGATTGGTGCGACGACGTTGGCGGAATATCGCCAGCATGTCGAAAAAGATGCAGCCCTAGAGCGACGCTTTCAGCCAGTCTATGTCGGCGAGCCAAGTTTTGACGACACCGTGGCGATTTTGCGCGGTCTGAAAGAAAAATACGAAGTTCATCACGGCGTTAAAATCTCTGATGATGCCATCGTGGCGGCGGCACGGTTATCCACCCGCTATCTGCCCGATCGCTTTTTACCTGACAAGGCCGTTGACCTCCTGGATGAAGCGACCAGCGCTCTGAAGATGCAACTGGAGAGTGTGCCGATTGCGCTGGATCGGCTGAATAATCGCCGCTTGCAGCTGGAAATTGAAGAAGCAGCGCTGAAAAAAGACAAATCCGACCACGCCAAGGCACGCAAAGAGGAGATTAATCAGCAAATCGCCGACCTTCGAGCTCAGGCCGAGGTGATTGACAATAAATGGCAGCACGAAAAAGACATTCTCCAAACCGTCAATACCGCTACCGAAAAAATGGATAGTCTGCGCTCACAGTTAGAAATCGCCGAGCGCGACGCGGATCTAGCCACCGCCAGCCGCATCAAATACGGCGACCTGCCAGAACTGGAGAAAAAGCTGGCCGCCGCTCGCCAGGAACTGGCCGCCATCCCGCCGGCTGACCGTTTGCTGCGCGAGGAGGTGACCCCCGATGACATCGCCAGTGTGGTGGCGCGCTGGACGGGCATCCCAGTGGAGCGGCTGATCGAGACCGAATCGAGCAAATTGACCAAATTAGAGGAGCATATCAGCACCCAAGTAATTGGTCAAGACAAAGCCATCGCCGCCGTGGCCAGCGCCATTCGCCGCTCGCGCGCTGGTCTCAGTGATACCAACCGGCCAATTGGTTCCTTCCTCTTCCTCGGCCCGACCGGGGTCGGCAAAACAGAAGTAGCCCGCAGCCTGTGCCGCGAATTATTTGACGACGAGCACGCCATGATTCGTATCGATATGAGCGAATATATGGAGCGACACGCCGTAGCCCGCTTGATCGGTTCGCCGCCGGGCTATGTCGGTTACGACCAAGGTGGGCAACTCACCGAAGCGGTCCGCCGCCGCCCCTATAGCGTGGTACTATTTGACGAAATCGAGAAGGCTCACCCCGACGTCTTCAATGTACTTTTGCAAGTGCTCGACGACGGCCGCCTAACCGATGGCCAGGGGCGAACAGTCGATTTTTCTAACACGGTCATCATCATGACCAGCAATGTCGGCTCACAGGCAATCATGGACTTTTCTGGCGACGATTTATCGGCACTCGATAATCAGATGCTTGAGGTGCTCAGGCAGCACTTCCGTCCGGAATTTCTTAACCGCATCGATGACATTGTTATCTTCGACCGCATTCGACCAGAGGCCATGCGGGCAATTGTCGATGTCCAACTGAAACGCGTCGCTCGCCAGGTCAAAGACAGCCGCGACATCACCCTGGATTTTGACGATAGCGTCCGCGACATGTTGGCCCGAGATGGCTATGACCCAGCCTTTGGCGCTCGGCCGCTGAAGCGCTTGGTACAAAAGCGAGTGCTTGACCCGCTGGCGCTAGAGCTCATCGACGGGCGAATTCATGATGGCATGACGGTGACTGTCAGCGTCGCTAATGACCGGGTGACCTTCCACCAATAGTCCCTTCCGTTCCCATCAATCACAGATACCTACTTCCGCGTGGGTTGAACCGTTCAACGTTGCGCTCATAGCAAAAAAGCGCTCCAGCCACCAACTGGAACGCTTTTTGATAGATTGCCCTCAGACCGGAGACAGGCTACTCGGTTTGGTTAGCCTCCGCCCGCGTCAGCTTGTCGACCATCGGCAGGATCAAGTAAATACCGATGATGGCTGCCGCCAGACCGATACCAACGATGGCAAAGTAGGTTGGCGTTAACACCGGCTTCAGCGTCGTCGAGAACATTTTCGTGAACACTGCCCCCGTCCAAACACCAATACTACACGACAAGATTGAAGTGATGACGAGCGGTGCCACCGACTCAACCATCACCAAGCGCTTCAGCTGCACAAGGCGCATGCCGCCCAGCCGCAAGGTGTACAGCGAACGGCGGCGTTCCATTAGCCCGCCAATCGTCGAGACGATCAAGCTTGCCACCGCCACAAATAGCGTCACGCCGATACCAACATACGCCAAGTTGGCAAACTCGCGAATCGTTGGGTTAATGTGCGGTTTTTTGGAATCAGTGCCGCTCACCACATAGGTCAGATTGTATTGATTGGCGTGCACCATCACCATGCTACGTAATTTCTCAATATTATCATCTGATTTGACTGCTACCAAATACTCTTTGGCGCCGTTCGTATCAACCTTGTCGTTAATTAGCGACACGCTCTTCACCACTGGCGCGTCAAAGTTTAGTAGCGCAAATTGGTCAGGTCGAGCGTTGGTTGGGCAGGTGTGCTCAGTGTATCGTGCCACATCCTGACAGCGAATTGCATTACCATCCTCACGCGGATACACTGTCGCCACCGACGTAACATACGACTCTTGCTGCAGCCGCTTCGCCATGTCGCCTGGCAATGAACGGCCAATGACAGCTGCGGTACCGTGCTTCAACTGTGAGTATCCATTGTCTTTGATGGCCTGAATATTTAAGTTCTCAATACCACTGGTCGCCGTCAAGTAGAAGCTACCAGCAAACAACGCCAACACTACCCCACTCACACCACGGAAAACTGTTCGCGAATGCACCGCCGTACGTTTACCGGCGATCAGCATTGAACCATTATTTGCCCAGCGCGCCGCCAGCAGTGACAGCTTATTCGTCAACCAGCCACCAGCTAGGATAATCCCAAACATCACCAACAGCAAAGCTGCCATTAATAGCAATATCGGCATGGCTGATTCTTTATTTGCTGTCAACCAGTCCAATCCCGGCTTTGATGACAACCAAGCAAAGATGGCGATACCGGCTGCTGGCACCAGCGCCCGCCACCCGCGTAGTTTCTTCACCTTCTCGATTGAGCGTGATACACCCAGCGGTGAAATTTGCGCTCGGCGCATTCGTCGCCAATTAACAAATGTCGTCAGACCCAATGTTAAGCCAATAATCAAGGCGTACTGCCCGGCAGTCAACGCTAAATCACCAGGATTAAACCGCATGCCGTCCATCTTAAACTGCTGTAGCGGCGCTTGTAGCAACCAAAACACACCCAGACCAATCACCACGCCAGCCACTGATGCTAGCAACGACTCCAACAGTAATATCCGTGTCACTTGCCGCTTAGTTGCGCCGATCAGCCGTAAGGCAGCATAGCGTTTTTCCCGCTGCGCCGCACCCAGCTGTGTCGCCACTGACACAAAAATGACGATTGGAAACAACAAAATCGCTCCACCAACACCAAGTATAATAATGGAAATTGGATCTAACCCAATGTTGGATTTTAGTCCATTCGCGTCTGTGCGGTAGACATTAGCAAAGTAGGAAGCTTGTCCCTGAGCTTTTGCCACATCATCACTCGCTGCCACTTCCTCGGCGCTCGCACCACGCACCATCATCAGCGCATCCGGGCTGGCGGTATATTCGCTAGGAAGTACACCGAGATAGTTGGTGTTTTTACCGAAACGTGACAAGATATTGTCCTCAGGATACTGAGCAACCGCGTCAGCCAATGCCCGTGACAGATAGTACTCGCCAGGACCTGGCGTTTTCAACTTGGCAAATTGCGGCGACTTCGCTGTACCGTATATTGAGTAAGTCTGGATAAGCTGGCCATGCCATTTTGACGCATTACCAAGTCGTGTCACATTACTAATTCGTAGCGGTTCAACACCATTAATTGGTTGCTGGGAAGCCTCCTTGCGACTAGCTTGGTGTGCCGCCAGGCTGATAGCTGATCCCCCGGCGCGTCTCATAAGCCCATTGATACCAGCCATAAAGCCACACACCAGCACAATTCCCAACGCCACTGCCGCCGTGGTCAATCCTAGACGTGCAAATGACTGGCGGCCAGACTTTTGCAGTAACATCCAACTAACGCTCATCAGACAATCCTCACATTAGTTTTATCAGCCCTCGCCTGCACCGGATGTACCGCTGCCTCAGCACCAGAAATCTGCCCGTCACGGACGATGATTTCCCGGTCAGCGTAGGCGGCAATCGTCGGCTCATGCGTCACCATGATGACTGTCGTGCCGTGCTCTTTGGCGGTCTTGATGAACAATTCCATGACCTTTTCTGAGTTCAGGCTATCCAGCGAACCAGTTGGCTCATCAGCAAACAGCACTTTTGGCTCAATCACCATGGCTCGGGCGATCGCCACGCGCTGCATTTGTCCGCCCGACAACTCGCCAAGCATACTGTCAGCTTTATTACCCAGCTCAACCTTATTCAGCCATGTTTTCGCCCGTTGATAGGCCTCTTTACGCTTGACACCGTTGAGTAGCAACGGCAACGCTACATTATCCAGCGCCGTCAACTCTGGCACCAGCTGTCCAAACTGAAAGACAAAGCCAAAGCTAGTGCGCCGCAATATACTACGCTGATCATCGCTCAGTTTGTCAATCCGCCGGCCGTCAAAATCAATTTCGCCACTATCAACTTTGGTAATCGCCGCCAAGCTGTGTAGTAGCGTCGACTTACCAGATCCCGACGGACCCATAATCGCCAGCACCTCGCCCGCCTCGACATCCAGACTGACACCGCGCAGCGCCTGTGTTTGCCCGAACGACTTTGTAATTTTTTTAGTGCTAATTATTGGTTTGCTCATGCAAAATTTCCTCCTTTAGCCGCGTTAACCGCGAAATAGTTAATTCAATCCAGCGCAAATCCGCCTCCAAATGATACAGTGCATGATCAATCAGCAGCATGTCCGACAAATTACTATCACGCCGCTGAGCTGTCAGCTCGCGCATTCGTTGGATGTGTGCTTGTCGTTGATTATCCAAATACGGTGATGCATCGCCGTCTTTCAGGATAGCCAGCACCGCTTTGATATACATCGTCGCTTGCAGCTGCGGTGACGGCGCCTCTGGTGATTCCAGCCATGCTTGCAAATCCTGCTTGCCCTCATCGGTAATTTCATACCGAACCCTATCCGGCCCGCCTGATTCGCTGGTGTCAGTAATTTCTTTGACTTTGTTGTCGCGTTTGAGCCGCGCCAGGGTTGAATATATCTGACCGGTTAAAATTGGCTTGTCCTTACCAAAATAGCCGTCATATTTTTTCTTCAACTCATAGCCATAATTTGACTCTTCCGCTAAAAAACCTAACAGGGTATATTGAACGCTCATACTCTTACTATACACCCAGTGTTTAGTTATTGCAAGAGTTTTATACACTCAGTGTATAGTTTATGTTGGCGACTAGCTATCAGCCCTCTTGCCGTACGTTTTACCCCATCACAAATACCTCGTTCTGTAGCCCACCGCCCAAACGCGAGTAAACTGCACCAGAATGCATACTATTATGCAATTTTGACGTATAATGGATGCATGGTTCAATTTTGCCGAGTATATAACAAACAACAGTCCGTCAAGTCGGCCATGATAGGAGTTGGCAAGATTCTCAGCTTGCCGCAGTACTTACTTTTAGCGGTTGTTTTATCTTTGCTGTTTGCGCTTATTATCTTCTTTGCCATCAATGCCAATTTTTACGGCCCGCTGATGATGTCGCGACTACCAGTATTAGACAAAATCTCCCTTCTTGGAACCATGTTTATTGATATATTCAAACAGGGCTTCAGCTCACTAAACGGCGCTTTGCTCCTTGTGGTGTCACTCCTCCAAGGACTGTCAATCACTGTCGTCATTTTCACTGCCAAGAAAAATAAGCGTAGTGAACAGTCGGTCACCAGGCAAGTCGGACTCAGCGGCTTGGCCTCTGTGGCTGCTGCCATTGGCCTGGGCTGCGTCCCCTGCGGCACATCACTCATCCTGCCGCTTGTTGCCGTGTTCTTCTCAGGCGCTGCCGCTGCCACTGCCGCCACCGTCGCTGGCACCATCGTCCTGATTGTAGCCCTACTATTAAGCCTCTTTTCACTCTACAAGTCTGGACAAATTGCCTTTATATATACAGAATTAGCAAAACAGGAGGAACTATGAATCGACAAAAATCAGCGGGTATAGCAATCATTTGGATTATTTCAGGTATTTTGATTACGGCAATCGTCGCATTGTTTATCTACGGCATCGTTAATCGTCCACCAAATCGCCACGTTGGTGACGGCAAACCATGGAATGAAAAAATGTCGCAAGGCTCTGCCGAAGCTAAGCATGTGTTCGTTGACTACACCGACTATTTCTGCTCGTTCTGTGCCGAAGTTGAAGCAGCCACCAACGCTGATTTCTTCAAGAATGAGTATCTCAAATCAGGCAAAGTTCGCTACGAACACCGCGTGGTGACGCTACTCAAAGAAGTTACTGACAACACAGAAACTGGCGCTCACGCTGCCTTTTGCGCCGCCGACCAAGACAAATACTGGCAATACACGCACGACATCGTGCCGCGCATTAAACGTGACTATTTTGACAAAGGAATTGGTGTGAAAAACGTTGCTGTGCCGCAAAAAATTCCACCGCTGCCACTAGACTACTTCCTGGCGTCTGCTAAAAACATTGGTATGGATGAGGCGAAATTTACTGACTGTATGACCAAAAAACCGCACCAAAAAGAAATCGATGACAATACCCGAAAAGCCCTTTCACTTGGTGTAAGTGGCTTACCATACATGGTGATCAATGACTACGTCGCCAGTGGATTTGCTGGTGGTGAAACTGGCTTAAAGGCGATCTTGAAAGCTGGCGGAGTGAACTAATGCCTACCAAAAAAACGCAAACGAAACCTCAAAAATTATCAACGAAACGAGCGTCAACTCGATCCAGTCATAGATCAAGAACCAATGCAATGCCTGCAAACCGACCTCGATTGAGCAGTATCATATTCACCACGTTGCTTTTGCTGGCCGTTAGTGCAATGGGGGTTTTATTTTACCTCCATTCCAAGCAGCCGCCAACTCAACGTCCAACCGTTCTGGAAGATGAAAAATACTATTTCACCGATTCGCGCTATTCTGGCATTCGCTCCAAGTTTGTGACGCGCGACACCAAACGCGAAAAGGTCTCAATTGAATATCCAATCACCAGCAATTCCAAAATCAACAAACTCATCGCCCGAGCAATTGACCGCGCCGACAGTGATTTTCGCTACACATCGTCAAGCACCATCACCTTTGAGCGACCAATGACCGAAACCATCAGCTATCAAGTCACGCACAATAATTCCGCTGCCTTGTCGATCATCGTCAACATCAAACAAGACATGCACGGCGCCCATCCAGTGGCACTGACGCTATTTTGGACCTTTAACAAAGATTCTGGCGAGGTGATTAGCCTGGATAATTTGACTGAAAAATCAGAGGAAGCTACCAAGGCAATTGTAGCGGCCGCTCAGCGCGACGTGGCAGAGACCATTAAACAACGCCGCCAACCAGAAGCAAATCTCGAGGAGATGATCACCAAAGAAACGTTGGCGAGCTTTATCATCACCGACGATGGCAACACCTTAGCTTGGCCAATTGGACAAGCCTCCCTGTTGCCATCAGCCTACGGCGAGCTGACCATCAAAGTACCAGCCGCTGCCGTCGCCAAATACCTGCAAAATCCAACAGCTCAAAAACTAGGGAATTTCCCTAAACCACCCGAGCCAAAGCCAGCACCAGCACCAGCGCCCGCCGCACCAGCACCCACGCCAACCACTGGCAATAAAGTGATTGCGTTGACGTTTGATGACGGACCGGGTCCATACACCGCGCACCTATTGGACATCCTGGATCAGTATGGCGCTAAAGCGACGTTTTTCTTGATTGGTAGCAAAGTCTCCGGGCAAGCTAGCGTCGTGCGCAGCATACAAGCGCGTGGCCATCAACTGGGCAACCACTCGTGGTCACACCCGGAACTACCCAAGCTATCAGTTGACCAAATTGCTGGCGAAATTGACCGTACCAATGAGGCCATCAGACAAGCCACTGGCGTCAAGCCAACCATTCTGCGACCACCGTATGGTGCAGCCAACGGTGTGGTTTTAGAACAACTTCGGGCGCGTGGCATGTCGTCAATCTTATGGTCAGTCGACACCCGCGACTGGGCTGATCGCAATAGCCAGATCGTCTGTTCACGTGCTGTCGCTGGCGCTCGTCCTGGAGCCGTCATCTTGATGCATGACATTCACCAAACTTCCGTCAATGCCGTGCCATGTATCCTCAGCTCACTGAAGCAGCAGGGGTATTCATTTGTGACGATACAGCGGTTACATTAGTCCACCTGATCAATCTCAAATATCTTGTATTTCGAGCTTGCACCGCGCACCAATTTTACCTTTGATGGTGCCACACCAAAATGCTTCGCCAACAACTTCGCCGCCGCCACGTTTGCTTGCCCCTCGATAGCTGGTGCCTTGGTATAAACCGTCAGCGAACCATTATCGTTCGGGACGACTTCTTCGCGGTGGCGGGAGTTGGGCTTAAGAAGGACGGAGATTTTCATAATTCAGTAATCATTACCCTTAAAACGACATCGCCTCCAACTCCCGTGGCAAAATATCCTGCACTTCTACCGAACCGACCACCAAGTGGTAACCATGCAAGTTTGGCGGCAAGTCGTGCCTAGCTGAGCCCCAATGAAATGGCCGATTTTTATCAAGATAGTCCAGCAGTTCTGCATTCAAAAAATGCTCGCGCGGCAGATCCACCGAACCGTCCTGAGTGACGACCAGCGCTATCGACAAACCCGACGTCATGCCATCTTCGTTTTTAGCATACGCCGCCGTCACCAGATGAATCATTGGCTCAAATTTCAGCACAGACTGATCGCTCGCCTCCACCTGTGCCTGACCGCGACAAGCTAGCTGCTGATTGATTTTTGTTGTTAATTCATCAACGCTATCCTTACCGTCACCAATACGACAGTAGTCGCAACCGTCCACTGCCTCGACATATTCCAGCAGCAAATTCATATCGACATCGGCGTCCTTAACGCCATGCTGCGATAATTGCTCCACCATTTCGTGTAGCGCGCCCAGCAAACTATAATCCTTAGCATTCCCGGCAGCATCACCGATGCGGATGATGGCGCGAGCGACGGTGATGGTTTTATCGGATTTACTCAGACATTTACTACTTTTCATAGAATCACACCATCCTTACAACTTCCCGCTCGAAATACCAAAGAATCGATCAAAGAAATCTCTCAATTTTTCCAGCACTGTTTCGCGTTTTTTACTGCGCTCTCCACCAGCCGAGAATCGCGTTATTGGCGGCAGTATCCCTGACAGTCCTGTGCCAGTTGATTGTATATATCCGTCGCGAAAAGCATTTTCAACAAACGTATACGTCGCTTTTTTATCTAATCTCTCATCGTCAATGATCTGGTCTAGCTCCTTGATTTTCCTTGACTTCACAAACTCCTGCCATTCACCGTCAACTGAACTATCGACTGTAAGCGACGCGATAAACTGCTCAATCAAATCCTTTTTATTACGCAGTTCCATAGATGAGTTAACCGCTTTATCAATATCGACTAATATCTCTTTATTATTCAAATGGCTATCATGATACTGCCGAATCAATTCCAGGATGTAATCAATATTTATTTCAACCTGCTTGATGAGTTCCATCTCAAATACCAAATCGTCATTGATATTCTCCTTACTCTCATCAGATTTCGGTCGCAGTTCATTATACAGATCAATGTACATACTGTGATAATCCTGCACATCTCGCTGGCTCAAAATCTCTTGCTCAATGAATTCATCAAAACTAGACAGAATATTTTTTACCCTCAGAATTGAGCCATACAGGTTCACAAACTCCTTTTGTTCTTGCTCACTAGCAATTATCTCGCCCACTGGAAATTTATCTTTTAGCTCCGTGATCAAATCAACATAGCCCGGCACTTTCTTTCCAGCATCCTCATAGCCCTCATAATAATCCCGGAAAGGACGCAGCAACACAACACCCTTCGCGTCTTTGTCGCCAAAGAGCGCTAAAGCTTCATTAGTCGCCTTCTCCAAATTGCGAAACGTCACGATATTACCATATGTTTTGATTGAATTAAGAATGCGATTCGTCCGCGAATACGCCTGGATCAGTCCGTGCATTCGCAAATTTTTATCAACCCACAGCGTATTCAACGTCGTGGCATCAAAACCCGTCAAAAACATATTCACTACGATCAATAAATCAATCTCTCGATTCTTCATC
This sequence comes from uncultured Candidatus Saccharibacteria bacterium, assembly GCA_963525845.1. Lineage (GTDB taxonomy): Bacteria > Patescibacteriota > Saccharimonadia > Saccharimonadales > Saccharimonadaceae > Nanosynbacter. The sequence continues at coordinate 562,731 of CAURKU010000001.1, forward strand.
CGCAGACTGACGTCTTTATAGTAATTCTGGAATCGCTCAGCGCTGGTATCATAGTTTGTACCAAACGTTGCATTATAATCACGAATTACTCCCTCCAGAAAATCACGCGACGAAACATCCAGTCCGTCGGTATTTTCCGAATTCTCATCATCCATGCCGTCCATTTCCAGGTCAGGATCATTAGCCCCATAGCTATAAATTGTAGCTATTTTTAGCCGCCTCGCTTCAGGAAGCTCAGCTTGCTGGCGCTTAAACTCATTGTAATAGAGCTTGGCTGTCTCAATTGAGCTAACTGCAAAAATTGAATTAAATCCGCTCAGCCGAATTTTATCTTTTGCCTCTTCAACTGCCGCTCTGTTTCGCGCCGACGCAACTTCATGAACATTCATCAACCGCGTAAATGCGTAATATTTGGCATTGCGCATCGTTTTTTGATCAAAGTGATCACAAATATATTGCACAACATTGCGAATACGCTCTGGAGCGTTCAATGCCCGCTCTCGGTCGATGTCACGCACTTTCTGTTGATCATCAACCTCATCCGCCTCGCGAATCGTCCGAATATAGTCAATCCGAAACGGCAACACATTCTTATCAGTAATCGCATCAACTATGGTGTAGGTGTGCAACCTGTCACCAAACGCCTGATCAGTTGTTCGTAGATCAACTCGCCCACCACTAGACGCATTATCAGCAAATATCGGCGTGCCAGTAAACCCAAACAAATGATAGTTACGAAAACTTTTGGTGATGGCATGATGCATATCGCCAAATTGCGAACGGTGGCACTCATCAAAGATGATGACCATGTGATCATCAAAAACCTTGTGTCCTTGATTGCGCTTGATGAATGTGTCGAGTTTTTGAATAGTAGTAATAATAATCTTAGCATTTGGATCACCCAGTTGCCTCGTCAGAACCCGTGTACTAGTATTACTATTCGCTGCACCCTCCTGGAACTTGTCATACTCTTTCATCGTCTGGTAATCAAGGTCTTTACGGTCAACCACGAAAAGAACTTTATCAATATAATCTAGCTTGCTCGCCAGCTGAGCCGTCTTGAAACTGGTCAACGTCTTACCACTGCCTGTGGTATGCCACACGTAACCGCCAGCCTCAATTGTACCGAGCTTTTTGTAATTTGTAGCAATCTGGATACGATTCAAAATACGCTCAGTCGCCACGATCTGGTATGGGCGCATCACCAGCAATAATTTATCACTAGTAAACACGCAGTACTTAGTCAGCACGTTCAATAGTGTATGCTTGGATAGAAAGGTGGCAGTAAAATCTATCAGATCGGTAATCGGACGATTTTTAGCATCTGCCCACCAGCTGGTAAACTCAAAACTATTGCTAGTCTTTTTACTGCGATGCGAATCTGATTTACCCGCCTCATTAATATGCTGCCAGCGCGTCGTATTACTGTAGTACTTTGTATGCGTGCCGTTACTGATCACAAACAACTGCGCATATTCAAACAGCCCGCTGCCTGCCCAAAAACTGTCCCGCTGATAGCGATTGATCTGATTGAAGGCTTCTTGCAAAGGCACGCCGCGCCTTTTTAGCTCAATATGCACTAGCGGCAGGCCATTCACCAATAGCGTCACATCGTATCGGTTATCCCGCGCACCCGACACCTCGTATTGGTTGATCACCTGTAAGCAGTTCTTGTGGATATTGGTTTTATCTAGCAGGCGAATATTAATTACCTCGCCGTTATCGCGTTGCAATAATTGCGTACTATCTTCTTGAATCTTGAAGGTCTTGTCAGCAATATCTTCATTGCCATTAGCGATCCGCTCTGCGAAGAAGCGCTTCCACTCAGCATCGGTAAATGTGTAATCATTCAGCTTCTCTAACTGCGTGCGCAGATTGTGTATCAAATCACTCTCACTCTTGATCGGCAAATATTCATACGCCTGCGCTTGCAATTGCTTGATCAACTCTTGCTCTAATTGCGCCTCACTCTGATAGCTCGTCGCCCGCTGGTATGGCGAGACGTAGTCACTGACGACAGTGCTATTGCTATTTTCTGAAATTAATTGATACTTTTCTGGCATTTTTCTTTAATCCTCTATATTCCAATTATACCGCCCTAGAAAGTCGTTGAACATATCCGCAAAAAGATTCTTATGATCACTCGGAATATCTTGTGGTTCCATGTCTGCTATTCTGCTATGACTATATACGTTTAATATACGATAAATCTCGTCTTTATTCTCTCCAGCAAGTAATGATATGTAGTGTTTATACCCAAGAAAATTTGCCGTCTTCTCCAAAATTGCCCGAAATAAGTTAAAATGATAGCGCTCAATTGTATTATTTTCAATTGCCTGTTTAATTAGCGCCACAGAAAACAGATGATAGGCAAATGGCGAATCTTTTATGTCTTTACGGCAAATCCCCTCGTATGACGAAGACAGCGACCATGGAGTAGCCTTATCTCCCATTATATTCTTAACTACATTAAAGAATAATGCATGATGCGTCAGAATAATCACTTTTAGGCCAAACTCTTTGAGCATGTTTACTGTCTCAACTAAATCAATTGCTAAAGATACGATCCTTGTGTCGTCAATTGATGAAACTGGGTCATCAATCACAATATATTTGACATTATTAAACATGTCAGTTGTACGATTTTCTGTCTTGTCGCTTAGGACATCCACCATCAAATCAAGTACGGCATGATACACCGACCAAATAAATAAGCTCTCTTCCGCTCGCGATATCTTAATGTGGTCACTGCTTTCATCATCGCCAGTTGCCATCTGAAAGTAGACTAGTTGATTTTCAACATCAAAAAATGGCTCAAAATGTGAAAAGTGATATCGCCCATATATCTCTTTAATACGGCTCTCTAAGTCTTCGTCTTCAAACAACCTTCTTAACCACTCATCCTGAACCATAAAATGAAGCTCATTGACTGTATTATCCCATTGAAAGGCATCCTCAAATAATGCACTGTATATTAAACATACAGGCGATGACTCTTCGTCTCGCAAGTTCATATCATAAAATAAATTAGCGAGACGAGTCTTTCCAGTTCCATTAAATGCATATATTAGAATGGGCTTTTTTTGACGACTAAAAACGCTTTTAACACTTCCGAACAAAGTATTGATGTCATTAAACATCATTTCAAATGACATATTTTATGCCTCTTTGAAGGTTAATAGTTTATCACGGTAATACTCATATTGCTTGCGGCGAGCTTCAATCTCAGCCGGCAAACCGATAGAAATATCGTTGGTAAGTTTTTCGAATTTATCAAGAATGGAGACGATTTGTTTTTGCCTTTCGATGGGCGGGATCGGAAAATTATATTTCTTCAATTTTCCCATATCAACAGAGGGGAAACTACTTACTTTTGTATTATTTTTACACCATTCGTCAATAATATAAAAATAGTAGTAACTAAATTTATCTAGTAATTTATCCTTCAGCAGTTCACGTTTTGTAAAGAACGTGAACTGCTGATTCGCCAACGAATCAGCAGTTAGCAGGGCATGCTCTCCGATTGTAGCAGTAGTAGCAAGAATAATAGATCCCGACGGAAAAAGACCGCCTTTCTTCAAAGCTTCTTTCGTAATATGCTGTATCGAATCTGAAAGAATGCGACCATTCATCCTAATATCATCCATTCTGAACCATGGAAGAGTTCCGTTTATCCAATAATCTTTGTTTGATTTTGATGGTGTATACCCATTTCGCATTACAAAAACTTCTTCCAATGGTAACCATTCTACTCTCTCTCTCTCGTTAAACGTCAAGAGCGTATTCCGATAGTATTCATACTGCCTCTTTCTTGCTTCTAGCTCTGCTTCTAGCTCTGCTTCTAGCTCTGTAAACAAGTCTAGCACACGCACAATCTCTTTTTGAACCTCAAGAGGCGGAAGAGGGATATTATATTCGTTACGTATCACAGATGGGTGCGCTTTTTTAACATAATCAAACTTTTTTGTAAGCCATAAATTATCAAGAACATAATATAGGTATTTGGTAATCATGTTTGCGTCGTTCACTTTTATCCATCCTGACACATTTGTCACTGAATATTTATGTGCCTTTCGATGAAAGAATCTACCGCCTCCATCAACAGACCAAGTAATACGCTCGTCATCAAACATATATTTAGAATATCTTCCGAACTCACCAAGACCAGTAGCCGATGACGAATACACAGGGTAATCACCTGGATTATCGGCTATATCATTTTTCGAAATAACCATACCACGACCAAGCTTTATTTTTCCAGAGTCCTCCAAGTCTCCAAGGCTCCGCACGCTAACCCCATTCGGACACAGCTCTTTAATTAAATCATCAATTTTACTCATCGTCTTCATCCTTTATCGCATAGTCTGGCGATATTTCCTTTATATATAATTCCGTCTCGGTGAGCGACATGACATCATCCAGTTTACTAATAACCGTATCGTCTATGAAATTAGCTTTGGATAATTCACAAAATACCGATGGCTGTAGCCATGCTGAATTCCAAATACCCTCAACCATTCCACCTGCAATTAAAGGGCATTGATACAGCATAGAAATAATCGGGTCACGCGATACAAGTTTGCATAAAGGCTCATCGAACTTTCTGTTTCTATTCGATTTAATACTAATGCGTTGCAGACATATGTCTAGATATCCCACATTTGGAACATCAATAAATTTACGTGCAATTTTTCGGTACATATTATCTCGCTCCTTTTTCGTATCAAATGACATTAGCTTCGATATTACAGAAGCACCAGTTGCATATGTTCGAGGATTATTACGCATTATATCCACCACAATAGCAACCATTGCGTCACTCTGATCGGGCTTATCTTTAAGGTGTTCTATGCGCTTTCGGAAATCCCCAAACAGTCTACTTACACTTCCCGAATTTTTATGTGTTTTTGAAAAGTTTCTTATATAGAGTAGTTGGTGTTGTAGACCAAGGTGGTATCCACGATTAGACAAAATCAAACTATTCTTGTCACCTCTGATCGAAGCATCAATAACACTATCAGCCACCACTGTCTTATTTGAATTCAGCTTGAAATTCAATTCCGCTAATATACCACTCAACTCTAGAAGAATTTTTTCAGCATCTTGGCGACTATTTGTGAAAATTCTATAGTCATCCCGATATCTAAGTATCTTATATTCTTTAATTTTCGCTTTTCTCAACTGTTCACTTAGCAACATATCTGCAAAGCCAAGGACCATCTCCGCAATCAAATCAGACACCATGTTGCCTTGAGGTATCCCGTTTGTCTGTCTGTTATGCATATCTTGCAAACAATTGTCGATACTATTTCCTAGTAGTCCATCTTCTTTGTCTAGACCTTTGCGGTTAGATTTCGCTGTTTTTTTGCCATGAAGCGCCCATGCGACTGAGTGTGTATACAAAGACCCATAACAGTCTGTGATGTCCGTAGCAGTAAGATACTTGAATTCTAGCGATAATTTGATTGACGCCTGTTCCGTCTCGCTCCACCAACGATTTATATTCTCTTCTTTTTCTGTATTTTTTTCGCTCTCATCGGGTTTTTGCGGAATGTTTATTGCAATAATCTTGTTGCTTCGCATCTTTTTGAAGCGCTCCTTAATACAATTCCAATTCTCTTTCTCTGTGAGTAAATCCACTAGCTCAACGTAGAGAATCGGATGAACAAGTTCGTATGGCCGCCAGGCGTATGCACCATCTTTGTTAGCAAGTAGCGTGTAGTTTACACCCTCAAAAGGACCTGGACCTTTTGAGTTCTTTCTATAGCCTCCTTTTTGCACTATGTCATCAGCACAGTCTAAGAGATTTTGCATATTAAAATAAGCGGGTAAGCCAAAATTACAATATGAATTCGATTGCAGCAATAAATCTCTAGCCTCAGAATTGTTTAACTCTAGGATAAGTTTACCCATTAACCACCTACCTCTAAGATACTGAGCGCAATTACTTGACTTTGAACTGTTCGGAATTCCCGAACAGTCGGTAAAATCAAATAGTCAACCGATATCATTTTTTCTTCCTCGCCGCTCTCTCAACGCCCTTCAACTCCTCTAGATACGCTTTTTCGACTTCACTCAAATTCTTCGCCTTATACTTACGATACTCAGCCAACGCCTTCTCTTTAGCTTGTTTGGTACTGATTTTACCAGCATTGTCTAATAGTTTGCGACCAGTCGAACTAAGAATAGCGTCAAGCTCACGAAGATGATCGGCCATGCGCATTGGTTTTTCTTCCATGGCGTTAATTTCAGCGATATCAAAATAGGCTGAGACCAAGTTATTAAGCACTTTCAATTCTTTTTGGCTGAGATAATTCTTTGCCACCATAGCCTCTGCCTGGGTTGGCTGTTTACCTTTAAAATTGGTCATTCCTACAAAAGGTTTATCGCTGTCAACACGATAATAAATCACTTCGCCGGCCGTATTGCCGTGCGCTGCATAGTGTAATTTGTTTTGCACTATGGCAAAGAACTTCTGCGACTGATCGGCCTTTGGGTCATAATCTTCTGCAGTAGCATATAAATCCAGCACTTGCCGATATAAAACCTTTTCACTACTGCGAATATCACGGATCTCGTCAAGCAGCTCTTTCCAATGATTGCCACCGCCAAGATTTTTAAGACGTTCGCTATCAATAGCGAAGCCCCTAGTGATATACCCCCGCAAACGATCAGTCGCCCAGATACGAAACTTCGTGGCGATATTTGACTTGATGCGGTAGCCAAGCGAGATAATCATATCGAGATTATAGTATTCTAATTCACGCTCTACCTGACGATCACCCTCGGTTCGAACTGTTCGGAAATTCCGAACAGTTGCCGCCTGGTCAAGTTCGCCCTCGTCAAAGATATTTTTTATATGCTCGCTAACGTTAGCTTTACTCGACTGATATAACTCAACCAGCTGTGCTTGTGTCAGCCAAACCGTCTCATCCTGAAACCGAACATCAACTTGTGGCTTGCCGTTATCGTCAACATAGACAACGATATTGCCGTTATCTCGCATCATCACCATCCTTTTCAAGATCCGCAACTATAGCATCAATTTCCGTCCGCAACTCCGACTGACGAGCCACGATCTTTGCGATGTCAGCATTGAGCTCAGTGATATCGATCACTTCTTGCGTATCTTCAGCTTCAACATACGAACTCACTGATAGATTATAGTCATTGGCAACGACATCTTCATAAGCAGCAACTTTCGCAAAGTAATCGATATTTTGCCGATCGGTGAAGCTATCCAGAATCTTCTGACGATTTTCCTCGCTCAGCTTATTTTTATTGCCTTTTCGCACAAACTCAGCGCTGGCATCGATAAATAATATATCGTTCGTCACCCTGCTCTTTTTTAAAACAAGAATACAAGTGCTAATTGTCGTACCAAAGAACAAATCTGGCGGCAATTGGATGACGGCATCAACATAATTACTATCTACCAGATATTTGCGGATTTTCGCCTCGGCTCCGCCGCGATATAGTGCGCCAGGGAACTCAACAATCGCCGCCGTGCCGCTCTCGCTGAGCCAGCTCAACATATGCATAGTAAACGCCAAGTCAGCCTTACTGCGCGGTGCCAATACTCCAGCTGGGCTGAAGCGAGGATCGTTGATGAGCGTCGGGTTACTGTCGCCGTCCCATTTGATACTGTATGGCGGATTTGAAACAATCGCATCAAACGGCTCCTCATCCCAGTGCTTCGGATCCTTCAGCGTATCGCCGTGAGCAATGTTAAATTTTTCATAATTAATGTCATGCAGGAACATGTTAATGCGGCAAAGATTATAGGTTGTGATGTTAATCTCTTGCCCGTAAAAGCCTTGCCTGACATTGTCCTTGCCCAAGACTTTCGCAAATTTTAGCAGCAATGAACCGGAGCCTGCTGCTGGGTCATATACTTTATTCACCGAAGTTTTGCCGACAACAGTAATCTTTGCCAGAAGTTCACTCACTTCTTGCGGCGTGAAGAACTCGCCGCCAGATTTTCCAGCATTGCCAGCATACATGGTCATCAGATACTCATATGCGTCGCCAAAAGCGTCAATGGTATTATCTTCAAACTTGCCAAGCTCCAATTCGCCAATGGCATTCATTAGCTTCACTAATCGCTCATTGCGCCTAGTGACAGTTGGACCAAGCTTATTACTATTGACGTCTAAATCATCAAACAGCCCGCGAAAATCATCTTCACTATCAAAACCTTTAGCCGATTGCTCAATATTACGAAATATTTTACTAAGCGTTTCGTTCAAATTTTCGTCATTTTTGGCACGCTTACGGACATTTTCAAACAGTTCGCTTGGTAAAATATAAAATCCTTTGTCATTTACTGTATCCTCACGGCCAAACTCCGCCTGATCATCGCTAAGTCCAGCGTAGTTAAAATCAGCTACGCCAGTTTTGCGTTCTTCAGCATTGATATAATTAACTAGGTTTTCCGATATAAACCGGTAAAATAAGAAGCCTAGCACATACGCCTTAAAATCCCAGCCATCCACCGAGCCGCGCAGCTCATTAGCAATCTTCCAAATCGTGTTGTGAAGTTTAGTACGTTCTTGTTCTTTAAGATTATCCCCCGATGTCATAGAAATATTATACTATGTTTGACAGAGGTTTTATATCAACAATATCAAATTATGCTTTGAAAATTATCTTTTGTGATAATTATGTGATCAACCAAACTAATCCCCAACAATTCACCTGCCTGCCGCAAACGGTTTGTTACTTCTCGATCAGCAACACTCGCCTCCAAGCTCCCGCTCGGATGATTATGCGCCACGATGATGCTGGCAGCTCGGTCGGCGATGGCGTCGGCGAAAACCTCACGCGGGTGCACTAAGCTAGCAGTCAGCGTGCCGATAGTCACCACCCGCTTGGCAATCAAGCGATTCGCGCCGTCCAGCGTCAGGCAGACAAAGTATTCCTGCTTTTTGTCGCGAATGTCGGCCAGCAGCTCGACGGCCTTTTCTGGGCTGTCGATGATTGGTTGGTCACTGTCCAGCAAGTACCGCCGCGCCAGCTCCAAACTCGCCAGAATCACCGGGATTTTCGCTTCGCCCAAGCCAACAACGCTCCGTAAATCATCATACGAAACATCACCGCCTTTTTGACGCACAATTTTCAGCACTTCGCGTGCAATTTTACCGACATCCGCCTGTTTATTACCGCTACCGATAATCGCCATCAACAGCTCTAAGTCGCTCAGTCGCGCCGTACCGTAACGTGCCAATTTCTCGCGGGGACGATCATCAGGACGGCGATCATGCATTTTCATCATACACCCCACACCTCCATCAATAACGTCACTGTCACCACCGCCCCGGCGACATAGTTTAGCCACAAGAAACGTCGCCAGCCAGACCGTGCATTCGCTGAATCTTTATCATGAATTCGCACGAACGGCAGCAGGTTAATAATATACAAGCTACCTGCGACTGCCACCGGCCATGCCGCCACACCCAGATACGCCACCAACCCAACCGCCGTCGCGTACAGCACTATCGCCAGCCAGACCGTCGTCCGTGCACCAAATACCGTGGCAATAGAGCAAATATTAGCTTCACGATCTGGGATAATATCCTGCACCGCACCAAACACCTGACTAGCCATACCCCAGCAGAAAAATGCGACAGCCACCAACCACCCCGCCTGCGTCGTGCCGACCAACGAATAGGCATACAGTAACGGACCCACAAAATGTAGGCTCGACGTCACCGAATCCAACAGTGGCACTTCCTTAAACCGCAGCCCCTTCGCACTATATGCCACCACAAAAAACAGCACGGCCGCTAGCACCAACACACTTTGCCAATTACCCAGAAGCACCAGCGCCACCACGAATGGCAAACACGATAGTATGGCCGACCACACAATCAGCCGATGATACTTCCGTGGTGTCACTGCTCCCTCCACGCCGCCCTTGCGAGGATTGCGCATATCTGATTCGTAATCGCACACATCATTGATGCCATACATCAGTAGATTGTACGGAATGAGAAAAAACAATGTACCAATAATAAGCTGCGCATCGATCGCCCCACCCATTACCAAATAGCCAGCTGCAAACGGATAGGCCGTGTTCACCCACGACAGTGGCCGCGAGGTCATAAATAATACCTTACACTTTTCTTTCACAATCCAACCCCTTCCAAATCGCTGGCGCAGCTAGGCCCGCCAATAGTGAATAAAACAAATCTTCAATCGGCGCTAACCCTACACGTATGCCCAAAATTTTATCCGCAGGATACGTAAACATCCCGAAGTAAATCAGCAGTGAATCAAACACAATCGTCGTCATCATGAGTACCGCCAGTGTCGCCCACACTGCACGGCCACGTGTTAGTACTTTGTGCCATGCTAGCACACCCAGTACCACTGTCAAAAAGATTAAATTAAGCATTAGATATGTCGCCATCGCTTCACTCCCGCTCGGTAAACCACCAGGCTAAAATAGCTCAAAAATAGCAAGAAGAACAATTCTTCCAGCGGAAATTCTGGGAAAAGGTAGACGCCCGACATATACGGCGAATGACCGCTGAGAAAAATACCGAGTGAAATACCACAAACATCCCACACGATGAATACACTGGTCATAATTAACACCGTCAATACCGTACGGCGCGCATCATACCAGTAAGCTAGCCTGTACCGCCAGTCCAGCACTGCCATACCCGCAAAACCAACAATGATTCCCGCTAGATACAGCCAATTCATATATCCTCCTTCATGAGAGGACCCCGACGGTGATTTCCGGTGATGCGCTTATAGGTCAGCTGGGCGCTAATCAGGCACATCGGTAGGCCAATCCCAGGCAATGTTCCCGCACCCACATAATAGAGATTCGGTATTTTTTTGCTGCGATTACGTGTGCGGAAGATTACGCTCTGGCGGAGTAAATGCGATTCGCCACCAAAGGCGTTATACTGCCACGCGTTAAATTGCTCACCAAACTGTTCTGGGCCGTAGATAAGCCGAGAAACAATTCGCTTTGGTAAATCTGATTCACCGCTCATCTCGGTAAGAATCTTGACGATCTTCTTCACGCACGCCGCTTCTTGCTGTGGCGTCAGCGTCACGCCCGCTGGTAGTGGCAACAGCACAAACAGGTTTTCATGCCCTGGCGGCGCCAAGCTAGGATCAGTCTTGGATGGATTGCAGACATAGAGTGAAGCATGCTCTGGCACGGTACCAGTTTCATAAATCGCCGCAAAGTTTTCGCGCCAGTTTCTCACAAAGTAGAGATTATGATGTTGTAAATTCGACAACTTTCCTTTGACACCCAGCGAGACTAACAGCGCGCCTGGCCCCGGCTGGCGTTTTTGCCAATACTTTTCGGGGTAGCTTTGGGCAGCCGTTGGCAATAATTTGGTTTCAGTGTGATGGATATCGGCTGCCGAAATTACCAAGTCAGCCGCAATGCGTTCGCCATTCATCAGTTCAATACCTGTGGCCTGATGACCATCCAGCACAATCTGCTTTACCGGTGAGTTAAAGTGATATGCCACACCCAAACTTCTTCCCAACCGCTCCATGCTACCTACCAATTCCAACATTCCACGCCGCGGATAATACACGCCGCTACGAAAATCGAGATGACTCATCAGACTGTAGACGGCCGGGGCTTGAAACGGGCTGGAACCTAAAAATACCATATGATATTCCAGTAATTGTTTGAGCCGAATATCCCGAAACCAACGACTGACATGCGCGTCCAGTGTTCGCCAGACCAGTGGCAACATGGTTGGTAGTTGGCGCAGGAGCGGCCACTGCAATACATCACTAAACCGCGTGAAATTATTATACAGCGCGTGCTTCACCGCCACCTCATATACCTGGCTGCTGCGCGTAACATAGCGCTGCAATTTTTTACCCGCACCAGGCTCAATGGCTTCAAAGGTTGTCATGTCTTTATCAACATCACCCTGAATAATCAGCGGCTCATACCCTTCGCTCCACACTTTGTAGCCAGGCGAAAATCGCACCAAGTCGAGTTCTGTTTTGGCTGATCGACCAAACAATTGATAATACTGCTCAAAAATCTCTGGCATCAAATACCATGACGGACCAAGATCAAAGGTAAATCCGTCTTGCTTGACCGCCTGAATCCGGCCACCGGCTGACGGATTTTTTTCGTATATCGCCACCTCGTGTCCCGCTTTCGCCAGCAAATTTGCCAGCGCCAGCCCGCCATACCCCGCACCGATGATCACTGCTTTCTTCATCATAATCCCACTGCTCCTCTCACAAATAATAGTAACTTCACACTATTCGGCACCCGAAGACGCCGCGATTTAATGTCGGCGGCTGATGCATTTTGTAGCCGCCGAAACAGTGCTTCATAATATAACATACTGGTGCGCACTGCTCGACGGGCAGTCAACGGTAGCCGCCGTACACTTGCTTTGGCTACGGCAAAATCCGCCGCGATATCCGCTTCGATGGTCCGCTTGCTGACATCACTAAACGACGGGTAATCAACGCCCGGAAAATACACCCGTCCCAAAACTTCGTAATCTGCCTTCATGTCACGCAAAAAATTCACTTTTTGGTAGGCCGCACCCAAGTGGCTGGCACCATCACGCAGCTGTTCATACTGAGCTGTATCGCCTTCAACGAACACCTTGAGACACATCAACCCCACCACTTCCGCCGAGCCGTAAATATAGCGTCGGTATGCCGCTTCATCATATTCCATGGTCGTAATATCCATCCGCATACTTGCAAAAAATGGGGAAATTAGCTCTCGCTCGATACCGTACTTTTGGGCCGTGAGAGCAAAAGCATGAACGATTGGATTGGTCGAATAGCCCTGCTTGCACGCCTGGTAAACCACTGCTTCAAAGTTGTCGAACTGAGCCATCGCATCATCGCCACGGTACGTATCGACAATTTCATCCACTAGCCGCACCATGCCATAGATCGCGTAAATATGCGGCCGAATGCGTGGCGCCAACAGCCAGCTGCTCGTCGAAAACGAAGTCGAATAGCGCCGCGTTAATCGCTCTGCCAGCTCGTAGCTTACCCACTGGTATAGCTCCATCAACAGCACCGTCCTTGCATGATACTCATTATACCCTAATGATATACCAAACCATCCAATAAAACGACCATTTGCCAAACGTTATTTTCTGATAACGACAGGCGATGGTAATTGGGCCTAGCTTTATTCTATACGGACATTGCTTGACAGTTGGATCTTCCGCTTGAGGGGTAGGCGTCTTATTATCAATCTGTATGGTCTTAGATTTACCAACATACCCGTCGGCTTTCATGCCTGTCACGGTAATCGTTCTCGTCGTTGATATATCCACATCGGTAATATCAAGTTGTCGCTGCTCGCCAACAGCCCAGCCCAGATTATTGTCATCCAACCTAATTAACCAACGCGAAGACAGCTCGTCAACCGGTTGCCAATTGAGCCGAATTGTCGCCTTATTACCATTTCGTTCAATAATTTTTGCCGAAACCTGAGGTGCTCCAGGACCAACAGGCAAATTGGGTTTTATGCCAATTTTAACAGGTGCCGATATGTTTGACACCGTGTCGTTACTGGCACTCATTCGCACTTGCATGACGCCATCAAATTTTTCATTATAGACATGACTGGTGACTGGACTTGTTGTCGTTTGATCAATCTTACCATCGCCATCAAAATCCCATTCGTACTTTGTGATACTACCATCAACGACGTACGAATCACTGGCATCAAAGGTAATTTCCTGGCCAACCTCCGCATAATATTCACCTATTTTCAGTTTGGCATTCGGACGATTCTTGATTTTAGTTAAGGCTTTCGTTAATGAGCCAATTGTGTCATTCTCGCCACCACTAACAACGACCTGACCCGAGGTTTGTTTAGCGACATCTGTGTACGAACTCGCCAGATGATGTTCCACAACCGGATACACATTCACTGGATCAATTTCTAGCGAACGCTTAGCCACGGCCGCCAGCGTCGAACCATCAACCTTATCCGGCTCGTGATAGCCAGCATCAGTCAACAGAATGATCGCTTTTGTCGCTCCCTTCTGCCACTTCATCTCATTCATGGCCACCATGCTAGCATGCAACGCCGCCTCTGGATCATCACCGCCGCCAGCAGCAGAAACACTATCAAGCTTGGCAAGCAGGTTAGTGGTATCTGACTGTAAATCTGACAATTTTTTAGCAGTATAATCATCACCAGCGTCACGATACACCACCAATCCAACTCGTCCATTCATTTCTTTGATCTTCGAGCTATAATTTCTGATAAACGTTTTCATCTGATCAATATATGGCGACATCGACCCAGTGGTATCCAAAACAAACACTACGTCAGTTCCCGTCGTGCCCATATTATTATTTGAACGCTTGTCATTGATTATTGGACCGTCTTGCGGAGTAGACTGAATAGCCTTATTTAACCGAATAGCCGCCTCAAAGACACCATCATCGATTGGCCCATTGGTATTAGCATACTTACCATGTCCATCCGTATCCCAAGCAAATTTTGAGCTACCGCATACATAATCATGACCGAGACACCATAGTCCAGTTTTTACATTATCTTCGTCTGGCAAAAACGGTTTTCGCGCACCAAGGGCACCGTTATCAACAAAACAATTAGCAATTTCCCGGCGATAGGTTGATAACTTTTTCTTAAAGCACGCTGGCGGCAGGATACCTTCACCCTCTGGCAAATATAATTTAGGATCGCCGAACAACATCGTAAAGACTATCTTCTGCTTGATGTCAGATGATATGCCAGGCAAGGTCTGTCCAACCACCTGCGCACCCTGTGAGTAACCTCCCAAAATGAAAAACTCTTTGGGACATTTGCGGTGGCGAGCAGTTAAATAGGTGTTCAATTCTGCGACACCTTGATTTACACTTTTGCCATAATCATATTTCATACCACCACTCATCTTGGCGCCAATGGCGTTGCCATTCATAAGATCACTAACATTAACCGCCGGGTACTGGTTGCCGCCGTAACTTTCGCTGCCTAGTTCGTAGAAATTAACCCTATCTTTACCAACCCTATATTCGAGTTGCTTATGAAAAGTATCAGCTTCCTTAGCATTAATTTCTTGTCCAGAACCACGAGCAAAAACAGTGGTGGTTAATGTACATTTATTATCAACTTTCTTTGCTTTAGCACTAGTAGTAAGGGCGGTTATATTAACAGCTATAGCTACTGCGGCTATCGTAAGAATTAATCTACATTGTTTAATCATAAATATAACCCTTCTTTCTTATGAATAATTTTACATCCGTTTTACTATCCGAATCATTATAATCAATCATCACATCAAACTGATAACCTCCCCTCTCTCCAATATATTCACACAGGTCTAATGTCCTGTTATCCTCATAATCCATACATCGACTGTGATTTGCATTAACCTGCGAAAAGTTTCCGATAAACTTTTTAATATCCTTCTGTGTAATTTGGTTTGGTGTGGTCCAGGCCTTAGATATTTCTGGACAAGCACCTGAAAAACACAAGAATTGCGGTGGAGTTATTACATAACTAGTCTGTTGCCACCCATCAAGCGGCTTAAAACTGTCCGCCACCGCTTCGATATCTTTCGTACTACCTCGCCACAATACCAAACAAGCTACTAGTCCAACCAAAACCATCAAGCCGACAAATAAACACAATGCCATCTTTTTTAAGTTATTTTTTTTATCACCCTTCATATAGACCTCCTTATAATCAAAAGACGCCCCAAAGGGCGCTTGAAAACTAAAATAATTTGCATATTGACTGGCGGTGCATAATCACAGACCATATACGTTATTATAGCTTATGGTTTGTGTAATGTCTATCCTAGGCTCAGGTTATTTTCTCGCCCACTATAAACAACATAGACCGCCACCACCCCAACCAGTTTCGTCAACCATGAAATGACGCTAGTGCTACCGGTAGCCGGGGTTCTATTATCTTCCGGATTCAGCCGACTGTCATCCATCCACAAGCCCAGCGATGGATGGTTTTTGATAATAAGGGAATCCTCGTCCGCGATACTTACTTCACTGCTATAGTTATACTCGTCAGAAGCAGCATCCGTTGCTAACTCATCTAGCTCGAGCTCTGCTGACTCGGTCAATTCTTCATCAGAAACAGGCTCTTTCAGCCTTTCAGATGGCAGCTCAACATCTGATCTTACGTCACCAATCTCTATAACCGCTGTCTTAATTTCATCATCGCACCACAAGTTGTTTTCTCCCGATGTTGTCATAATCACATCAGCCGGTTTCTCACGAGGCAAACCATATTCCTCTGACATTTGTACCGGCGCCTTGTCTAATGTAGCATTAGACGCTGGTTCAATAGCTGATGAAACAGGAACCATACTCCGTTCCACCGGCTCATGGTCATCCTTGGTGATTTCGGGCACTGATATTACCTGGATATTATCCAACGGCTCCACAGGCTCAATTTCAATCTCATCAGCCACAAAAACTTCCGGCTCATCAATTTCTTCGCTTGCCACAATCGTCGCTTCCGTTAACGGCTCCGTTGTCACTGCCTCAGTCAAAGTCGCTTCTGGCTCCGCCACTGACGACTGTTCAATAAAGAATACCACACCCTCCTCGGCCCACACTTCTTCGTCACTATCACAGGAGCGCCTCTCCATCACCGCATCGTCAAGCTGCTCAACTGGGGAAGTCGGTGTTTCATAAACCGTCTGATCCACTGCTACTTCCTGACCGCCACCCTGCGGTGGATCGGTCCAAAGTTCATCCTCATCAACAATAGTCTCGACAGGAATAACTGGAGTCGGTGCTTCTGGCTCGATTGCGGCATTCTCCGTAGGTACCACTTCCGCCACCTCGTGCGCTACTGGCATATCAACAACAACAGGTTGTGTTGAGTTATGATCAACCGCGGGCTCCTCGCCTACAGAAGACACCTCCTCACCATATTCAACATAATCTTGAATTGGCGACGTCATGACCGCTGGCTGATCAGGCTGCTCCCTTGCTGGTATTGGCGCCTGCACCGCAACCAGTTCTTTGGTGGGTGTTTCATGTTTCGCATCTTCCGTCGGCACCTTGACTGGTGTGTCCGACATCTGGACAGAGGGCTCCTGCTCAGTAACTGGTGGCGCGCTCTTTTCTTCTGGTTCACGCACCGCGTGGTAGCTATTGTCATAATCTCCTGTATTATCGACGGTGGTATTATCTGGTGGCGTTTCTCCTGATGGCACCTCAACCGGTGAAGTTAATGGTAAGCTGTCAGCTGGCTTCACTACTGCATCTGACTTTGGCTCTTTTACCTCAATCTGCGGTAACTCTTGAATATCGCTCACTACCATATCGGCAAAATCGTCACTTACCTTGTTCACATCCTTGACAGCAGGCGCGACTGGCTCAGCTTCAGCCGCCATTGGCGTTGGCAAAACCACTGTGTCTTCCGGCGTTAATTGCTCGCTCATCTCAGCCAGTTCATCAAGAACAGGATTGGTAGCTTGTGGCTTTGCCGCATAATCATCTACTCCCGCATCCTTCACAACTTCAATGGTAGTCTCCGCTGCCTTAAAATCTTCCTCATCATGAACAGTACTCGTCTGATCTTTGGAGCCGTCGTCTTCCTCTGTTACATTTTTACCATCCAGAGCCGCATCCATCACATTAGGACTTGTTGCTTGCGGCACCTCTTCAATTTGACCCAAGTCGCCAGTCTCATTAGTTTCTGGCACCACCTGGGCCCAAACAATCTCACCTGGCGCTTCGTCCTCTCGGAGTAATTGCTCCAAGGTGCTCAGCTGCTCTTCGGGCTGAAGGTCATTATTTTTCTCCATCATTGCGGCTTGACGATCTTGACATAGCCCTAAATTGACACAACCAAGACACGCCACTGTACCAAAGTTTCGACAACGCTCCGGATCAATCGGTGCAGAGTATTCTTCTGCCTCATCGTCGGACATAGTAACGTCAAGTTCCGCTTTACCACCAGCCACCGCCACCAAGTCAAACTGACTCACACCATCAGTCAACGCTTCGTCAATGCCAGACGAAAAATCCTCACTGATAGCGCCATCTTTCAACGACGAAAACACATCAAAACCATCACCGCCAATCCCTGTCGGTGATAATTCTACTGTAGTCGTCGCCCCAATCATTGCTCAAAAAATGTCTCCGTTGAAATATGTGATTCGTCGACGCCAGCGGCGGTCAGTTTTTGCCAAACATCGCGCACAAACGGCAAGCTGCCGCAGACCAGAAAGTGCGCATCGTCCGGCGTTTCAGCGACGATTTTCGCCACCTCAAACCGCCCGTTATGCCAGCCATCTTTTTCCTCAACCTGCTGGCGAGTACTAAACTTATTGACCGTAATATTTGACGCTGCCAACTCCTCAGTAAATACCATATATTCCGGCGATTTTTGACTCAAATAGAGAAAGGTTGACTGCTTGGCGTCCGCTAAAATACTCCAAATCGGACTCAGCCCGCAGCCCGCCGCGATGCCAACCAGCGGCCGCTCAGTCTGCGGATTGAAATCACCGTAGGCCCGGCTAATGTGCAGCGTGTCACCAACGTGGCGCGAACACAAATAGCTCGAGAATTCGCCGCCCACATTCTTCACAGTAATCGACATTAAGTCCTCGTGTGGGCGCGAAGAAATACTATAGGCCTTGCCTTCGCGCACCTGGCTGCCCTCAATGAACACCGTGATATATTGCCCCGCCATAAAGTCAAACGGCCGCGCAACATACAGCGTCGTCACCTCAGGGTTTTCCTGGCGCACGCGCACAATTTCGACAGTTAGTGAATCACGCATTCTTCGACATACCTTTCCATTATTTTTTGGGCGGCTCTAAACTCTTCGTCGGTAAAGGTGTGGTAGTTGGCAAATTTTGGACTAATGGTGGTACCAGTGCGAAAATGTTGCAAGGCAAATCGCTTGGCGCCTTTGACTAGCTCGCCAATCTTTTCAAAATCCGCTACCTCCAGCTGCTCGCGAACGATGGTCGTCCGAAATTCATGGCCGATCCCTGAGTCAATCATCAGCCGCACATTGTCTTTGATTGCCGCTAGATCAATCGGCCGGGCCGCAATCTCCACGTATTTTTCCAGCGGCCCCTTGACATCCATGGCGATAAAATCAATCGTCCCCTCCTCGACCATACTGCGCACCATGTCAGGGTGTGTACCGTTGGTATCCAGCTTGACATCAAAACCGAGGCTCTTGATCATCCGGCACAGCACCGGCAAATCCTCGTTGACTGTCGGCTCGCCGCCAGAAATCACCACGCCGTCTAGTCGACCAATGCGCGATTTTAGGAATATCATCGCTTCCTCAACCGGGATGCTCGGCGCCAAGCGTTCGGGCAACACCAGCTCCGGATTATGGCAATAGCCGCAGCGCATATTACAGCCAGAGAGAAACAGCGCTGCCGCCACGTGTCCTGGATAGTCCACCAGCGACAGCTTCTGAATCCCGCCAATCGACACCTTAAGCTGGGACAGCGACGGTGTTGACTCGCTGGTGTTCGGCGGCATCGTCATAATGCTCCCTCATGTCAAATTCAGCTTGCTTGCCCTTGTTCCACTGGGACGTCGGACGCAAGAAACCAACCACGCGTGAGTAAATTTCAGTCGTTTCATTACAGCTTGGACAGGTTGGATGCTCACCAACCAAGTAACCGTGATTCTTACAAATACTGAAGCTTGGGCTGAAGGTGAAGTATGGCAGTTTGTAATTTTCACAAATCGTTTTGACCAGTTTTTTCAGCGTCTGCGGATCATCCATGCGCTCACCCAGGAAGAAGTGAATCACTGTACCGCCCGTGTATTTAGTCTGCAAATTATCTTGTAAATCCATCAGCTCAAACAAATCGTCAGTGTAGTTGACCGGCAAGTGGCTGGAGTTGGTGTAGAACGGATGCTTAACCGCCGCACCCAAGCCATTGGCGAAGTGTGCTCGGTCAGGAAAGCTGGCCTTGTCAAGCTGTGCCAAGCGATAGGTTGTACCCTCAGCTGGTGTTGCTTCTAGGTTGTAGTTGTTGCCCGTTTCTTTCTGGTATTCCACCAAGCGGTCGCGCATAAAGTCAAGCGTTTTCTCGGCAAACGCCTGACCCTTTTCCGTGCCAATGTCAACACCCAGCAGGTTCAACGCCGCTTCGTTGGTGCCAATCAAACCGATGGTTGAGAAGTGATTTTTCCAGTATTGGTTAAATCGCTGCTTGATGTTGCGCAAGTAGAACTTGGTGTACGGGTAGAGGTTAGCGTCGGTCAATCGCTCCAAAACCTTACGTTTAGTCTCCAAGCTATCTTTCGCCATATCCATGAGATCGCCTAGGCCCTTGAAGAACTCTTTCTCGTTCTTTGATTTCAGTGCCAAACGTGGCAAGTTGATCGTCACCACACCAACTGAACCAGTCATTGGGTTTGAACCAAACAGTCCACCACCGCGATATTCCAGCTGGCGATTATCAATGCGCAGGCGACAGCACATTGAGCGCGCGTCTTCTGGATCCATATCAGAATTGATGAAATTCGAGAAGTACGGAATGCCATACTTGGCGCTGGCTTCCCACAAACTTTCAATCACTGGATTATCCCAGTTGAAATCCTTGGTGATATTAACCGTTGGGATTGGGAAGGTAAAGACTCGGCCGTTAGCATCACCCTCAGACAACACCTCTAGCAGCGCCTTATTCAGCATGTTCATCTCTTCTTGATATTCGCCGTAAGTAGTGTCCTGCATTTCACCACCGATGATCACTGGATTGTCAGCCATGTGCTTTGGACACTCGAGATCAAGCGTAATGTTGGTAAACGGCGTCTGGAAACCAACCCGCGTTGGTACATTGACGTTGAAAACAAATTCCTGCAGTGCTTGCTTAACCTCACCGTAGTTCAATTTATCAGCGCGAATAAATGGCGCCAGCAGTGTATCAAAATCAGAAAATGCCTGAGCACCAGCCGCCTCACCCTGCAGGGTGTAGAAGAAGTTCACCACCTGGCCCAAGGCTGAGCGGAAATGCTTAGCTGGCTTAGAAGCCACCTTTCCGGCAACACCCGTAAAGCCTTCTTGCAACAGATCAGTCAAATCCCAACCAACACAATACACACTGAGGAGATTTAGGTCGTGAATATGCAAATCACCCTCTTTATGTGCCTGACCAATCTTTGGTGTGTAAATTTTGTCCAGCCAGTAAGTCTTCGTAACTTCCGCCGAGACGTAATTATTCAAACCCTGTAGGCTGTAGCCCATGTTGGAGTTCTCATTCACCTTCCAGTCCAGGTTACCAATATATTGATCGATTAAATCAACATGCGCGTTAGATGTAATTTCGCGCAATTTTTTGTGCTGGTCACGGTAGATGATGTAGGCCTTGGCGGTCTTCTTAAACTTAGAATCAATCAGTGCATCTTCGACAATGTCTTGGATATCTTCGACGCCCGGTAATTGTTTTTGGTTGCGAGCTTCCAGTACCGCCAATACTTTTTCGGTCAGTTCCTTGGCTGTTTTTTTGTCAAATTCGCCAGTCTCCAAGCCCGCTTTTTCAATGGCTTTTTCGATTTTTTTGCGATCAAATTTGACGGTGCGACCATCACGTTTTTTGATTGATTTGTACATACCCCTCCTTATTATGACAACAACAAACAGACCCCAACCTCCCCAAGGGGTGCGTGTTGCAAAAAACGTTATTTATTTTCTAAAAACACCATATATAGTGCTTAATATAGAATATACACGCGATATATAGCGTCTGTCAACGAAAATACATTGTATTATTTACATGTGAGACGCGGAAGATGTTGTTCCCTCTGATGATGCCAAAACGTCGCGGTGAATCATATCAATAATTTCTGCCTGAACCAGCTTCTCGCCAATTCGCTGCTCACCTGGCACACCTAAAATATCTTGGTCTTTCCACCACTGGCGCATTTCCGATTCGCCAAATTCATGAGCGTTTGGCTTCGTGGCGTGGCGGCGCACCGTTTCCTTAAACGATACGTCAAAATAATAAATCAATTTTTCGCCCTGAAAATCATTCAGCAGCTGGTGCAGCATCGTGCCGTATCTTTTATTGCTCAAAATACCTTCCAAAATCACCGTATAGCCAACGTTATTGCCGTACATGCATAGATCGTAAATCAGCTGAATCGCCGGATTGCTTTCACTATCTTTCACGCGAAGTATTTCCCGGCGTACCACATCCTGCGACACTAACATCGTGCCGTAACCCAGCTGACGCTGGAGCAGGCGCGCCGTGCTGGTTTTACCGCAACCAGAATTACCGCGGAGAATGATCAGCGGATGAGAGACCGTCACGTGCGCTCCAACAAATCATAAGCGGTAGCTGCCGACAGCGCCTGCATTTGGCGAAGAGTATCGCCCGGTTGGAGCGGCGGTTTAAGGCTGCGAATAAGATAAAACCCGATAAATGCCGCCAACATCTCCGCGTTGACTTCACCCAGCCACGGTGTTACATCCTGACCGTGTCGTGCCATATCAACCAGAAATTCCGTCGCACCAGACCCCCGCGGTGCATAGGAAGCCCAGTTCCAATCAACCAATTTCAACTCACCAGTTTGTGGATGAAACGCCAAGTTATCACTGCGTACATCGGAATGATTAAAACAATCCTCTGACTGTTTGGCGAATTGTTTAGTACGTACCGAAATATCTGCTAATTCATCACTCCTGCTCAGTAACTCCATCATCTTCTGGCAGCACCGCTGATTGGCTTCTGATTGCTCCGGTAATAATGTTCGGTAGTTATCAATTAGCTGACGGCGAATATCAGCCTCGGCAATAATCTGGTCAATGCCGTCATCCAAGCCAAGCTCCGCCGCTACAAATGGTTGCAACTGCAGTTCCTCAATCACCTTATATGGTAGCTCTGTTTGTTCCAGTTCACGAGCCGCCGTCACCACCGCTGAAATATACCGCTTGGCCACAGATTTTTCCGCTGGCGGCCGCCACAACCAGCCGTCAGCTGACGCATAACTGGTTGTCATCAGCACATATCCATCACCAGCCAGCTCAGTCCAGTCAGCCACATATTGCGGGTGAAGTTTCTGCAACAACCGCGTCACTTCATAATCTTTTTTCAGCCAAGCTAATTCCCGCTCGCCATCGTCCGGCAGCAAATCGACATCAACTTCTTTGACAAAAATTGTCTTATCGCCCGCTGACACCAAGGCGCGGCGATTACGCGAAAAGCCGCCGCTCACCGAGGTAATTTGTAAATCAGATACATCGACACCGAGCTCCGCTGCAGCACACTGCAATGATCCGTCGGTCAGCAACTTATCAGGGCGAGGCAAGGTTTCCATATGGAAATTATAGCATTTACCATATACCTGTTCTATTGCGCCATATAATCAAACAGATCTATGCCAGTCTATAACGTCAGTTTCCTGAATTATACTCCCGTATCTCGCCGATAAAAGCCAATCACTGCCACACCAAGCGCCGCTAAGCTCACAAAGATTAAGACTACCAATTTTCCTAGGTCTAATCCATCCATCAAACTGCCCGGAATGTTGTAGTAATGGATCAGCGACCAAACGTCGTAATCTTTCCAGCTTTCAATCAATTTAGCAGTAATCGACAGGGCGTACATTGCTAGAAAAAGCAGGCTACCAACGCCAACAGCCAGCCCGCGCCGGCCCGTCACCGCCTGGGTGACAAAGGTGAGACTACCAAAACTAAGGCCCAAAAGCCACAAGCTCACACAGGCCCCAGCAACGTGCGTGAGGTTTGGATGAAAATCAAACAGCGGACCGATGAGTGCAATGGTCGCCAACAACATCACTGGAGGAATTACCAACAATCCCGCCATCGCCAAATATTTTTGTAGTACAATCATTACGCGATTCCGCCGGCTGGCGAGCAATAGTTCGAGCGTTCCCGAATCTTCTTCTCGACCAATCATCCCAGCGCCGAAAATAATCGCTACAATCACCACACCAACCATCGCCATAAGTGGAAACAACTCAATGCTCAGCCAACCTTCTGGCGTAGTACCAATCGCCAAATCACCAACCACCGCTTTCATGCCGGCTGGCATCATATTGATGAATGGACTTAATTGATTGCTAAATTTATTGAACAACGCTGAAAACAATACTGCCACAACGCTAATTCCAACGCCCAAAAACAGCGGCAGTTTGTAATTTTGCCGCACCGTCTGCCGCATCATCGCTTTGCCTCCTCGCCTTCATAATACCGCATGAATAATTCTTCCAATTCTAATTCTGATTCGCGCAATAGTTTTGGTTTGTATTCGGCAATGAACGAGACAAACTCCGTTGCGTCGCCTTTGACGGTAAATTCGTATTCGTCGTCGCGACGTTGAACGTCGGTGATGGATGGTAATTTTTTAGCTGCCGCCAGGGACGGTTTCTTAGCAAAGGTCACAATGTAACGGTGTGTCGACAGGTGTTTCATGGTCGCGATAGGTTCAATAGCAATCAATTTTCCATCACGAATAAAACCGGCACGGTGGCAAATTTTTTGCACTTCAGTCAGATCGTGGCTGCTGACAAATACCGTCGCGCCTTGCTCGGAAACTTCGCGCACCAAATCGTAAAACACTTGTTTCATCAGCGGATCCAACCCACTGGTCGGCTCGTCCAAAATCAGCAATTTTGGTCGGTGCATAAAGGCTTGAATTAGACCAATTTTCTGGCGATTACCCTTGGAAAGCTGGCGGATCGGTCGATCCAGTACCGCCTCAAAACGCTCAGCCAGCTCATCAACATACTTCCAATCAACCTTCCGACCTATCCGCGCCAAAAACTTTAGCAATTTTCGGCCAGTCATATTTTCATATAGCGCAATGTCGCCCGCCAGATAACCAACCCGATCATGGAGCGCCGTTCGTTCCTGAAAACTCTGTCCACCTAGCAATTCCACCCAGCCATCCGTTGGCCTTAAGAAATCCATCACTGACCGAATTGTCGTACTTTTACCCGCACCATTCGGTCCAAGAAAGCCAAATACTTCACCTTCGTATAGCTCCAACGACACATTGTTGACTGCCAATTTGCGGCCAAAGCGCTTGGTAAGTCCGTGTAAAATCAGCGGTGAATGGTTACTCATAGTGACTTTCCTTTTCTATAACTGCCCTTTGTTATAGTTCAAATATACAATAATTTAGGCCTTTACGCCACTAAATCCCAGCTTTCTTCAATTGTACGCGGCTAGCTAGCCAGATCTCAGAAATGTAACCTAAAGGTTGAGCCTCGGCCTGGTTCGCTTTTGACACTCAAGCGATAGCCATGTTTATCAGCCACCGCCTTGGCGATAGCCAGCCCGAGACCATAGCCCGAGTTTTGCCCGCGAGTGCGAGCCTCATCGCTACGATAAAATCTGTCAAAAATTTTCGCCTGGTCTTTTTTGGCAATGCCAATGCCTTGGTCGACAACCGACAGGGCTTGTCCGTCCAGCCAAATTATGACAGTGCTGTCTGGCGACGAATATTTGATGGCGTTATCAATCAGTGTGCCTAAAATTTGCGTCACTGCCGTGACCGCTACTGTGTGTGTTATTGATGCCACTTGCATATCCAGTGCCACTCGTTTCTTGTCAGCTGCCGGCTGGTAGCGATCAACTGTGTCGCGGACAAGCTCGGCCATATCGACTGCCCGTTTTTCAATCTGCTGATTATTAACCTGGGCAAGTTGCAACAAATTATCCATCAGTGTGCGCAATTGTTCAACCTCGTCAATGTTGCGCTGAAACACCGCTCTCGCCCTGTCGTCATCCAGCGTTTTTTTGCGTAGCGCCACTTCGTTAGTGGTCATCAACGCGGTCAGCGGCGTCCGTAGCTCATGACTGGCATCCGACACAAACTGTGCTTACTGCTCAATCGACCGCTCAATTGGTGCCAATGTCCGACGTGCCAATAGCCGACTCAGCCAATAACCGACCAGCAACATCATGCCATTGAGTACCGCCAGTGACACAACCACCGACCCGCGCGTCTCGCGGTTGCGTTGCTCCAGGCGGCGACTAAACTGACGCTCGACAAGTTCCGGCGGTTGCTGAGCCTGTTCGCCTGGCGGCAGTGGACGATTTAATTGCGCGGAGGTGATGGCATAAATAATCACACTAAACACCAGTGACAACGTCATGATCACCGCCAGATAACTCAACGCCAGGCGTCTGACGCGCTGCTGTTTCATGACTTATCCTCCAGTTTGTAGCCAAAGCCCGGGATGGTGTGGATCAATTTTGAGTCAAATGGCTTGTCGATTTTGCGGCGCAAAAACATAATGAATAGCTCAACATTGTTCGGCAAGACATCGGCATCAAAATCCCACACGTGCGAGATGATTTGCTCCTTGGACAGAACCTTGCCGACGTTACGTATCAGATATTCCAACACAGCGTATTCTTTAGCAGTCAGGCTAATTTCCTGCGCGGCGCGCGTCACTTTTTTCAAACTCGGATCAAGCGTCAAATCGCCAACCCGCAAGATTTCTTCCATCTTCTCATTCGGACGGCGCAGCAAGGCACGAAGACGCGCCAATAACACCTCAAAACTAAACGGCTTCGCCAGATAATCATCAGCGCCCACGTCCAATCCTTCGACAATATCCCGCTCGGCATCACGCGCTGTCAACATCAAAATCGGCGTCTGATTACCGTCTTTGCGCAGCACCCGACAAACCTCATAGCCATTCATTTCTGGCAGCATCACATCAAGAATAATCACATCATAGTCATCCGCCGTCGCCGTTCGGTACCCCTCGTCACCGTCATGCGCCACATCGACCGCATAGGCTTCATCTTCTAAGCCTTCCTTCAGCGACCGGGCAATCGCCGCGTCATCTTCTACTAGTAAAATCCGCATATCCTACCCCAGCATCTTTCCTAACGTATCAAATGTTCGCCCATTGCGGATAGTGATTGATGAGTAAAACTTTTCTTTCATTAGTAACTTATGATATGACGTACGCAAAAATTCTTTCTCATTATATTTACCCCAAAATACCGCCTTTTTGCCAAAATGAACAACCTCATCATGAAGTGGCATTTGACCAATCCGCTCCTTGATATACTCAGGATCGACGTCATCGGTATAGAATAATACGTCTTTTCGCGCCAAAGGCTGATGCCACCATTCCGGCAGATTTGATACTTCATCTAAATACTCGTTTTTCGTCAGGATGACGTGTTTGATGGCAAACGGAAAACGCCCTAACATGACAGCAATATTTTCTTTGACTGTCGTCAGGTCATCATCAGTGTCAAATATGACATTACCACTATTGATATAAGTGACGACATGCTGATACCCCAAATCCTCGAGGCTTGCTGTGAGGTCTTTCATGGAAACTTTATTTTTACCGCCAACATTGATGCCCCGAAGCAACAGGATATATCTCATATTCTTTAGTATACTATCGCCTGCGCTTCCGGCCAAATTCGCTGCACCAGCCGTTTGCCACGTGTGGTTAGTCGCACCCAGGCGTCGCCATAGGCTTGGTCGATCACCATCAAACCTTTATGCCGCAAGTCCGCCAACACATTCATCGCCGAAAATACTCCAACGAATAATTAGCTTCTGGCGGCAAACCAAAACAATAGAAATTCGGCATCGCATAGGTCACCAACCCAGTTTTTGCCAAAATCACATGATTGAGGACGGTAATATCAGAAAAGCCACCAAAGATCTTCGGATTGTCTTTTATAATTTGCCAGTCAATTTTACCAAGCAACTGATTGGAATTAAACCCGCCGATAGCCGCCAGAATACACTTCACATTTTCGTCCATAAATGCTTCGTGTAAATCTTCAACCTTCTCATCGTCCGTCGGACAACCTCGCTGATTGCGAGAAAAAGCATTTTTGCTAAACGTAACTTTTAGTCCCAGTGATTCTAGGACTACTTTCGTCCGATCTAAAACTCTTTCGTCAATATCGCTCGCAGAACGCGCCGGTGCAATTACCCTCACTTCATCGCCTGGCTGTAATTTATCTGGTATCATACATTTCCTTTCCCAAAATTAATCAATCAAAAAACCTCCCGCAGGAGGCAATAGTAAATACCTCCTGCTTACGCATGGAGATGATGATGGATTGAGAGTAAATTCATCATGGCTTCAGTATATTATAGCCATACGAAAGATTAAAGCAATAAGCGAACCTCCACTGCTAGCACGCCATAGTGTTTTTGGTCAGCAGCGGAATAATATTTGTTATATTCGGCAGCGGCAGCTTCGGCACTGGTGGCGTGCGGAATAACACGGTGGTAACCCTCGACCTGCACCATTTCTAAAAAGGAATTGTAGTGGCGAATAGCGATAATCTCCACGCGTGCTTGATCTGGTTCGCCGTCGTGTAGTATTCCTTCGACATCGCGAATATCGCGGCGCAGGTGAATCTTATCGCCGACTCGGTACTCGGCAAACTTTCCGCGATTCAATCGACCTTCAACCGTCTTCCGCCCGGCGATAATATCGTCGAGTAATTTTGATTCTCGTCCTGAGTGCCAGATTTTCATAATTCCTACAGTGTTGTATCTTTTTATAGTTTTTCTTAACCCCTAGCCAGCGGCGGTGTCATAGTAAAATTATAGCACAGCCAGTCTATAAAAGTGTTTCTACTAGGCATGCCTACCAAACTACAATAAAACCTTTAGGTTAGGCAAACCTTAAACGGCTATCGCCTGCGCTTCCGGCCAAATTCGCTGCACCAGCCGTTTGCCACGTGTGGTTAGTCGCACCCAGGCGTCGCCATAGGCTTGGTCGATCACCATCAAACCTTTGCGCCGCAAGTCTGCTAACACATTCATCGCCGTTCGACGTGGCATGCCCATTTGTGCTGCCAGCGTGGCTGCATCGTCACCGCCGTCTTCATAGACTTGCTGCAACACCAGCGCCTCGTTGGTGGTTAAGTTGATTTCGTTTGCTTGCACCTTGTTCATGATCATCCTTTCTGTTAGTGATACCTTGATGATACGCTGCCAGTCTTTAAAAAAGCTGTAAACAATAATCATTTGGTAGGATTGTAGAACAATGTGTCTGGCTTGCGAACCACGTGCGTTATAGTACTACTACGATTGCCGTATTTACTCTGTAAATCAATGATGGTGACGTGCTGCTCTGTTGGTTCTGGGCCTGTTTTGAGCACCTGAACCGTGACAACGTCGTTTGTTGTCGTCACGCCATATAACCGCCCGGCCGACAGACGAACATTATCTGGCGAGGGGTCTTTGACTGATTGATTAAAATAAAATCGCCACTGGGCAACACTACCAGATTTTGGTGCTGGGACGTATTCGGCACGCCGCAACCGTGGACCCTGTCTGTCGACCAGGACAAACATAGTAGCAACAGCAATAATCGCGACCAGCATCACCCATTGCCACCGCTGAATTCTTTTCACGACGCTAATAGACATATTGGTTTTTCTCCTTATCAATCGGTCTGACATAATCAGGCGACAGGACTGTACGCTCGGTAGCGTTGGTATTTGGATTGGCGATGAACGCGCCACTAGTTTCTACCCACTGATCTGGAGCAAAAGTTTTGCGCCAACCTGGGCTGTACACCGGCACGCCAATTGGGCGAGCATCCAAAGCACAACATGTCACCACAAAACGCGAAACAAAGAAAACATTCTCATCCTTGCCGGCCGTGATAAATCCACTCACTTTGGCTGGTTTGTTTTGGTATTGTTTTGGGTCACTGGACTGAGACAATAACAAGGACCAATCTTTGATGGTAAAGTTAGTATAACTGCCCCGTTCTTTGAGAATGGCTGACTCACGAGCATCGCTGGTCGCGTTTACCCCACTATTCATCACCCGCTGGCTCACCGTCAAGCTGGTTAGCGCCGCTGGCTGGATCACCAGCAACATGCCTATTGAGATTATAACCATCACCGCCGTGCCATACGAGCGATATCGCTTACGCGGCGGTTGGTGGTTATGTGCGCGTTGAGGCAGGGTGATGATCGTGGCGAGGGCGAGCAAAACGCCAGTCGTCGCCAACGCCAAGGAAAACAGTTCATAGCGCGGATGAATATACCATTTGAGTTTTTCCTCAAATGAGAGCCATATGGTAGCGATACTGGCAACCAATATCAGTACAACGCCACTCCATTCGTCTACCTTGTTAATCCATCTCGATACCTTAGAATACATAGTTTACCACCAATCCCAGTAGCGCTGTTAGTAGTACCACCAACAATGACACTTGCACCAGTACCGTTCGGCGATACGTTGTGCGCATCAGACTCAGCATTTTAATGTCAATCATCGGACCAAATGTCAGAAAGCTGACTAGTGATCCAGACGTAAACGTACCACGAAATGCCAGCGCAAAAAAGGCATCAACACTGGAGCAAATCGAAACCACAAACGCCAGCAGCACCATGACCAATACTGACCAGGCTGGACTGTTCCCTAGCAGCAAAATGGTTTCACGCGGCACGACAACTTGGATAAATCCAGCCACCATCGCACCAATGATCAATGCTGGCATCATGGTGCGCGTTTCATGCTTGAAAAAGTGTAACGCTTCAACGAGCCTGTTTGAATTGTCGCGTTTTTCTTTACAACTGGCGACGAACTCTGGACGCAGCATAGCGTCTTGTCGCGTGGAACTATATATCCAACCGATGAGATTGGCGATCAAAAAACCACCCAAAATCCTGGCGACCAGTACCGTATTATCATCAGAAAATGCTTGCTGAGTTGTGATGATGGTCACAGGGTTTAGTATTGGTGCCGCCAAAAGAAAAGTGAGAGATTCTGCTGGCGTTAAACCTTTGGCGAGCAATCCTCGTGCTAATGGCACGTTGCCGCATTCACAAACCGGCATCAACACCCCGAGCAGTGAGATGAGAGCACGGCGCAGGAATGGTTGTTTTGGCAGATACTGAAGCAGCCAGTCGTGAGGCAACCACACCCGAACAGCCATGGAAAAAAACATACCCAGCATCACAAACGGCAATGCTTCAATGATGACGCTCAAAGTCAGGGTGATAAAGTCTTGGAAATGTTTAGGCAGTTCCATGGACAGATTTCGTCCAATAACTTTCACCATAAGAAGCACTGCAACTACCGCTACAGCCAACAACCAGCGCTTATTTGTGGTTTGAGGTTTCTTCACTTCTCTATTATACGTCTGATCTGCCGTTTTTAACAATCAAGAAAAGCAGCGCCCGAGGAGGTAGACGCTGCTTTTTGTTGATTCGCCGCTGGTTAATTGGTCTGCGGCGCGGTATTAGTGGTTGGTGGCTGCGCCGAGCCAGTCTGTGACGACGGAGCAGTTTGGCTATTTTGCGCTGCGCCGTTATTATTTTGTATTGATGGTGTTTGTGAGTTTTGACCAGTCTGATTTTGGTTAGCACCTGGCACACCGCCCGCCTGTCCGCCTGGCCCGCCTTGCTGACTATTCTGACCTCGGCTCATGCCCGGCGGGCCACCAGCCTGATTGTTCATGTTATTGTTTTGCAAACCGCCGACCTGCATACCGACGACAAAGCTGAGCGCACAGGCCACTACGCCACTGACCGCTATACCGGTAATTGCCCCGGCGCTTAACTCGTTCTTGCCAGAGTTTGTATCATTTGGACGCGGCACGGGCGGCTGATCATAGGCTGCTTCCGGCGTGGTGAGTTGTACTTGCTTGGTTTGTGAAATTGCCATAATTTCTCCTTTCGTTACGTTACTCTCTCGATAATTCGTACAGTGTTACATCACTACCTCCATAATTAACGACGGTGCCAGTTTGTTTGACCCACGCCGTGATTTCATTATTACCGCCGCCTGGGCCGCCACCACCGCGACCGTGTGAGCCGATGGCGTAATAGTTGACCTTGCCGTCCCTCACTAATTGCTTAAATTGTTCCAGTGTCAGTGGTGTATCGCTACCGTTAAATCCACCGACTGCCATGACCGGCTGGCCGCTCGTCAACTGAATCGCTGCCGACTCGTTGGCGCTAGCTACTGCCACTAGCCAGGTTGCACCATGTTGATGCTGCAAAATATACTGCACCAACTGGCTGTCTGCCTGTGATGTTTCATTATTACTACCTTGCATCGCCGTCGAACTCGGCCCGGCCGTCGGGATGCTACCAGTGTGCGCGACATTGACCGTCACTAGTGTATACACTATCGGGGCGAGCGTGCAGGCGGCTAGGGCGGCGGCGATTGCCGAGTTTTGCAGCCACCGGCGCGGCGTGTAAAGATTGACCAACAATCCAATCATTCCTATCAAACCCAACAAGCCCACTATCCATATCAGCCACGTCATCGTGCCAGCGTAACCGAGGATAATCACCGTGGTCGCTGCCGTCACGCCGACCAGCACCGGCAGTAGCCACGCATATGGTTTGCGCCTGACATAGGCGCCCCACAGGAACGGCAGACTGATACCGACGAGCGCCGCCACTGCTGGCGCCATCACCACCACGTAGTACGGGTGAATCACGCCACTGGTCATGCTGAAAATCACGATGTGAATCAGCAGCCACAGCATCCAGAAAATTACTGCCGCCCGCCCGCGATTCGTTCGTGGCGTTTTACGCAAAATCCACCACCCGCCAGGGCTAGGACTAGCAGCCATGCAATATTTGGCCCAAAATCACTGTTAAATATCCTGAAAATTCCCGTTTGCCCACCGAAGCCCGTACCGCCTGGACCATGTCCGCCACCAGGGCCACCGCCCATGCCACCGCGCCCACCGAGTAATCGACCAAGGCCGTTATAGCCAAAAATCAAACTCCAAATATTGTTATCATTAGTGCTACCCACCCATGGCCGGCTACCAGCTGGCGTCAACCAGACCAACACACTCCACCATAGCGTCGACATCGTGGTGATGACGCCGGCAAACATTATGTGTAGAAACCGCGTGACGATCGGCGGCTTGGCAAACACCAGATAGACTAGCACCATCGCCGGTAGCACCATCAAACCCTGGAGCATCTTGGTATTAAACGCCAGCCCCGTGAATAACCCCGCCAACCCCAGCCACAGCAGCGGCCGTTTACCCTCCAGCGAGCGTAAAAACGCATAGCCACTGGCAGTCAACATCAATGTCAAAATCGCATCAGGGTTATTAAAGCCAAACATCAGCGCCGCCACTGGTGTTAGCGCCAGCACCGCCCCAGCGATTGCCGCACTCATAAAACCAAACTGCCGCTTCACTGCCGCATAGACTAGCCACACCGAACCAACGCCCGCTAGCACGCTTGGCAGTAGCATCGAGAAGCTTGAAAAGCCAAACAACCGCGCTGTCCAATCCTGACTGGCCGCCTGCACCGCCGCCGCATAGTAACTATTCGCCATGCCGTTATGGAGCGCGCCAAACAAATACAACGCGCCAGTCAGCGCCAACAGCACCGGCAACGTCCACTTCTCAAACCACGACCGTTTGTCTAGTTCCTTATTGACGCGGTACAGTCCTTTCAGATCATCGACGGCCGTTTTCACAATTTTCACGCGGCTATCTGTATCCTCAATCCAAGTCACTGGCTGTTCATAAATCGGCACGCCCGCCCGCTCGGTTTTGATCAACAGCTCGGTGTCAAAAAACCACTCGTTGTCTTTGATTTTCGGCAAGAATTTTGCGGCGACATCCCGGCGAATCGCCTTGAAACCACACTGCGCGTCACTAAACTTAGTACCTGACGTCCATTTGATAATGTTGTTATAGCAACGCGATATGAATTCCCGCTTCAGCCCACGGCTAGTTCTAGAATCTTTCTTCAGCCGCGAGCCAATCGCCACACCAGCTTCGCCCGCCACCAACGGCTGAATCATCGGCAGAAAATCATCCAGACTGGTCGACAGATCGATGTCCATATACGCCAAAATGTCCGCCGGGCTATTCTGCCAGACCCGTTTGAGCGCTCGTCCGCGACCGCGCTCCGCCAGGCTCACCACCCGCACTGACCGGTGCTTTTCCGCTAAGTTCTCGGCAATTTCCAGCGTCTTGTCCTGACTACCGTTGTCCGCGATGGTGATTTGGTAGCGATACGGCAGGTGTTTCGCCATATATTCATCAAGTGTCATGATACTTTTTTGAAGAATCTTCTCCTCATTGAGCACCGGCACGACAATGTCGACAAGCGGACGAGCAATCGCCCGAAATGACGGTTGGCTCTGAGTGGCGGCGAGGTGCCGCGGCCGAGCCAGTGGTTGGGGTATGGTTGCTGCTTTCATAGTCATGTCAGCAACTATAGATGAGGGGTCTGTAATTTCGCTTTAAACCTTTTACAGCCCTTTTACAGCCCCACCCACTATACTCACCGGCATGAATCTTCGCAAACAACTCACCACCTTTGCCGCCATTGGCGTTCTCAACACCGCCGTTGATGTCACGATATACACTCTGTTGATATGGCTCACCGCACCGCTACTATTAGCCGTCATCATTTCAACCACTACAGGAATGATTGGTAGCTATGTTCTCAATAGGCGATTCACCTTCAAGACCAGCCGCCAGCCAATCGTCCAGTTCATCTGCATCACCATCACTGGCCTGTGGGTTTTACAACCAGTCGTCATATGGCTGCTCATCCAACTACTCGGTATAACTAACACACTCGACTTAAGCATGGCAAAATTAGCCGCCACCAGCATCAGTCTGATGTGGAATTTTGTGTGGTACCGAATCGTATTTCAAAAAACAAAGAAAAAACACCTCCGTAGAAGTGTCTTTTCTTGGCTCCGGCAGCTGGGCTCGAACCAGCGACCTATTGGTTAACAGCCAACCGCTCTACCACTGAGCTATGCCGGAATACCGTATTGCCATTGTACCGTATCATGACATTATTGTAAAGAACTGAATTAGGGTTATATTAGGCACCTTTGACAATATCCAAGGCTTTTCTCAGGATGGCTGCCTCCTCATGAGCCACCTCATCCGCCGTGGCCTCACGTTTTTTGGCTTCTTGCTCCAACTGCTGCCACCACGGTGTAGTTACATCAGTGGTCGTATCGCGATTGATGCAAAGCTCCAGCGACCTGGCTTTACCCTCTCGCTTGATCAAGGCCCCTTGCGCCACCAAACCATCAATATGCTTGGCTACTGTTGAGACTGATTTATAGCCCAAAGCCTGCATTATCTCTCGAAAGGTTGGACTATATCCCTGTCCACTGATAAATCCTTCGATAAAATCGAGTAGTTGTTTTTGCTTTTTTGTTAGTTTCATATATGTTCTATTCCTTGCTATACTTATAATACAACCAAATAGGAGGATAATAAAGATGAAGATTTTGTTGACTGGTGGTGCAGGCTATATCGGTTCTCATACCGCCATTGAGCTGATTCACAGCGGACACGAGGTGGTTATTATGGATGATCTGTCGAACAGCTCGGCGGAAGTGATACGACGCATTGAGCACATCACCAAAACGACCGTTCCGTTTGTAGAGGCAGATGTGCGTGACAAAGCGGCGCTAGAAGCAGTATTCACGAGTCAACAGATTGACGCGGTGATTCATTTCGCAGGATTTAAAGCTGTTGGCGAGTCAGTCGCCAAGCCACTGGAGTACTATGATAATAACCTCGTCTCAAGCTTGGTTCTGTTGGAAACCATGCAAAAACATCATATTAACAAAATTGTCTTCTCTAGCTCAGCCACCGTCTATGGCAATCCAGAGTCTCTGCCACTGACAGAAGAATCACCAACCGGTCGAGGAATCACCAATCCATATGGCCAAACTAAGTTTA
The DNA here is from genome assembly GCA_963525845.1 of uncultured Candidatus Saccharibacteria bacterium. GTDB lineage: Bacteria > Patescibacteriota > Saccharimonadia > Saccharimonadales > Saccharimonadaceae > Nanosynbacter. The sequence continues at coordinate 598,377 of CAURKU010000001.1, forward strand.
TGATTGAGCAGATTTTACAAGACGCCGCGGTCGCCAACTCAGAGTTGGAGGTTTCTATTTTGCGCTATTTCAACCCCATCGGTGCGCACGCATCAGGAACCATTGGTGAAGATCCAAACGGCATTCCTAACAACTTGCTACCGTATGTTGCGCAGGTGGCAGTTGGTAAATTAAACGAGGTCGGCGTGTTTGGTGATGATTATGACACACCGGATGGCACTGGTGTGCGTGACTACATCCATGTGGTCGATTTGGCACGTGGTCACGTGGCAGCGCTGGAGCACATGAAGTCAGGTGTAAATATCTATAACCTTGGCACAGGACACGGTACCTCTGTTCTGGAAATCATCAAAGCCTTCTCTCAAGCCTCTGGACACGACATTCCTTACGTCATCAAGCCTCGTCGCCCTGGTGATTTGGCGGCTTGCTACGCCAACTGCGACAAAGCTCAACGAGAGCTCAACTGGAAAGCTGAGTTGTCTGTTGAACAAGCCTGCCAAGACACGTGGAACTGGCAAAGTAACAATCCAAACGGCTACCACTCATAAGACGCTTTGCACGCCTAACCAAAACCAGCGGCTTACTACCGCTGGTTTTCTGTACCGAGGACGATGACAATGTCAGCGTTATACTTACTGATGGTCGGCGGGATGGTGGTTACAACATTAGTGCCATAGGTTTGTTTCAATTTTTCAATGGTCTTTGGTTTAGTACCGTTACTCAAGTCGTAGATGGTATGTTTGGCTTGCACGCCGCCTGGATAATTACCAACTTGGACCACATTTAACTCTTGCTTGGTTAATTTCGTCTGTTCAGCGGCCGCCACCCCGGCGATACCAGATCCATTCAATATCACCAGTCTCGCTTCTTCATTCATCTCAGCTGTTGGGCTGATGCGTTTTTTGACATAGTTTTTAATGGCCGTGTAGTTGTAGGTTCCAGCGGTTGGCACCACCACACTAGCACCAGCAATATTGGAGGTCGTCAGTAGCTGTACTTTATTTTTCTCATCAACCAGTGGTATTGAGACAATCTTTTCTGCGTTAAATTCCTTCAGAATCTCAATGATGGTCTGCATTTCTTTGGTTTCAAAATTGGTATTAATATTATTGCCCAGCGCATCAATAATACCCATCATGACATTGAAGTCTGCCTTGTTGGATGTCTTAGCCTTCTCGACGATAGCCTTGATGATTTTTTGCTGGTTGCGCTCACGGTCAAAGTTACCGCCACTCAATCCAATTCCTCCAGCACTACCACGGGCACGACTAAACGCCAAGGCTTGCTCACCATTCATGTGAACTGTCTCACCGTTACGGTAGCGGATTTTTGTAGCCACGTCGTACACCATCGATGAGCCGTCGTAGGCCTCAACCTTCACGTCGATTCCACCAAGTGCATTAACCACCTCAGTAAGCACGCGCCAGTTAGCGTGCACTTTGTAGTGGATTTCCATACCCAATACTTCTTGCGCGGTTTTGGCTATCTCAGCTTGTCCAGCCTGTTCGCTGGCAGCCTGGTCTTTGCCACTGTCTTTGGCGTCTTGTTTACCACAGCCATAACTCTCGTTTAGCTTTCCGGCGGTAGTTTTCAGCCAAGACTGACAAGTATGCTTGACGTAAAGGTCTCGCGGCAGAGACACAGTGTAGGCGTCCTTATTGTCCTGGTGATAAGACAATACCATGATGGAGTCAGCCAAATCAGCACCCTCCCAGCCGTCAGGCGACGTACCAAAGATCAAGACATTCGTACGGCCGTTATCATCCTGTTTGAGGCGTGTTTTCGTAAACAACCCAAGGATATCTCCACCAACAACTCGCGACAGGTTATTGTATAACCGCCACGCCTGAAAGCCCAAAAAAATCAGCAGCGGAATTAAAATTATCAGTATAATGCGCTTGATGAGCCGTCGCTTTTTAAACTGCTCAAATGACAGTGGTTTTTTGTTCTTTTTCTGGCGCTTTTTATTGATCTTTTCGAGTTTCTTTTCTGCTTTGAGGCGCTTCTGCTCTTTTTTATCCGGTTCTGGTCGGACTGGTCGCTGCGGCTGATTATCAATTTCTCGCAAACTAGCCTGTATATCATTATCTTCAGCAAACGGTCGCTGAAGTTGTTGTGGTTGCTGAAAATTTTGTGGAGCAACTGGGGTACGTCGCGGCTGCATACCATCAATAGTAACCGGTCTGCCCACTCGTCTTGGAGCGTCAGCACCGGGTTTATTCCCGACTCGCTCTGGTCGTCGACCAGCAGGAATGAAACCATCAACTGATATATTTGGCTTTTTCATCAACTCTATCTATTATAGCAAACATAAGCATTGCAACAAAATAAATATGAAGCGCGTTTGGCAGCCCTGAAAAGAACATCCACTGGAGGACAAACCCCAGTATAATTGGCCAGGTTAGCGCTTTTTTGGCATACGTTTTTCGGCATAAAGCCAGCAACAAAGCCAGCAACAATACAACACCGACAACTCCCAATTCCACCCCAACGGACAAGAATTCATTTTGGACAATCTCAAATTCACCGCTCGTCTTGCCAGACTGTTGAAAAATAGCACGTCCTGCGCCACCCGCACCCACACCAACGAGAAATTGCACCGGGTTTTTAGTCCAAACATCCAAAGCCAGCTGCGACATGCCGGTTCGCTCCTCTGTCGACCTAGCTACATAACCATCAAACAAAGCTTTGGGCGGCGAGCCTGGCGTCACTTCTTGTGGGCTGGTTACTGAGGTGTCTTCTTTGGGCGATTGGTGAGATGTCAGGTCTGGTAGGTTAATTTTTCCTAGCGATAGGTGATTGATTGATTTGGTAATTGACTGATAAAACCCATCAGCCACTCTCGGGTTAAGCTGTGTAAAAATCCCGTGCCACATCATACCGAAGACAAAGCTCCCCACTAGCACCATAACGACCACAGCTGAGGACCGTAGCCAGTTGGCTGATGTGCGCCAACCTACTATTGCCGTCTGCACCAATACCGCCGCTACTACGGCATACATTGCGCCGCGACTCAGTGTCAGATACAACGCCATGAACATCAAACAGAGAGAGACTGCGTCATATTTTGTGGCCTTGTTCCGGAGGAGTCGGTAGGATAGCAGTAGAATTGGGGCAATCAACAGACTTCCAAAAAATTGTGGTTCAATAGTAAAACCGCTTGGGCGTACAAACCCAAATCCTCGCGCCACACAGCCACCACACAACCCCCAGTCAAACCAGGCACCGTACGCCACTTGGATAATTGCCAGCAAGCTCATCACCACCGCGGTGGTGATGGTAACTCTCATTAGCGGGCTAATCATCTTTTTTAGTGACGGCAAGTTATATATCACCAGGAAATCGAGAAATAGCACACTCCAGAGGCCGCTTACAAGGATTGATCTCAGAGGGTTAACCGACCATATGATACTGAGGAGATTCCAACCCACAAATACAGCCAGTAACCAGACAGCTTTTTGTCGCCAGAGTAAGTGCCGACGGCTCCATATTTGTGGTAGTCCTACCAACGCCAAAATTACTGCATAGATGACGGCAATTGATAGCTCTAAATTAGTGCCGCTTTGCCGACCAAAAGATATGGTGGGAAAATATGAAAACCACAGCGCCACAGGCGCTAATAGCACTAACCTCTCTGTAACGCTAGCCTCCACTAACCACGACGGCAAGCTCTGTCGCACGCTATTTACCAGTCGCATCATCAACTATCCGCTGTAACTCCTGCTTAAATCTCGCATCTGAAAAAGCTTTTACTGAGGCTGAGACTTGCTGCTTGTCAAATGTCATACCGTCAAAGCGTTGCATTGCCGCCGCCAAACTCTCAACTGTCTGCTCATCAAAGAACGTGCCATTTTTCCCTTCGTGAATATAATCCAGTGCCCCACCTTGTTTCAAGGCAATCACCGGCACACCAGCGCTCAACGCTTCAATTGGCGCGATACCAAACGGCTCAATGCTTGGGAAAATAAATCCTTTTGCCTGGGACACCAAGGCATTCAACTCCTCAGGGTTATCAATGCGCGGAATAAAGGTGATGAGCGGACTGTCTCCCGCCAGCTGCTGCAAAATACCATGTTCTGCACCATCACCCACCAACACCAGCCGCTTACCCGACAGCAGACACGCTTGAATGGCGATATCCAGACGCTTCCAGTTGACCTGCCGAGAGGTGGTGATGAAAAATTCTTCTTTGGAAATAGCGGCCGAGTCAACAGTAAATTTATCGACTTCAACTGGCGGAAACAACACACGAGCGGACCGATTATAGTACTTTTCAGTTTCCGCAGCCGAATATGACGAGTTAGCCACCAACACTGTTGGTCGCTGAGCAAATTTCCAATCAATCTTGCGCAGCGGCCCAACCAATAGCCTAAAAAAGAACCGTACGATGAAGTTCAGTTTACCAAAGCCAGGGTTTTTGACATAGTCATCATACATCCCCCAAAAATACTGCGTCGGCGGGCCCTGCAAATAGCAAATTCCTGTCTGGTGTGGATAAAGTTTGATACCTTTACTTTCCGCTGTACAAACGGTGATGATGATGTCATAGTGACGCAACCGACGGTGTAACCGATTGAAATAGAGCGCCCTGGGTACTGCCAAAATTTTCCTGAGGCGAGCAGGAAAAATATTCACCCAACCAACCTGAACCTGGCAATCATCAAACCAATTTATCTGCTTGCGAGAATATTGCGAGGTAAAAATGGGTGCATCAGGGAATAGTTCATGGATGGATTTGACTACTTTTTCCGCTCCGCCATAGGTCGTCAACCAATCACAAACGATGGCAACGCGCGGCGCTTCCTGGCTCTCAGAAGCCATCACCGAGCTCCCCGCTGAAACAGCACCATCCCAAACGTCTTTACTAAAATACGAATATCCAACCACAACGACCAATTCTGTACATAGTAGACATCAAGCTGACGTCGCTCCTCAAAGCTAATATCACGCCTCCCAGACACCTGTGCTAGACCAGTCAAGCCGGATTTTACTGCCAAGATAGTGTCTTTGCGTTTGTACTGATTGATTTCCTGGGGAATCAACGCTCGTGGACCAACCAGTGAAATATCACCTTTAACGACATTTAACAGTTGTGGCAATTCGTCCAGCGAGGTTGCTCGAAGGAATCGCCCCAACCGAGTGATGCGTGGATCATTGTCTAGTTGATCGCCATTATCACGGTATTGCTTGACCAGCTCCGGACGACCCATCATCGTAAAGGCTTCTTCAGGAGTGGTGCCGTTGTATTTGGACTTCTGTGAGCGGAACTTATAAATCCTAAATTCGCGGTTAAATCGTGTTAGCCTGGTCTGACGGAAGAACACGGCTTCACGCGGCGCACTCAGTTTCATGATGATCGCCACCAACAGCATGATCGGTGAGAGTAGCAGCAGCGCCACACTACCGACCACGATATCCATCAAGCGCTTCCACACCCGACCAACCCCAAACAACTGGGTTGCCTGAATTTCTATGATTGGTAGTCCAGCGATAATCTCCACGCTATTCATCCTGGATACCATTCGGTCTTGCTGCGGCACGAACATATAGGTCAGATGGTTTGACAACGCGTAGTGATAGACTTCTTGAGACCGCGTGATGTCCGTTTGCATGATGATGGCGGGACGAACTGCTTCGACGGCAGTTTTAAAGTTTTTGAAGGTTTCCACTCCCTTACCACCATAACCCGCCACAACGCCGACGACATCATAGCCATAATTGATATGTTTGCCAAAATACTCTGCCAGCTCAACAGTTTTTTCGTTATCACCAACGATCAACACTTTTTGCCGACCAAAGCCACGTAGAATTAACACGCTATTGATCAATTTCACAATCTCACGACCCAAAATCATCAAGATAAAGTTGATGACCACAAAATATACTGCAATGATTCGCACTGGAAACACATCTTCGCCAGTGAAAAATTCATAAGAAATCAGCGCCATCACGCTGATCACAGAGGTCAATAGCACGCGCATATATTCTTTGGGGCGCGACAAAAATATTTCTCGGTTGTACAGCCCAGACAATGCATTGACTATCAGCCACAGCGGTAACAAAGCGACGATGAGCACGACAAAGTTACGAATTTGCGGCACAAAGTAATACACGCGAGTGTCCAGGTGAGTTCGGTAATAATAGGCCAGCGCAAACGACAGCACCACCATCGCAACATCAGCCAGTAAGAGTAACGCTTTTGAGGTAAACAGGAAATCGCGTTTCATAGTGCTATTTTACCTCTTAATCACTGGAATCCCAAGGCTTTCTTGATGCGATTCACCTGCCTCAACGGAAGGCCGTGGTATAACAGTGATTTGATGTAGGCGTTTGAAACGGTTTTGGTCTTTTGAATACGGCGGCGCTTAGCCAGTGCTTTTGGCCACAGGCCTATGCTTTGTATAAACCCTTTGACTGCAAATTTAAAGCCACCTTTTGGTATTTGGTACACCATGAACATAAAATATATGAGGGTAAATTTGAACCACATCGGTATGATCATGGGAAATGGCACATTTTTCCAAAATACCTGCGGCAAGTTTTTGAATACTTGGTTGATGGTAAAACCAGGGATTTTGGAGCTTGTTGCTGAGTGTTTATGGAAAACTACAGCAGTTTTTTCATACCACACTTTCCAGCCAACTAGCTGCATACGCCATGAAATATCAACATCTTCGTTGTACGCAAAAAAGTCCTCATCAAAGAAGCCAATTTGCTGAAAAACTTTCGTCCGATACAAGGTCGCCCCGCCGGTTGCCCCAAAGAGTAAGCCACTGTCGGGAGCTTGGTCTTTTGGCAAATGCTCCGCCCGTAGCGCTGGGATACCCCAGGTAGAATATTCGTCACCCGCGTCGTCGATGAACTTGCCAGTAGTATCTAACATCAAGCTAGTAACCGCGCCAACCTCTGGTTTTTGCTCAAGAGCAGTCGCCAGGTTTTTGAGCCAATCTGGCTCTGGAGCCGCATCATTATTCAACAAAGCCACCGCATCAAATCCCTGTTCAATAGCCCAACGAATACCAATATTAACCCCGCCAGTAAAGCCAGTATTGTTTGGCTCTTGATGAAAATGGAGATTCTTCATCTTGATTTTTGACAATTCTTCAACCGAATCATCACCTGACCCATTGTCTATCAAATATATCTCAAAATCTTCATGCGTCTGCTTTTTCATGGCAGCCAGACATTTCTTTGTATCCTGCCAGCCTTTATAATTCAGAATAACCACTGCGGCTCTCATATCATCTCCTGTTTTAGCCTGATGCAATCTATTATACATGGTATAGTATATATATGACCAGAATGCTAGTTACGGGAGGTGCGGGGTTCATTGGCTCGAATTTTGTACATTATACCGTCAAACACAAGCCAGAATACGACATCACTGTTATCGACAAGCTCACCTATGCGGGTAATACTGACAATTTACAACCAGTGGCTGACCAGATTAATTTCGTAGAAGGCGACATTTGTGATGCCGAGTTAATGGATAAATTAGTGGCTGAAAACGACATCATTGTGCATTTTGCCGCTGAAAGCCACAACGACAATTCTCTGCGCAATCCATGGCCATTTGTCGAGACCAATATCATCGGCACCTACACCATCCTCGAGGCTGTCCGCAAACATGGCAAGCGTTTACATCACATCTCGACTGATGAAGTATTTGGCGATTTGGAGCTTGACGATCCAAACCGCTTCACTGAAGACACGCCGTATAATCCATCCAGCCCCTACTCCAGCACCAAAGCCTCCAGCGACATGCTGGTACGCGCCTGGATCCGCAGCTTCGGCATCAAAGCAACGATTTCCAATTGTTCAAACAATTACGGCCCATACCAACACATCGAAAAGTTCATTCCACGCCAAATCACCAATATTTTGAGCGACATCAAACCTAAACTGTACGGCACGGGCGAGCAAGTCCGCGACTGGATTCACGTTGATGACCATAACTCGGCAGTTCACCTCATCTTGGAAAAAGGCGAGCTGGGTGAGACTTACATCATCGGTGCTGACAACGATCACATCAACAACAAAATGGTGATTGAACTGATTTGCGAACTGATGGGTAAAGGTAAGGATTGGTATGAGCATGTCAATGACCGCCCTGGCCACGACATGCGCTACGCCATGGACTCCAGCAAACTGCGCCGCGAACTCGGTTGGCAGCCACAGTACACTGACAACCAAACTGGTATGCGCGACGGTCTAATGCAAACCATTGAATGGTACCGCGAGCACGAAGATTGGTGGAAGGCCCAAAAAGAAGCCGTTGAGGCAGCCTACGCAAAACAGGGGCAATAATCATGACAGATGTGCCGTCAAAAACTAAAGTCAGCAGTAAAATTGTCTACCAAAATCCTTGGATCACCATCCACGAAGATCAGACCATTAGTCAAGACGGAAATACCGGAATCTATGGCTATATGGAGTCGCGAGATTCGTGCATGGTTGTAGTAATAGACGACCAAGAGCGCTTGTATTTAGTGCGCGGTTTTCGCTATCCCTCACAAAGTTTTGGCTGGGAACTGCCCGGCGGTGGGGGTGACAATGAAGATCTACTAGAAGCCTCAAAGCGCGAACTCGAAGAAGAAACCGGCATCATTGCTCAGTCCTGGCAAAAACTAGGTGAAGCGTATGTCTGCAATGGCCTATTGACAGAGAAAATGGCCGTTTGCCTGGCCCAAGAACTAAGCTTCACTGGCCAGCGCGAACAAAGTGATGAAGTGTTTAGCGATATGCGGTTTTTCACGCTTGATGAGATTGATGATTTGATTCGAAATGGCGAGATTAATGATTGCCAAACCCTAGCAGGACTACACTATTATCAACTATGGCGAAAGGACAATCCATGAGCTTTGATCCAAACGACTACAACGAACTAACCGTCACCGAATCCCCCATCCCCGGGCTATTCGTCGTCAAACTACCAGTCCATGGCGACAATCGCGGCTGGTTCAAAGAAAACTACCAAAAAGAAAAAATGGAAGCACTGGGACTACCGTTGTTTACCATCGTGCAAAACAACATCAGCTTTAACGATAAAGCTGGCGCCACTCGCGGTCTACACGCCGAGCCGTGGAATAAGTTCATCTCCACTGCCAACGGCCGCGTATTCGGCGCGTGGTGTGATTTGCGCAAAGGCGACAGCTTTGGCCAAGTTTTCACGCACGAGATTAACCCCGGCACAGCAATTTTCGTACCCAAAGGCGTTGCCAACGGCTACCAAACGCTTGATGATAATGTCGCCTACACCTACCTGGTCGACGCGCACTGGTCGCCAGACACTAAGTACACCTTTGTCAATCTGTTTGATCCAGTACTCGGTATCGGCTGGCCAATCAGCCAGGACCAAGCCATCATTTCTGAAAAGGATGCCGCTCACCCGCTACTTGCAAACGTAATCCCGATGGAGGTGTAATGGACAATAAGACGGTGGCTATTACTGGTGCTAATGGTCAACTGGGGCGCGCACTCCGCATCATTTTTCCAAATGCCATTGCCTTAACTCGTCAAGAATTAGACATTACCGACGAGGCTGCTGTCAAATCATTCAAGTGGCAACCTAATTCGATTATTATCAATGCCGCCGCCTGGACTGACGTTGATGCCGCTGAAAATCCTGATAACTTTCAACAAGTCAACCTAGTTAATCACTACGCGGTAAAGTACCTAGCAGAGGCTGCAACAACTCACAGCTTAACATTGGTGCATATATCTTCGGAATATGTTTTTGATGGCTCTCAGCCAATCCACAGCGAAGCTGAACTCTTTTCACCGCTCAACGTTTATGGCAAGACTAAAGCTGATGGCGACTTAGCGGCCGCTACCACAAACAAACATTACATCATTCGCACATCCTGGGTAATCGGTGACGGCAGAAACTTTGTCAGTATCATGCAAGATTTGGCAGCGCGTGGCATCAAACCTTCCGTTGTTAACGACCAGATTGGTCGCCTCACTTTCACTGACACTTTAGCACGTGGTATTAAACACTTATTAGAAACAGGCGCACCATACGGCACGTATAATTTGACTAATGAAGGTCGACCAGCCGGTTGGGCGGAAATTGCCAAAATCGTCTTTGAAAAATCAGGTAAATCACCTTCAGATATACAGCCGGTCTCTACTGCTGAATATTTTGCCAACAAGCCGGGCTCTGCTCAGCGACCACGGCAAAGCACCCTAAACTTAACAAAAATTAAAGAAACCGGTTTCACGCCAGAGGACTGGCAAGACAAATTAGACAACCTGTTTAATCAAACTGTTTAATTTTTCGCGTTGTTTAGATTATTATTAATCTCTTTGTTACTTACGCTGTTTTTACCCCAGTAAGCATTGTCTGCCAATTCACCAACTTTAGCTGGATTTCTAGTTCCCATTTGGTTTGACAGCCAATTACTACCAAGCATAAATGATCGCTCTTCACGCTCCATTGATTGTTGTAATGTATTTTCATCTAAGTCTGTTCTGCTCTCGACGAATACCAACCTAAAGTTATCTGGCATCAGATAATCAGCCAGCCACATCACCCGCGGCATATGTGCAATGTCAGCTACGATAACTGCTGTCATTTCAGAATTAGCCAATAGTTCCATTTTTTGCTCCGTACTCATGACACCAACTTCGTCAACACTATAGCCATTTTTGATCAGTTTATCAGACAAAATCATTGGGATACTGTTCGTAAAGTTCGTAACCGTATCAACAGAGTCAGGCTCTTCATCTGTATGTGCGTCTAGCTCTTGAACCAACTCGCCAGCCTTATCTGCAGTCACACCAGAGCTCAGTAATTGATCGGCAACATTCTGTAACATCTGCTCTTTCATTAGTGTCGAGGTGCTAATGCGCGGATATTTCTTATATTCGTCCAGCAGTGCGTCGGTCAACTCAGATGAACTGGCGGTATCTGGGTCAATATTACGAGCCTCATATATTCGCCGAAGTGCCCGCGTACAAACCTGCATGTCTTGCATTGTTGGATCAGCGTCAACTTCATGCATCAAATCATTCAAATCGACTTGTTTTTCTTCTACTAATTCCCGTATTTTGGCATCAGATGTGTGAATCACGTCCTCATAATTAAGCCCGGCACTCTCAGCTAAAATTGGCATTGCTGTCGCCATAGCAATCGTCTTATTATTCATCCTACCAGTGTGAACAACTTGTACATCAGTATTGCCCGTCTCAATCGCTTGTATATACAGATCGCTCACCATATCGGTATTTGCCACTGACTCTGGCGGTAATTTTACATTCCTGTCAGGATGGCCAATCTCCGCCTCAACAACCTCTTCACCACGAGCAATATTAATGATGACGTCAGCTTTAGCAACCGCTTCAACAACCTCCTGACCAGCACGATCAGCAAAAACAATATTCGGTCGGTTCTGCTGTAAGTGTTCAGAAACACCATGATACGGTACATAAATAATTGAACGGCTCCTTGGCTCCTTTTCAGGATGATCCGGGTCTTTATATAACGCATCGACCACCTTGGTCAGATATTCTTCTCGATACTGTTCAAAGCTGTTAGGATTGCTGGATATTTTTTCTATGCTCATAACTGACTCAAATTTTAACTCATTTTTGTACTTTTGTCAATTAGCTAATCTATTTGTTATACTTATTACTAGAAAGTAGGAGGTTTATGAAAGGAATAATTTTAGCAGGTGGATCAGGCACGCGCCTTTGGCCAATTACTCAGGCGATCAGTAAGCAACTAATGCCAATTTATGATAAGCCGATGATTTATTATCCACTTACCACACTCATGCAGGCGGGTATTCGTGATATCTTGATAATCACCACACCAGACGACCAAGCTGGCTTTCAACGACTGCTTGGCGACGGTTCACAATGGGGTATCACCCTCGAATATGCCGTTCAGCCTAAACCAGATGGCTTGGCGCAAGCTTTCATCATCGGTGAAGAATTCATCGGCAATGACAAGGTGGCGTTAGTTCTGGGAGACAACATCTTCCACGGTGAGCGGCTGGATGAATCACTACAAGAATGCACCAACCCTGACGGCGGTACGGTCTTTGCTTACAAAGTTTCTGACCCAGAACGGTACGGTGTTGTCGAGTTTGATGAGCAAAATCAAGCTATTTCCATTGAAGAAAAGCCAGCCGAGCCAAAATCAAACTTTGCCGTTGTTGGTTTGTATTTCTATGATAACGACGTGGTCGAAATCGCTAAGAGCGTCAAACCATCCGACCGGGGCGAGCTAGAAATCACCTCCATCAATGCTGAGTATCTGCGCCGCGGTAAACTGCAGGTCCAAACCTTAGACAACGGTGATGTCTGGCTGGACACCGGAACAATTGATAGCCTGACTGACGCTTCTGACTTCGTTCGCGTCATCCAGAAACGAACTGGCCGCATCATCGGTAGTCCAGAGAAAATTGCCTTTACGAACGGTTGGATTTCCAAAGAAGAGTTGAATACTTTAGCACAATCACTGAAGAAATCTGGATATAGTAACTATTTCACAAGGTTGTTATAATATAACTAACATGAAACGAGTTTGTGTTATCATACCTGCCTATAATGAAGGTGCCGTCATTAAGGATGTGATTAAGAAATCCAAGAAAGTTTTTTCAAAGGCTAATACATCCTATACTATTGACGTTGTGCTTGTTAATGACGGATCCAAAGACGATACACTCAAACAAGCGCAAAAAGGCGGTGCAATTGTCATTGATCATATCTTAAACTCTGGAGCTGGCGGAGCCACCTTAACTGGACTTGCCTACGCGCGGCGGCACGGCTATGATATCGCAGCCACCATGGACGCTGATGGTCAACACGATCCAGAAGATGTTTTGGCGGGAATTCGGCAAAGCGACAGCTCTGACACCGATTTACTCATCGGCAGTCGACTCATTAATAGCGAGGGTATGTCCCGGACTAAGATCTTAGGGAACAAGGGGTTAAGCTTCATCACTTACGCCCTGTTCGGTATCAATGTTACCGACTCACAGTCTGGTCTACGGGTTTACTCGCGAAAGGCAATTGATAACCTCGACTGGAAATCGACTGGTTATGAGTTTTGTTCAGAGATGATTTGGCGCGCCAAACAAGCGGGTATGGTCATTTCCGAATACCCAATCAAAGCAATTTACACTGATTATTCTCGCGCCAAAGGTCAAAACAACTGGAATGCCATCAATATCGTCAAACGACTATTCAAGCAACGCTTAATGGAGCTATTCGAATGAGATATCTTATCCTTGTCCTACTCAACGTGCCGATTATCCTGGCGGCACTGATCAACATCATTACTCAATACAAGCTGCGCAAAGTCAGCCTGGCGCGCTTTCGCCATCAATTAATAATTTGGTTGGTTATCATGATTGTCCTAGTGGGGTCGTTCCCAATGTATAATATTTCAATTGGCCATCCACCACTGGATTCATCAGAACTCAGCCTGTTTGATATTCTACAAACCACCACCATCATCCTACTGTTCTACATCGCCAACACGCAGCGCCAACGGATTGACCAAAACGAGCGCAGGTTACGCGACTTGCACCAAGAATTGTCAATCAAGCTCTCTCAAAAATAGGTCAACTTCAAATAGTTACTTGGCTTTGATTGCCCTTATCTTTGAATTATCGCCCCAAACTGCTGGCGAATCATATGGTCTGTCCAGAAAAGCTCCATATTGTAACTTAATATTGTAGTGATTGTCTTGTATATATTGTTCGACTCGCTCTGCCAAACTCACCGGCTTACCAGAACAAATATTGATTATTCCCGTTATCTTATCCTGGGTGATGGCCGCCAATACTTGATCTGAAAAATCATCAATATGTAAAAAATCATAGTTATTCTTACCTGTTGTGAAAGGAAACTCGGTTTTACCATCAGCGGCAGCTTGTGCGATTTTGGAGAATATTGAGTGACCACCAATATCATCGCCATAGATATAAAAACCACGCAGCCAATACAGTTTAGCGTCACAATCTTTCGCTAATAACATCATGCTTTGCCGCAAAGCATTCTTGGCAACGCCATATTGAGACAACGGATCACACGGCGTATGCTCATTAATTACACCCTCCCAATAGCCAACCTCGTGCATACTACCCATCACCGCCACCTTCTTACCACCATCATGTATATATGAATGTAAAAACTCGTAGTGATGAGAGAGATTTTTCATGTGCTCTGGTGAATTATGCTTAAAACCATCTCGCCAGGCTAAATGTAGTAATACATCAGGTTTTTGTAACGCTTCAAACACATTCTGGTGCTGAGAAAAAATATCAATATCGCTTGATCTATCAATAGCTATTACTTCGTGCCCATTCTTCTTGGCCAGCGCAGTAATATGACGCCCAAGATATCCGCTGGCTCCAGTGATGGCAATTTTCACCCGTTACTCCGCTCACTGAGACGATACACTGATGAGATGATTTTAGCTATTGGTTTTGGCCAAAACTTTGACAAAATCATATATTCTTCCTTGGCACGAGCATTGTCGCCAATAGCTTTGGTGGTGATTGAACCTTCATGGATACGATGACCCATTAGTGATTTTTTGATATACCCAAAGCCGTAAGCGTTTTTAGACAGTTTTTCCCACGCCCAATAATCAAACGTCGCTATCAAATCAGACTCAAAAACCGGAAGTTTGTAGTGACCTTTGACAAAAGTCACGGCTGGACAACAAATTGGATCGCCAAACGACAACAGCAACCTCTTGGTAAAACGACTTTTTTTGGAAATCGCCAGCGGCCAGCACAGCATGTTTTTAATAATCAAATTCAAAGACTTAGTAACCGCAAAGCTACCTTTGATGTCATATGCCCTGGTAAAGATGATGCAGCTATCTTTATGTGTTTCATAGTAGGCAACCACCTCTGAAGAATAATTATAGTCATATATCTCATCATGGTTAGCAACGGTAGTTAGCGTCGTCTCAGAGACGGATAATGCAAAATCAAAGTCACTAGCAGCACCCTTGCCTCTATCCTTTTCCGGTCGAGCAATTACTTTTAGGTTGTATTTCTTAGCGATAGTATCAATGAAAGCATTTGGTGTCGATGTAGCAATCACAACAGTACTGTTATATTGCTGGTTCATAACAGACTTAATACAGTCTTCCAAAAACGGTGATTCTTTATAGGCTAAAACAACAAAAGTGTGCTGCGATTTACTGCTCATTATTTCTTCCTCGCAAATTTGCGATTAACCGCCCAGGCGTACAGTTTGACAATTATTGATTGCGGCAATAAGTCGTATAGTCGCCAGTTCATATCCTTCTTAGCTACTGGCATTTTAGTATTTTTCCATGGCGTCAAGCTCAAATATTTACACCACAAAAAACCAACTGGATTGTCGTTACCCTGCTGCCACGGTCTACCCGTCATACCAAACTGCGAATGAATAATCTTTGGCGCGTAATAGCTCTCCATGATTTCCTCATAGCTATAAAAACTTTCAGGCAAGAAACCGTTGGCTTTAATGTATTTTTTAATATCATAGCCATAGAACACGGTCGAGAAATTATATTCCACACCAACTTTCTTGATCTTGCCTTTGAAAAACACGTTACACAAATCTTGGTCAGCCACCTCATAATGATTGTGTCGCAGATGTTCACGCATCTTGGCATCAATCTTGTCTTTCATCCATTTTTTGTGGTTAATCAGCATAATTCCGCAGTTAAAGTAGCCGTCGGTTGGCTTCAGGCCGATGACATCTTTATGCGCATTCACCATAGTAGCGTCGTATGACAGCGCCATCACATTGTCCTCAAAATCAAGCTCCAGAAGACCATCAAGTGCACCGCTAATCACCGTGTGTGGATTAATGTATAAAATTCGATCTGTTTTAATGTCAAGCTTGGCAAACGCTAACATCTTATACCATGTGATATACAGGCCTTTCCAAGCCTTAACGCCAATTTCTTTCAATTCATCAGGATAACTCGATACGTCAACAAAAGTAATTGTGGCATTTTTATAGTTTCCAATCATTTTGTTAAATTTGTTAACGCTATCTTTCTTGAGCTGGTGTCCGAGGTAAAAAATATTAATCTCTTTCAAATGTTTGTTGTTTTCCAAAAGTGACACAATAGATATTGCACTGACTACGGCATAGTTGTCATCACTCTGATATATAACGTTTAAAATTCCTTTATTCACAGTCGCGGTCTCCTATTCATTTACTGGCAATTGGTTAACATACTCTTTTAATAGACCGGTGTAATCACTTGGTGTGAAGCCTGTTTGGCGCAGTTTTGATAAATCCATGTCGCTATTGAGTGGCCGCGGTGCAAAACCTGGTTTGCTGGCTGCATATTCCTCAGTGGAAATCGGCTGCACACGGTTGCGGTCATGTCCAGCATATTCGAAAACATCAGCGGCAATTTCGTACCACGACTTAACTGGACCATCATTAGATACATTATATAGCCCATACGCAACGTTATTATCTAAGAAATACTTGGTGGCTCGAGCAATCTCTGACGCAAACGTTAGCCGACCAAATTGATCATTAACAACTTTTGGATTGATACGCATATCTGCCAAATTTTTCATGGTTTTTGGCATATTGTGGCCGTCACCAACAACCCAAGATACTCGCATAATGTAGTGTTTTGGCACCAAACTGACCACCAAATCACCAGCTGCCTTACTTTCTCCATAGACCAAAAGAGGCGCAACCACTTCATCGTCTTGATGGTTTTTCTCTCGACCGTCCCAAACATAATCTGATGAATAATGGACAAGAGTCTTATTTTGCTCAATGGCAATTTTAGCAAGATTACGTGGACCATAGGCATTGGCCAGCCACGTCTTGGCACGCAGTTCTTCCGTCTCAGAACCATCAGCGTTAACCAAGGCTGCTGCATTTATGATAACATCGTATTTCGACCAATCAAACGCCTTTATTTGTTCCTCATCAGCTATATCCAACTCTTCTCGAGACAGTGCTTTGGCATCTGGAAACATAGCACACAGCGCCTTACCCAGTTGTCCACTTGCCCCCAGAATTACATACTTCTTACTCATAATTCCCCTTTACTTTGTCAATTATTATAGCATCTTTTAGCGACTGCTTGTAGATGACCAACAGAAGCGCTACTTGCAAAAAGCTGATCATCATAAAAACCAGCACACTACCTAACATTGCCAACCGCTCAATTAGACACATAGACACCGCTACCGCCAAAATATCTGTGAGTAGCAGTGTGTAAAATTGTCCCTTAAATCGACGCATAATGATTAGCAGATTAACATAAATCGACACAAAAGCGTTCGCCGCCGCACCAATAACCATAATCGTCAAATCAAGGCGGAAATTATTGATATTGATGTCAAAAATAACGTTAAGTATCAAAACACCAATCAAATAACTCAAAATAACTGAGAGTATGCCTATCCCAAAGGTTATTTGATTAATCTTGCCGACGATTCGCGCGAACTCCTTCAACTTTCCTTTTGCTAATAGTTCAGACAAATTGACGACATTGGGCTGAATGATAAACGATATGAAAAGTCCAAGGAGCGTAATTGGCATCGCCATAATGCCAAAATAACCAATCTGGTCAGGATGGGATTTATCCAAAAAATACCGCGGAATATTGAGTGAAAACATTGTCAAAAACATCACGACGAATACCGCTGACGTGTGCTTCATGATGGCAACAGCCTGGGTGATATATTCTTTACATAGTTTTTTACTTACGTTGATAACTTCAACACGTCGTACCCATAACACGTCATACAGGAGAATGATGAGTGTATTGATTAGTAGTATTGCCAACGCGCCATATATGACATTTTTGGTGACAATATCAACTGCCATGAACGCCGCAAAACCAAGTATTGCCTTCATGGTTAATGATATACCAGCGACGTATAACTTATGATGAATTTGTAAAATACCATACAGCGAGTCAGCGATTGATTCTAGTATCTTAAAGATTACTAAAATCATGATCAGGCCTGTCTTCGTAGCGTTATATCCATTAAGTAAGCAAAATACTACTGCGGAAATCGCCACAATAAGTGATGCGATAAAGCGTACAGCGACGTATCCACCGCTCGAAAATTCTCGCTTAACATCAGACACTTGATATGTCCGACCACCCCATAGGGATACTGCCCAAAATACCACCGAAAGCGACAATGCAAACGAAAACAATCCAGAGTCATCAATGCCGTTTAGTCGAGTGATGACAATTAGTAATACCGGAGAGATTGCACTCTGTAACAACGAACCCAGCGAGTTCCAGAGATAATCTTTTTTGATATTTTGCATACAATCACCTCACCTTACGGGGTATACATGAAATACCGCTGGAACGTTATCAGTAATGCCATCATCACCAACGACAAGACGAGTAATGATGAAATTGTGATGATATTTTTCTTATCTTGCGGCCTTAACTCAGCCCCTCGACCCAAAAATATCGCCATAAAAATAATGATGAGTGTTGGCAAGAAATAACGGCCCTGCACCCCGTAGATGATGTCAAAATTATACGGCGTATAAGTCAGATAGATGGCTAAGTTGACTGCAATAAAATGTACCACAGCCAGACCCACTGCTAGCCAACGCCAGGAGTTTGGGATGGTAAGCTTACTCTTGTTTTTTCCTAATGATACTGTCGCTGTCATTCCCAGTACAAAGATATATATATAACCCATCCATAATGGATATAGTGCGTCTGCCGCGCCAAAGGTACCAATCACGCCTCGAGCCTCATCATCACCAAACGACGTCATATATGAGTTCCACAGGACACGCGGTCCCCGCTTTGGATGTTCTTTGAGGTTTTGCAGCTGTCTATCTGATTGTATATTTTGAGGCAACGAATCACTTCTGTATTCATATTCTCCTGCGTTATTCGCCATCAACATATTAGCTCCAAGTAGCAACACACTAATAACCGCGGCTATTATTGACCAACGCCAAAAATGCTTCTTTTTTACCAAAATGATGATCAGTGGCAAAAATAGATATAGTAATGGTTTAGACCAAACAATTGCACCACATAGTAAAGCCAGTTTAATCCACTGACCGTGTTGTATATCTGTTGACTGTGTGTACAGGCGTAACATATATGCCAGGAATAACATGAAT
Source organism: uncultured Candidatus Saccharibacteria bacterium (assembly GCA_963525845.1). Lineage (GTDB taxonomy): Bacteria > Patescibacteriota > Saccharimonadia > Saccharimonadales > Saccharimonadaceae > Nanosynbacter. The sequence goes on from CAURKU010000001.1 coordinate 617,484, forward strand.
ATCGCGTATGATACTCCATCCGTTCCCACCATAGATTGCTGGAACAACATCATCGGTAGTAGCGCGACAAATGTAAATAGATACTTCTTACCTGGTAATAGTTTAATGGCAAAATAAACTATTACTATTGATACTAAGGCTAATAATATTCGTGCGACATAAAGAGAAATGACCGGGCTGAAATTAAAGACATTAGCCAAGAATACCCCTGGAACAGCTGGTAAATAGGTTAAGAAGTTGTATGAAACCATCGGCGGCTGATACCGCTTGCTTGAGTTTAGCGATTTTTTAACGGCTTGTTTAGTGCGGTTAAAATCATATTTTTTAGCTGAAAAGCCACGAATCTCATCATCATAGAAAGTTAGTCTCAGCGTATCACCAACAGATTTCGGCAAACTAGCGCCAGTACTCTTTGGGTTAACCGGTATAAAGTGTCCATGCGCAATATACTGCACACGAATATAATGCTCAGGCTCATCAGGACCCTGAAATGGAGGAGTGATGACCGCAAAGCCTAATGCGCCAATTAACCCAATTATAAGGTAGACTTTATGTGGCTGGCTACACAACAACACTAACTTTTTCTTGATAGTATCAAGCTTCTCTCGCACCGTATTCATATAGCACTAATTATACACTTCTGTTCGCTGTTTTGCTATATGAGTTCACCCTTAGCCAACAGACCAACCGTTATATAAGAAATCTTAACGATAGGGAGGTTTTCTTTATTAAGATCAACAAATTTTTGCCAACTACGAATCGGGTGCAGGGTTCCGTTTTTCAGATGATAGATGGTGCCACCTGGATCACCCACGAATTGCGGCAACTTTGCTTCTTTAGTCAGCATGGCACATGTTTTACTCTGTAGTGGATATGGCTTTTGTGATGGTAGATTTAACTCATATAACTTACCGCCCATACCCAGATAGTTGCGTCCTTCACAGCTGACATACGGAGATAAGACTCGGTTGCTGACTTTATATTTTTCAACCACTTTGTCATCAACTTGACGGATGGCGCCATTAACACCCAAATCAGCAGCTTGATCAAAGTGCGACAGCGGGATGAGTGTATCGTATCCATCAGAGACATACACCGTGCCGTTGGAAGGTGCTTTTACCATCTTGCCTGGTGCAAAAACTACGTTTCCTGAAGGAATCTTTCGAATAGTTTCACCCGATAGCCAGGCGATGGTTGGTCGCTCGGTTTTAGTGATGGCAAATACATCCTCCATAGCAACTATTGGTCGTTTTTGGCGTGATTCCATGACGTACACTGTGCCGTTATCTGACGATTTCAGCGTCACGACCTCATCCAGCGCTCCAGCTCCAGGCAAAGAACGAACTGTTTCGTCTGATAGTGCCAACGGACTGACTGGTATATCTTGTGGTTTTGTCACTTTCTTTTTGCCTTGGTTGGTGATTAGGAACGTCTCCCCGGCTGGATTCTTAACATAATCATCCACTGTTTGTTCGGTTTGCGGTAGTTTATTGATGCTTTCCTGTTGCAATACTCCGCCGCCAAGTGACTGTAGGGTTTGATCAACATATTCAGAGTGCCTGATGTTGTGTAGCGTTCCGTTACTGATCAGTTTCTGATGACCAGTATCCCTGTTCCTCACCACAGCCGCCTCTCTGACGATTGGTGCTCCGTATGGTAAATATTGGATAGCTGATTCACCCAGCACATTATATCCTTGATCGTATTGTTGCAAAGCTAATGATTTGTCATCCAAAACTTCACGACGCGTACCGTTTTGAATATAGAATCGTTTACCGCTGGTTGTTTTATAGCCGTGTCCCATGCGCGGACCATGATAGAACTTATTCACTTGCGCCTCAGTAAGTAGCATACTATTACCACAATCCATACCGTATTGCGCCACCATGGCACATGTTGTAAAGGCTAGCCTAATTCCAGAATCATAGAAGTACACGGTGCCGTCAGGTGATCGCATTAACCGGTTTGCCACCTGACCTGTCGGAATCTTATCCAGGTATTCTTGAGACACGAAACCAACACCTCCCAGAGGAGATAATGCCGCCAAAATGTCATAGTTCGGCACCGGATACTTAACATTATCAGACACCAAGTAAACTGTCGCGTTGTCATGAGACCTCAGTAATGTACTGTTGACGTGAGTACTTCCAAACCACTCCCTAAACATATAGAAGAAGTTACGATTACCATACGCCCCACAATGTGCCGTGCCAGGATAAGCCGCCAGCGCTGCGTCGTTTGGTACGTATGGCGTATAAATGTACAAACTAGCCGTTGCATAATTCTCAATATACACATCTCGGTAGCCACAAGCAGGGTTTGGATTATATAAAATTCTGTTTACTCGACCTGGTCGGTAATTATAGTTTTGGATTTCATTGCGATATTTTCGTAATTGCCAAGCAGCCTTATTCACCTGCTTATAAAAACCTCCTAGTTCTGAACTACAATTAGCAGTATATCCCGGGCCACTGTCAGGACAGGCATATCCCATGGCATATTTGTATTGTGACCGCAGTGGCCACGAGTCGGCAAACAGTGGACCTGCTGACTCTTTTCGTAGCATCACTAATAACACTTGTGGGTTTATCTGATATCGCTGCGCAGCATCCCAGATGATCTGACCAGCACTAATACCACCAGGAAAAGCACCACCCCCACGATCAAAGGAGTTTTCACCGTTGTTTGGATTCTCGTGATAATTCTGTAAACAGACATATGGTGGGCCATGCCAACCACGCTGTGCTGCGTACTGTGCTTTAGTGTTACCGTGTCCAGAAGGGCCAGTACCCCACGTGTCACACGCTGGCGTGTGCTGTTCGATGAACCGCTGTACCGCCGCCGCAGAGCCCATGGCTCGTGAGTCATAAAAAATCTCATCGTCAATAATTCTACCAGGGTTGAAGCCTGAAGCCCCAGCTCCCTGGGAGATAATAACTGCAAAGGTTACACTCAGTAATAATCCTAATACTTTTTTCATTTATTCAACCACCACCGTCATACCGTCAGCTACGCCTTGAGACCTACCTGACGCATATTCAATTGATACAGTCCATTTACCAGCAGCCCCCAATTCATCCCTACTCACACGCATCGTTTCACATGATGTTGAGCTTGGGCCAGGAATTGCTCCGGCTGTCTTTTTGACGACTCGATTACCTAGCGTAAACACATAGGTACACTTACCATCTTGTTCAACAGCGTTTGTCACAAATCCACTAGCCGTAATGGTGTGTTTATCGACTGATTGCTCAACACTGGTCATCAGCACATAGACTGATCGCTTTTTTGTCTGAGGGTCAGTGCTTGGCTGCGGCGTCACGTCAGTGTTTGGTCGAGCCGACTTATTGTCTGGGTTATCCTCGACGTTCTTTGTATCTTTTTTCTCAGTTTTAGTTTTATTTGGGTTTACTCCACGACCTTGATTGTCAACGGTAAAGGCCTTGTCCTGATCTGAGAATGGCAGCCATTTATTATAATAAGCCGCTGCCACATACGAGCCAGCAACAACAATTGCCGCCACCAATGATACGATGATGATTTTCTTGCGTGATAGTTTAGAAGTTTTTTTCTGTTTCATAGTCATTACCCTAGGCTAATGATACAGTAAAAAACCAACTTTTTCAAATTAACCGCTAGCTTTTTGATTTTGCTTCAACGTGCTCCAACGAATATTTATCAATCGCCGTGTGGTCATCCAATTTTGTCAACACCGCCCGGCGTACACCACGCCATTTTTCTATATTGTAAAAAACATTCAACACCAAATAGAATAGCTTTCTTTTCCGTGAATATTGCTTATCGCGCAAAGTAAACAGCGTGTCGCGAATCCACCCGATGATGACCATTTTAGTTATCTGAGAAATAGTCGGTAGCGGCACGTCAATACCAACACGGCGCAGTCCCATTGTCTCATCAAACATTCGCATTTTATATTCACGCAGCTTGAATTCATTAGAATGCAACACATTACCTCTGGAGGCATAGGCTTTCATATAGCCCGCGTTGATGACGTCACGGCCAAATAATTGATCTTCAGCATAGGGAACATCTTGGTATGGCAATTCACCAGTCAAATAACTGCGACGAGCAGCCGAGTTAACATCAGAGTAAAACGCCACCTTGTCATAAGTTTCCTGCTTTTTGATAAAAGAATCTTTGTAGAACAATGTTGTTCCAAAATCAGGACCAAAGCCATTGAAAACGCCCATGATTTCGCGCTTCAATAACGGAAAAGTAGTTGGTCTTGGGTCTTGTTTTCCCATAACCCCAATGATACGGTCTGACAGTTCAAACGGTTTTGTCATCTCGTACAGCCAGTGTTTGTGAGCGGGCGTAGCATCTTGTGACAGATAGACAACAATATCACCCTTTGCATCGTGAGCGGCAGCTGCTCGCGTCTTACCGTGACCATACTCTTCTTTTGTGATAGTTTTATACCGTAGGTTTGCGTGTTTTTTAGCATATTTCTTAATGATTTTTGGCGTCTTATCTGTTGAACTTGTGTCATAGATCAACACTTCATAGGTTTTGTCGATTTTTTGTTTAAACACCATTTTCAATAGATCATCCAAATAGTCCTCACCAAAATAGGTCGGAATAAAAACGGTGATGTCGTATTTTTGTGCGTTATTAGCCACCTATCACCTCACGCAGTAGAATTCGCTCAACCTTCTTGTATGACTCATCCCATGACAAATCTTTAACACTCTCTGAGGCTTTTTTGGCGTAGGTATTGATATTTTTAATTTCAACAACGTTACACAATTCATTAGCCAATTCAATTGGTGAAGCCGCAGCATAATGTATGTATTTATTTTCGCCCAAAACCAAACTGTTGTTTTCGCCTTCGTTCATCACTGGGATACAGCCAGCCGCCAGCAGCTCCAGTGGTAAGAGTGACACATTCGTGAGCGACAACACTAAACACGCTTCAGATTCTTTGTACAAATCAGCCACGTCTTGGTGAGACAAAATACCACGGTTTACATATGGGAATGGTATTTGATAATTTGATACGTCCCATCCAAAGAATTCAATAGTGTACTCTGGATGTTTTTTGTGGAATTTATCCAGCGCAATCACACCTAGCTCAAAAGCGCGGCGCTCGGTTACCGGACGTGCGTAGAAACAAATCTTCTTTTGCTTATCAGCTTTATCCGCCAAACGATATATATTCATATCAGCACCAAAGTCAAAATAATCCGCCTTCATGCCATATTCGCTGACTTTCTTTGTCAGCCAACGGCCAGCCGTAATGCCGTAAAAATTCATTTTGTACGTATTTTCAGCCAACACTGCCTTTGATCCCAAACCGTAAAAGTACGGTTCAAAATCCTGCACAAAGTAAAATTTGTGTGCTTTAGTGTCGATGTTAAATACTGGGTAGGCCGTTTCCCATCCAGTAGCAATCAATGCGTCAGATTCAGTGTATTGTGACACTTTTTTTACGTTGACATCAAAATTGAAACTCTCTGACAAAATCGCCTTAGCTTCAGCTGGTGATTGTGGGTGAATTCCTTCATAGATGTAAAAAGTTACGTCGTGACCCTGTTCTTGCAAGAATCGAGCAAAACGAGTGATGGTGTTTTGTCCACCACTTCCTTTTGAAATAGGAGACAGCACCCAACCAATTTTCAAAGACTTCTTTTTTGACTTTTTCTTTGGTGTTTTGTACGGGTGATTGATGTAGTCCGCGTTCATAATGTCTTCAATTGAAGCCATAACCTCAATTGGCTGCTTGATGGCTGGCGCAGTCTTCTTTGACAGATATATTTGAGTTTTCCTGACAGCTTGGCCTAACCCATTTTGCCTAGTGTAGGTGTAGAATTTGTACAGTTTACTCATGACTTTTTCTCCTTCTTACTTTTCACACTCATCCATGAACCACGTGTCTTCAGTAAACCACCCCTCGGCTTATTTTCTCTCACATAAAACTGACTAATATCCTCTTCTGTCGTGTAAGCAATTGGCTCATACGAATCCTTTTTCTTATCATAAGCAAACAAGGTAGCCGTAATTTCAAAGTCACGGTTATTAAACAAGTCTAAAGGCAAGGTGTAGTTATATGTGTACACACCCTTTTTGGTAGAGGTTATCTCAACATTATTGTCGTCAATGAAAAATCCATCGTCAATAACAGAGGTGATACGGTTTGAGGCTTCGTCTAAAATTGAGATACCAAATGAAACCGGTCTGTCCTCTGGAACAAAATATTTCACTTCAACTTCCAGGGTATCTTTTGGTGTTAATACCTTGTTTTCTACTCTTGTTTGAATATACGCAGTGTTTTTCTTTGATTTCTTATCAGCTTTTGCCGTTGACTCTATATTTTCAATAGAATACAGGTTAGCGACTTCATTTGGATCGCCTGAAGCGACGATTTTGCCAGATTCCAACATAATGGCTTTATTACAAAAACGTCGCACCGACGCCATGTCGTGAGTCACCAAAATAACCGTCTTTTTCTGTTTTTTAATCTGTTTGAAATATTCAAAGCATTTACGTTGAAAGGCTTCGTCGCCAACAGCCAACACCTCGTCCAGGACAAGGATGTCGGTATTGGCACGAATAGCGATTGAAAATGCCAACCGCACCTGCATACCGCTTGAATAGTTTTTCAGCTTCTGATCCATGAACTGTTCCAGCTCTGCAAAATCAACGATTTCGTCATACATATCTTCTACTTCATCGTGTGAAAAGCCAAGTAGTGCCCCGTTCAAATAGACGTTCTCCCGACCAGTCAATTCTGGGTTAAAACCAACGCCAAGTTCAATGAACGGAATCAATTTACCATTAACAATCACTTCTCCAGAATCAGGCGAATAAATATCAGAAATCAGCTTTAAGAGCGTCGATTTTCCACAACCATTTCGTCCAACGATACCAAAAAAATCACCTTTTTCTACTGTAAAGGAAATGTCTTTTAGAACTTCTTGTTTCTTATAGCCTTTAACACCCTTCGTCCAGTTCACAAAGGCTTGCTTGATACCATTTGCCTGTTCAGTTGGTAAATTGAAGCTTTTATATAGGTTTTTTACTTCTAGTGCTTTTTTACTCATTACATATTCTCCGCAAAGGTTTTGCTGCTTTTTCTGAAATAAATAACACCAATAATGACAACAACAACTGTCAGTACAATAGGGATTAAACTAATCCAGATATTGTTTACTGTACTCCAGGTGGTCGGTGTTGTCTGTGGAGCAATTAGGCTGTATCGGACGTCTTGAATACTTTGCGCAATAGGATTGAGCATCATAACTTTTGCGACCTCTGGGTGAAAATTCGACACCAAGCTGAGTGGATAGATGATTGGGATACTGTAGAAACATATCTGCAAAATCACATCCCAAATATGGCTAATGTCACGGAATTTGACATACAATGTTGATAATATTAGTGACACACCCATTGCCAAGATGAACAATTGAATGATACTAAATGGCGCCAAAAGTACTTTCCACGTAAAGTCAACTCCAGAGATGAGGCCAAAGATTAACACCACAATCAAGTTGATCGACAGGCTGATGAGCGCACTCGACATCGATGAGATGATGATGATGTATTTTGGAAAGTTGATTTTACGCAGTAAATCACCCCTGCTGACAATAGCGTTCATGCCAACTGAGGTAGCTTCAGTGAAAAATCCCCAAAGAGCAATACCTAAGAGTAAAACAATTGGGTAGGTTTTCGTACCGTCGGTGAATTTCAAAAATTTCACAAACACCAGATACATCACCAAAAACAGTAAGAGCGGCTTCAAGACCGACCACAAAATTCCCAAAAATGAACCTTGATAACGCAATTTAAAGTCAGTTTTTACCAACTCGAGTAAGATTACTCTATTTCGTTTATTAAACAACTCCTGCATATACGTGTCCGATTATAACGCTTTTTAATCTTTTAAGCTAATTACAAGTCGTCGATCGCGACCCTCACCCTCCGAGTGAGTTTCTATATCATCAAAATCGTGTGCCGTGTGATGCACCGTCCAGCGGTCAGCAGCGTTGAGATCTAGCGTTTTAGATTCGCCAGTATCTCGAACCTCTTGGAACCAGCCACGAGCTTTTTCAGTAATCTTCTCAGCGTGCTGTTGTTTGTAGTCAGCTATATCTAGATTAACTCGCTCCACTGCTGCATTACTATTGCGCAGTAGTGCTGAAAGTAAGTGTTGGATACTGCGCAGCGTCTCAGCACCACGACCAATGAGCAAACTGTTGTACTGTGTTGATGGAACTTTTACGATCAGAATATCATCCTCAATAGACACCTCGGCTGTTATATTCAGGTCAAAAAATGCCATCAAATCCTCAACGTATTTCTTGATATACTCGATTGTTTGTTGCTGATCCATGATTATTCCTCCTTATTCCTTGGCCTTAATCCGAGTGATTTTTGCCTCAGTTGCTGTCGCTGCGCGCTTACGTGCTTGAGGTGTTTTGGAGTTTTTCTTTGACTTATTTGGTGTTTTAGAAATAGTTTCCATCTCGTCGCTATCGCCCTTCAATATAATGGCGTTTTGCGCATATGCTGCAACGTTTGAGACTGTCAGATATAACGCCAAGGCGCCTGGCAGGTTGATAATCACGAAGAACATGAATATTGGCATGAACTTCATCATTTTCCGCATCACAATAGCATTGATTTCTGACTGATCTGCTTCCTTACCTTCAGCAGCTTCTTGCATGATATCGCGTAGTCGCTTTTTATTATCGCTCGCTGGAGAAATTTGTTTAGTGGTTAAGAACTGCATCACCGCCGCTAATACAGCTAAAATTAATAAACTCCAGGTCACACCACTGTTACTGACCGCGTGCTGTGTCAGATCAACCATCCCTAAAAAGTTTTGGTTAAGCTGATCTGGGTGAGCCACCAGGTTGGACACTACTGGTAGTTGTTCTATAAAATCATACGCATATTTAGCGAGGTCACCAGTGTGAACACGGCTGGACACAAAAATCTGTACCACTCGGTAAATACCGATCAACACCGGTAGCTGAATCAACAACACACCAATTGAGCCAAACATGCTAATGTTGTGCTCTTTGTATAGTTCCATCATCGCGAGGGCTCGCGCCTGACGATCGTTTTTGTATTTAGCATTAATCTTCGCCAGTTGAGGTTGCATTTTACGCATTGCCTTTGTCTGGTGTAGCTGCTTTTTGACCATTGGCCACAGTAGAAAACGAATGATGATAGTAAAGAGGATAATGCTGACACCAAAATCTGGAATCAAGCCATAAATAGCCATTAAAATATTAAAAATTGGCTGTACAATCAGGACATCAAAAAAACTCATGCCTCACATTATATCAAAAAATATATCATTTATACAGATTAGCCTGAGAGAACAGTCGTTTTATTTCATTTTGAATAGCCACGTATTCCATGTGTAGAAAATCAGCCGTAACTATAATTATCGCCACATCATGATTATCTTTAAGCATCGGCAGCTCAGCTCGAATCACCTCGTACACCCGTCGGCGCACCCTGTTACGACGAACGGCTGACTTGAGAACTTTTTTACTGATCACCACAGCAAATCGGCTGTGTTTCCGACGCGGATTGGTGATATATTTTACCGTCATTACACGAGACCGCGCAGCATCACCATTTTGATATAGATACCGTAAACTGCCGTGACCGTGAAATCTGTGATGATGTGCTAACATTCTCCTAGTATAGCAAATACCACTCCGTCATACATCAGGAGTGGTATCAAATCATCTGGCGCACTATTTACTCGTTACAGTGCAATCCTTGCACGACCCTTCAGGCGGCGTCGCTTCAAAACAGCGCGACCAGCCTTTGTAGAAACACGTGCTCGAAAACCGTGCGTACGGGCACGATGACGTTTGTGTGGTTGAAATGTTCGCTTTGGCATACTGGGTGATAGTTTAGCGTTTTTTTGGTTTTTTTGCAAGTATCAATTGTAGTTTTCCACCGCTTGGTCTGTTTTATCCACAATTATAACAGAGGTGGTGTACTCCTGTGGAAAAGTTCACCTCTATTTTCAGTTTCTCTTCCATGAGATGTCTATGCTTGTGGAAAACTCCGTCTATTTGCTATAGTACAGAGTAGATTATGTGTGAGGGTTTATAACATGAAAGAACAAGCAATCTGGCAGGGAGTGTTGGGTCAATTAGAATTGACCATTCCGTCTTCTTCATTTTCTGCATGGTTTACAAAAACAAAATTAGAACTAGTTTCCGACAAAGAAGCCGTTATCATCGTTCCAAATATTTTCGTAGAGGCTCAGTTGGAGAAAAAATTTCATACCGATATTCAAGCGGCTTTAAAATCAAATGGTTTTGAAGGAGTGGTGCGGTATCGGATTGGTTCTGGTTCACGAAAAAGAACTGTCAACCGGGAGCAACCAGAAGAAGTTACCCGTCCAAAGGAACGTCGCATCATTGCGCCGACGCAAAAAAACAATAGTAATCTCAATCCGCGTTACACTTTTGATAATTTCATCGTCGGATCAAGTAATGACCTGGCTTACGCTGCATGCCAAGCGGTCGCGTCGCACCCTGGTCTTAAATATAATCCACTGTATCTATATGGTGGTTCGGGTCTTGGTAAAACTCACCTCATGCAAGCAGTCGGTAATGAGATTATCAAACAGCAGCCGTCAGCTCGAGTGTTATACACAACAACTGAGGCTTTTGTGAATGAATTCCTTGACTATATCCGTTTCAAGAAAAAGGGGTTTTCTGATAAATATCGCAATGTTGACGTGCTGATCGTTGATGATATGCAGTTTATTGCCGGTAAAGAAAAAACTCAGGATGAATTTTTTCACACGTTTAACGACCTGCATCAAAACAATAAACAAATTATCATCAGTTCTGATAAGCCGCCCAAAAGTATCCCTACTCTCACCGACCGACTGCGCAGTCGTTTTGAATGGGGTATGGCGATTGATATTCAAATGCCTGACTATGAAACACGGTGCGCCATTGTCAAAGCAAAAGCTGGCCTCAGTGGCACTGAGTTAGAATCAGGTGTTGTTGAATATTTGGCAGCTAATTTTAAAACCAATATCCGAGAGTTAGAGGGCGCACTTAACCGTCTATTAGCCTATGCCGACATGCAAGGTTTCGTACCAGATGTAGCAGCAGCCGAAAGTGTCCTGGGAGACATGAAACGCGTTCGCCCGCAACACATCACCGCCAAACAGATCATTGATCGTACAGCACGCTATTTTAATTTGGATCCAAAAGATATGTGTTCAGCTAGGCGCGACAAATTTATCGTCCAGCCACGACAAATTGCCATGTATCTGTTGCGTAGCGAATTGAAAATGAGTTTTCCAAAAATTGCTCAAGAACTTGGCCGTAAAGACCACACCACAGCCATGCACTCTGTCGAAAAAATCACCAAAGAAAGCTTAACCAACCAACTGGTGCGTGAACAAATTAATGACGTCAAGGATAAACTCTATGTGCAAAATTAGTGGAAAACCTGTGCAAGACCTATGGAATTCTACCTACAGCCTGCGACTAACCTTGTGGCAAAGTTTGATGGGTTCCGCATGGCTGTGGGTTAACCCAGGCTTATCCACTATCTTGTACCAATTCCATCCACAAATCTATCCACAGCTTTTTTCGCCCGCTCACCCCTGTCTGAACACTTGTTTTACTCAGTTTCCACAGCACCTATTATTACTAACACCAGATAAAAAATAAGAAAGGTTATATAATAGTAACTATGAAGCTTTCAGTCACACAAGAAAATTTTGCAAAAGCGCTTAGTAATATTGGAAGAGTGGCTTCTGGTCGCGTTGAACTTCCTATTCTGAACAATATTTTACTTCGTACGGACGGAGGAAGATTATTAATTGCTGCTACTAATTTGGAAATTGCTTCCACTCAGTACATTGGTGCTAAAATACAATCGCCAGGTTCAATCACCATTCCTGCCCGGCTAATCTCAGAATTTATCTCAACCCTGCCGAGCGGCACCATCGACCTGGAGACCAAAGATGACCACCTGCATATCACTTCTGGTAAATTCAAATCAGTCATCAATGGGGTTATCGCTGATGAGTTTCCGGAGCTACCGACCATCAACGAAGACACGGCAGTGCGCTACGAAATCGCCACTGATGATCTGAAAAAGGCAGTGTCACAAACCATTTTGGCGGCCAGCTCTGACATGGCCCGAGCAGTGCTGACTGGAGTGTATTGGCATACCTTTGAAGACGAGTTATATTTGGCGGCAACCGATGGCTACCGACTAGCTGAGCGAAAACTGATGAAAGCGGATGGTGAAGTTTCGGCCATCATCCCGACGTCTGCCCTGCAAGAAGTGATTCGTAGTTTGAGCGACGCCACAGAAGCCATTGTGATATTGTTTGGCGACGACCAAGTTTGTTTCCAGACACCAGAACTAGAAATTATTAGTCGCTTGATCGATGGAAAATTCCCAGACTATCGACAACTAATCCCCAAACAGTCACAAACAGAAATCATTGTGTCACGCGCCGACCTGGGCCGCATCACCAAAGTCGCCAGCCTCTTTGCTCGCGAATCAGGCGGCGGCGTCACCATTAACGCTTCGGCTGAGAATAACACCATATCCATCCACTCCATTGCCTCAGAACTTGGCGAAAACACCTCAGAAGCAACTGCTAAGATTTCCGCTGACGGTCAAATTACGCTCAATTCTCGGTATTTGACTGAAGCTTTGAATGTTACAGACGGAGAGGAAGTGTCATTTGCCTTCAGTGGTAAGCTCTCCCCTTGTATCATTCAGTCCACAGCTAAAAAGCGTGACTATATTCACATCATTATGCCGCTAAAAAGTTAGCTTAACGATCACGGAATTTGTAGCACCACGATGGCTGTCCATTGCCACACGGTACAGCGGCTCGACTATCTTTTTCTTTTTTGGTTGGTATGATGTAGTTATTAATCTTCATGTCGTAGTTATCTGGTGTCGCGCCAAGCTTAGCAAGTCGTTCTAATATTTGACTGAGGAGCGCGTCACCGTTGCGCCCGACCATGGTGATGCAGATACCGATTTTATGTGATTTCTTAATGTCAGTGCGATACGGCTGACATGAGAAGACTCGGTAGTCTCTGTCTTCAAATGGTAGATGCTGCAATATTGGATTAGCCTCATCGATTTCCTTACCGACCCTGTTTACTTGTCGACTACCTAGTCCATCCAAGACTTTGGCATATTTTTTCTGCTTCAGTTCATTTTTTGCTTTATCACTCTTCGGCGTCAGGGCAAACAATAGTTTTCGTTCTTTTCCCTTCTCCAGATCAAGTACAATAGTATATGTTTCATAGCCATCAGCACTGAAACTGAAAGTATGTTTACCGCTTTTAACCGTTACGGGTTTATCAGAGGTGATGGTCTGGTTTTTCACTGAATCATAAGACATTTTGACAGTTTCTGGCGCAAAGGTTGCCAGCAGTGTGGTATCGCGGGTGACGGTTTGGAATACATAATATGAGATGAAAGCAACAAGCAGCGCGCCAATGATCACTGCACCGCCAATAATTTTTTGTTTAGTAATGACTGGCTGCATGATATTTCCTTTCTAGGTTTTGTTTGATTGAATGACGCGAACTAAGATGTTGCCTGCCTGGCTGAGTTGGTAATCAACTGATCCTTGCTTGATGAATATCGGCACCGTATCATCAAGTGAGGCGTTAGCGGCGACATACCCTCCGCCGACGTCACCAGTGTAAATTAACGTGTGACCATAGCCACCGTTACTTGGGTGTAAGAGGATATCACCCGGCTGCAAGTCTGAGGCAGATGGACGCTCAATGATTTTGAATTTTTCTGGATGAGATTTTACATAAGAATATTGTGCTGTAGTGCCAATCGGTTCATAATCTTTATCTGCACCAGAGGTACGCATCACCGTCGCTACAAATCGACCGCAGTCAGTGTCTGAACTACCAACGACACTCGGGTTATTTTTCTTGACCGCATCAATATATTCAGCTTTAGCCGTGTGGTTATTAGCTCCTTTATCAGTGTTTGGATTCCATGCTAATTGTTTGGCTGTGTCGACAATACTTTGTCCGGCGACGCTTGACCCATCACCGCTACAACCAGTTGCTGATGCTGAACTAACCTGCGCACCACCCGAATCACCACCAGCACTTGGCGCTATTTTTGATGGATCACCATCTTGAATCTTGCCCTTGTAGCTGTTGAAAATTTCAGAGGCATACTGGGCACGGTTACCTTCTTCATTTGGGCCATACCGCTCAAACGTTTCACCAAATTCAACCGCCAACGCGCTAACACTACTTCCTGATTTATCGGTGTGTTTGAGTAATACCTTTAAACCAGCGTTTTCTGCTCCATTTAACTCTTCCCAGAGATATTCTAATTGTCCTTCAATAGTACTGTAGTTTGGCTTCTTCTCCAGATTCGTGCGGCGTCCACCCAGCCACTGAGCGATGCCGAAGGCACCGATGCTATTGAGTGCACTTGGATCAATGCGAGACTCCTGTTGGAGGTTACCAGCCACAGCTGCTGCTTGTACCAAAGTTAGGCCCTTACCGGTAAAGAATTTAAGAACCTTTTCTACATTTTCGCCAGAAAGTTCACCAGTTGCGGTGTTTTGGGTTGAGCAGATTTGGCTATTTGGATTGGTAATATTAATGTCGTTTTTAATATAATCTTGGTAAGGGATGCCAGCTGGCTGATTCTTCTTTTCTTCTTTTTTATCTTTTTCTGGTGCTGCTGAAGAATTTGCGGTCAAAAATATGATACAGCCCGCCAAAGCCAACAGTAGACCAACAGTTACTCGTTTCATTGTACTCTCCTTGCGTAATCCCAGTGCCATGGTTCATCTTTATACCAACCAGGATTATTGCGATCCCTTGCCCATGGTGGGTTGACGAAGCCGTATTTTGAAGCATTGGCGGCTAGCCATAGGTAGATTGGTGTATTAAAACTAGAGCCACCAACATTAATATCCAAGGCTAGCCCATGACCGTGTTTTGAAGTTCCTGGAGATGCCTGTGTTATGCCGCTTGAAAAGTAATCCTGTTGAGTCGCTAGAGTTCGGTATGATTCAGTAATGGTCATATGTTGACCACCGTGTTCCTGGGCGTATGCTTCATTCATCGCGTCAAAGGCTTGAGCGGCCTTTGGATGCATATAGTGACCTGGCGCGGTTTTTAGCTCACTCATGGCTGACAGCGGAATCTCACCGTTTTTATGTCCACCCCATGATGCGGGCTCAGCGCCAAAGGTTTGTGCTTCTTCAAGTTCTGGTGGGCCAATGGCGTCTCCAACTGGTCCGCCACTTGGCTGTTGCGCCCCGGTGTTAGCTGATGGGTCATCAATTTCCTTTGGATAATATTTACCTTCTTTGTCGTCGGCCATCAGCGCCAGGTTACCAGCCACTGTTAATTCCAGTGCGCATGGGTCAGCTACACTATATGTTGGAACTAAGTCACCTTCGTGAATTCCGTAACTTTCTTCACGCGCTTTGGCTTTGGCTGAACAGACATTGTCGGTGTATTGACTTGGGTCGGCCTTATACACTGCTTCGTCAGTAAAACCATGCCAAGTTACACCGAAAGCTCGCATGACAGCTGCTTGGTCATATTTGGCGGCGTGCGTGTTGGTTGGCGTGATGGCAGACGCCAGGGCAACTGGCGCGCGTGCAAGTAGTCGCGCGGTCGAAAATCCAGACGTTGGCATAACGGCGAGTAATTGTCCAGCTACTGAGCGTTTGAGCGTTGGGTCGAACAATTTTGCCATCAATGGTTGTTCACGGAATTCTTCGTCGCGCTCCTGCTCAATTTGTTTTGCCAGTACACTAACCTGCTGGTTGGTTAATCGCGCTCCACCAATTCCATCCGGCTGTTTGGAGCCTGAATCAGCCCCAGCCTGGCCGGCTTCAGTGCTACTTTGCATGGTTGTTGTGAGTCCACCATGGAGAGCCTCAAAGTTATTATTGCCTGGAGCATCAACTCCTACCTCTGGTATACCGAACAGTAGACTTACTGCCCAGCCCATGGCTTTTTCAATCAAACCTTCCGAAAGTTCAACAAGCTGCTTCAATCCTGGTAGTTCCTGTAGATAACTAAAGAACCAGCTAAATACCTTACCGACCGTATCACCAACAAAGTCGATGATCGCGCCAAACGTGCTATTCCAGGCTTTGGCTATCCCCGCTAACACTTGCCAAACAGGATATTTCGTGAAGGTAGTGTAGTCTTTGACGATTTTTTTCTCTGGACAGACAAGTTCACCAGGATCCAAAGCAACAACCTTTTGTTCACCGCCAACATCACATTTGGTGCGAATACCACCGTCCTCAGCATATGCCGTTGGATATAGTAGTGAGGCCGCGGTGTTATTACCGCCAAACGTCGCTTGAAATATTGGTGCTGCTTCGGCGCCGTCAAATAGCGAGGTTGCTAACTCAACATGTTGAATATTATCAATTGTTCCCGCCCGAATTTGGTCTCGCGTCAAGACTGGGCTAGCTTCTTCATCATAAGTGAACGCGGTATACAGCTGCTTCTTTTGGTCAGCTCCGACAATTTCGATAACCTTTTCATTAACTGCTCCAACGATCTTCGCAACCAAATCAATTGCTCCAATGATGGCGTTTGCAGCTGCTATTTTCTTAAATAGTTGCTTACTGATGATTTTACCTAGCGGTGTGTCTGGTGCTGCTTTGGACAGAGAATCAATATTATTAAGAGCTTCTTTTTGCCCTTTAACTTTTTTCACTTTTTCATCAGCTTTTGTTTTATTGTCACCTGTCGCTTTTTCAGCCTCTTTTTCTGCTTCGCTAATCTTACTATCAAGGTCGTTATTTAATTTATCTAATGTGTCTTGGCATTTTTTAGCGTCAGTACCATCCAAACATCCTAAATACGCCGCAAAACGAGGCGACATTTTAGCGGTGATACGCGTATTCATATTTAGCTTAATCTTAGCCTTAAAATCAGCATATTTTTGACCAGCTTTTTCTGGTATGATGTTAAACTTTTTCACACCGTATTTTCGGTATAATACACGTTTAGACAGATAGCGCATGAAGTAGTTGCGCCCATGGACTTTACGCGTCATTTTTTTGATATGACGACGCATATCTTTGTGAGATAACTCTTTTTCTACTCCCTTTAAAACAGAGTTCATATCTTTTGACTCAAGATGCATAGTAAATGATGTCGCCTTACCGCCCAAGGTATTTCGCCCGCTGGCATTAAACACAACTTTAACCTTTCTTCCTTCTTGTTCAAACTTAGCGTCAAGCTGTTCCTCAAACCAGGTACTGTACTTTGTGGCTCCTAAGTGACACAACACACCACCGCCAGCACAAAATACGATGTTTGCGTCACCCGGATATGCGGTTTGCATCATTTTCATAGCAACCCAGCGTGTGGTAATGTATTCTAGCCGTTGGTTAATGGCGTGTTGTGGCACAGAGCTGAGCTGGTCGGTGATGGTGGAGACCATGGCATCAAGCTTATATGGCAAAATTGTGAAAAATAACATCATTAAGCCAAATAATCCTCCACCAATGCCGGCTGTGGCACCCCATTTTTTGCGAGTCATATTCGCCAAGAGGTTGCCGCGCTTTTTACCGCCAGCCTTACCCAAAGGAGACCGAGAATATAGCTGCTCTTGATTGTTAACACTGTCCGCGGCGTTTAGTCCATCATCTTTCTTGTCGTCGTCATAGAAATTATCTTTGGCGGCATTATTTTCCATGGAATTAAGATATTTGGACGTTTGTTCAGAAGCCGGATTGAGCCGTTCATCAATATCTGGATCGGTCGTATAGTCAATCCGTGGCATAATTATACTGCTCCATAACCACCAATTGGTGTTTCAGATGGAAGTTGCTTCGTCGGTGAGGTATTGATCAGATCGTACTCGGTGTCGCTGGCTTGAATTTGGATGTGTACGTGGTTTTGTCCAGCAAAGAACAAACCCTGCCCAACTGGGAAATTCGCCAGGCGTTTTTGTTCTTCCTCGGTCAACTTGAACACACTGGAAAGCACATCAACGGCACTTGATGACTGTTTGAGAAGCAGCTGCATGGATGAGTTGGCGACGATGGCGCGACCCATTTTACTACCCACAAAGTCTTCGACGTCCTGGGTGATTGTAGTAAGACCTAGTTGATATTTTCGGGCTCGCTTAGCTAGGCTAAACAAGAAGCTGGCTGAGTCTTCATATTTCATCAATTGCCACGCCTCGTCAACGATCAACATACGCTTTCGCTGATCAGTTCGAGTGATATTCCAGATGTGGTTCAATACAATATACATGGCTGTTGGACGCAGCTCATCTTCCAGGTCTCGGATGTTAAAGACCACCATGGCGTTATTGATGTCAATGTTGCTCTGCTGGCTGAAAATACCAGCAAAGGTACCAGAGGTAAACTTACGCAGACGCTGTGCTAGTTGTGGGCCAGTACCGCCCATGTGTAGCAGCGTGTCGTACAAATCGTGAATGGTTGGTGGTGTTGAATTGTGCGTTAGTGGGTCTGACGTGATGCCGACACGAGCGTAGGTATCAATCAAAGCCTGATCAATATCCGCCTCTTCTGCCGCGGTGAGTCCAATTGAGCCAGCTACTGAACCGCCCAACATCTGACGCAATAAACCGTGCAGTGTAACCAAGTTAGCACGTAAAGCATCGTCCGCCTCTTCAGTATCAATCACCCGCGGTAAATCAAACGGATTAATACGCGTGTCACTGTTCAGACTTAAGCGTATGTGGCTACCGCCAACCGCATCACACAGCTTTTGGTATTCATTTTCTGGGTCGATGATGACAATATCAGCGCCAATCATCATACTGCGCAGTGCTTCCAGTTTCACGGTAAACGACTTACCAGCACCAGACTTGGCAAATACCACCATATTGGCGTTTTCTAGAGAAAATCGGTCAAAGATCACCAAACCATTGTTGTGCATATTGATGCCATACAATACACCCTTGCCGTCAGTTAAGTCAGCAGATGTGAATGGGAAGCTGGTGGAGATGGCACCAGTGTTCATGTTGCGGCGAATCTGTAGTTGGTCCATCAACTGAGGAACGGTACTGTTCAACCCCTGTTCTTGCTGGTTTGATGCTACCTTACTAAAGATGAGCTGCTGACCAAAGATTGTTTCAATTTTGTGTTGAATAAAATTCAACTCATCAAGGCTGTCGGCATAAATCGTCACATATAACCCATAACGGAAGAATTTCTCTGAACCAATCTGTAGCTGGTTACGCAGCTCTTCGGCATCCTGCAGAGCAGCTTCCATGGCTGGGTCGCGCACACGCCCCTTCTCTGCGTTGATGTTCATACTTGCTTCCAACTGAGTCACTTTTTTACGCAAATTATTAAGCACCACCTGAGTATCAACTGGGTAAATGAACATACTGATATCCAGCACTTCGTCGATGTTAATCACCGAGCTCAACCAACCAGTGTAAATTTCACGAGGATAGCCATAGACGTAAATAGTGCGACCATATTTAGCACCCAGTCGGAAATAACTTGCTTGAATTTCTACACTGCTTGGTGCAATAAAGTCGCGCAAGGTTCTCACGCCGGTCAAGAAAGCTTGCTCAACTTCAGCTTGTTCACGAGCACGCTGTTGAGCGGCAATGTCGATGGCGTCTAATTTTTTCTTAGCCATTATAGGTCTCCTCCATATGGTGATTCACCATTTCCCTTGCGGATATAGGTGGTTGTCAAATCATTAGGGTTACGCACCAATGGCTGGCGTGCTGCAGTATCAGGATTGTACGAGATATAGAACAATTCTCCAAGCTGCCTGGTATTAAGTTGTAAACTCTTCACACCCATGGCAAATAAACCGTTCATTACCGTGTCGATACGGTTTTTGATTTCATCTTTTGCCTTCTCGTACATTGGCTGATCGATTCTGGTGATCAACGTTTCTTTCTTGCCGCTAAAGAAGCTGTCAAACAGACCCCTTGCCTGTTGTTTCATGGCATTAACATCACCACCAGGAAAATACGGCACCACAATAAAGAAGCGTTTATCCATGATGTTTGCCTCTTGTGACAAAACGTCGATGAAGTTCATGTAGTCATCCATCAATACATTTAGTAACATATTGTCCTGAGAGCGGCGAATGTGTGACAATCGATCCAGATATGGGCCAATGTCAACGCGCTGCGACCGCACTAGGATCTGAATTGGGAAATAGAGTGAGTTAAGCAGGTTTTGATAGCTGAATTCAATAGCCTCTCGCTCACGGGTACTCATCAAGTCAAAGTTGATGGATTGACATTCTATTACCGCTCGAAAACTACCATCACTCATGATGATCATATTTTCGCGCATCTCTGAAAATAGCAACGTATTTTGTGTACTGATGGCGCTCTTTTTATCTTTAGGCGCTGGTTGGGCCTGCGGATTTGGAGCTGGTTGACCAGGCTGAGTCATACCGGGCTGCATTGGTGGCATCGGCTGACCAGGTTGTGGTTGCTGTGGTAAAGCTTGGCCGGGCTGTCCAGAAACAACCGGCGGTGTCGTCGGGTTGGGTGGTAGTTGGTATGGTTGTTGATTATCTGGTTGCATTTCCCACCTAACGTAGTGAAATCACCACTTCCTCCTCAGCTTTTTCCTCTGAGCGTTTATGTATCCGATCTGCTTCTTTTTGTAGGGTCGCAATGGAAAGATCGGAATGATTATTTGCAAGGTCTATTATACCAGGGTCAATAGGACGTTGTATAGGTTGATTTTGGTCGGCCGGCGGGGTGGTGACAGGTCGCTCCCCTGCTGGAGATAAGACACCCTGGCGCATGTGAGGATATGGATTGACTGTTAATTTTGGCATATCTTCCTCTTGTGCGGCCATGAAGACTGCTGGTTGAGCTGGTGACTGTGCTACCGGTGTTTGAGGTTTTTGCATGCGCTGCATCAGCTCTTCCCGTCGCTGCTGGTCGGTCTCGGCGATCATATCGGCAATTTGTCGCGAAGTAGTATTACCTCGGTCTAAAATATCTTCCTCTGCTTGGACAGCCGTATTATAAAAATCAGCCTGCAATGAACTGGCGGTGTCCAAGTTACCCGTCGCTTCCGGGTTACCAACGCCACGAACTGACCAACCATGAGTGTCGACGATATTGGCCAGATATGACAATCGTCGCTGGATTTCTAATTGATCATAGTTTTTGCTCAGGTTTTCTTCTTTGGTTTTTGGTGCCACCACTTCTATCAGTGTCTCCACGCCATCTGGCTCCCAGAGGCGAACGCGTGGCTTTAGGAAGAACGATATCACGGCCGCAATGTATATTTCCATGGGCTGCTCCTTACGCAGCGGTAAGGCCAATACGGTGAAAAACACACCAAACGGCAAAGGAATGATTGCCAGTGGCAATAAAGCAACTCCCAGCGCCCACGCTATACCAAAAAAGCCCACCGCAATAATGAGAAACACAAATTGCTTAAAACTGAACGGCCCAAGCAGCTTATCTTCTGCTTCCACATCCTGGGGCACTCTATACACAGCCATATGATACTAGTATAGCAAAGATAGCTTAACTATTTAAATCTTCAGGCTTAATCCCCAGAGAAAGAGAGATTTCCCGAATTGTACCACCAGTTTTACCAATTCGACTACTAAATCGAGGATCAGTTTGTGCCAAAACAAGGTTCTTGCGCAGCGTGTCCAGCCCAGTTTCATTGATTTGTGAGACAAAGCTTTGGTCACTCAGGGCTTCCTTGAGCGGCTTCAAGTAAGCTAAGTCTGAACCAACAATTGCTTCGGTCGATAAGCCACCAATGTTAAGGTTATCAAGCATAAGTTTCCTCATGTAGTCTGGACCATTCATATTAACATTATTTGCCTTAATGGCCGCTGCGGCAGCACCACCCAACCAGGCTGGTTTGGCAGGGTTGGATAGCAGCGCGTCACCATATTCTTGTGCTAATTCATTATTTAGTGCACCAAAGTCGGTTTTTTGTAGCAAGCTCTGGATGGCTACGGCGTCTTTACCACCCAACACGTGGTGAACTGCTGCATAGCGGATATCATCAGTAACTGTCAAGTCGCGTCGACTGACACCGTTTGCCAAGTCCACCATATCGTCATTACTGACATTCATAGCATTCAGGATGGTCATAGCGTTCTCAATCGATTCCTTGTTAGCTTTACTGATGGTACTACGCGCCGCTGACCATACGCGCTGCGAGCCACGATCCTTGCCGAAGTACATATTTTCCACAGAACCTGCTTGGGCTCGTAGATTCTCTTGTTCAGCTAAGTCATTTGCTAAGATGTAGTCATTAACGCGTTGAATACTATTCTTTCGCAGCCCTTGAATCGCAATACTGCGCGCTTCTTGTTGAACTTCTTCTTGTAGTGTTTTATAGCGGCGGGCAGCTCTTTTGTTCAGGTTGGCTGGTATTTGTGAATTCTCAAACTTAACTTTCATCTCCTCATAAGCGTTTGCGGTCGTGGCATCAGCTAGTGACAATTGGTCAGCTGCAGCCCGTGACTCAATGTCAGCAATTTGATTGGCGCGGGAAAGTTTGTATGCTGCATCAGCACGCTTTTGGTAGGCTTCTGAACGGGTTTTGAACTTACGTGAGCGGTAATTAGCCCAGCGCCCCATTTTACGGAGGCCACTGATTTTCTTCAATTCATCATCTGATTTGCCTAATGAATTCTTGTGTGCTGCCAATTGGCTACGGTCACGAGACCAGTTTTTGGTGCGGTCAATGACGCCGCGGTTCTTGTTGTTGACGATACCAGCCACTCGACCCAGTACGCCGCCGCTCAACTTGAACACCAGAGGTGCGATAGCCAGAGCTGAGACTTGAACTGCCAGCCCCAAGATCACCATAATCCATGAGTTGGCGTTTTGTAAAATGATCATTCCTGCCAGCTGTGCTCCGCCAAAGACCACTGAAAATGCTGGGAAAAATATTACCAAGGTGAACATTAAGTTTCGCCATTTTTCAAAGAATTTCTCGGTGCCTGGTAACAGATAGCACACGAAAGCCAGCGGTGATATGACCGTCAGGATGATGAGCAATGCTTGTCGTGCCGCCAGGATGATAAAGACGACTGTCAAAGTTAGTAAGATACTGGCAATGATGGGCAGCAACCAATAAGCGGCTGAAGCTAACGACCCACCAGTTACCGCTAGTGCGCCATATACTCCCGCTGTTGCTGCGCCACCAGACAGAACCATGGCTACCAAGTCGCTCCAAGTTGGCAAAGGAGCACCATTAAACGCGCCGTTTGCTGATACTTGAGAACGGATTTCGTTGAACATATCTTGTAAGGCAACACCGAAGATGTTTGATAAATCAATCATCAAGGCGCAAATGATGAAAGACAGGTTGACTAAAATTGCGGCAATAACCACTCGTGGAACTAGTTTTTTAATACCATAATTACTGATGCCAACTGAGGTGAGTTGTGAATAAATAACGATCAAAAAAGCGACGATAAACGCTGCATTGGCAATGTTTCGCATGATGTCCCAGGCGACCTTTACCCCGGAGCTATTGTTGGAGCTATCTATCGCCGGCGTAGTCATCAGGTCGGAAATCCATGTATAAACTTCGTCAATTCCTGAGGCGATTCCGTTAGAGATTGGGCAAATAAACCAACCGGTTCCCCCTCTCACATCACACTCTGCCTCGCTGGGGTTGCTGTCCTGTTTAACTTCAATGTCCTCTGGCTCGCCTGCCGGTGTTGGTGTGCTGCCGTTCAGGGTGTATTTGACGTATTTAGCGGTAGTAGCGGTTCGTGGATTGCCGTTTCCAGCGAAAAAGACCACTGTTGATTGATTGCCTTCGGTAGCCTCATAGACCCAGTCTTTACTGTCACGACCAAGCAGCTTTTTACGAGCTGTGTCGTTGACTGGTTTGAGTGTCTTGCCGTCAACGATCAGTGAGTCACTTTTCCACTGAGCCTCAGCGGCATAGACTGAGGTAGAGTTGATGAGTATACCACTAAAAAACCCGACAAAAACACCAATAGTCAGTATGGCAAACCACTGCGACCGACGTATTTGCGGACGCACTCGCATTTTCAACCACTCCATTACTGTAAATGGTAGCATTTTTTCGCGTAAAAGTCAACTATATGAATCTATCGGCCAAACGCAGTAGGAGGTCGGTTGCGTCGGTGCTGTGACCGTCCAGTGCCACTGGTGCCACCCTGGTCAATATAGCTCGGTGGAATACTGGTAGCACTTGTCGGATCAGAAGATCTGTCTACCTGCACAGTAACGTTAACCTGTGGAGCCGGAGCTTGTGTTTGACCACCTGAAGACAGTGAATCTGGCTTTGGAGCTTCTGGTCCCCGCGCCTGCTCTTTGATGGGGTAGTAACGATCAGGAGTCATGCTTGGTGCCTGAGAAGGTGTTGGCTGCGCCACACCCTGCGGAGCTTGATTTTGCTGCAATGGTGGTACGGATGGTGTTGCTGCTGACTTTTGATTCGACTGCCCGACCAGTTTGCCTAATACACTAGTAAGCTGAGCACCGTCCCCCTTACTTACGGCCTCAAATATGTCTGCGGAATCAGCGCTAGCCTGGCTGAGATTTCGTGCATTATTTGCAACCTTGCTTGCTTTATCTCTCGATAAGCCACCCTGACTTATAGCATCAACAAGAGCTTTTGCATTCTGGGTAGCAAGAGTATCGGTGGATAAGCCCCCCACAGCTTTACTCGTTACTTCTGCTAATTGATTTTCAGTAACACCATAATCTTTTTGACCACCACGTATTGCGTCGGCCGCGGCAAGTCCAACCTTTGCTACTCCGGCGTCATATTTCTTAGCGGCAGCCATGTTATCACCCATCTTATGGCTAGTGATCTTACCACCATCCTCCAAATACTTACGTAGCTCTCCAGCCCCCCAGGCGCTTTGAGAGAGTTTTTCTGCCGCCAGAGCCTGTACATGCTCATCTCCCTCTCTCAAGGCTCTGACATGATCGTCTTGGAATTCAAACTTATATCTTGTTGCCGCAGCTTCTTCGGACAGCTTATGAATATATGCCTGACCACCAGTAGTAGCTGCTGCAAACCCAAGGCGTTTGTCCAATTCACCTCCAGAAGCCTCAGCCAACCCTGATCGATATCGTTGTTGCTCGCTTTGCTCCGCCAGAGCTGCTCGAGTTTCCCGGTCGAGTGAGCGCTCGTTTATTTTTCTAAAACCCCGTTGCAGACCACCACTCCAGACACGTCTAGGAAGTTTACTGTTGCTAAAATCTTTCGCCATAAATTCACGACGTTTCATACCTGCTCGACGTTTAGCAAACTTACTTCCTGCATTAAGCGCTGGTGCTGATGCCTTGTTCAATAGTCCATTTGCCCGCCCCATCAGGTTGCCGATGATAGCATTGGACTTCAGTGCCATACCAAGGATGACGAAAGTACCAGCAAATAAAAGTGCCAAAGCCATCAGTTGTTGTACCACTCCACCGGTTTTGTCAGCAAGGGCAGTAAAGGCTAATAATTTTAATCCGCCGTAGTATATTGCCGCCAAAGGATATAGGAAGACCATACCGGTGAAGACTTTTTTCCACTTGTCAAAGACACTTTGGGTGTTTGGTAAAATCCAAGCTGCAAAGGCTAATGGAGCTAAGATTGCCAGTACCGGTATCACTGCTGATCGAAATACCAATGCCAACAACCCTGAGACGATGCCGATCACACCTGGAACGATTGCCATAAGTACAAACATGAACATAGTCCCAATCCCGAAAACTGAGGCAGCAATTGCCCCACCAATTAGTGTCGCTCCAGCCGCCGTGCCGCCACCTGCTAAAATTGCTGTCAATAAAGCACCCCAGCCAACATCGGTAAGATTCATGCTTTGTATCGGTGTTGTGATTATTCCTAATAAGGTGCTACCGATAATATTTGCAATATCAACGATGATTTGGATAACAAAGTAGGATATATTAACTGCAACCGCAGCGATGATGAAACGAGGCAACATTTTTTTAATGCCGTAATTGGATATACCGACATTCGACACCTGTGATATGATGATCAATATAAATACCAGTGCCAATAGAACGTTAGCAAGGTCTCTCATGGTTTTCCATGCATCATATGTACTTCCTGTTGCTTGTAAAGGACTTGTAACCAAATACCCTTCTAACATTCCCCAGACTGAGTCGGCAAAATCAGCTAACTTTTCAATGGCTGGGCAGAGAAACCACCCTACGCCAGTCAATTCACTTGTACAGGTCTTCTCTTCCTTTTCTTCTCCCGCTCCTTCTGTTGACTGGGCTGTAGCATCAGCACTTTGTTCTGGAGTATCCCCTACGGAAAGTTCTTTTTGTTCATCCTTATGTTCAGACGCATATTTGGCAAACTTATCAAAAGCACCCCTGTTGTTTTGGAGCCAAGAACCGATATCGCTACAACTTACTTCGACTAATCCTCCCTCAGTGTCGTCGGTTGCTGCCAACCAGACTTTTTCATTACCCTTGGAAGTTTTATAAATCATGTCGGCGGTTTTGCCACCTGTACTGGTAAATGGAATTTTGTAGTAATAATACCCCGAGCTATCTGGATTTTCTTTAGGGATTTCCTTGAGAGATTTATCACCGCTAGCAGAACAACCGCTAGCAGAACTAGTAAATGTTTTTGAATACATATACCATTGTTCGGCACTGCCTGAAGCTATAGAAGGTAGGCTACCGGTGGCATTTTTGATACCGTCTTTGAAACGTTCTTTAATGGCCGCGCCACCCTTTTTTGGCGCACAACCACCCGGAGGATTTTCGTCAGGAGCTAAATTACTACTAGAATAGTAAACAGTGTATGAAGTAAAATAATTTGGTTTTGATACACTCCGTAAGTCGTTAACATTTTGTGTAAAACGACCCCAAGAATTCCATTCATACTTTTTACATCTTTCCCAATTTCGAAATACCCAGCCAGCTTTGGTTTGATCAATAAAAAATTTACCACCCATATGCCGGTAGAAGTCAGCATATTTAGAAGAGCCCTCCCAAATATCAATCCCCGCTTTTAGGAGGCTAGCACAGCTGAGATCTCCACCGATTTGTTTTGTGATGGGGTCGACGCCTGAGTAGGATTTAATACCGCCTTTGGTATTTTTTCCCACAAAGGTATTTGCACGCTCCTCATTATCACCGTTAGATGGCGCCCAGTTAGAGTCGGTGCTTGTCGTGTTTCTATACCGCATCCCCTCGAAATCGGTCATACATGTCCAATCGTTGGTGCCACGCTTCATCAAATTAGCGTAAAGTAGTGTTGACTCAACTTTTTGTTTTAGTTTCAAGTTTTTTGCAGCCTCTGCCTGCGGAGCAAGTAACACCGCTGATATAAGTGCCACTACTAGTGTGGAGAGTACTATCAACCCTCGCTTTTTACTCATGTTTTGATGCCCTTTCAGAAAAAAACATATACACTACAAATTGTAGTGTATATGTCCCAAAAGCGCAAATGCTTAATTATGACTGTTTTTCTTCTTGAATTTCTTTATAGCTTGCCTGGTGAGGGTTAAAGCTTACGCTACTAATGACAGCGGTGCCTTCATTGGTCTTTTTGAATGAAATATGGCCATCTTTTATACCTTTGATAGACAATCCCAGGATACGGTCTAGGCCTCCAATGTTATTATTACCAACCTTATCAACTAAGCTTGTGATTGTTTCAGAATCCTCGGCTTCGGTATCTGGCCGACAGCTAAACTTCATGTCAACTGTTTCATTGGAGTATTGTGCGTTATCAACAGACATTTCTTCGATAGATATTTTTCCTAAGAATTTGTCCGGTTCGGCTGGAGAGGTAAATGAAGGCAAGGCTGTACCCCACTCATTTTCTCTACGCTCAGCGTTATCGTCTTTTTGTAGATATGCTTCTGAAGATACGAGTTGTGTCAGGAAGGTTGTTAGACCGTTTCCAAGATCAAGTGATTTTGGTTTACCATCCATGTCAACGCCTGGGTCTTCGAAAACAGTCCCCTTTAAGTAATTTTCTGCAAAGTAAGAAACTAACCCATCTCCCAATTTAATAGCACCTCGTTTGGTTGTTGGCTGACCCAGTCTATTAAGGGATTGTACTTCATAGTATTCTGACACTGGTGGGTAACTTTGTTCGTTGGTGTCGGTAAACACATTACATATCTTTTCGAAGATATTAGAGAAATGTTGCCCTAGTTTCTGAGGGTCGTTGTAATCATTTGCGGGAATAGTCAGTGCTTCAAACGCTTTTCGACCTTCAGGAATCCTGGAGTCGAAAAAGTGCTTATAAAGTGATTCCATGGTCTGAAATTCGCTCGCTTCCAGCTTTTTTGGACCTTCAGGAGTTGGAGATTTTTCTGATGAAGAAGTATCATCACTGCTGTCTACGTGTTCAGAGAGTTGTCCTGATGTTTGTTCTGATGTAGTTTCTTTCTTACCACCGCAGGCTGTTAAAGCCATCGCTCCAGCACTGGTCACAAAAAGACCCAGGACCCCTCGGCGGTTTATTTCATATACTGATGTTTCTTGTGAATCGCTTGGGTTATAGTCTTTTATAACGCTTGGGTTATATCCTTTCATAACGCTTGGGATTCTTTCTCTGGTCTACTACCAGGTTAGTTACATGTATTATATCTACAATCGATATGCCGTGATTATAACACAAAGTATATGAAAATACAATACCACAAACCAGCAAAATAAAAACACCCCGTCAACTGGGTGTCTGTGGCGCGCCCGACCGGATTCGAACCGGCGATCTCCTCCGTGACAGGGAGGCGTGATGGACCAACTTCACTACGAGCGCATGTCAACTAGCTCGATAATACCAAAGACTTCCCTAATATTCAAGAGCCATCAGGTGAAATGTTGTTTGCATTTTGAGTGACAATATCTTACAATTAGTCACATATAAACCTAATATTGGTAGAACAATTCAATGATAAACAGAAATTTCTTTACAAAAACCATCATTGCTGTAGCCTTACTAGTTGGTTTTACTGTTTCAGCTCCGGTATTTGCTGAGGAGGAGAGTGCGAAGAAATGTGCTGGTGTCGATACTTCAACCATAGAATGTGGCGGTAAAAGCGGTAAAGAGGCTATCTTTGATATCGTTAAACAGGCGGTAAAAATTTTGACCATGGGTGTAGGTGTCACGGCTGTTGGTGCGGTAGTTTATGGCGGGATACTATTTTCATCATCTGGAGATAAGCCAGAAAACATCAAAAAAGCTCGCGAGATCTGGATCAATGTTGTGATAGGGTTGCTGCTATACGCCTTCTTTGTCACGCTGACTCAATTCTTAATTCCAGGAGGAGTATTCTCATGATCAAGCGAGCAATTATAGCACTGACTTTGATAGTTACGGGCAGTTTTGGCATGGCGTTTGTCAGTACACAACCCGCCTTGGCTGGTGTTTGTGATGAGCGTGGTCGTGTTATAACTCTAAAACCTTGGTTTTATAACTTAACATCTGGTGATTCGTGTGACTTAAAGAGTCCGAGTGAGGCTGGTGGTTTTGGCCCATATATCTGGCAAATTGCCTTAAACCTTATTGAAGATTTATTCCAAATCACAGGTTATATTGCAGCAGGATATATCATATACGGCGGTTTCCTATTTATCACCAGCTCAGGATCGCCAGATCGGGCGGCTCGTGGACGAAAAACGGTTTTTAACGCCATTATTGGATTAGTTATAGCTATCGCCTCAGTAGGTGTAGTAAACTGGGTATCAGGAGCATTATTGTAACTATGGAAAAGTTTATCGTTCAAATTGTTAGCCAACTAGGTTCCCCAAGTGACGTAGGAATTCCTGATCGTAAAGATGATAAGGTGGCATTACAAAGTATAGCGAACCTGGTGTTTGCTATCTCAGCGGTCGTAGCTATCATTTCCATCATCATCTATGGCATTATGTACAGTGTATCCGCTGGCGATCCAGGCAAAGTCTCGAAAGCTAAAAACGGTATCATCTATTCGGTGGTTGGTTTGCTGGTGGTATGGTGTGCTTTTGTTATTACAAATTATGTCGCAGGGAGGTTTAACTGATGAAAAAAATCGTAACTATTACCGCTACTCTGGCTCTCGCCATAGTCGGTGGTTTTTTACTATCACAAGCTGCTTCAGCGGTTGGTATTTATGACGCGTGTAGTACCGATCCAAATAACATTGTTTGTGCTAACAGTAGTGAATCAGTTGATCCTGTCATCAAAACAGTCATCAGATATCTGCTGATTATCTCTGGTATCGTATCAGTTGTGATGGTTATCATTGGTGGGTTAAAATATACTACATCAAACGGTGACAGTGCTAAGCTAAGCTCTGCTAAGAATACCATCATGTACGCCATCATCGGTGTGATCATCTCTGCCCTTGCGTACGCTATCGTTGATTATGTATTTCTTCGCATCATTGGTAAATAGAGCCCAACATAGTGTAGACAGACCGTAAAATATGGTATAATGAAGTAAAATAACAATCAATTTTCCAAGGAAAGGAAACGAAATTCATGAAAAAAACCATTATTAAAATAGCTGGCGCGTTTGCCCTTCCTATGTTGGTTATGGGTGTGGTATTTTTGGCTTCTGGCGACAATGCGTTTGCGCAGGTTCGAGAAGGTTTGAATAAGGTTCAAAATGCCAACACCGGTGCTAGTGCTAACGTTGATGACATCATCTCAAAGTCAATTAACTTTGCATTGATGGCCATTGCGATTGTCTCTGTGTTTATGTTGATCCTTGGTGGTTTTAAATACACCACGTCAAATGGCGACAGCGCCAAGGTGACATCCGCTAAGAACACCATCATGTACTCTCTGATTGGTTTGTTGATTGCAATCTTTGCCTACGCTATCGTTAACTTCGTGGTCAATAAGGTTACTGGTAACTAATCCACCCAGTTATATCTCAAAAACACCAGTCATAACGACTGGTGTTTTTAGTAGAAATTAGTGGCTAATTACAGAACTTGGATCTTCTTAGCTTTTTCTTGTTTTACTTTTTCAAAGGTGATTGTCAATACGCCGTCTTTTAGTTCTGCTTTCACGCCCTCTTCCTTGACTGCAACTGGAAGAGCTAGGGTGCGCCTAAATTCGCCCCAGTAACATTCTTGAATGTGCCAGTTGTTAACTTCAGTCTCGTCACCACTAGACAAGGTACCAGAAATGGTCAAGATGCCATCAGAGATGCTGACATCCAGGTCGTTGCGATCAACACCAGCGGTGCGCGCTTTGATGACCAATTCTCCTTCGGTCTCAAAAACGTCAACCGCCAACTGACCCATTAGGTCATCAGCGTCCTCTTCCCAGTTGTCTTCGTTGGCAGCAATGGTTGGTGCTACTGGTGCTTGTGCTGGAGCTGACAAATCAGCTTCATCCAAAAATGCAGCAGTTAAATCGTCGTCGGTAAATAAATTATCGTCCTGTTTCCGGGCCATAGTTGTTCCTCCACTCTATTTGGCTCAATTGACAATGTTCTCTATTAGTATAACGGTTATGTGCGTTATAATCAACAGTGAAAGGCGAAAAACGTAAAAAATACAATGTTTGATGAGTTATTGTCAGTTATCGCTCCCCACTACTGTTATGGGTGTGGAAAAACTGGCCAAACTATTTGCCCAAAATGTAAAAAATACATCACACAAATGAGCTATACCACATGCGTTTTATGTGATCGGCGTCCCAAACATGGTAACTATTGTGGTAGACATCACTTCCCTGTCGGGCAGATTTATTGTTTACTACTCAGGCGGGGTGCGGTGTTGCAGGCAATTGACGCGCTCAAATTTGAACGCAAACGAGCTGTCATCAACGACTTGGTGGATATCACTGATGAGCTGTTGCCGCAGCTGCCGGCTAACAGTGTGCTGGTCCCTGTTCCGACCACACCACGCAACACCCGCATCAGAGGATACGACCATATGAAGCTGATCTGTCGCCAGTTGGGGCGAGCTAGGAGGATCCCTGTTGAACAGGTGCTTCAACGGCGCAATAATGTGACGCAGCATTTTGCTACATCGGCCAAACAGCGGAGATTGCAGGCAAAAGAGTTTTTCCGGGTGGTGGCCGATGTCGATCCAGCTAAGCAGTACTACCTGGTGGACGACATATTCACTACTGGTGCTACAGTGCGGGAGGCTGCTCGCTGTTTACGCCAAGCGGGTGCTACCTCAGTGACAATCATAGTCCTGACGCGGCAGACCTCATAAGAAACCGCGGCTGATTAGACGTGGTGATATCCACTACCTTTGGCGATTTCTTGGGCACGGTAGAGCTGCTCTGTCAGGAGTAGACGCACAAGTTGATGCGGAAACACCAGTTTTGACAGTGACCAAACGACATCAGCCCGCTCGCGTAGTTCCGAAGAAACACCAAATGCCCCGCCAATGATGATGACCACTGACCAACTGTGGGTGAATTGATTTTCCAAGAGAGCTGATAGCTCTGGAGATGATAGATTATTACCTCTTTCGTCCAGCAAAATGACAAAATGGTCCGGTTTGATCTGCTTGAGTATCCGCTCAGACTCTTCCTGGCGCGCTCTGGGGCCTTCCAGTGAAGAATTAGCCAACAATACCCATTCGACATTCCACGGGGCTCTCAGGCGCTTCTGGTAGTATTCTAGGCCATCCGTGACCCATGAATTATTTTTCTTGCCGATTGTGATAATTTTGAGCATAACTAATGGTAAGTATAACCTACCCTCTGGTATAATGAAAAAGTCAATCACGGAGAGGTGCAGGAGTGGTTGAACTGGCCGCTCTCGAAAAGCGGTAAGCCGCAAGGCTTCGAGGGTTCGAATCCCTCTCTCTCCGCCATGGAATATTTATTAAACCCTCGCCACGGTGAGGGTTTTGTACTACCTCAGAAGAATTATGATACAATGATATTGAAATATCGTAAAAAGGAGATGATAATATGGATTTTAACTATGGTATAGACTATAAAAAGTTGCCTGAATATATTAAAGTTGCCAAGGAGGTTATTAGGGGCTTAGGAGGAGCGGCGGTTAATACCGTTCAATTTCTTGATGTAATGGCAAAAGAATACGGTATTATTCCACCAGATGCACTTCTTGCTGCTGATACTGCAGACTCCATTGAGGTAAATCATTTTGAGAACACAGTTAAGTTAGTGCCTGAGCTGTCTCCTGAAGAGGAGCCGACAGAAGAATAATCCACGGGAGTGGTTCAGAATAAAAAATAGCTCTTCCATGACGAAGAGCTATTTTGATAATGCTAATTGGTACACCCGGCACGATTCGAACGTACGACCTTTGGCTCCGCAAGCCAACGCTCTATCCAGCTGAGCTACGGGTGCATACAGCCTTTCGGCAAAACCGATTGGCCATAACAAAAATATAAGGTACCTTCTCTGTTCACATCATGAACATCGAACTTTTACATTCTAACACATATCAAAAGCTAAGAGCAAGCTAAAGCTTAATGATTCGGATGAGTTTTTCCAAAGCGTCTGGTTTTATCTCTTGCATGGGCAGGCGTGTACCTAACATATCGACAATTACTTCCCCCTCTGTCTCTGAAAAGTAAATGGTTAACCCTGGTGAAAACCGTTTGACGGGAAGTAGTAATACTGAAAATTGACCTTGATATTCAATGACACCAAAGGCTTTGAATTCACTAAAATCATACAATTTATCCGCTACGTAGACACCTTTGGGACTAATGGCGTAGTTAATCATGCGAGGAGTTTTGGTTGATAGAGACAGTAATGCCACTGCCATGATAGGTATTAACACCGTGAACGTCCAGCTTTTGATCCAAAAAACAGACAGCGCCATGAGCACTATGATGACCACAGCAAATGATAGATACCAGCCTAGACCACGTGCTGGACCTCTGGTTTCTGGGGCGTGCCAAGAAAACGGTTCAGATAGATCATGAGCTGTTGCTTTGGTTGGTTCTACTTCCATGGTTTTAGTATACCATGAGCATAATGTGTAGACTAGACGTCGGTAGAGCCGCCGCTGACGGCGAAGTTAATGACGAACTTGATGATGGCATAGGCAAAAAGAGCAATCAATAGACCAATCACGGCATATAAGATGGTGTTTTTGGCGGCAGTAACTGATTCCTTCCGTCCACCAGATATGACGTAGCGAAAACCACCAAAGATAAGCATTACCACGCTGACCACAGCGATACCGATCAGCATGAAGTTAATAACCCGACGCACCAGAGAGCTGTCACCATTCCACAGGTTGGTTGGCACACCATTGCCGCGAGCCGCCTCAACGCCTTCTGCGAAACCACCTTCGCCAAGTGCCAGAGCCGGCAGACTGGTGATGGTCAATGCTAAAGCTGTTGTTATGATGATGCTTGCGCCAACAGTTAGAAACTTCTTCATAATAGTTATATTATCCTTGTTTGGTATTAAAAAGTCAACGCTATGGTATTTTGTACAGGTGTGGTACAATGTAACCAGGTTTCATGGTGTACATTTTGGAGGAGTACCCAAGTGGCTGAAGGGGACGGTTTGCTAAATCGTTAGTACGGAGAGATCTGTAGCGGGAGTTCGAATCTCCCCTCCTCCGCCAGAAACTGATATGAAATTCTCAACTTACAGGTTGGGAATTTTTATTTGTGAACAGGAGTGTGGTATAATGTGAACAGATTTCTGGAAGGGTGACCGAGTGGTTGAAGGTACCGGTCTTGAAAACCGGCGTGCGGTAAAACGTACCGAGGGTTCGAATCCCTCCCCTTCCGCCAGAATGATATATAAACACCTCAAGTGGGTGTTTTTTATTTGCCATCAACGCGAAATATACTTGACATAAAATAAAACTTATGCTAATATGGTAATCAGGTTTAACAGCGCTCAGTGCGCGGTAATAAAACATAAACAGAGAGATAAATGAATATACTACAACAGATTATTACACAATTTACCATATTTGTGAGCCTGACCACTGCTTGTGGTGTGCTGATGCACGACACCCATGTGGATAAGGCGGTCGTATCAGTGTTTAGTGCGGTTGATTTTCAGGGTTCAACTGGTGACGACGGCATGAAAACGACAAGAATTGGTTCGTCAGCACATACACATCCGGAACACACTTCACTGAGTAGTATCATTCATGATGGCTCGGCAAATCCTCGTTCGACACCGCGTCATGATGACCGAAAATACATGAAAGTTAAGCGTGCCCAGGGCAATGGCGGTCCTGAGTTTGATGGGCAACGCTTGTGTATCGGTAAGATTTGTTTTTAGTTAAATTTGATGACTTCCAACTCGGTGATTAGTCGCTGAATGAGCGCCTGTTGCTCTGTGATGTGTTGGTGAGTCTCTTCCACTAAATGGGCTGGTGCTTTTTCGGCATAGGACGGATTATTGATGCGGGCTTGGAGGCCATCGAGGCGTTTTCGGGCTTCTGCAAGGCGTATTTCCAGCTCGGTCTGGTGCTGGTAGAGCGTCTCGTCATCGATATCCAGCCACACTTCCCTGTTGGCTGCGGCCAATCTGAGACCACGCGGTTGATCGGTGTGCTCAATTGAGGCAAGGCGCATGAGGTGTTTGATGGTGTCGGCGTTTTCTTTGACCAAGTTGTCATTGCCGTACAGTAAGCGATATTTTTTATTGCCCGGTAGCTCTGTGATCACCCAGCGACCTTCGGAGACTAATTCTTTGATTCGTTCAAATTGTTCAGCTTCAATTTCATCGTATTGTTCTGGTGTTGGCCAGCTGTCGCGCATCAGAATACCGTCGGTGTAGTTGAGCGTCTGCCAAATTGTCTCAGTGACGAACGGTGCGAATGGATGAGTAATCCTCAGGCTGGTTGCCAGTACCCATGACAATAATGGGCGGTTGATGGCGGTTTTTGACGATTCAATATACCAGTCAGCGACGTCATCCCAAATAGCGTGATAGACGGTTTCGGCGGCCTCAGAAAAGCGGTATTGTTCCAGACGGACAGCGATGTTGTTGGCGGCGTCATTCAGCTGGCGAATAATCCAGTGGTCAGCTGGGGTTTGTGGCTGTAGTGGCACGATGACGTGATCGTCGCCAATTTGTGCTTCAACAAAGCGAGCAATATTCCACAGCTTGTTGCAGAAGTTACGAGCAGCGATGACCGCACCCCGGTTGAAGGCTTGATGCTGAGCTGGCGCTCGCCCAGCGATGATACCCATGCGGGTGGCGTCTGAGCCAAATTCTGACACCAGTTCCATTGGGTTGATGACATTACCTTTGGATTTGGACATTTTTTGATTGTGCTCGTCGTTGACCATGCCGTGTAGGTAAACGTCTTTGAATGGTAGCTTACCGGTGCGGTACAGGCTGAGCATAATCATGCGTGATACCCATGCTCGCATGATGTCCATACCAGTTTCCATCAGGCTGGTTGGGAAGTATTTAGCTAGTTCCCCACCATTGAGGTAATCGGTCACGATGTACGGCCATTGACCAGATGAGAACCAGGTGTCAAAGGTGTCTTCTTCTCTGATATATGTTGTGCCATTTACAACAATACGCTTTTCTGTCACCCGGATGTCAAAGATCCAGTCGTTTGAATCGGTTTCATTAACAAAAGCTGGAATTGGGATACCCCATGGGATTTGTCGAGAGATATTCCAATCCTTGAGTTGCTCCAGGTAGGCGATGAGTTCTTTGCGCTTTGAGGCTGGGTGGAAGGTAATCTCCCCCTTCTCCAGTGCCTCAATGGCTGGCTTGGCTAGTGGCTGCATTTTGATAAACCACTGCTCTTTAACCATTGGTTCAATGACGGTGCCACACTTGTAGCAATGACCGACGGCATGTTCAATGTCAGATTCACCGCGGCGTAGCTCCATGGCTTCCAGGGCGGCTAGGATGCGGCGTCTCGCTTCTTGTGGATCTAGGCCTAAGAATTGTGGCGGCACGTTGATTAGCTTGCCGTCGTGGCTGATGATACTTTTGATCGGCAGGCCATGGCGTTCTGCCATCTCAAAGTCATTTGGATCATGCGCTGGGGTTATTTTGACGGCTCCAGTACCATAGCTCATATCGACGTATTCGTCAGCGATGATTGGGATTTCGCGGTCGATGATTGGTAGGAGAATGCGGGTGCCAATGAGTTTTTTGTAGCGCTCGTCATCAGGGTGAACAGCCACCGCTACGTCACCAAGCATGGTCTCAGGACGGGTGGTGGCAACTACGATCTCACCAATTTTGTCCAATGTTGGGTAGGCAATTTTCCACAGGGTACCCTTCTCTGTTTTATGTTCGACCTCAATGTCAGCAAAACTCGTTTGGTGGACAGTACAGTAGTTAACGATTCGTTCACCTCGGTAAATCAGATCATCTTCCCACATCTGTCTGAAAGTGTCGTACACTGTTTGTATCACCTTATCATCCAGGGTAAATGTAAGATGCTTCCAGGAGGCGCTTGTGCCCAAAGCACGTAGTTGTAACTCCATATTGCCACGCTTTTCTTGGACAAAATTCCACACCTGGCTGTACAGTTGTTCTCGCGAAAAATCAAAGCGACTTTTCCCCTGCTTTGCCAGTTCTTTTTCGTAAACCACCCATGTTTCAAAGCCAGCGTGATCTGCTCCAGGAATAAACACTGCGTCATCACCCTTTAGTCTGTGATAACGAATCAAGATGTCTTTCAGGTTCATGTCAAGCGCGTGCCCGATATGTAGGTTGCCGTTGGCGTTTGGTGGTGGCATGACGATGCTATATGGCTTACCTTCGCCTGTGGGCGCAAAAGAATCACTCGTCTCCCACAGAGCATAGATATCTGGTTCGTAGTCATTTGGAATGTATTGTTTGGCTAATTGCATATGATCTGATTCCTATATATTTCACGGGAAAAATAACACACACAAACCACCAAGTACTTTTCACACGAAAAAGTACCCAAATGAGTTTATGTGTGTATTCTCCCATGTTTATTTCTGGTTATAGTATACCATAGAACTGGGATTTTGGCGTCATGGCTTACGCCGCGTCGAGCATGGATAGACTTGGTTGAACTTCAAAGTCATATGGGTCAGCAGGTGAGTCGAATTGGGTGCGGAAATAGCCGAGTGTGGCAATCATGGCGGCATTGTCGGTACAGAGCTGGATGGGTGCGTATTCAATGTTGATGGGCAGGGCGTGGCGCAGTTGGCGACGTAGTTCTTGGTTGGCAGCGACGCCACCAGCAATAACGACAGAAGCAGGCTGAAAATTGTCATAGGCTTTCTTGGTTTTATCAACCAAAGTTTTGATGGCGGTGTACTGGAAGCTGGCAGCCATGTTGTGCTGTAATTCGTCGGTCACCAGGGCAGGGAGCTCGTGTGACGGGAAGGTAAAGTCTTTACCGACTTCGCGCTGTACGGTTCTCAGAACGGCTGTTTTGAGGCCAGAAAAGGAGAAGTCATACTCACCAGCGAGTTTGGCGATGGGCAGATGAAAGGCCTGCGGATCACCGAGCTCAGCTGCTTTGGCGATAGCCGGGCCACCAGGGTAGGGCAGGCCGATAATCTTGGCAACCTTATCAAACGCTTCACCAACAGCGTCGTCTTGAGTTTGGCCAATAAGCTGGTAGTCACCGTGGTTTTGGAAAAGGACGAGTTGTGAGTGTCCACCGGAGACGATGAGGGCGAGGAGAGGGAAGATGGGTTGGCTTTTTGGCAGGGTTAAAGATAAGTTGTCAGACTGTTGATTGATGAAGTTGGCATACACGTGAGCCTCTACGTGATGTATTTTGTACAACGGTTTGTGATGAATAATGGCAAGGGTGCGGGCGGCAAGAGTACCGATGAGTAGCGAACCAATGAGACCAGGCGCGTAGGTAACAGCAATGGCGTCGATATCGTCCCAGGTACAATCAGCATCAGACAGAGCTTTGTTGATGACTGGGCTGATGACTTCCAGGTGTGAACGAGCGGCTACCTCTGGTACTACTCCGCCGTATGCAGCATGGATGTCGATTTGTGAGTTGACGACGTTTGATAGTAGTGTGTGACCGTCTTCAATGACGGCGGCAGCTGTTTCATCACAGCTTGATTCAATTCCCAAAATCCTCATAACTATGGCATAGTATATCACATAGTCGCCTCTGTTGTCTGGAAGTGTGAATCGGCGCGCAAAAAATGTTATCATGGATATATGAAACAGATTCTTGTCAAAGCAGCCAGAAGTATTTTGCCCGCCAGTGCTTTGCATGGTGTGGAAAATGGATATCGCCGAGTCAGAGTACGACTATTGAGCGCGCGGTATGGTAACCCGTCAAAAAACTTGCGAGTTATCGCAGTAACTGGCACTAATGGAAAGACAACGACCGCCTGCTACATCAATGAGATCTTGAAGGAAGCTAAATTTAAGACAGCGATGTTCACGACAGCGTTGATCGAGGTGGCAGGGAAGGCTCAAGTCAATGATTTGAATGCAACAGTGGCTTCGACTGGCAGGATGCAGCAGTTCTTTCGTGATGCAAAAAAGGCCGATGTGGACTATGTCG
This sequence comes from uncultured Candidatus Saccharibacteria bacterium, assembly GCA_963525845.1. Lineage (GTDB taxonomy): Bacteria > Patescibacteriota > Saccharimonadia > Saccharimonadales > Saccharimonadaceae > Nanosynbacter. The sequence continues at coordinate 656,866 of CAURKU010000001.1, forward strand.
TGTTGGAAATCACGTCACACGCGCTTGACCAGCATAAACTTGACGGAGTGCCAATTGAAGCAGCGGTGATGACCAATTTGACGCAGGATCATTTGGACTATCACAAGACTATGGAGAATTATGCAGCGGCTAAGAGTAAGTTGTTTGCACTGGAACCGCGATATATCATTTTGAACCGTGATGATGAATGGTATGACTATTTTGATCAATTTGTTGCCGGTGAACAAAAAATGACCTACGGTAAACATCCGGAAGCAGAGGCACAGATTCAGCGAGTCAAGCTGTACCGCAAGGGTACTGAAGCTGATGTGGTTTTGGATCATCAAACTCATTTGGAATTGGCGACGGCATTGCCGGGTGAATTTAATGTGCACAATATGACGGCAGCGGTGACATTGGCGTATCTGCTGGGTGTTAAGCTGCAGGACATCCAAGAAGGTGTGGCAAATGTCGAAGCGGTTCCTGGTAGGTTTGAGCGAGCAGTGGAGGGCGTTGGCTATGACGTAATTGTTGATTATGCACACACCCCTGATGCATTGGATAAATTATTGACGGCTGCTCGTAAAATCGCCAAGGGTCGAGTGATTTTGGTGTTTGGGGCTTGTGGTGATCGTGACAAGAGTAAGCGGCCAACTATGGGCGAAATTGCTGCCAAAAACGCCGACAGGATATTCCTAACCGACGAGGAAAGCTACAACGAAGATCCTGATCAGATTAGAAGAATGATTTATGAAGGAATTGAACGGGCGCACGGTGACGCCAAGACAACGGAAATTCCTGACCGGCGGCAGGCGATTGAGCGAGCGCTTGGCTCTGCTCAAAAGGGTGATATGGTGTTGATCACTGGTATGGGGCACGAAAAATACCGAATTGTGAACGGACAGCGACTACCATGGAATGATAGTCAGGTAGTGCGCGAGATTTTGGGACAGGAAAAAGCGGAATAATTAACCTAGTGACTTGCCGAAAAAGGCTTGCTTTTTGTGGCGCCATTCTTTGGATTGGCGGACAAGTTTCTTACTGTCGGTAGAGTTTTTTAAGAGTGGTTTGATGGCCTCTTCAAGATAGACGCCACCTTGAGAACCTTTGAATAATAGGACGGTATCTTGACGAGCCAGGGATTGTAACAGTTCTACGGCGTCAGTGGCTTTATCAAACGAGGTAACAGTACAACCATTGTCTTGGGCGGCTGGTGCTAAGAATGTAGCTGTGTTAGGGCCGACGGTGATGACGTGTGATAGCTGCGCTGGGTCGCATAGGGTACCGAGTGTGCGGTGCTCAGCCGCTGTCGTGTCACCAAGCTCGTTCATGTCTCCCAAGACGGCAACTTTGGTCTTGGCTGGTAATTGATAGAGCGTTTCAAGGGCTGATTTGGCAGCGAGCGGACTGGAATTGTATGAATCATCGATGATCGTTGAGTCATTAATGCCGCTCAGGAGGTTCATTCGCCCCGACACGGGGGTGAAATTCTCCAGGGCGGTGATGACGCTTTCGACATCAAGGTTGAACTCCAATGCAACAGCAGCGGCTCCAGCAGCAATTCGTAGTTGGTGTTTGGCGACAACGGGCATGATGAACTCACGGGAGGTTTGCTCGCCGTGCGTTAGAGTACAGGTGTATCCTTGGCTGTGATTAAACTGATGGGCGGTAATGTAATAGTCAGCATCTGGCTCAGTGCTATAGGAAAGATTGCGCTCAGAATTAGCGAAAGCGATGAATCCAGGATTGATATCATCACGGTTGTACAGGGTGACAATACTGTGGCTGGACAGAGCAAATTCTTCCTGGGCTACCGTTTTGAGATTACCAAAAAACTCCATGTGTTCAGGGGAGATGGCGGTAACAACGAGAACATCAGGGTGAGCGTAGCGACCAAAGGCGGCCATTTCACGGGGGTGATCAATACCAAATTCTTGGACAATGACGTTGATGTCGTGAAGCTGGCGGGCTGAGCGGTAGGCACGGTAGATGGTCGATAACCAATTGGTAATTGACCGAGGATTCTGTGGGCCGTCAATGCCAAGCATCTCAAGTGGCGCACTAAATTCAGCATTGAAATTACCTCTGTTAGTTCGAACCTTTTTGTTGTGTTTGAGAACGTCGACGATGGTTGATTTGGTGGTTGTTTTACCAACACTTCCGACAACGGCGACCAGGCGAACGTGCGGATTGTTGTGGAAAAATTTACGCATGATTCGCACTAATAGGCAAGAAATGAGAGATTTGAATAGCTTCATATGATTATTATAGCAATATCGGGGCGGGAGGGCTATTTTGAAACATTATCGACACCAAGTTAGCACTCACGCTTGACGAGTGCTAACTTGGTACGATACAATTAACTACATTGATAAGGAAATGGAGGATGATATGAGTACACCTATTCAGCCTCTCGGTGACCGCGTGGTAGCGGTGCGCGAGGAGGCAAAGACGCAGACGGCCAGTGGGATTTATCTGCCAGACAGTTCGAAGGAAAAGCCGGTGGTAGCTGAGGTCAAAGCTGTTGGCGGTGATGTCAAGAATGTAAAAGTGGGCGACAAGATTGTGTATAAGGAATATTCGACCACGGACTTGAAAATTGACAGTACGGAATATTTGATCGTCCGCGAGGAAGATATTTTAGCAACGGTTGTTTGAGAAAAGGGGAGTTTTTAGTATGGCAAAAAAAGTTTTTTACGATGATGATGCGCGCGCTCGCGTGTTGGGCGGTGCCGAGGCACTGTATAACGCAGTCAAGGTAACTTATGGACCAAAGGGTCGCAATGTGGTGATTGCCAAGGGATTTGGCGGACCAACCGTGACGCATGATGGCGTAACAGTGGCGGAAGGCATTGAGCTGTCAGAGAACGATGATGAGACACTAGGTTATAAGGTCGGCGCTGATTTGATCAAGCAAGCGGCTAAGAATTTGAATAAGCAAGCTGGTGATGGTACCACGACTGTGACGGTGCTGACCTATTCGATTTTGAAGGAAGCCAATCGGCTGATCGCAGCGGGCCACAACCCGATGGAACTGCGCAAGGGCATCGAGCAGGCTGGCGCGGAAATCGTCAAAGAGCTAAATAAATTAGCTGAGCCAATTGAGGGTAAGTCTGAGCGCGTGGCCGAGGTGGCAACCATCTCGGCGGGTGACGCGGAAATTGGCAAATTGATCGCTGGTGTCATCGAAAAAGTTGGCAAAGATGGCGTGGTAACGGTTGAGGCTGGCCAAGGTTTGGAGTTGGAGGCCGAGGTTGTTGAAGGCTTTAGCTTGGACAAGGGTTGGGTCAGTCCGTTCTTCGTTACCGACACTGGTCGGCAAGAGGCGGTTTACGAAAAGCCAGCGATTTTGATCACTGATAAGAAAATTTCTAGCGTGCAGGAATTCCTGCCAATGTTGGAGAAATTGGCACAAAGCGGTAAGAAGGACGTGGTGCTGATCGCTGATGAAGTTGAGGGTGAAGCGCTGAGTATTTTGGTACTCAACAAGCTCAAGGGTGTATTTAACACTGTGGCAGTCAAGGCGCCAAGCTTTGGCGACCGCCGTAAGGAAATTTTGCGCGACATCGCAGTCTTGACTGGCGCAACGGTGATTTCTGAAGATCACGGTTTGACATTTGAGAATGCTGGCCTGGAGGTCTTGGGCTCAGCGCGCAAGGTGATTGTCGGCAAAGATGAAACCACTATCGTTGAGGGTGCGGGCAAGCCGTCAGCCGTGAAGGAACAGATCGCTCAGATTAAGGCACTATCCGACAATGCTTCCAGTGAATATGAAAAAGAACAATTCGACAAGCGGGCAGCGGCGCTATCTGGCAAAGTTGCCGTCATCAAAGTTGGCGGTGCGACCGAGACAGAAATTGATGAAAAGAAGTTCCGCGTGGACGACGCCGTGGCAGCTACCAAGGCAGCCTTGGCCGAGGGAATCGTCGCCGGCGGCGGTGTGACCTTGGTGAATTTGGCTGGCGGCCTGAAGGTGACTGGCGCAGATAGCATCGCGGCTGGCCGGCAGATTCTAAAAGACGCCCTGAAGCAGCCGTTCCTACAGATTATGCGTAACGCTGGCTTGAACGCCGACGCGCTTTTGGCGCAGGTCGAAGCGGGCAAGGCCGGATTTGGCGTTAACGTCATGAAGCCTGAGAATGAATTGGTGGATGTCAAAAAAGCTGGCGTTATCGACCCAGCACGCGTCACCAAAGAAGCAGTGCAGAACGCGGTGTCCATCGCCTCAACCGCAGCAACCATGGGTGCACTGGTCGTCGACGTGCCAGAGCCAGAAGCTCCAGCTGCGCCTGGCGGCATGCCGGGTATGGGGATGATGTAGTTAGCCATACGTCAAAAGAAATAGGGCCGGTAACAGGCCCTATTTTAATGAATTGAAATGACTATTTTTGTGGATTTGACAGATAATCTATCTCTTTAATGACATCCAGTAGAGCCTGGGCACGGCGAGACTCGTCGGCGATGGCGCCAGCTGCTGCATGTGCTGGTGCAATCAAGGCGCTGTCATCAGTTGAGCGTAGCAATAACAAATAAGTATCAAACTTTTCTTCTGGGGAGATATTCAACTTGTCAACTAGGGGACGGAGCTCTAGCAGTGCTTGTTGCTTGATGGAGTCCAGGTTTGAATCATTCACTGGGGCTACAGGGGTCGTAGTATCGACGGAAATAGGTACCGCTGGTGGCGGCGCGACCATCAGATCATCTGTTGCTACTGGGATTGAGTTGTCTGGTGGCGGTGCAACTACCTGGGCATCGTCTGACTGCGGGGTTGTCCCCGTCTCTTCAAAATTTAAATTGTCATCTGTTTGTTGTGTTACACCTGCCAAAACCTTGGCAAGCTCTTGGTCATCGGTAACTGATTGGTTTTGCATGTCCCCACCCATCTTATTAATGATTATGCTTATATATGTTATACTTTAGCATGAAGAAAGGTGGTATGACAAGATGCTTGATGATCCTATTATGATTCGGCGAAAAGATCCAGCCGACACGCTGTCTGGTTTGTTACAGTTATCAACGCAGACTTCGTTTGAAGTAGTTATCGAAGGGAATGATTATGTCCCGGGAAGTATCAATGCGGTGGTGATCGCTGGTATGGGTGGTTCGGCGCTGGCAGCAGAAATGGTAATTGCGTTAACGAGGGGTTGGCTACATATTCCTCTGGTGGTAATAAAAGGCTATGATCTACCAGGTTTTGTGAATGACAATACCCTAGTTATCGCCATCAGTCACTCTGGTAATACAGAAGAAACCCTCAGTTGCTATGATCAAGCGCGTGCCAAAAATTGTCAGTTGGCGGCAATTACCACAGGTGGAGCCTTGTTTGAAAAAGCAACAGTTAATGGCGTAAAAAGGATAAAAATACCAGCTGGTGCGCAACCACGTATGTCAACAGTCTACCATCTACGAGGATTGTTGAATATATTACAACATTTTTTGATCATCGATGGTGATTTGTATCAAAAATTGGAAGAAAGCGGTGAATGGTTGTCTGGTCAGGTAAAAGCTTGGGCACCAGAAGTGCCAACCGAGCAAAACATTGCTAAACAGTTGGCACTCAAGTCGGCTGGCAAAACCCCGGTGATTTATGCTGGTGAATTAACATGGCCGTTGGCATATAAGTGGAAAATCAGCTGGAATGAGTCAGCAAAAAATATAGCTTTTTGTAATCAATACCCTGAATTTAACCACAATGAGTTCATCGGCTGGTCATCTCATCCGGTTGAAAAGCCGTTTGTGATTTTTGATTTGATGAGTCATTTGGAACATCCGCGTATTCGCGAGCGTATGGAACTGAGCGATCGCCTGTTGAGTGGTATGCGTCCGCACGCTGTGTCTGTAGAATTGCAGGGAGAGACCTTGCTTAAACAACTACTGTGGGGCTTGGCGCTTGGTGACGCCGCAAGTATTTACACAGCAATCCTGAACGGCGTTGATCCAGCGCCAGTAAAACTGGTAGAACGTTTGAAAAAAGAATTAAGCTAAATCAGTCTGGATTACTTAGTTGCGCATCGCTTCAATAGTGTTGCGGTTGGCAGCGCGTACGGCTGGATAAATACCAAAGACGATACCGACCAGCATGGCAGCACCAATGCTGACGACAGCAGGCTGCCAGCTCAAGATTGGTGAAACTGGTAGGAAAGTACTGACTGTGTACGCACCAATTAAGCCAAAGATATACCCCATGATACCACCGGCTAAACCAATGATTACTGACTCAATCAAGAATTGATGGATGATGTGTCGGTTGGTTGCGCCAATTGCTTTACGGATACCAACTTCACGCTGCCTTTCAGCGACATTTACTAACATAATATTCATGATGCTAATTCCACCGACGAACAGCGATATGATTGATACAGCAATCATGATTGCCGACAGTGACAACAGCATAGCATCACTGGTGGCGGTAATATCTTTACCGGTTATGATGTGGTAGTCATTAGCATCGTGGTGATTTTGATTGAGCTTTTCTTTAATATCAGAAATTGCTTTCTCAAGCGACGAGTCGCCGTCAGTTTTGATGGCAATTTGCTGAATTTGTGCGACATTTTGTGTTAGCTTTTTGCTAACGTCCAGTGAAACGATGGCTGAGTTATTGAAATTAACACCCAAGTAAGTAAGCGGTTGTTTGACTGGTTTTAAAACACCCATAACCGTAAACGGCTTATCCTGAATACGCAGTACATTACCAAGTGAATATTCGGTACCAAACAGATCAATTGACAGCTGATGGCCAATCACCACACCGTTGGCTTGCCCAACAAACTGACCATCGCGTAGTTCTAACTCTGCAAGGTCTTTGATCTTTTCAGTGGTACCAATGATGGCGGTTTTATTAGCATCAACGCGTGAATTAGTGGTAGTGATGGAATTATGAATAACTGACATTGGAGCGCTGTTTGGAGTGATGCGAGCAACGTCCTGTACATCATATTCGGTTAATGTCGGGAGAGGGGTGATGTTTTGCGCTTGAGATAGTGACCGCTCGATATTACCACCCAAACCAGACCGTATCAATGCTACACTGTCTTTGGTTGTTGAGAACTGTTGGTTAATCAATTTATTAACACTAACAGACAAAGACATAATCATGGTGATGCCCATGATGCCGATGGTGATGCCAGTAACAGTCAATGTTGTCCGACCGCGGCTGGCACGGAGGGATTGCATGGCATTTTCTATGTGATTCTTGAATAAAAACCTCACTTGGCTGTCTCCTTTTTGGAAGTTTGTGTCTTCTTGGTAGATTTGGTTGAAGATTTTTTCTCGGATTTTTCAGCAGGTTTATCATCTTCTTTTTTTGGTTTCTCAACAGATTTGGATTCTTCTTTCTTAGGCTGTTCAATAGGCTTTGAATCTTCCTTTTTTGGCTTCTCGGTGGTTTCAGTAGCTTTTTTCTCAGACTTCTTAGACTTGTCTGATGGTTTAGTTGTTTTTTCTTCGTCAACAATTTCCAGGTTTTTTCTGAATGGTGCTGATTTTTGCAGCTGTTCGTCTGTATCGATCCTGCCATCAAGCATGGTGATGACGCGGCTGGCGTACGAAGTTAATTCAGGATTGTGGGTCACCATGATGATGGTGTTGCCACGGCGGTGAATGTCGGCCAACTCTTCCATGATGATGTGGCTGGCCTTACTGTCCAAGTTACCAGTTGGTTCATCCGCCAAGATGATTGACGGGCTGTTCACCAGGGCTCGGGCAATTGCTACGCGCTGAACCTGTCCGCCTGACAATTGGTGTGGCATGTAATATTCACGCTCGCCCAGGTGGAAATTCTTTAAGATTCGGCTGGCTTCTTGTAGTCGTTTGATTTTACTCATTCCTTTGTAGGTCAGAGGTAGAGAAACGTTTTCCAAGACGCTTAAGCGAGGAATCAAGTTAAAATTCTGAAACACAAAACCGATGTCATCTGAACGGATTCGGGCTAATCGTTTTGAGCCGAGATTGTCCACTGAATCACCGTTGAGGAAATATTCACCATCTGTTGCTTGATCTAGCAATCCGATGATATTTAAGAGAGTGGTTTTACCGCAACCACTTGGCCCCATGATGGCAATGAATTCGCCCTTCTCGACGGTCAAGTTTACGTCGTCAAGAGCATAGTGTTCCGCATCGCCGATACCGAAACACTTTGTAATGTTTGTGAGTCTTATACACGGTGCAACTGGTGTATCCATACTATATTTATTATATGCAGTACGGGAGGATATGCAACCATAATAGTTATGTAAAATGTACATCATCAGCCCATTTTCATATTGTTACTGCGGTAGTTGGTTATTTCCCGTAAAGTTTTGTATACTAAATCAAGACGGAAGGATGCAGGAGTGGTTGAACTGGCACGCCTGGAAAGTGTGTAGACTCTTCACGGGGTCTCCGGGGTTCGAATCCCCGTCCTTCCGCCAAGTGGCAAGCAGGGTTATCTTCGATCGTCATTGTAAAATTAACAAAACCTATTGCAAACCCTACATTTAGTGCTTATCATGGTATATATACGCTATATCTATAGCGGGTAGACAAACAAAAACCAAGAGGTGAGAAAAGCTGATACCACAGGGGAGGTGCTGTTGGTATTTTTCTTGTGTCTCTGTGACCAATATAGTTTTAAGGGAGGTATAATGAGTGTCATTCATGTCGTCAAACGAGACGGGACGAAAGAGCCGTTTGATGCAAATAAAATCAACATCGCGTTACTGAAGGCAGCAGAGGGGCTGCCTGACCAAGTATCCAAAGTCGTGCAGGTGGCTACTGAACTGCAGCTCACACTGTTTGATGGCATTACGACTGAGCAACTCGACCAAGCGGTCATCCAGACAACCTTGCAGAACGTTAAAGATGATCCGGACTATGACAAGATTGCGGCACGGCTGTTGTTAAAAAATATTTATAAAAACACCCTAGATGATTATGAAACTGCTGATGAGCTAAAGAAGCTGCACGCAAAGAAATTTCCTCAGTTCGTGAAGGATGCAGTAAAGGTTGGGCTACTGGACGAGCGGATGACCGACGGTAGGTTTGACTTGAAAAAGCTTGGTGAAGCGCTTGATCCTGCTAAAGACGACCTTAGTAAGTATCTCGGTGTTATAACTAACCGTAACCGCTACGCTCTGCGTAAACATGGTAGTGAGCCAATTGAGCCACCACAGTTTACTCACATGCGCATCGCCATGGGGCTGAGCTACAATGAAAAAGATCCGACAGCTGCAGCAATTGATTTTTACAATCACATGAGTAGCCTGGAGTATGTGCCAGGTGGTTCAACGCGCGTCAATGCTGGTGGTTCATTCCCGCAGCTCAGTAACTGTTTCTTGCTGAACGTTGATGATGATATGGAATCAATTGCCAAGAGTGTGCGCGATACGATGTTTATCGCCAAAGGTACGGGTGGCATTGGTATCGGTTTCACCAAGCTACGGGCATCTGGTAGTCCAGTCAAGACAACCAATACAGTAAGTACTGGACCAATTCCATTTATCAAGATGATCGACACAGCGCTGTTTGCGGTATCGCGCAAAGGTAAGAAGATGGGCGCGGCAGCAGTGTATATGGAAAACTGGCATATTGATTTTAGGGAGTTCATCGACCTACGCTCTAACTCAGGTGACCCATACATGCGAACGCGTTTTGCCAACACTGCGGTGTTTATCTCTGACGAATTTATGAAGCGGGTACAAAAAGATCAAGATTGGTACTTGTTTGATCCAGCAGATACGCCAGATTTGCCAGAGTTGTATGGTGAAGAATTTTCCGCGCGTTACAAAGAGTACATCAAGTTGGCTGAAGCCGGTAAGCTACGCGTCTTTGAGAAGACATCGGCTCGCCAGCAGTTCAAGCAGATTTTGACTAGCCTACAGGCTACCAGCCACCCGTGGCTCACCTGGAAAGACACTATCAATGTGCGAGCATTGAACAATAACACAGGTACGATTCACCTGTCCAATCTCTGTACGGAAATTACCTTGCCGCAGGACAAAGACAATATCGCTACTTGTAACCTGATCAGCATTAATTTGTCAGCCTTTTTGAACGAAGACAAGACGTGGGATTGGGATCGACTCAAAGAAGCGTCGCGAGCAGCGGTACGCCAATTGGATAACTTGGTAGATATCACCCAGACGCCGATTCCGGAAGCTATGCACTCAAACAACCAAACGCGGGCGATTGGTCTGGGAATAATGGGCTTTACTGATGTGCTCGAAAAACTTGGCTACTGCTATGAGTCTAAGGAATCATATAACTTGATTGATACACTGACCGAATTCATCAGCTATCACGCTATCGACCAATCAGCAGACTTGGCACAGGAGCTAGGCAGCTATCCTACCTACAAGGGTAGTGGCTGGAGTAAGGGAATTTTACCAATCGACACACTAGAGACGCTGTCTACCGACCGCAAAGTTAAGGTGAAAATCGATCACAAGTCGAGCCTCGACTGGGACGCGCTGCGGGTGAAGGTCAAAAAGGGTATGCGTAATGCTACCTTGATGGCTATCGCGCCAACCGCTAACATCGGTCACATTGCCGGTACCACGCCGGGTATCGACCCGCAGTTTGCCCAGATTTTTAGCCGCTCAACGTTGAACGGTAAGTTTTTGGAGGTGAACAACAACCTGGTGCGCGACCTCAAGGCGCTGAACTTGTGGGATGATATCAAGGAAGAGGTGTTTGCCAACCAAGGTGACATTCAACACATTGATGCTATTCCGCAGAAGCTCAAAGATGTCTACAAAACTAGCTTCCAACTCAGCCCTTACGCCTTTATCGAGGTGGCGGCGCGGGCACAGAAGTGGGTCGACCAGGCGATTAGCCGCAACATGTACCTGGAAACTCGCGATATCGATGAATATGTGGAGATTTATTCTGAAGCCTGGCGGCGTGGTCTGAAAACGACCTACTATCTACACGTTAAACCACGTCATCAATCAGAGCAGACCACGGTGTCGGTGGAAAAAATTGCTGAGCAAAAGATTAGAACAGGTGCAGGCAAGGCGCGTGGCTTTGGCTTTGCAAAAATTAATAAATAAAGGGGGTTACTATGTCAGACTATACACATCCAAAAGGTGGAATTTTAGGCTCGGGGCTGCGCGACGGGCTGAGCTTGCACCCAATTCGTTACCCATGGGCATACGATTTATATAACCAAGCGGTGGCCAACACCTGGTTTCCTAACGAAGTTCAGTTAGCACAGGACTTGATGGATTTTGAAAAACTCAGTGACGAAGAAAAGCACGCGCTCAAAACCGTCATCAGCTACCTCAATCCGAACGAGCTATTGATCAACAAGTCGCTGGCATTTGGCATTTACCCATATGTTAATGCTGCTGAAGCGCAACTGTATCTGTCAAAACAGATGTGGGAAGAAGCCAATCACTTTATGACCTTTGAGTATATCATCGAGACCTTTCCGTTTAATCGCGAAGAGATTTACGCAGCGGGCTTTGGTAAAAAATCGCTGGCTGACAAGGCGAACTTTCAAAACAAGCACCTGGATGTGATGCTCGATCCAAATCTCGACATCTACACCCTGGAGGGTAAGAAAAACTTTGTCCGCTCACTGGTGGCGTATAACATTGTGCTCGAAGGTATTTGGTTCTACTCGGGCTTTATGGTTGGTATGAGTTTCCGTCAGCGCAACTTGCTGCGTAATGTCGGTACGCTGCTCGACTGGATCACTAAGGATGAGAACTTACACCTGACCTTTGGTATTAATTTGCTACTGACTATTTTGGACGAAAACCCAGAACTGCAAACGCAGGAATTTGCTGAGGAAATTCGTAACCTCATCTTGCAGGCGGTTGATCTAGAGAAAGAGTACAACAAGGATATGTTGCCAAAGGGAATCCTCGGCTTAAACGCTGATTATGTTAACCAATACGTCATGCACATGACTGACCGCCGTTTGGTCGAGCTTGGCTTTGAGCCTGAGTATAACGTAGCCAACCCAGCCAAATGGATGGCTACCGCGAATGACACCTTGGAACTCGTCAATTTCTTTGAAAGTACTAACACTAGCTATGAAGTAAATACCACGAAGTAACTACCATGGACAAAATTACAACAGATATTTTAGACACAGTTGAAATTGGCGCTTTGGCAACCGTCAATCGTGACAGAACGCCGCTAGTGACGCCACTCCACTTTGTACGTTATAAAAATGACAACATTATTTGGATCTCTGACCGACAATCCCGCCACGCCGTTAATGCCTACCGCAGCGGTGTTGTAGAATTTGTAGTGTGGAATGATCAAAAGAGTGCTGTCTTTTTGACAACAAAGGTACGAGAGTTGCCAGAGGAAGAAGAGGCAGCGGCTTTGGAGGTGTATGCCAATAAGCTGGGCGACTTTATGCCGCGCGTGGAAAATAGGCAAATTTACATCATGCCAATCGGTAATCTTGATGAAAAAACTACAACAGGAAATTGGCTCCACTATGTTGCATAAACGCTACATATAGCGTATTATAAGCATAAGCAGATACTAAATATATAGAAAGACAGGAACATGAACGCAAGTCAAATTATTTCTGACGACATGACATTGGAAGAAAAATTAAGCGCTATCGACGCGGCGATGAAAGCAGTACAGCAGGCAGCTGATGACCAGGCAAAAAAATCTGGTGGTATTGCGGCGCCGCTCGATCCCGCAAGTTTGACAGTGTGTGACGGTTGTGAATAAAACAACAGAGGTGTCGATTCGACGCCTCTTTTGATAAGTTGGAGAAGTGATGACGAAGAAGTATATTTTTGTAACTGGTGGAGTGCTGTCTGGTGTCGGTAAGGGAATCACGGCGGCGAGTATTGGTGCAGTGTTACAGGCCAAAGGCTTGTCGGTGTCGGTGCAGAAGTGTGATCCGTACCTGAATGTTGATGCTGGACTATTGAACCCAAAAGAGCACGGCGAATGCTTTGTGACCAAGGATGGTGCCGAGACTGATCTTGACTTGGGGCACTATGAGCGATTTCTGGATTTGGAGCTGACGCGGAAAAACACCACGTTGTCGGGTCGATTGCTGCGAGATTTGATCAATGCTGAGCGGGCCGGTGAATTTGGCGGACAAACAGTGCAATTAGTGCCGCATCTAACCAATTCTATTAAAAAATCTATTCACGAAGCAGCTGAAGGTGATGTGCACATTGTAGAAATTGGTGGCACAGTGGGTGACTACGAAGGGCTGAGTTTTATTGAAGCAATTCGTGATTTTTCACAGGAAGTAGGCAGGAATAATTGCCTTTTTGTTCATGTGGTGTATGTTCCGTTTTTGGAAGCCAGCCAGGAGTACAAAACAAAGCCTGCACAAAATGCCATGGCGGAGCTTCGTAGTTTCGGGATTATGCCGGACGTGGTGGCGGTGCGGACTGAGGGCCATGACAAGCCACCGCGTAGTGTTGGTGAGAAAATCGCTATATCATCTGGTGTACGTCCCGAGGGTATCATCATGATGCCAAATGTTGATACGGTGTATGAGGTACCATTGACTGTTGCGCGCGACTTGGGACCAATGTTGAGTGAGTTTACTGGGGTAGTTGTGGAGCCTGACTTGACTCGCTGGAAAAATCTAGCAGAGCGTGACACTACTGATTATGCACGTGAAGTGACGGTTGGTTTGGTGGCAAAGTATATTGATAATACTGATACCTATTTGTCGGTGACGGAGGCGTTAAAATCAGCAGCGTGGGCGGAGAATTGCGAAGTCAATATACGGTGGATAAATTCAGAGACCGCCAGCGATGATGATTTTGCTAAGGTTGATGCTGTTTTGGTGCCGGGCGGCTTTGGTGCACGTGGTGTTGAAGGGAAGATTGCAGCGGCAATGTATTGCCTGGAGCATAATAAACCATATCTGGGTATTTGTTTGGGTATGCAAACAGCGGTGATTGCTGCGGCGCGTCGAGGTGGCGTTGATAGTGCTAACAGTGAAGAGTTTGGTGCCGGGCAGGGTGCAAATGTGATTTATTTGATGGAGGGGCAGGCAGGCAAGGAGTCGACTGGCGGTACTATGCGTCTTGGTGATTATCCGGCAGTACTGGAAGATGGCTCACTAGCGGCGAAGACGTATGGTACGACAGAAGTGACGGAGCGACACCGACACCGATATGAGGTGAATAAGGATTTTGCTCAGGCGATTAATGATGGCGGCTTGATTATTTCCGGTGCCTCGCCAGACGGTACACTAGTAGAGTTTATTGAATCGCCACGCTGTGATTATTTCATTGCTACACAAGCTCACCCGGAGTTTAAATCACGACCATTCCGGCCACATCCACTCTTTTCGGGGCTAATCCGAGCAGCTGTTTTGGCAAGAAACGCCTAACAACCGCGCTATATTGACAAAAAGATGTAATAATGCTAAAATAGTAATCAGTTGTATGCTAAAAATAAAAAGGAAAAGAATGGCTGAAGAACAAGCATTATCACAGCAACCACATGTGTTGCCAACACAGGATGATTTATCAACCTTGTCGTATATTTTACGTCATGTCCGGGGATCGAGTTTGATTTCCGTCACGGCGTTAGATCTGGATATAGTGGAAGACTAGCTGATCTGGTGGTATACTGGTGGTGATGGAACACACAATTCAAGAAGTTATTGCAAAGCTATTTAATATTGAAACAACAGTGCAGTTAACGCGTCCTGACCCAAAGTTTGGCGATTTTGCGACGAACGTGGCGCTGCAGCTAGCGAAGCCGCTGGGTAAGAATCCACGCGAGATTGCCGAGGCAATCGCGGAAGAGTTGCGCGGTCATGAGGAACTGGGCGAGGTTAGTGTGGCTGGTCCGGGCTTCATCAACGTGACGTTAAGTAATCAAGCGGTGTTGGAATCGCTGAAAGTGCGGCCGGCGACTAATCGTGCAGGAAAAACAGTGGTCATTGAGACCAATTGTCCGAATCCGTTTAAGGCCATGCACATTGGCCATGCGCTGAATGCGATTTTGGCGGACACCATGGCGAATTTACTGGCGGTGGATGGTGCGGCGGTACACCGAGTGAGTTATCATGGCGATGTCGGCACGCATGTCGGTAAGAGTATGTGGGCGATTCTTCGCGAAATTGACGGTGATGTCAGCAAACTAGACGCTATTCCGGCTGATAAGCGCAACGAGTTTATGAGCCGTATGTATGTTGAAGGGGCGCGGGCAGCTAAGGAATCGCCAGAGGCGCGGGCAGAAATTGATGAGCTAGCCAAGCAATCGTTTGTGCTGGATGATCCGCTGTACAAGCAGGTGTACGAGATTTGTAAAGCCTGGAGTTTTGATGAAATTGACGCCAATGTGGCGCGGCTAGGTAATGTGCCAATTGAACGGCGCTATGTCGAGAGCGAAACCGAAGTACCGGGTAAAGCTTTGATCAAAGCAAAAACCCCAGAGGTCTTTACTAAGTCGGACGGTGCGTATATCTTCAAGGGTAGTCAATACGGTGCGTTTGATAATGTGTTCATCGGTTCGCACGGCAACGGGTTGTACGGTGCGCACGATATGGGGCTGATTCAGCTAAAACATCAAGATTATCCAAACCTGGACCTATCGATTACGGTCAACGGCGAAGAGCAGGCGGCGTATTTCCGCGGGGTGATCGCCGCTAGTGAACTGGCAATTCCAGAATTGAAAGATAAATTGTTTAATTATGCGACTGGCCTGGTTAAATTAACAACTGGCAAGATGAGTTCGCGTACCGGCGAGGTGATTACCATTGATTGGTTGTTTAACGAGTTCAAGAAAGCTATCACCCAAGCTGGCGGCGAGCCGACCGATGAGGTGGTGGCGGGTGCGCTGCGCTATCAATTCTTGAAGGTGAAAATCGGTAGCGACGTCGTGTTTGACATTAATGACGCGGTCAGTTTGACGGGTAACACTGGTAGCTACCTGCAATACGCGCACGCTCGGGCGCGCGGGATTTTGTCAAAGTCTGAACAAGCAGCCACGTTCCCGACGGAATTGTTCGACGAAGATCGGCTACTCGTCAGGAAAATGAGCGAATACGCTGAGGCGGTTAACCGTGCTACCGAAAGTTTGGAGCCGCATCATGTCTGCGCCTATCTGTTTGAGTTGGCGCAGGAGTTTAACCGCTACTACGAGAAAAATCAAGTTGTTGGCAGTGATAAAGAAGCGCACCGTGTCGGTTTGGTGGCGGTGTATGCTGATATTTTGAAGGCGGGATTGACTGTTTTGGGCATTGTTGCCCCAGAGAGATTGTAAGCGTTCTGTCCCAGTGTGGTACAATCAAGGTGTTACTTAACGTAAAGGAGTTTTTATGGCAGATAAAAAAGTAGCTAAAAAAGCGGCAGCTAAAAAAACGACTGCTAAGAAATCACTTGTTAAAAAGCCAAGCGTAGCAGCCCTGAAAGAAAAAGCAGGTGTAGTTAAAAGCCACGGTGGCGGTTTCATGACATTTATCCGTGAACAAGGCGTGGTTGGTCTTGCTGTCGGTTTGGCAATCGGTACTGCGGCTGGTGATACAGTGAAGAAATTGGTCACAGCGTTCATCGACCCACTTGTGCAGTTAATCGTTGGATCACAACAGGGTCTCCAGGCAGCATCTTTTACTGTTGAATTTGCTGGACGTCGGGGTGAATTTTTGTACGGAGCATTTATCAGCTCATTGATCACCTTGTTGGCAGTTGCCTTTGTGGTCTATGCAATTGTTCACTTCTTAAAGCTGGATAAATTAGACAAGAAAAAAGACTAAAACGCTTACGTTTGCTATTTTACACTCTCCTATCTACAATGTGAGTATAAAGGAGAGTGTAGCGTGAAAGATGGAGTCCGGAGGGCGGGTTATTTACCTAAGCCAAAAGAGCGTAGTAGTAGCCATTTGTTGAGTCGAAATATTGAACGTCCTCGGCGATCGCCGTATTGTTATGGTGAATCACCCGCACAGAGGCGACAGCGCCTTGAAGAACTACGGAAACGGTATAGTAAGTTACCAGAAACTTCTTTCGCTGACTATGATCTTGGCGACAAAGAATTGCCTGCATATAAGCACAAAGCAGAGATATTAGATACACTCTCAGAGAACAAAATATCTTGGTTGTGTGGACCGACGGGTAGTGGTAAAACGACACAAACCGCTCAGTATGCACTGGAGCGGTTTGATCGTGTTGTGGTGTTGATGCCACGGCGGGTGATTGTTGATAATGTTACCGAGTATGTTGAGCAGAGTTTGCGTGAACAGTTGGGTAAGCAATATCCTGATCACTTGGTGGGAAAGATTCATGGACGTGCCACTGAGGCAACGCCAGACACCAGGCTCTGTTTCATGACAGCGGCAACCTTTACGAAGAAGCTGGAGCAACTTTCTGGTGACTGGCATGGTGAGAAAACGCTGGTGTTGGTTGATGAAATACATGAAGCTAACTTGGAGATGGAATTTGCCACCGCACTGGCTGCGAAATCGATTGAGAAGACTGACAAATGGCACATGGCTTTTTCCAGCGCCACGCCTGATACCGAAGTTTCCCAAGCTATGTACGAAGATATTAACGGATCGGAGCTGCCAGTCGTAACTATTGAGGGCCGACCGCATGAGATCGACATCACAGAAGACAAAGTGAATACTGTGTCCGAAGCTTACCTTGAATATGGTAAGGACTCGAAAAAATCATTGGTCTTTGTTGAGGGGGTGAGGAGTATTGAGGAGACCATTGCTTCAATCAAACGCCACACTCGCCATCAATCTGGGAGGATACGATTCTTCAAACTACACTCTGGTATATCAGAAGCTGCCCGCCGAGAAATTTTTACTGCTGAACCGGCAGAAGATGAATCGTTTGTTATTGTTTCAACTTCAGCTGGACAGTCTGGTATTACTATTCCTGAGGTTGATTTGGTGCTGTCAAATGGCCTGACAAAGAGTAAAGAAATTGGCGAAGAGGGTGCAGAGGGATTACCGCCTCGGTTGTGTACTCAGGCCGAGTTGATGCAACAAGCGGGGCGCGGTGGTCGTGATATTGATGGTGCAAAGTTTGTGCTGGCGCGTCCAATTTCCTACGGCAAGATTTATCTACCAGAGGAATTAAAAGGGTTCTATGACATTACATCCCGTGAACAGCACATTCCACCGGAGATATACCATACTAATATTGTGCGCAACGTTTTGTCAGCTATTCATTTGAATGGCGATTTTTTGAATGGTGCTTTTGAGAATTTGAACCAATACCTGATGCATCCTGTTGCTAGTAAAAAAGTTATTCAAGAGTCGTACGATTTGCTGGAAACCCTGGAAGCAATTGATGGAGAGGGGCAGATTACAAAGATTGGTGAGTTTATGGATAATTTGCCATTGTCACCAGAATTGTCTCGGGCATTAGCAGAAATGATTAGAACTGGAGGAAGTTTGCGGGAAGTACTGGCATTATCAGCGATTGCGGCTTCTATTTCTGGCGGTGGCTTTGCCGCGTGGCACCAACCAAAGGAATTGTTCCAGGAATTTGTTAGTCCAGATACAACAGATGACTTTTTTGCCGAATATGATGCTTTTCTGAAAACCAGAAAGATTTATGACGGTCACCATACTGATGGTCGTGCCTATCTCGCAAATGGCATTGATCCGAATAAGGCGGACAATATTCACTATCAATTTAGTAAAATATGTCGGCGCTTGTCGGTTAACCCGAACGATATTGATATGGGTGAGCTAAATAGTGAAGAGAAGTATAACATATCAGTGGCTTTAGTACGGGGTTTTCAAGAATTATTGTACGTCAAAGCGGGTAGTCGGCGTATTGGACGAACAACGGTCAACCAATACACCAACATTCACACTGGCGAACGTGGTATTTCTGAGTATGAAATTAGTTCGTATAGCTTAGCGCGGCGCATGGGAATGGAGGCGCTGAAGCTGGTGGTGGCTTTTCCGTGGTGGTATGATGCGCATGATGGGCGTCGACACACCCTCAATACAATTTTGCCAGTAACTAAGGATCAAGTTGCTCAAGCCTTGAGCGGCAGTGCTGTGCCTGAATCCCTTGGTGACCGGGTGGCTCCGAATGGCGATTTGGTTCATGTGGCACAGCCGAAAGTTGGCTCACTGGTGATCGGCCCAGAGCAGCAGCAAAAAATCCCCGCCACAACAGATGAGCAAATCGCGCTGATAGTGGACACAATGAAAAACAAGGCTAATAAACAAGTAAGAGTATTGTTTGATTTACAACATCAGCGAGTTATCACCAAGGGTCAATTGCGTCAGGTCCTAGACGGGTCTGCGGTAAATAGTCACAATGTCCATGAGGCGGAGGCTAATGTTTGGGCTGTGGTGCAAGAGGTATTAACGAGCGAACAGCAAGAAGCTTTTTATGGTCAGATAAATAGATAACGAGTGTATAATAGACAGTATGAGTAAAGTGAAAAAAATATTATGGATCGACCTGGAGATGACTGGACTAGATCCAGTGCGTGATGAGATTTTGGAGGTGGCGGCGATCGCTACGAATTGGGATTTTACGGAGATGGCGACGTATGAGGGAGTTGTACAACACGACCCAGAGAAGCTAAGGAAATTGCTGGATCGAAATGCCAGCTTTTGGAACGAGCATCCAGAGGCACGGCGTGGCCTGGAGGAGCAGAACGAAGCTGGTAAGCCGCTGGCTGAGGTGGAGCGTGAGTTACTTACGTTTTGCGATGAATATTTTGCGGATGAGCCACGGATTTTATTGGGTGGTAATTCAATTCATCAAGATCGGCGGTTTATCGACCAGTGGTGGCCTTTGTTGTCAAAAAGACTACACTACCGAATGTTAGATGTCAGTGCTTGGAAAGTAGTGTTTGAAGGTAAATATGGCAAGAAATTTGCCAAACCAGAGGATCATCGGGCACTGGAGGATATCCGCGGCAGCATTATGGAATTACAATATTATCTAAAGAAGGTGAAAAAATGACCCATAAACAATTTGAAGAGTTTATCCTGAGTTTGCCAGGTGTGTGGCTGGACTATCCGTTTGGTGAGGATATCGCGGTGTATAAATTTGGCAAGAGCAATGATGGCGCAGGCAAGATGGTGGCATTGGTAGCGGAGGGCTCAAAACCGCTCAGAGTGAGTTTGAAATGTGATCCATTGCTGGCGCAGAATTTGCGGGAAAAATATGAGACAGTGCTGCCGGGCTATCATTTGAACAAAAAGCACTGGAACACCATCATCTGTTCAGGGCAGCTGAGCGACGAAGAAGTTTTTGATTTGGCGCGGTTGAGCTGGCAATTAGTCAGCGGTATTACACCGGAGAGCTCTCGAGACGCTTCTTGATGGAAGTGATATCTGACTGTGTTTTCTCTAAGAATTCTTTGACGTCAGATTTTTTGGCTTTTTTCGACAGACTGGATAATTCTGAACTAAGCAGTTCAAGCTGATAAGCCATTTCTCGAGTATAAACAGCATCAAGCTGGTCATTCAAAAAGGCATCATCTAGCTTTTCACTCAGTTTTACCTCAAAGTCCGGCACCTTGAGGGCTTTGTTGATGTCTAATTTTTCCGACTGAGCAATTGGCGTTGCTTTATTGACGGCGGTGGTGAGTATGGCATCAAGGGAGCTGTTGATATCAGTAACGGTGCTGTTTTTTAGGCGCTTTTTCTGTAATTCAGTGACTGTTTGTAGGCGGGCAACTCTCATGATGGCATTGGAAATGGTTGGGCCAGAACCTGATTGGCTGGCCGCCCAAATGAAGCCAAGACTGAGCACACCGACTAGCGCAATGATGATAATGATAATTTTAGTCTTCTTATCAAATCCGGTTGGCTCTGGTGGAGCCGCGATTTGATTGAGATAATCAATACCAGATGGTGTTGGTGGTTGAGAATATGGATCATTTGGATACATAGTACTATTTAAGCATAAACACGAACAGAGGTAAAGGGTGATATAATAAAGACATGCAAGATGTCAAAGAAGAAGTGCGGGCACGACTGAATATTGAGGACGTGATTGGTGAGTATGTTCAGTTGAAGCGGGCAGGTCGTAATATGAAGGGACTTAGTCCGTTTACCGACGAGCGAACGCCGAGTTTTATGGTGAGTCCAGAAAAGCAGATTTGGCATGATTTTTCGTCAGGCAAGGGCGGTGATGTGTTTTCATTTGTGATGCTGGTGGAGGGGATGGATTTTCGCCAGGCGTTGGAGCATTTGGCGCGCAAGGCAGGTGTGGATTTGAGTTTGTTCTCTCGCGGTGATGGGAGAACTGCCAAGCGGCGAGCACGAGCGGCTGAAGCATTGGAGCTAGCGGCAAAATTCTTTCAACAATCACTGCTGCGTACACCCAAAGCCTTGGACTATGTCGTCAAAAAACGTGGTCTGACTCGACAAACGATTCAGGATTTTATGGTTGGGTTTGCGCCGGATGACGGTTCGTCATTGGTGACAGCATTAACTAAACGGGGTTTTTCAAAGCAAGAATTGGCGGACGCTGGGCTGACTAATAGGTTTGGCGGCGATTTGTATCGCGGTCGGATGGTGGTGGCACTGATGGATGCTACTGGCAGAGTGGTTGGTTTTACGGGTCGGATCATTCAAGATGAGACAAATGCCCCTAAATATTTGAACACACCACAAACTCTTTTGTTTGATAAATCACGCCACATCTTTGGTTTGTCTCAAGCCAAAGAATCGATTCGAAAATCAGATGAAGTAGTGATTGTCGAGGGCAATTTGGATGTGGTGAGTAGCCATCAAGCGGGAGTGCGGCAGGTTGTGGCTACGGCTGGAACGGCCATCACTGAACAGCACCTCAAAACTTTGAGCAGACTGGCTGGTAGAATCAAGTTAGCATTTGATGGTGACAAGGCAGGGTTAAATGCCACAGAACGGGCCATTAAACTATCACAAACCATTGGCGTGGAGTTGGAAGTTGTTAGTTTACCAGAGGGTAGTAAGGATCCGGACGAATTGATTAAAACTCAGGGTGTAGAGCAGTGGAAATCAGTCATCACCAAAGCTATGCCCGCTGTGGCGTGGGTGATACAACAATATTCGCAGCGAGAAAACCTCACGACTGCTGAGGGGAAGCGACGATTTTCAACGGCGTCACTCGGCTTGATTCGTAGCTTGCATGATCCGGTGGAGCAAGAGCATTATTTGCAGGTGGTAGCCAAAAAAACAGGGGCCAGCATAGACGCTCTGAAAGCAAAGATGTCTGGCATCACAACAAACAAAACGGTTCTCCGCCACCCAAAAACCAAAAAAACCGCGCCGCAAAAACCATCAGATGAGACGCTCGATATGTTACTGGGGCTTGCAGCTCAAGAACCAAGCGTGAGGCGTTGGTTGGCGTCAGTTCCAGAAGAAGTCACGGATAATGCAAACACCCGAGAATTGTTGAAATATCTCACCCAGAACCCGAACGCAACACTGGATCCGATACCCGAAAACTTGAAAAATATTGAGGAGTATGTAAAGATAGTACAGTTGAAATTCGACACTCGTTATGCCGACTGGAAACAAGACGATTTACCAGGTGAGATGGCACGATTGGTCAAACATGTAATATCTAAACACCGTGAAAACAAAATACAACAATTAATGAGTAATTTGCGTGACGCTGAAACTGCAAATGATGAGTCGTTGGCTCAAGATCTGCGACATCAGCTGAACGCACTAATTAAGGAGAAAGCGTGACCGACGACCCAATAAAAAACAGGCCATTAGCAACTGATGAGACGGAGTTTGATGAACCAAACATTGATGACGTTGATGATGACGAGGAAACTGAAGATCTTGATGCTTTGAATGCTGGGCAATACTTGGACGATATATCTGATGACTCAGTCAGATTGTATTTGCGTGAGATTGGTAAAATTCCACTACTCAGCGCTGAAGAAGAAATGGAATTGGCGCAGCGTGTGATTCAGGGCGATAAAAGGGCTAAAGATAAGATGGCTGAGGCGAACATGCGTTTAGTAGTGTCAATCGCTAAGCGATATTCAGGACGTGGTCTTGATTTTCTGGATTTGATCCAGGAAGGTAACACTGGCTTACTGCGTGCCGTCGAAAAATTTGATCCAGACAAAGGCTTTAAGTTCTCAACCTATGCCACCTGGTGGATTCGCCAGGCGATTACCCGAGCGATTGCTGACCAGGCGCGAACCATTCGTATCCCGGTGCACATGGTGGAAACCATCAATAAATTGTTGCGCACTCAGCGACGGATGACACAAGAATTGAATCGTGAGCCAACCATTGAAGAGTTGTCCAAAGAGCTGGATATGGAACCAGAAAAGATTGAATATGTGATGAAAATTAAGCAAGACATCTCAAGTTTAGACGCTGGCGTTGGTCGTGATGGTGATGAAGAAGATTCGGTGTTAGGTGACTTTATTGAAGATGAAGACACGGTATCACCAGAGGAGTCGGCGACCAATCAGTTACTCAAAGAGCAGGTTAATGATGTGTTGTCGAGCTTGAGTGATCGTGAGCAGAAAATTGTCCGTATGCGCTTTGGGTTGGACAATGGTAAAAGCCACACCTTGGAAGAAGTTGGTCAAGAATTTGCCGTGACGCGCGAACGAATTCGTCAGATTGAGGCGAAGGCTTTGGCGAAGTTGCGGAAGCACAAAGATGCCAAAAAATTGTATGAATATTTGAGCTAAATGAGTAGGCGATAAGAAAAAAGCCAGGCGGATGTATACCTGGCTTTTTTGATGCGTTATGTTTAGCACTGTTCAGGCGCCTTACAAAAATGTTCGTGGTGAGTGACGGCTTCCAGCTGCGCGTATAATTCGTCCAGTCCGCGGTCGTTTGTCACGAAATAGTCGGCAATGGCGATTGGCCCGCCTTTTTCTAGGTTTTCAATTTCCGACCAATCACGTTGGTCAACTTCGCGTGGCTGCATCGGCCGCTCGGGGCGCTTGGCCATGCGTTGATAGCGCAGGTGTTTTGGTGTGACGACGGCGATGACGGACATCTGGCCAGGGAATTCGTGCTTGAGGATTTTGTATTCGCTCCAAGTGTACAAACCGTCCAGGACGATGAGCTTTTGGCCAGCGTCAATCAAGTCGTGCGCGGATTTGACAATACGCTTGACCACGAAATCTTTGCCTTCACGCCGGCGAATTTCCTCACGGAATTTTTGCTGATTATCCCAAGTTGGTTCAATGCCGGCCTCTTCCATGGCTTTGTAGATGACGCCACCAAAGTAAATTTTTGGAATACCCTTTTTGGTGAAATATTCGACCGCCGAACTTTTACCGCTACCAGCCAGACCGACCAGGGCGATGATTTTTGCGTGTGGTTGTATCATGTTGTTAGTATAGCAAATTTGATATACTGAGTATATGAAACGTTTGGCAGTTATCGACGGAAAATCAGTATTTTACCGAGGGTATTATGCCATGCCGGGGCTCAGTACGGCGGATGGTACGCCGACCGGCGGGGTGTATGGATTTGTAAGTTTGGCGATTGAGCTGATCAAGAAATTGGAGCCAGATTATGTGGCAGTGGCGTGGGACAAGCGCGGTACTAATATCCGTAAGCGGCGGGAACTATATCCAGAGTACAAGGCGGGTCGCAAGCCAGCGCCTGATGATTTTTATCAGCAAATTCCGATTTTACACGAACTGCTGGATGCGTTTGGCTGGCCGCTGTATGAGTTGGATGATTACGAGGCGGACGACATCATGGGCGCGTTTGCCAGGCAAGCGGAAGCGCGCGGCGTACAGACGTGTTTACTGACGTCGGATTTGGATGCGCTGCAATTGGTGTCGCCTCTCACCAAAGTGTATGCCATGAAAAATGGCCTGAGGAATATTGAGGAATTTACGGCGGAATATTTTGAACAAAAATATGGTATTCGGACGGACCAGTTTTTGGATTTGAAGGCGTTGAAGGGTGATGCGAGCGACAATTTGCCGGGCGTACCGGGCGTTGGTGAAAAGACAGCGGTGAAATTATTGCAAACATATGACACACTGGACGGGGTGTACGCGCACTTGGACGAGCAAAAAGGCGCCTTACGGACAAAACTGGAGAGTGGTCGGGAATCGGCATATTTGACTAAGCAGGTGGCGGAGATTTGGACTGACGCGCCAGTGGAGCTGGACTGGGAAGTAGCCGATGTTAACGACTGCGATTTTGCTAGAGTGGCGGAGATTTTGCGAAAATTGGAGTTTCATTCGCTGATTGGGCGATTGCCGCGGACAATGCAGGCGGTGGACGAGGTGGCGGAGACAGTGGAGTTGAAGCTGCCGCGCGTTGAAGATTTGCCGGCTGCGCCGCTGTTTGAGGCGGAAAATAGTATCTATATTGATCCCTTAGAGCCGGACACGGTGTATATCCATTCCAAACTTGGCGTGGCGTGGCGCGCAAAGATTAGTGAGGTTGGTCAACATGTTTGGCAGCTGTTGGCGCAGGGCGTGGTGATTGCGGCGGACGTCAAGGAGTTGTATCACGCACTGGATGTTCACGGTGTGGCGGTGCGTTTTCATGAGGTGTGGGATGTTGGGCAGGCGGCGTTTTTGATCGATCCGCTCAGACGCGACCGTAGTTTAATGGCGCTGGCGGGCGATTTTTCTGAGGATAATTCCCCAGAGCGGCAGCTGGCACGCTTATGCCAGATTTACCGCCAGCAGCAGGATTATATGGCGACGCATCAGCAGATTGCTCGGGTGCTTCGCGACTTTGATTTTCCGGTGATTTGGCCA
The DNA here is from genome assembly GCA_963525845.1 of uncultured Candidatus Saccharibacteria bacterium. GTDB lineage: Bacteria > Patescibacteriota > Saccharimonadia > Saccharimonadales > Saccharimonadaceae > Nanosynbacter. The sequence goes on from CAURKU010000001.1 coordinate 682,462, forward strand.
CTGTTTCAGATGGAAAGGCGCGGCATGAAGCTGGACACAGCACTTCTTGAACACATGGGTCAGGAGCTGGCAGCAGAAGTCAGTCAGCTTGAACAACAAATGTATACGATGGCTGGGCGCGAGTTCAATGCCGCTAGTCCGGCACAGCTGTCTGAGGTGTTATTTACCAAGTTGCAGCTGCCGACGACCGGTATCAAAAAGGGTAAAACTGGCTATTCGACGGGACAGAAAGAGCTGGATAAACTGCGTGGGCAACATCCAATCATTGAGCTGATTGAGCGGTATCGGGAGCTGACTAAATTGATCAGCACCTACATTGAAGCGCTGCCGAAGCTAGTGGCCGAGGACGGACGGATTCACACCACCTTCAACCAAGATGTCACCAGCACCGGGCGGCTGAGCAGCACCAATCCTAACCTGCAGAACATCCCCGTGCGGACGGAATTGGGCCGGAAAATTCGCCAGGCGTTTGTGCCGAGCCAGGGCAAGGTATTTGTTGGCGCCGATTATTCACAATTTGAACTGCGACTGGCGGCAGTGCTGGCGGGCGATGAACAGCTGACCCGGGATTTTAATAGCGACGTTGACATTCACACCAAGACGGCGGCCGAGACCTACGGCGTGCCGATGGAGCAGGTGACAAAAGCACAGCGACGTGCGGCCAAGGTGATCAACTTTGGCGTGCTATACGGCATGAGCCCACATGGCTTGGCGGCGGCCACGGGTATGACGTTTACTGAGGCGAAACAGTTTATTGAACACTATTTTGCAGTGCGCCAGCCAATCCGCCAATATTTGGATACAATTTTAGTTCAAGCGCGCGAACAAGGTTTTGTCGAGACGTATTTTGGTCGGCGCCGACCAACACCAGATGTTAAATCTAGCAACTTTATGGTGCGTTCGGCGGCTGAGCGGGCGGCGATGAATATGCCGATTCAGGGCACGGAAGCGGATTTGATGAAGCTGGCGATGATTCGGCTGGAGGACAAATTGGCTGGACTGGCTGAATCGGTCCTGCAAGTTCACGACTCAATTTTAGTGGAGTGCCAGGCAGCGGACGCCGAGCGAGTTGGTGACATCATGCGTGCGGAGATGGAAGGTGTTTGTCCGGAGTTGCCAATTCGATTGAAGGTTGATGTACAAATAGGCAAAAATTGGGAGGAAACATAAGATGACAGAGCAGTTGTTTCAAATCGGAATAAAGGCCATTATCCGAAATGATGAAAACCAAATGTTGTTACTCAAAAGTCAGGACTATTGGGATATTCCAGGTGGCAGAATGGATCAAGGTGAGGATATAGCAGCTGCACTGCTGCGTGAACTACATGAGGAGATTGGCGTTGATCATGTTACTAATAAGCAGCTTTGGGATGTGGCAAAAGCGGTCAAACAGCTCCCGTATGGTGATATGATGACAAGCCTCATGCTGATTGTCTATCACGTGCAGCTACCAGTAGATCAAGTTCCTCGTTCGTGTGAGTCAGGTGTTACGCTTCACTGGGTGACCCCCGAAGAGGCAGCCAACTATTTGACAAATAAATATCCTGTTTCATTTTGTCAGGCGGTAGCACGACTTTCACATAACAGGTAAGGTGACTAGTGCAAAAAATCTAATATTATGGTATAATCACCCCATGAGATACGCAAGAACAAATTCTTTTTCCCGGCTGATACCGATTTTACTGGTTATTATCATCATGGTAGTGGCGGTAGCGGCGGTGATTGCCATTGGTCAATCCTTGTTGGGTGGCAATAATCCGGAGAATAAACCAAAGTCTCAGGCAGACATCGCCAAAGAGTCATTGCTTTCAACCGATGCTAACCGAGCAGTACGTTTGACGGTTCGGGGACCAATTGTTGCGCAGGAAAAATTCCGTTCCTATCAGATTGAAATCACGCCAGATATTCGGCGCATGAGCACTTATGAGGGCTACTTGGAAAAGCAAATTGATGAGAAAAAGCTGGATAATAATAGCCGGGCATATGAAGAATTGGTGTACGCTCTGGAAAAGAGAAAGATGATGGAAGGACGCCAATTATCAGAAGAGCAAAATGACCTAAGAGGTATTTGCGCAAACGGTAAGGTGTATAAATTTGAGACGTTATATCACGGGAATCCAGTGAAGACGCTGTGGACGTCTGATTGTGGCGGCTCAAAGGGTTCGGCAACTGCCAACGCTAACGATATATTGTTGATGTTCCTCAATCAAATTCCTGACGGGAAGAAGATTGCTGCGGGTGTTGGCTTGCAGCAGGAAGATACATTCTTCCAGTTCTAATGCATATAAATAGATAACGAGGGAGGTTATGTTGGATGCCTGAGCTGCCAGAAGTTGAGACGGTTCGCCGCGGTTTAGCTGAACTATTGCCCGGTCGAGTGGTGACGCGAGTGACGGTGTTTGACTCACCAAAAAGCTTCCCAAATGCGCGGGCTGATGTTGAACAATTTTTGTATGGCGCATGCGTAACGGCGGTGCGACGGCGAGCAAAAGTGCTGATGATTGACCTGGATACGCAGTATTCACTGGTGGTACATCTGAAGATGACGGGGCAGCTTATCTTTCGTGGAGTGCAGAGTTTTGCTGGCGGCCATCCGAACGACAGTTTGATTGGCGAGTTGCCAGATCGGTCGACGCGGGTGCAGCTTGACTTTGTGGACGGGTCGCGGCTGTTTTTTAACGATCAGCGCAAGTTTGGCTGGGTAAAGTTACTGCCGACTGATGAGGTGAAGAACTTGCCGTTCATGCAAAAAGTCGGCCCAGAACCGCTTGATCCCAATACACGCGCCGAGGATTTCATCCAGCGGATTCGTCGCCGTCAAAACTCGATGATCAAGCCAGCTTTTCTTGACCAGGCAGTGATCGCCGGGGTTGGTAATATTTACGCTGACGAGGCGTTGTGGGCGGCGCGTCTTCATCCGCAAACGCGGGTGAAAAACGTTAGCGACCAGCAGTTGAATACATTATTTAATGAGCTACGGCAAATCTTGCAACTCAGCATCGACCAAGGTGGCTCGACTGATAAAAATTACGTTGATGCCGAGGGTCGGAAGGGAAATTATCTGACATTTGCTCATGTGTTTCGCCGCGAAGGTCAAGCCTGTCATCGCCACCCCGACCAAGAAGTCATTAAGCTAAAGGTCGGCGGTCGCGGCACGCATGTGTGTCCAGTGTGCCAGGTGGAGGCTAAATGATTCATCTTCTCTACGGCGATAACGAATTTGAGAAACGGGCGGCGCTTGCGGCGCTGGTTGGTGATGCGGACGCCGTGCGGTATGATGGTGAAGAATTGACGCTAGCGGATATGCAGGAAATAACGATTGGTCAGACGTTGTTTACGCAGTCTTCGGTGTACGTCATCTCGAAGTTGAGCGAAAATTCTGACATTTGGTCGCAGCTACCAGATATGCAGTTTGATGAGGATAACACCATTATCTTGATAGAGAGTAAACTTGATAAACGAACAAAAACCTATAAATGGTTGCAAAAAACTGCCAAAACTCAAGAATTTTTGCCGCTCAGTGACCGCCAAAAACCGCAGCTTATATCTTGGTGTGAAGTTCAGGCTCGTGAGCGCAGTTATAAGCTGACGCGCACACAAATAGGAACGTTGATTGACCGTTTGGGGTTTGACCAGTTGCGACTCAGTAATTTTTTGGATCAATTGTCGCTCGTGGAGGAGATTACTGATGAGTTGATTGATCAGTTAGTGCCACTGGCAAGATCAGAAAACGTGTTTGATTTGTTCGTGGCTGCTTTGTCGAAAGATTATGAAACGGTGCATAACATCATCAGTTACTTAGAGTCAGAAAGTGGTGTAGACGGCGCCTATCAAACGATGGGACTATTGGCCTCGCAAGCAACTAACATGGCGGCATTGGTGTTGTCGGGCGGTGACAGTAACATGGTGGCGGCAGATTTTTCGGTTAATCCGTATGTATTGCAGCGGCTGTCATCGTCAGCGCGAACCATCGATATTGAACATCTCAGGCGGATCAACGACGCATTGTTTCAGGCCGATCTCCAAATGAAAACGACCGGAGTTAATCCGTGGCTGCTGATAGAAACGGCGTTGGTAAAATTGTAACCAAATAACAACACCTCAGCATCATCACTGAGGTGTTGTTTGAAATCGACGAGTCTTATTTGTCAGCTTTTTTAGCAGCAGGTTTCTTGGCTGCTGGTTTCTTAGCGGGCGCCTTTTTGGTAGCTGGTGCTTTCTTTGCGGCAGGTTTCTTGGCTGCTGGCTTTTTGGTAGCTTCTAGTTTAACGCCAGCCTCTTTGGCTGCTTTGCTCAGAGCGCTTTTGCGACGAGCAACGGTATTCTTCTTCAAGAGGCCTTTTTTGACCGCAGTGTCTAGTTCAGAGTGGGCAGTCGCCAACGTAGTAGCAGTTGGATTTGCGTGGAAAGCTTTGACTGCTGACTTGATATCTTTCTTGATGCCGATGTTCTTTTCACGGCGTTTAACTGCTTGTTTAGCGCGCTTGATGGCGGATTTGATAATTGGCATGGTACTCCTTTACCTCTATAAGTTTTTATCGCTAATCAAGGATGCATTATACAGAAAATCACATGAAAAGTAAAGGGGCGGGATGAAACGGGGTATAATCTTGACTAATCGCCTATGCTTATGCTATAATTCAGCCAAAGGCTATAGCAATAAAAAGAAACAGGAAAATAAACAATGAGCACCGCTTCCGCCAAGCAGCAGGTAATCCAAAAAATCAAAGAAAATACTAATATATTAGTTACGGTTAGTCGTGATCCAAGTGTTGATGAGTTATCAGCGGCATTGGGTCTCACATTATTTTTGAATGAGCTTGGAAAACATGCTACAGCGGTATTCTCTGGTAAAATTCCACCGGCAATAAATTTCCTGGAGCCTGATAAAACATTTGAAGACACGGCGGACAGTCTCAGAGACTTCATCATAGCGCTTGATAAAGAAAAGGCGGATCACTTGCGCTACAAAATTGTCGATGATGCAGTCGTGAAGATCTTTATCACGCCGTACCGAACGACAATTACTGAGGCGGACTTAGAATTCTCACAGGGTGATTACAACATTGAGTTGGTTTTGGCTTTGAACGTTGAGGATAGTAATCATCTTGACGAAGCGTTGACGGCTCATGGCAAAATTCTACACAGTGCTGACGTGGTGACGGTGACAGCTCGGGATATCAAAAGTAGCTTGGGTGCAATTGATTGGCACGAGCGCAACGCCAGTGGTGTCAGTGAGATGCTTTTGGAGTTGGTTGATGAACTGAAGACGGTCAAGGCAACATTGGATGAACAGATGGCAAATGCGTTTATGACCGGCATCGTTGCTGTAACCAATAGGTTTAGTAACAACCTGACATCACCTCGCGTTATGACAGCGGCGGCAGATTTGATGGCTGCAGGGGCTAACCAGCAGTTAATTGCAGCAAAATTGGTGGAAGCTGAGGAATTGGAAGCTCCTATTGATGAACCAGAAGATGCCAACACTCCAGATGAATCGCCAGATACTGACGAGGCAGAGGTGGACAATACAAAGCTATCAATTAGCCGTTCATCCCGCAAGCAGCCACCAAAAAAATCAGACAAAGAGCTACCAAAACCAGATGATGGCACCCTGGAGATCTCGCACCAAAAGAGGGGTGATTTAGACGAGGTTGCTCGACGAACTCAGGCTGAGGCTCAAGACGAGGCTGCACGTGCTGCAGAATCATACTTAGAGAAGCAATTAGCCAAATCTACCCCAGAAGAGACGGTAGAATCAGAAGAGCCAGCAAAGCTACCAGAACCAGAATATAGTTTACCGGCCATCAAGCCACTGGGTAGCCCGCAGTCTACGAAAGATGAGTTACCAGAGCCGTCAGTAGGTGGTACGTTTAATGCCTCAACTGAGCAGGCTGCAGAAGACAAGAAGCGAGAAGCTGAAAGTGGTCGTAACCGCACAATTTTGAATCATGGCCAACCTGGCAGTAGTCAAGGGGGGTTTAGCGATTCGCCAATAAACGCGACAGTTGCTCGTCATAATGATGAGCCAAAGTCGGTTGATCCGTTTGCTGAAACGAACAATAATATGCAAAGTAATAGATCAATCTCTCCTTTAGGGGAGACCTCAACCATTGCTGGGCACAACGGTGATGTCATGGCTGCGCTCAGCGAAGATACCTCAAAGGTGTTGGGAGCTAACCAACCATTGGGTCAACCAAGCCACGAAGCGGTTAGTGAGGCGTTAGCAGCAGTACCTAATGTCCCGGATCCGTTAGCACCGACTAGCGCTCCTGGTGCGCCAACCTTGGCAGAAATTGAATCTTCCACCAAGAATATAGCAGGGTTGCCGCCAATGCCTGACTTTAGCACTTTGCCAGAGTTACCAGCGGCCTTTCCGCCAGCTCCAGCAGCCAGTCCCGCTGTTCCATCAGTGCCAGCGGCAACGCCACCAGCCGTGAACAATACCAATTCTGAATTCAACCCAACGCAGTTCCAGATTCCAGGACAAAATTAGCATGATACCAAATGATGATATTGTGCTTATTGATAAGCCAGCTGGTATGAGCAGTTTTGGTGTGGTCGCCAGAATCAGGAGGGTGCTCAGTCAGCAGCTGGGTAAGAAAGCAAAAGTTGGACACACCGGCACGTTGGATCCGTTTGCTACTGGTCTGATGATTTTGGTGACTGGTAAAAAATGCAAAGAAGCAGGGTTGTTTACTAAGTTAGACAAGTGGTATCGAGCAGAAATCATATTGGGAGCAACCAGCACGACGGGGGATCCTGAAGGGGAGCTTACGCCAGTGTCTGACCACCAGCCGACAATTGAAGCAGTGAGACAAGCGACACGGCAGTTTATTGGGGTGATTGAACAAACCCCACCAGTCTTTAGTGCCATCAAAATCAATGGGCAGCGTGCCTATCAATTGGCGCGAAAAGGTCAGGTGGTTGCTATGCCAGTACGGCGGATTACGGTCTATGACATCCAGATTGAATCATATGACTATCCAAACCTATGCATCAATGCTCATGTCTCCAGTGGTACATATATTCGCACTCTGGCAGAGGATATTGGGAAATATCTGGGAACCGGCGCTTACTGTCAATCGTTACGGCGCACGAAAATTGCCAACTTTACCGTCAAACAAGCAGCAAAACTGTCGGATTTTGGCATAGAGAATTAGAGTGGTATTATATGGATATGAAGCATAAGGGTTTTACACTGATTGAAGTATTAATTGTTATAGCGGTGATTGCCGTTTTGGCATCAATAGCGATTGTTTCGTATCGGTCGGTACGTGAAAATGGGTTGGATGCTAAAATTCGATCTGCGGTCAAGACTGCGGGTGATGCTGCTGCTTTGGCAGAGGCTAGAGGAAAGCGCATCACTGGATTTGGTCCGTTCAATGCGCCAGATGGTGTGCAAACCTTGGTTCCAGATTATCTGAAGGCTGACTATCGACAAGGCGTTTCTAGTAAAAAAGCAGCCAACGATGAAGCGATTTTTCGGATCTATGAATGTCATGATGGCGGCAAGGGCTTTGTGATATATGCTGCGTTAAATAATCCATCCACCGAGGACGTAGCGACATTTAATCGTATTCGTTCAGCTTGTCATCATAATGATAGCCAGGTGCCCACCAGTGGTTCCACGGTATATAGCTACGCACAGTTATTCTAGTGGTACGGCTTGAAAATATCGTTTACTCCTGATATAATCAAACGGCTATGATCAGTAAAGAGAACAAGCAAAAAGCGATTGCTTTGACTCAGGTTGGCAAGAACGACGTCGGTAGCCCACAGGTGCAGATTTCGATTTTGACAGCTCGTATCAAAGAAGTTACAGAGCACTTGAAGGTGAATAAACACGACTTCATGGCTCGTCGCGGCCTTATCCAGATGGTAGGTAAGCGTAAACGCCTGCTAAAATACTTGGAGCGAACTGACTTTGAGAGTTACAAGCAAGTGCTGGCTACATTGGGACTGCGCAAATAAGCAAACCAAGTAGTTTCAGGTCCGCCCTACTATGTTGGGGCGGATTTTTTGTGGGCTATTTAGGAACAGCGATGATGACTTCGCGTTTGTCAAATGACCCGCCCAGGGAACACGAGTATAAAGTTAAACGTGGTTGATCAGTCCGTTCTTCTATCTCAATAGCATCAGGCTTAACCTTATATATATCATATATGTTGTATTCATAGCGTTTGCCGTCGTAGTCAACCGTGATAGAATCGCCAACTTTGAGTTTGTTGATGTTGTAGAACGGAGAGTTATTAATGGTGCGTTGTGGTGTTGGTCCAATCTGGAAGCGATGAGCAGCAACGATGAAATTTCCACCATCTTTGGGATTACCATTTTCTGGTTTGCGCCACCAGGCAGTTAGCTCTAACACTTCTGCGCCACCTGTTTTGTAGGGGATATTAACGTTAATGGCCGGGATGTAAATGCGATTTTCTGGGTGGAATTCATCAGTTGTTTTTTGCAGAACCTTGGTCGTCTCGTTGTTCTTGGGATCGATGAATTGTGTAGCAAAAAAGGGGCTAAAAATAGTAATGAGCAAATATCCGCCACCCACCAATAATGCCAATGCTATACCTAATATGAGATAATCTTTTGTCGTTTTAGTACGTTTCATCTTCACGCTTATCATTATAGCAGCTCACCGGGTGGTGGCTAAAGAGTGTGATATAATGGAAAGGTAAATAACCGCGAATGGTGATAGAGACGAGAGCTCATGACATATCAGCTTTCACCCCTGTTACTTTTCGCGATAAGAAAGGAGGCTCATAATGAGCATTATTAATCCAAGTGGCAAGGATATTTTTAGTGTTACCACGGAATGGTGTGGTCGACCACTGACATTAGAGGTAAATAGGGTCGGTTTTCGCACTACCGCCAGTGTGGTAGCGCGTTACGGCGACACTGTTGTGTTGGGTACGGCGATGGTCGGCTCGCGGCCAGTGGAACTGGATTATTTCCCACTGTCAATTGATTATGAAGAGAAGTTTTATGCTGCGGGCAAGATTTCCGGCAGCCGATTTATCAAACGAGAAGGTCGTCCTTCTGATGAGGCGATATTGATTGGGCGGCTGATTGACCGACCAATTCGCCCCCTGTTTCCGAAGGGGTATCGGCAGGAAGTCCAGGTTGTGTCGAGTGTCCTCAGCATGGACCCAAGCTTCCGTCCTGATATGGTGGCGATGGTGGCAGCCAGCGCAGCGCTGAGCCTGACGGGTACACCGTTTGATGGACCAGTAGCAGGACTACGTGTGGGTCGCGTTAATGGTGAGTTTAAGGCCTTTTTGACCCCTGAGGAGCGTGCAGCCAGTGACCTGGATTTGGTGGTTGCTGGTATCGAGAACGGCATTACCATGGTGGAAGCTGGTGCTCATGAAGTGAGCGAACAGGTAATTATCGATGCTATGACCTGGGCACACCACATGATGCAGCCAGCTATCCAGCTTCAGCGTGAGTTGGCAGAAAAAGTCGCACCAGCCGCACAGCAGTACGAACTGGTTCTACCGGATGAAACTATCCAAGCAGAAGTTGACGCGTGGGTTGCTGGTAAGTTTGGTGCAGCTATTCGTCGTGCCTACCCAGAGCGCAATGAATTGATCGCGGATATTCGTCAGGCGTTTCATGATGAATTTACCGAAAAACTTGGCGAGAGTTATGATGAACTGCGACCTCAATACGACGAGGCCTTTACATTGGCGCTCCACAAGGACGTACGCCGAGGTATCGTTGAGGACAAGGTGCGTCCAGATGGTCGTCAATTGACGGAAATCCGACCACTCAGTTCAGAAGTTGGTTTCTTGCCGCGAGCACACGGATCAAGCTTGTTTACCCGCGGTGTGACCCAGGGTATGAACATTGTTACCTTGGCGCCGCTGAGCTACGCGCAGCTGGTAGACACCATGGAGCAGACTGATTACGAACGCCGTTACATGCATCACTACAACGCTCCAGGCTACACGGTTGGTGAAGTGCGCCGTTTGGGTAGTCCGGGCCGTCGGGAGATTGGACATGGCTACTTGGCGGAGCGGGCGTTAACGCCAGTTTTGCCAAGTGAAGAAGAATTCCCATATGCCATTCGTTCGGTAACGGAAATCATGAGTCAGAACGGCTCTACCTCAATGGCGGCGACGTGTTCAAGCTGTTTGGCGCTGATGGATGCAGGTGTACCGCTCAAGAATCCGGTCTCTGGTATCGCTATGGGCTTAATGATGGATGGTGATACGCCGTATGTGCTGAGTGACATTGCTGATGCTGAAGATTTTGCTGGTGATATGGACTTCAAGGTGACAGGTACAGCTAAGGGAATTACCGCTCTTCAGATGGATATGAAGGTGCATGGATTGCCGGTTGACATCTTGGCGCAAGCAATTGAGCAATCAAAAGCTGGCCGAGCGCACATTCTGGAGCATATGTTGTCAGTATTACCACAACCACGCCAGGCATTGAGCCCATACGCACCACGCATCGAGAAGATCAAGATCAACCCAGATAAGATTGGGGCGGTGATCGGTAAGGGTGGTGAGATGATCAATAAGATCACTTCTGAGACTGGTGCTGAAATTGATATCAAAGAAGACGGCTTAATCACTGTCGCCAGCCCAGACGGCGCATCAATTGAGAAAGCCATGAACTGGATTAAGAGTTTGGTAGAAGAGCCGGAAGTTGGCAAGGTCTACGAGGGTCGGGTTGTTAGTATCAAAGACTTTGGTGCTTTCGTGAATATCTTGCCAGGAGTTGATGGTATGGTACACATTTCAAAGCTGGCCGAGGGTCGGGTAAATAAGGTGACTGATGTCGTCAAAGAAGGTCAGACTGTTCGGGTCAAGATAGCTGGTATTGACGAGCGCGGTAAGATCAATTTGACGATGATTGGTTTGTAATCTAGCCATAACCGTATTCAGCAAATCGTAAATAGTGTACAATTAATAGAGTAAGAAAAGGAGAATGCATGGATAATAAAGGTAATAATACAAACTCGACACCAACTCCCGCTGCAACTGTTCCGGAACCACGTGTACAACCGGCGCCAACTCAGCCAGTTCCTCAGGGACCAGCCAAGAAAAAGGGCATGAGCAAGGGTATGTTGTGGGGTATCATTGGTGGCTCGATCGCCTTCATCTTGTTGGTCGTTGGTATTGTTCTTGCAGTGATTTTATTGAGCGGTCCGAGTAAAGAAGATTACAAGGAAGCGCACGATAAGGTTACAAAAGTGCGTGGTACCTATCTACGGGTTGGTTCAGCCTTTCGTATGGTTTCATATGGGACATCAACCGCGTCTACTGATAAGATCAAAGAATCAGTAGAAGAATACAAGAAGTCGGTTGACGACTTGAAAGATATGAAAGCCTTGCGTGACAAAGATGTTAAGCAAAAATACGATGATTTCATCAAACAAAACAATGAATTTACCGCAATGGTAGGTGATTTGGCTGATGCATCTGATGAATTGTTAGAGACCACAAAGAACTGTCGAACTGCTACTACATTTCCTCGATTTAGCTCAGATCGTAGTAAGTTGCTAGAGAACTATGACAAAACTGTTGGTTCTTGTGTTTCAGCAGTTAAGAAGCTAGCAAAAGTAAAAAGCCAACTGTTGTCTGAAGAGGCAAAGAAACTAGTTGATGCCTTTGATGAGCAACGAGGCATAGTTGAGGAGATGCAAAAAGCTCATGATGCTGGCGACGCGTCTGGCCTGTCAGCAGCTGCGAGTAAATTGTACCGCCAGCTCACAAAGTTCAAGGCTGGTGACGCTCCAAAGAAGCTAAACGAGGCATTCCAAAAGGCAGAGGTTAACTCTCAGTTGAATGCTTTGGGCCGCGTATTGACCGAGAAGGCGAACCAGGGATAACGTGTTACTATAGCAAGTAAAAGCTCCGTCACTTGGCGGAGTTTTTACTTGCTATGGGGCTTGTTTGAAATAACTAAACGTAATATAATAGATAGTCGATATCCACTATATCTAATTTACGGAAGGACAAGCATGAAGCTATCAGGATCTGTTGAGCAGGCGTGTTGTATCATGGCAATTTTGGCTGACCCGCAGCGAAAAGCGCCGATAACCAACGACGCTTTGGCAGAAAAGATGTTGGTTTCGCCGACATATTTGAAAAAAATTAGTCGTAAACTAGTGGTAGCAAAGCTAATTACCTCAACACAGGGCGCTGGCGGCGGTTTCATTTTGGCGCGGGAAATGGGCCAAGTGACGCTGCACGATGTGGTGTTGGCGATTGAAGGCGAAGCACCGTTTTTTCAGCCTCAAGGGATTGTCGAACGGGTGTTTGCGTCGCGGCCTCGCCAGGTAGAAATTGGCATGAATATGATTGAAAAAGTCTTTTCCGAGGCGCAAGAGAAGTGGAGCGAATATCTAAAGACGGTAACGTTAGCAGACGTTGTCAAGGAGGTAATGCATGGTTGAAAAATTAAAGCGGCTGTCAAATAGACGCCGCGCTAATATGGTGCGAGCTGAATGGCAGCACCTCTGCAAGAATAAAATATTACTGCTGTCGATGGCAGTTATCTCGTTTATCCCGATTATGTACAGCGGTTTTTTCTTGGGTTCAATCTGGGATCCGTACGGACAGGTGAAAAATCTGCCGGTGGCGTTTGTTAATGAGGATAAGGGCGCTCAGTTGAACGGACAGGCGCTGAATGTCGGTCAGTCGGTCAAGCAAAAGCTCAAAGATAACCATGATTTGGGTTGGGAGTTTGTGAATAAACAGCAGGCTGATGACGGGGTTAATAGCGGGCATTTCTATGCGGTGGTGACTGTTCCGACAGATTTTTCGGCAAAAGCGGCGTCGATTACTGCTGCTCAACCGCAGCAAGCGGTGATTCGCTACACGACTACGCCAGCTAAGAACTACATCGGTTCACTGGTCAGCAATCAAGCGGCTGAAAAAGTCAAAACGTCGGTGGCTGAGCAAATTACTCAGGCGTACGCTAAAGGTGTGTTGGAGAATGTAGGTAAACTTGGCAGCGGTTTGGAGACGGCAGCGGGCGGCGCAGCTACTTTGCACGACGGTTTGACGCAGCTGCAAGCGGGCGCGCAGACGTATACTGGCGGTGTTAAACAATTGGCAGTAAATCAGCGGGCGATGGCTAATGGCTTAGCGCGGCTCGGCGATGGATCGCGCCAATTGCAGGCAGGGTTGAGGCAATTGTCGAACGGTTTGCCAAGTGAATTGCAAGTTGCGCAGTTAACAAACGGTATGAAACAGTTGCAGGCAGGCCTTAATCAATTAAATACCAGCGTCCATAATCCATCGCCGACGCTTGTTAATCAGCAGAGCAAAGTGCAGAGTGAAGCGCAAACTTTGGCGCAAACAATGCAAACATCTTTAGTTGACTTATCAGCAGCAGGTGTTGTATTGAAAGATTTGGGCAGCCAGGCGGTAGCTTCTGGCGGTTCGACAACCATAACTTTACCGCAAATTAACCAGCTTTCCCGGGCACTTAATAAAACGCAAACGATTAGCGTTCAAGCAGCTGCGCTGCTTAAAGATTTGCAGACGCTTACTCAAAGTTTGTCAACGCAGCAAGCACAATTGCAAACCGGCATTTCTACGCTGAACAACGGCGTTAACCAGCTGGCGCCAAATGCAACCGCTGCCCTTAATGGTTATAACAGCGTCAGAGCAGCGAATAACCAATTGCTGGCTGGCTCGTCATCGCTGGCGAATGGTCTGGCGCAGGCGCAAACTGGCAGCCAACAACTAGCGAACGGTGCGGGTCTATTAGACAGCCGCTCTGGTGTACTAACGAATGGTGCGTCGCAATTGGCGGGCGGCGCGGATACTCTGGCTACGAAGTTAGCAAACGCTTCCCGGCAACTCAAAATTCAACCAACTGGCGCAGCCACCCAACAGCAGATGGCGAATCCGGTGAAGTCGGAAACGACCAAGCAGGGCGACGTGCCGAACTACGGCTATGCGCTGGCACCGTACGTATTGTCGCTGAGCTTGTTTGTCGGGGCGATTGCTCTGAATATTATTTATCCAATCCGCAAAACTTTTGCCGAACAAGAGAACGCCTTTCGCTGGTGGTTGGCTAAAGCTTCGGTTACTGGTATGGCGGCTTTCGTTCAGGCAACAATTTTGATGCTGATCATGGTTTACTGCCTGGGTCTAGTGCCAGACCATCCGGGGCATTTCATTGGGGCGATTTATTTAACGTCGTTTGTCTATATGTCGATTGTGTCGCTGTTGGTGATTGTGCTGGACAACCCGGGCCGGTTCTTGGCGATGGTACTATTGGTGCTGCAGCTGGGGTCGAGCGAGGGGACATTCCCGATTCAAACGGCTAACAGCTTCTTCCAAGCAGTCAATCCGCTAGTGCCGATGACTTATTCTATTCGGGCGTTGCGCCAAGCTATCTCGGGAGGCTTGGGCAGTTCGTTCTATGACAATAGCATGTGGGTGCTAGCGGGATTCTTGTTGGCGGCTAACTTGTTAACGATCGGCTTCTTTATCTACCGCGGCAAGCGTAAGTTTGCTCATACTTCGGTGGATGGCGACGATTAATCCTCTTTGAAGCTTTTAGAAAATGCCAGCGTCTTTGGAAAAACGGCGCTGGCATTTTGGTTGGTGTAGGGTCATTTTTTGACAAAATGCGGGCAGTTTGCTAAAATAAAGCTACTAACGAGAGGGATTTCTAGCGAGTAAAATAACACCTCTTTACCTGGTTTTTAGATTATTGTAATAAAAAAGGAGTATAACAATATGGGTCAGCGGCGACTGGCAACACCGCAGAAGGATGATGCTAAAAAGCGTCCTCAGTCGAAAAAAAGTAACAATGCAGTATTAAACAGTACCACTACTCGTAAAGGCGAGGTCTTTCGAGCGCAGCGACGAACGAGCGAGAATGTCAATCTCAGGGCGTCGCAGCACGTAATCAATATCCCGGTAAATAAATCGGTTTATAACGGCTATGGTGGCGAGCAATTTAGTGCCAAAATGCAGCCAAAACGTGTCCGCGGTGGCAAGCCAAAATTAAGGATCATCCCAATCGGCGGTGTCGGCGAAATGGGTATTGGTAAAAATATGAACGCCATTGAGTACGATGATGAAATTATCATTGTGGATATGGGCTTCCTGTTTCCAGGCAGCGATTATCCAGGTATCAACTACATCACGCCAGATATCACCTGGCTCGAGGAAAATAAGCATAAGATTAAGGCGCACGTGTTCACTCACGGACACCTTGATCACATCGGTTCTTTCCGACACTTTATTCATCGAATTCCAGCGCCGGTGTATGGGTCGAAGTTCACCATTGGTATGTTGGATAAGTCGCTGGCTGATGCCGATACTGATTTTCAGCCAGACTTTCGGGTGATGGACCCATTGAGCCACGAAGTTGTTCAAGTATCGAAGCATTTTTCTGTGGAATTGGTACGAGTGAACCACTCAATTCCTGACTCAACGGCGGTGATTATTCGAACGCCGCTGGGTGTAGTGATTGACTCTGGTGACTGGCGATTTGAGGAAAGTCCGGTTGACGGTCAGAAATTTGACCTCAAACGCATGACTGAAGTGGCGTCCAAAGAAGGTGTGTTGATGTTTATGAACGAATCGACCAACTGTGAGTCGGCTGGTACACACACGCACACGGAGTTTGATATTCAATATTCCATCGGCCAGGTGATGGATAAATTTAGTAACAGCCGAGTGATTTTGAGCTGTTTCTCATCACAGGTGCATCGTTTGCAATTGATTTTGGAAGAAGCACACAAGCACGGCCGTAAGGTGGCGTTTGCTGGCTTTTCGATGATTCAGAACTTGGAAGTGGCGCTGCGTTCGGGAACCATCAAGATCCCGAAAGATACCGTCATGAAGATGGAGGACATCATCAAGTTACCAGACAGCCAGGTCACGGTGGTTTGTACTGGTTCACAGGGTGAGTTTAATGCCGTGTTAAATCGCATGGCGACTGGTGCGCATAAATACATGAAGATCAAAGGCTCTGACGTGGTGGTGTTTAGCTCCAATCCGATTCCGGGTAATGAGAAAAACGTGGTGCGAACCGTTGATGGTTTGATGCGCGAGGGTTCTGATGTGATTCAGAATGGTAAAACGCACTTGACCGGGGTTGGGCCGCTACACTTGTCGGGTCATGGCTACTACGATGATCACATTAAGCTGATTAACGCCTTGAATCCGACGTACTATATGCCAATTCACGGTGAATTCCACATGCTGGTCCACAACGCGCGGCTGGCAGAAAAAGAGTGTGGCATTCCGAGGAAAAATATCTTTGTGTGTGACGCCGGCGATATCATCGAAATTGATATTGAGCGGCAAGCTAAGAAAGCCGGTCGAATTCAAGTTGGTGGTGTGATGTATGATGATACGGGTGCTGTTGTATCAGAGGTTGTGTTGAAGGATCGCATTCATATGTCTCAAGAAGGTATGTTCGTGGTGGTGCTGACGGTGCAACGCGGCACGGGTCGGTTACTGACCAGCCCAGATATCATTTCCCGCGGTTTCATCTACCTGCGTGACTCTGAGGAATTGATGAACATGATTCGTCAGTACTTGAAACAGAAGGCGGCGCGTAGTTTCACTGGTAAGTATGATCTTGACGTAGTGAAGAAGGAAATTAAGGACGAAGTCACGCATATCCTGTACGACCAGACGCGTCGGACACCAATTGTCATCCCAGTCATCAATGAAATCGGTGGTGGCTTGAAGGCACCAGGAAAAGTTTCTCGGGGCACACAAGGGACGGCTAAGCCAGAAGCAGCTGCTGGTAGCCCAGTTGTACCAAAGCTACCAAAAAAACGATTTCCAGCTAAACAAGTCCCCGACACGGAGGCAAATGACACTAAAGCTCGAGAGCGACACAATGCACCGGCTTATTAGACATATTTGATGAAGTATGATATAATTAAATAAGTGCGATAATCCGTAAAACGGGGTATAATAAATAACAGTTATGCCTAAAAAACGAAAGACTACGAAAAAGAAATCAGTGGCGACCGCGCCAAAACATGACGTGCCGAGCGGTTTTTGGTCGCAAGTTGGGGCAGTTTTGATGATTGTGCTGTCATTACTCTTGGTGGTGGCATGGTTTGATGTCGGCGGTCCAGTGTTGGAATGGACCAACCACGCCGCTTTGAAGGTCGTTGGTTATGCTATGTACGCTTTGCCAGTGTTGTTGGTGTATATTGCGGTGGAGACTTTCCGCGCAGAGAATAATCGATTGCCAATTGCCATGAAAATAGCGGCCGTTTTGGAGGTGGTGTGGCTGAGTGGATTGTTTGGGTTGTTAAAGACTGATGCGCGTCCAGAAGCTGGTGGTGTTATTGGTGATATTGCTAATAATATGATGATGACACTGGCAGAAAAGCCAATTGTCGCCCTGATATACATCGTTCTCATCCTCATCACGGCATTATTCATCACGCTCATGACCCCAGTCGAGCTGTTCGGTAAGATATGGGAGATGATGCGGCGTGATTCTTCGGAGGATGATGAGAACAAGGCGATTATGCGACAGGCTGCCAAAGCGGAAAAAGCTGAGCCACGAAAGGTTAGCGAGATTAATTTGAACGCTGGCGTGCCGACGGTAGATACAGAAGAACCAGCTAAAGCCAAAAAATCGTCGCCGTTAAGTAGTTTACGGGGTAGTGTAAAGCAGAACAAATCTGCCGAAGAACAGGCAGCGTTGGTTTCGGTGCATGATCCAAATTGGCAATCACCAAGCCTGGATCTACTAGAGAAAAAGCAAAGCCCGGCTGACGCTGGCGATATTCGGCAAAACGCCCAGATCATTCACGATACCTTGGCGGAATTTAACATTGATGTAGAGATGGAAGACGCAAATATTGGGCCAAAAGTAACCCAATATACCTTGCGACCGCCGAGTGGCGTGAAGTTGACGCGGATCACGGCGTTGGAGACGAATATTGCTTTGAACTTGGCAGCGCAGAGCTTGCGTATTGAGGCGCCGATTCCTGGGCAAAAAGCCGTTGGTATTGAGGTGCCAAACCGACGAGCGGCTGATGTGCGGCTGTATGGTGTGCTGGATTCGAAGCAATGGAAGCACGCTCGTGAACCATTGAGTTTTGCGATTGGTAAGGATATCTCTGGCGAAGCAGTGGTTGGCGAGCTCAACAAAATGCCACATATGTTGATCGCTGGTCAGACTGGTTCTGGTAAGTCGGTGATGATTAATACTCTATTGACTAGTTTGCTATATCGCAACAGCCCGAGCGACATGAAATTGATTTTGGTTGACCCAAAGCAGGTGGAAATGGCACCGTATGAGGATATTCCACATCTGTTAACACCAGTGATTACTGAGCCAGAAAAGACTATCTCGGCCTTGAAATGGGCGGTCAATGAGATGGAGAGGCGGTATAAGTTGTTGGCAGCTGAGAAAATTCGCGACATCAAGAGCTACAATAAAAAAATTAAGACTGCTGGCACGAAAATCCCGGTTGCTGATGAGAATGGGAACGTTCAACAGCATGAGGATGGGGCAATGCCGTACATCGTCATTGTGATCGATGAGTTAGCTGATTTGATGATGGTGGCGGCGCGTGATGTTGAGGCGTTGATCGTTCGCTTGGCGCAGAAAGCTCGAGCGGTGGGTATTCACTTGGTCTTGGCAACGCAGCGCCCGAGTGTTGACGTGATTACTGGTTTGATCAAGGCAAATGTACCAGCACGAATTGGGTTTACAGTGGCGTCGCAAGTTGACTCGCGGACTATTCTGGACCAGATTGGTGCCGAGAAACTGCTTGGTCAGGGTGATATGTTGCTGTATACACCAAGCATGAGCAAACCAAAGCGTATTCAGGGTGCATGGGTGACTGATGACGAGGTTAATAAGATAACTGATTACCTCCGGATGCAATCAGCACCACAATACAATGACGAAGTGGTTGCTCAGCCTGTGCAGCTTAATGGTAAGGGTGGTGTGATGGTGAACTTGGAAGGCAATGACGGTGACGCTATGTTTAAGGACGCTGTTCGCTTGGTCATCGAGAGTCGTCGAGCCTCTACTAGTTTATTACAGATGCGGTTGAAGATTGGGTATGGTCGAGCTGCTCGTATCATGGCTGAGATGGAAGATCAGGGAATCATCGGTCCAGCTAATGGATCGAAACCACGAGACGTGTTGGTATCAAGTCTTGATGAGCTTGGCGATAGCTAGTCTGAAAGGACGGGCTTATCGTGCAGTTTGGTATTCTCCAAGTAGTGTGACTTTGTGACCAGTTGAGGTGATCTTGTTGATGGCGCGCTGTAATGACGGACCGGCAGCATCAACGGTCATGAAGAATTTATAGTTCCATGGTTGGCCGACGATGGGCTGGGATTGGAGGCTGGCAAGGTTGATTGACTGATTGGCAAAGGTACGGAGTATCTCAAGGAGGCTGCCTGGTTGATGGGCAGTGGTCACCACAAGCGCCGCTCGATTGGCATCAGTCACTGTCGTTGTCTGGTCGAGGATGAGGAAACGCGTGATGTTGTCCTGAGCATCCTGGATGTGGTGTTTGAGAATTGGCATATTGTATAGCTGGGCGGCAGTTTCACCCGCGATGGCTGCTAGGTGTGGTGAACCCTGTTGTTTGATGAATTCGACAGCGCCAGCGGTATCAAAATATTCAATTTGTGTGGCTTGCGGTAGGTGTTCTCGGAGAAAATGCTGACACTGTGACAGAGCGACAGGATGTGAATAGACAGCAGTGATGTCTTCAAGTTTTGTGCCTGGATTGGTGATGAGGGTTTGTTGAATAGTAAGCGTCACTTCACCGACGATGGGAGCGCCACACGATTCGATGTGACGGTAGGTCTCGTTGATGGTGCCGTAAATGGTGTTTTCTACCGCCACGACAATGGCGTCAGCCTGGCCACGAGCATAGGTTTGAAAGACATCGCCAAAGGTCACGCATGGAACAATGGTAGCCTCGGGTCCGTACCATTGTTTTGCTGCTTGTTCGTGGAATGATCCAGCTTGTCCTTGAATAGCGATACGCATGAATTCTATTGTAGCACGGTCTGGTAGGCCTACCGCTGGACTTTTACATCAGATTACCGTATAATACGAGGGAATAATAACCTAAGGTTATGTGAGATAGCATAACCATCCGTGAAGGATTCCGAAGGAGGAAACATGAACGAATACGAACTGACCGTTCTTATTCATCCAGATTTGGAAGCAAATTTGGACGCGGCGCTGGACAAGGTTCGAGCGTTGATCAAAGACAATGGTGGTGAAATCACCAAAGAAGACAACTGGGGTAAGAAAAAACTGGCTTACCAAATTCGCCGCGAAGATTTCGCAGTGTATGTGTACTTTGAGGCAACATTGCCATCAGATGCACCACGCAAGATTTCAAATACATTGAACATCACTGACGAAGTATTGCGCTACTTGTTGGTAAAGACTGATGAAAAGACCCGTCAGGCATTGGCAGAGCAGCGCGAGCGATCTGAGAAGATGGCTGCTGAAGCCGCTGAAGCTGACGCATAATTATCGCAAACGATATCGATAATAAACCTATAACAAGGAGGGTAACACTATGGCACGAAGTATCAATCAAGTCATTTTGATGGGAAGATTGACCCGTGATCCCGAGCAGCGCACGACAACGTCAGGAAGGACGGTTGTGAGCTTTTCTATCGCGGTGGATCGCCAAACACAAGATGATCAAGCTGATTTCTTTGATGTAACTGCATGGGAAAAGCTCGGTGAGTTGGTTATGCAGTACTTATCAAAAGGCCGACGCGTATTGGTACAAGGACGCCTTCGCCAAGACAGCTGGGAAGACAAGGAAACTGGCAAGCGACGTTCACGAATTGAAGTGGTTGCCTCTGACGTGACCTTCCTGGATGGGCCAAGTGGTGACACTGCCAGCTCAACGGCAAATATATCAACGAAAGAAGAAGTAGTGACGGAGATTGATGATAAACCGATTGATTTATCAGAAATTCCGTTCTAATAAGGAGTAGAAAATGGCTAAACGACAAAAAAAGGATACACCAAGTGTATTTGACTACCGAGACGTAAAGACCCTGCAGCGATACACCAACGTGTATGGTCAAATTGAATCAATTGCAAAAACTGGTTTGACTGAAAAACAGCAGCGAAGCCTGGCAGTCGCCATCAAGCGCGCCCGCCACTTGGCATTATTGCCATTCGTGACACACGGCTAATTTGGAACATTTTTCGGCGCACCAAGGGATGTGGTGCGCCGACCAACAGTTCTAAAGATGAAATAAAGGAGCAATGATGTACCAGCCAACAGATTTAAAAAAAGGAACAATTTGCCAAATAGACGGTAAGCCATATCGT
Source organism: uncultured Candidatus Saccharibacteria bacterium (assembly GCA_963525845.1). Classification (GTDB taxonomy): domain Bacteria; phylum Patescibacteriota; class Saccharimonadia; order Saccharimonadales; family Saccharimonadaceae; genus Nanosynbacter. Next base: position 703,759 of record CAURKU010000001.1, read on the forward strand.
GTTGTTGAATACGGACAGAAGGTAATGGGCCGCGGTGGATCAATTGTCAATGTGAAGTTGAAAAACTTGATTGATGGCAGTGTTATCCCAAAGACCTTCAAGGGGCAAGAGAAGATTGAGTCAGCTGAAGTGACCAATAAGACTGTTCAATATCTGTACCGCGATGGCGAGACGTTCTACTTCATGGACCCTGAAAGCTTTGAACAGTTTGAATTGGGTGCAGAAATTGTTGATTCAGCGGCTGATTTTTTGAAAGAAGGTGACTCATTAAGCTTGCAGTTTTTTGATGGGCGAGTCATTAACGTAGAACTACCAAAGAATTTGTATCTGGAAGTGACTTATACGGAAGATGTTGTAAAGGGTGACACGACTTCGAGTGTATTGAAAGATGCGACATTGGAAACTGGATTAGTGATCAAGGTGCCAGCATTTATCAAACAGGGGGATATTGTTAATGTCGACACAACGACTGGTGAGTATAGGGAAAGAAAAAAGTAGAGAACTGAGGAGGTGTCTCACGCTACGACTGAAGATTATACGTCTTCGAGTGCGCCGTTTTTGTAAAAGATGTCATCAAGACTCATCGCTGAGATGGGTCTTTTATGGTGGTGCAAGTTTTTGTATGCTTTGTCTGTTGTCTGTGATTGTTCAATTGGGATTTCCGGGCGATCGCTTGACCAGCAGGGCGCAAATGATGGGACGAAGTATTAGCTGGTGGACACGTACTGATATTGAAAAACTAGCGAAGGATAGTACTCCGCAGACACAGCTGCAATTTGTGACAAGAAATGGTAAGCAAGCAGCCTCCGTAGATAATTTTGGTGGCACAGTGTGTAGTCATTGTGTTGCCGACAAGGCGTTGGACTATCCATGGTGGCAGCGATTGATACCGTTTAGTCTATGGTGGCGTTCAGTTGAGGTCAAAAATGCTGAAGTAAGATTTGATGAAAGTGCACTGGAAGCAAAGATGGCTGAATATGGTGACAGCTTAACCTTGCCGCCAGAAAATGCACGAGTAGAGATTCAGGATGACAAGGTGGTGGTTGTGGCTGAAAAATCTGGTCGTGAACTGCAAAGTGCTGAGGCGCGTCAGGCGATAGCTTCAACCCGATATTCCTTAGGTGACAAGACCGAGGTACGCATGAAAGGCAAGCGTTTGTCTGCTAAGGTGACGGAAAAACAATTACAGGAACTACGTTCTCGTGTTGAAAAGATTTTGCGGCGAAATATCACCTTGGAATTTGAAGGCAAGGCGGTCAAGATAGACAAATCAACTATAGCAAAGCTCTTGTCATTCATTGAGGATGGACATAATGTTCCGAAAATAGCACTAAACCAGGCAAAGTTAACGGAATTTTTGGAACAGTCATTTGGCAAGGTAGTTAATAAACCAGCTGGAAAAACCGTTATTCATATGCATGACGGCACGGAGACAAAGCGTGAGAGTGGGGCGCCGGGTCGAGGCATCGATGTTGCGCAAATAACGACAAAAGTACAAGAGGTGCTGCTTGGTACAGAGGAAAAAGATAGTAAAATTGCCTTGCTTGCTAAACAGTTGCCGCCACAGCCAGTATATAAAGAAACTTTCTCCCATTCGGCACTGGGACTGCAGGCTTATGTCAATTCATTGGCGCGTGATCATGACATTCGTCTGACAGTTGGCCAATTGTCCGGTGACAAATGGAGTGCCCAAGTACGTGGCAGTGAGTCCAGTGTGTCGGCCAGCACTTACAAATTATATATAGCTATGGTTTTGATGGATAAAATTGACAACAACCAGTTGACCATGAATGATAAAATTGGTGGTGTGCCGGTGCAAGAATGTATAACGCGGATGATTGTTAATTCGGACAATGCCTGTCCAGAAGCAGTCATTGCGCACTACAAAGCCAGCAGTATTACTGAATACTTGCGTGAAGGAAAAGGTTTTAAGGATACGTCACTCAGGGGATCGTATGTGATGACATCGACTAATGATTTGGCGAAGATTTTGAAGGGAATTGATGACGGGACTTTAGTCAGGGGTAGTCATCGTGATTTCCTATTGGGATTGATGCAGCGACAGGTATATCGCCAGGGTATACCGGCCGGCAGTAGCGGCACGGTGCAAGACAAGGTCGGTTTTCTGGAAGGCTACTTGAATGATGCAGCCATTGTTACTCATCCAAAGGGTAAATATGTCATGTCGATCATCACTAAGGGGCAGTCGTGGGGCAAGATAGCTGAGATAACTCGTAAGCTTGAGGATATTATGTATGGCGGCTAAGGGGCGGCTTGATAAGGAACTGGTTGCTCGAGGCCTGGTTGCTAGTAGATCGCAAGCTGAAAATTATATTCGCCTCGGTGATGTTGTGGTTGACGGAAAGGTGGTGCAAAAGCCAGGCTATATGGTGGGGGAGCAGTCCCTGATTACACTGTCGCCACGTGAACGATATGTCAGTCGTGCGGGGTTGAAACTAGCGAGTGTCGCTTCAATTTTGGGTATTACGTTTACTGGCTGCATTGTGCTGGATGTTGGCAGTAGCACAGGAGGGTTTACCGACTACGCACTGAAACATGGTGCCAAAAAAGTATATGCAGTTGATGTTGGAACGGATCAATTACATCCGGATTTGCGGCAGGATTCAAGGATAGAACTGCATGAAAAAACCGATATTCGGGACTTTGTGCCAAATGAAGCCCCAGATATTATACTAATTGATGTATCGTTCATCAGTTTACGGCAGATTTTACCGCATCTTGCGAGCATTTGTAAGAACACGACGCTAATTGTTGCTATGGTTAAGCCGCAGTTTGAGGCTGCACGTCAGCAGTTGGGCAACAGTGGTGTCATCAAAAATGATACAATTCGACGGCAGATTTTGCGTGATTTTGAGACTTGGTCGGCAAAGTTGTTTGTGACAGTGGACAAAGCTGATAGCGCCGTGGCTGGAGCTCGCGGTAATCGTGAGCGATTTTACGCACTAAAAGTGATCAAGTCGGCTAGACGTTAAATCTAAACTCAACGACATCATCAGGTTGCATGACATAGGTTTTGCCTTCAGTTCGTATTTTGCCGGCAGCGCGGGCGGCGGCTTCAGAGCCAGCGCTAACGAGGTCGTGATAGTCGACCACTTGAGCGGCAATGAAACCTCTTTCAAAGTCAGTGTGAATGACACCAGCAGCTTGTGGCGCTGTCCATCCTTTGTGGATGGTCCAGGCGCGAATTTCCTTGGGTCCAGCAGTTAAGTAACTTTGAAGGCCAAGGGTATCGTAGGCGGCATGGATCAATTGCATGAGTCCGGTTTCCGTGACGCCGTAACTTTCCAACAGCTCGGCAGCTTCTGCGGGTGATAGTCCTTTCAGTTCTTCTTCCAGTTTGGCGCTTAAAAACAAAGCTTTAGCAGGTGCCACCAGAGAAGTGAGCTCTGATTGCAGGGCAGTATCTGTTAACCCTGACTCATCGACGTTGAATGCATAAATAACTGGTTTGGCAGTCAGCAGGTGGAGATCTTGAATCAATTCTGTGTTCAGATCAGCTATTGAAGACAGTGGTGTGCCAGATTGTAATTGTTCCAGTAGATTTTGCAAATAGGCGACTTCTTCGCGAGCTGCTGGCCGAGCCTTGGCTTCTTTTTGTAGCCTCGGCAAGCGATTTTCTATGGTTTGAATATCTGCCAGAATCAACTCGGTATTGATAATCTCAATGTCAGCCTTGGGATTTACCGGTGCTTCGTCATGTCGTAAAATAGCAGTATTTTCAAAAGCTCGAACTACATGAACAATTGCGTCGCATTGTCGTATATTTGCCAAAAACTTATTACCCAAACCTTCACCCTTGGAAGCGCCTGCTACCAACCCAGCAATATCCACAAATGTCACCGTGGCTGGCAGAATTTTCTCTGAACCATATAGCTTTGCTAAAACCTCCAATCGTTCGTCTGGCACGGGAACAATTCCTGTGTTCGGCTCAATCGTTGCAAAGGGGTAATTTGCTGCTAAAATATCGTTGTTCGTTAATGCATTAAACGTGGTTGACTTGCCAACATTAGGGAGCCCCACAATACCAATAGATAAACTCATAACGTTATTATATCATCACTGACAGTTGCAAGGATAGCGTAGCTGTATTAGAATAAGCAGTATGAAGAAAGTGATTATATGGGGCATTATATCAGTAGTGGTCGTCGTGGCTATCATTGTCGCTGGCGTAAAGAGCGGGTTTGTCTACCTGGGATTTAAGCAGCCACAGCAAACAGTAAAAACACCATATGTGATATGTGGCAAAGATATGATTGACCGGTATAACAAGATTCGTCAAGACACTGACTTGTCGATTGATGAGGGGGCAAAGAAAAAGCACAGCGAAGACATGAAACAATTTGTTGACGACGTGAAGACAAAGAAGGATTACGACAAAGACCCGACGTGTGCGTTCATGGCCTTGGCGTATCCGTTTTACTACACTCGGGATGCAGCTGCGGCAAAAAGTGGCTATGAAACTCTCGAAAAAGCAGTTAATAGTTCTGGTGTATATGTAGATTACCGAATCAATGATATTATTAACCTGGAAGCTATAAAAAATATTGTGAGCTCACATGATAAACAGGGTGATCAGAGGCGGGGAGACTAAATGAGTCGGCGGTGGGCGTTTGCTTCATTGGTCTTGGTGGGCGCCATGGCCTCAGCGTTATTCTTGACAAACGATGCCCATGCGGCACGTCCAGCATATAATAATTCAGAGATAGATGCCTGGAACAATTATTTGAGATACGGGGTTTGTGGACAAGGAGCCCTGTGGTTTAATGATAAAGATGGAAACTATGGTCCATCAAATGATTGGGAACGAGGATATTATTCAACTGGTGTCCAGGCTGTCGCTCATGACCAGCAGTATATCACCATTTATCTTCATGGATCGGCGGTAATGGTTGGATGCGAGGGCGATCCCTTTTATGCTACGTTTATTCAGTCACTATCATCAAGATTAACTATTCATGGCACCAATCTTTTCCGTGGACGTGGTGATGCCAGTGGCTGGACGTCAATTGGGGGGTCGTTGCCAGCTACTCTGGATATTAGAAATATTGCCACCCCCGGTGACCCGAATGGACAGGTTGTATACCTGACATTTCGGCGTTGTGGTGACTTCAAAGAGAATGGATCGCTTGATCGATGTCGAGCAGAAACGTTACCGGTCAGGATAATCCGCCAAGCAGCTCCATGGCGTGCAGAGGGAGAGAGTTATATTCGTCGTGAAACAGCAGGGAATAAAAATGTTGATCGGGATTGGCAGAAAGCAACGTTATTTGCTAAACCAGGTGAGACCATTGGTTTTACTCACCGACTGGCTATGCGTGACGCAAATGCTAACCAGCAAATTCGCCACACCATCAGGGGTCATAACTTGCCACGAAGTCCGCATATCCCTGCATCAGAGGCAGATAGCGTGATTGATTATGGCTGGTCTAGCCCGCCACTGCTAAAAGATACGTTTATTCAGCACTATGGTCCATACTCTGGTGCAAAGAACCCCTGGAATGTCATGAGATATACTGTTAAAGCAAGTGATGCGGGAAAAAATATCTGTCAACGAATTGAATGGGCACCAGCTAGCTACAAGGGTGGTGTTGCTGGCTCAAACTACGCGTGTGCTGTCGTGCCATATGAATACACTTTGAGACCATCAATTGATGTTGCTTCAACAACAATTATGCTAGGACAAAAGAAGGTCTCTGGAGTGCAGGGATCGATATATAATAGCGGACCGACACGCTCCAAACCAACTCGTAGTGCGGTAGTGCGGTTTGTGGCAAAGCCAGGCAATACCATCGCTGAATCTGGTGATAATGTGAAAATGTCCATTGAGAATCCGTGTGAATTAGCAGCGCATATTGCCACGAAGCATAGCGTGACAATCTCTGGTGCCTGCAAGGATCTTTACAAGGATGGATCGGATCGAGATTTTCCAGTCAATCAAACCGTGATTCACTCGTCTGACGACGATATTAATGGTCTACCGGTTCAGCCGGGTGATAGGGTCTGTTATGCAACAGTGGTTGCTGCCTACAAGCAGGAAGTTGGCAAAGAAACATCATCATACGCGGTAAAATGCGTGGTGGTCAGTAAAAAGCCAAAAGTTCAGTTCTGGGGTGGTGATGTTAGGGCTGGCGTATCATTTGGCGGAGCGACAAGTAAGGGATTGGTGCAGACTAGTATGACAATTCTAGATGATAAACGGTATGGATCATGGGCAGAATATGGCATCCTGTCGCCACAAAACATTATTTCTGCTTCGGGGGCTGGATTGTCTGATGGTGGTCCAGCTGGTGGTCTGGCGCGTGAATATAACGCCTTAACATTCCGTAACACTAAAACGCCATATGGACAATTTGGTCGCCTCACGGGATATAATTACCCAGCCATCAAAGGAACGGATAGTGGTTCGATCAAGATTGGCGACGGACAGTTGTCTGGCAACGCCGAGTATCGTGCAGCACAAGTGGAGATTACTGGTGGCACGGTAAAGACTGGCGCGTACGTCACGGTGTATGGGCGAACAGTACGAATTACCGGCGATATTACCTATGCAAACGGCCCGCTATCAAGTGTCGGGACTATTCCACAGCTCATCATTCGAGCAGATCACATCATCATAGAACCAAATGTGCAGCGTGTTGATGCGTGGTTACTGGCGAATAAAACGGTTAGTACCTGTGCTGAAGTCAAGAATGGTAAGGGCTGGCCAGAGTCAGATTTATTGGCAAGTGGAGCGTGTGATAAGCAACAGCTTCGTGTTAACGGACCAATTGTCACCGGGTCACTCTATCTGCGGCGCACGCACGGTTCTGATCAGACTGATTTTGGCAAGCCCGCAGAGATTTTGAACTTGCGACCAGACGCATATTTAGCAAATTATGGCCGTTCACGTGATTCGGGTGCCATTCAGACTATGTATTCCCGTGAACTGCCGCCACGTTTTTAACGTTTTGTTTTACAAATACAAAAAGCTTATGTATAATGAAAGGTGATATGAAATTCTCAAAAGGGTTGGGCGACTTCTTCGGACTAGACATCGGTACAAACGCGGTGCGGGTTGTTCAATTGGGTCGCAGTGGTTCAGGCTGGAACTTGATGCATTACGGATATGCGCCAGTTGATAGCAAAATATCAAGCAGTGATTCACCAGAGGCGAAGCGTCGTTTGGGTGAAGTGATTATGACTGCCGTTGGGCAAAGTGGCATCAAAACCTCAAACGTTGCCATTGGGCTACCTTCCAGTAAAACTTTCAGCACAATCATTGACGTACCAAAAGTCTCTGATCAAGAGCTGCGCGCAACCATGAAATATCAGGTGGAACAATACATTCCAATGTCAATTGATGACGCAAAGGTTGATTGGGCGCTGCTTGGTGACAGCTTGCGAACGCAAAACCAGTACGAGGTGTTGTTGACTAGCACAGCCAAATCATACGCCGAGAGTAAATTGGAGTTTGTAGAAGGCTTAGGCTTTAATGTGATCGCTGAGGAGCCAGACCCAATAGCCATGGTCCGCTCGTTGACGCCATCTGATAACCAGGACGTGAAACTGATCCTCGACATGGGAGAAATCTCTACTGATTTAGCTGTGGTATATGGTACAACACCTCGATTGGTACGTACTGTGCCAACAGGACTACAGTCATTGGTGCGATCAGCAGTTCAGAACCTTAGTGTACAAGAAGATCAGGCGAGGCAGTTTATTTTGAAGTTTGGTCTGGCGCCAGATCGATTGGACGGTCAGGTGCTTCGAGCCATTGATATGGTGTTGGACAATTTTGCTTCAGAAATTGTCAAATCGATCACCTTTTTCCAAACTCGTTACACAAGCTTGCAAGTTTCTGGCATATTATTGTCTGGATTCGGAGCAGCTATTCCGCAAATGGATCAATATATTTCCTCAAAGGCCGGCATTAACGCCGTTACGGCCAATCCGTGGCAACGCGTTTCAATGTCACAGAATGATCAGCAGCAATTGGCTCCAGTGGCTTCCGAATTTGCAACAGTCGTTGGTTTGGCACAAAGGAGTAATCTAGGATGATTGAAATCAACTTAATCCCAGATGTTAAGCGCGAATTACTACGTATTCGCATGATGCGCAATGCGGTCATATCAATGTCAATATTGGTAGGTATCGTGTCTATTGCTATTGTTGTATTTTGTGCGGTTGTCTTGGGTGGTCAATTAGCGTTTGAACTCAAGCAAGACAGTGATATAAAAAGCAAATATGGCGAACTGTCACAAATTAGTGATTTGGACAAGACCGTAACACTGCAGCAGCAGTTAGGGCAGATTGATCGACTACACAGTGATAAAAAGATTAATTCACGACTATTGTCATTGATCAGTGCTATCAACCCACCGGCGCCAAACAATGTGCAGATATCAATGGCGCGCCTCAACCCAGAAGAAAAGACAATTACCCTGGAGGGTTCGGCTGTTAATGGCTTTGCGGCACTGGAAGTTCTGAAGAAGACATTGACCAGTACCAAGGTGAAAAAGGGTAGTGCCGAAGGTGATGGTGTATCGCTGGCGAGCGACATGAAAGCTGGTGAAACAACGTTTGGTGAGAATGCTGAAGGTAAGAAGGTCTTGCGCTTTGCTTTCACTTTCACCTATCCTGATGATTTGTTCGCGCATTCAAAAGAAGCGATTTCAATCATTACACCTACCAGCAAGACAAACGTAACAGATTCACGCTTAGGTGTCCCAGAGAGTCTCTTTAGCCGTAGTGAATCAACTGAACAGAAGAAGGAGAATCAATAATGCCCTCAGGTGAGCAAGATGTGGCAATTCGTAAACGCCAGCAGATAGATTCTTCAAAAAAGACAATGTTCTTTTTTGTGGCGGGCGCTGCTTTTTTGGCGGGTGTCGCACTGGTGGTGTCAATATTCCTGATACAGCAGATTATTTTCCATTCTAAAGTCATTGCTACAAAGAATGGTACTGTGAGTACACTACACAGCAATATCTCTAACGCCAAAGAGTTAAAAGATAACATCAGGGTATTAGAGACAAATGATGCCCTCAAATCAGTAAAATCTAGTGACGAGAGTAGCCCGTTGCAGACCATTTTGGACGCACTACCAGCTGAGCCAAATGCTGATGCCCTGGGTGCCGCTTTGCAACAAAAGTTCATTGGGGCAGTGCCAGGTCTGACACTAGAGAGTTTGACTGTGGACGCAGCATCCGCCAATGAAGGGGAGTCTACCTCAGAGTCGGCACATAAATTTAACCTTTCGGTTAGTGGCGCGCCTGATAAGTTGAAAGAATTGATGGAGCGTTTTGAAAAATCAATTCGTGTCATTGAAATCACCGCCATGGAGATTCAAGCAGGTGACGGCAAGGTGGTTCTTAATATACAAGGTAAGGTTCCGTATAATCCAGCACAGACAATTACACTTGAAAATAAGGTGGTAAAACCATGAAAAAAACAGATATAGCAATGATTATTTTGGTGGCAAGTTTGGGCGTGATCGTCGCGTATGTAGTGGCGTCTAACTTGTCATTCCTGAAGTTGCCAGACAATGGTGTGAAAGTACAAACTATCCGCAAGATCTCATCAGACGTAACGCAACCAAGCAAAGATATTTTTAACGATAAAGCGATCAACCCTACCGTTGAAGTGATTGTTGGTGGCGAAAACGGATAAGGGGTTAGCAACATGGCGCTGCTAACAGATGAAATACAGGAAAAACTCATCAAGCTTTTGATTGATGAGGGTCTTGTTGAGAAGCGTATCTTAGATGATGCGGAAACGCGTGCGAAGAAAGAAGATAAGCCACTCTTTTCTTTACTAACCGAAGAGGGCGTGATTGATAATGAGCTATTGACACATGCTGTGGCTCAGGTTTCGGGTGTGCCGTATGTCAATTTGAGCAATAGCTTCATCGATCAAAACATCTTGTCTCTGCTGCCTGCTGAAGTAGCAGAACGTTTCATGGCAGTCCCGTTGGCTGAAGTTCAGAACCGCTTGGCGGTGGCTATGATTGACGCCAATAACGTCCAGGCTGTTGACTATTTGGCAAATCGCATTCAGCGTCCGCTGAAGGTATTTATGGCCTCTGAGGATAGCGTCAGGCACGTGCTAGGCCAATACAAGGCCGATTTGTCTACAGTTAGTGATGCTGCTCAGGTGTCACAAGAAGAAGCGGCTATTGAATCAGCAACTGAGATCAAGACTATCGTCCAGGACTCTCCAATTTCGCGTGCGTTAAGCACTATTTTGGAGTATGCGGTGAAAAGTCATGCCTCTGACGTGCATATTGAACCGCTCGAGAAGGCTCTGAAGATTCGCTGTCGCGTTGACGGTGTGCTTAGGGAGGTTATGCAGCTGCCAAAAAGCATTGAGCCAGCACTGGTGAGCCGTATAAAGATTTTATCCAGCTTGAAAATTGATGAACACCGCATTCCTCAAGACGGTCAGTTTGCCGTGAATGTAGCAGGCAAGGCGGTCGATTTACGTATAGCAATATCACCAGTGGTTTGGGGCGAGCAGGTGGTGATTCGTCTGCTTGATAAGACAGGAAATTCATTTGACCTAGAAGATATGGGCTATGCGGGTCGAGCTCTACGCAATATCCGAAAAGGCATTAGGCGACCAAACGGCATGATTTTGACATCCGGCCCGACAGGTTCTGGTAAATCTACTAGTTTGTATGCTCTGATCAAAGAAATTAAAGATGACTCAGTCAACATCGTCACACTGGAAGACCCGGTGGAATATAAAATGGATGGAGTTAATCAGATTCAAGTCAACACCGAGGTCGGACTGACGTTTGCATCGGGATTGCGCTCTATTTTGCGTCAAGACCCAGATGTGGTGATGGTGGGTGAGATTCGTGACGCAGAAACGGCTAATTTGGCGGTCCAGGCGGCATTGACAGGTCACCTGGTGTTTTCAACGCTACACACCAACTCAGCAGCTGGCGTGTTGCCGCGCTTGTTGGACATGGGAATTGAACCATTCCTGATTGCCAGTACGGTGAATACGATTATTGGTCAACGCTTGGTCAGGCGAGTTGCGCCAAAACATGACGCCTATCAGTCTTCACCTTTGGAGACACAAACCATTCAGTCAACGATTGGTCATCTGCTGCCACAGTCACGAGAGCAGGTTGTGCCATATGCTCAGGATTTGGGATATAAAGACTTACCATTGGCTGGTCAGCAATCGTATACACTAGTGAGAGGTAGGGATACTCCTCAATCACCGCGAGGCTATCTGGGGCGAGCTGGTTTGTATGAAGTGATGGATGTTACCGAAGAGATTCAGAATTTGATCGTCAAGCAGGCAACCTCGGCAGAGATTCAGCGCATGGCGGTCCAGCAGGGGATGATCACGATGCGTCAGGATGGTTATTTGAAAGCTTTGAGTGGTATCACAACACTGGAAGAAGTTAATCGTGTTGCAGCAGACACAGCATAAAAAAGGGGGAATGTATGAACAATCAAGAGCTAAGAATTGAATTATTACTGGAAGATGTGGTTAAAAAGCGCGCATCTGACCTCCATATTCAAGTGGGCTTGCCACCAATGCTGCGTATCGATGGGCGTTTGATGCCAGTGGCTGGTACCATGCCACTTGATGAGGCGGCCGTTGAACGTTTGGTATTCCAGATTTTGGATGAAGATCAGCGCCAGATCTTGTTGAAAGACAAAGAGTTTGACTTCAGTTTTGCGTTTGGTACATTGGGGCGATTCCGTGTGAATGCCTTCCATGAACGAGGTAATTTGGCAGCTGCGCTGCGTCTGATTCCCAACGAAATCAAGTCAGCTACCGAACTTGGTATGCCGCCAATCGTCAATAGTTTCGCCGACTTCCCACGAGGCTTGGTGCTGGTGACGGGTCCGACGGGTTCTGGTAAGTCGACGACTTTGGCCTCATTGATTGACAAGATCAACTCAGAAAAGTCACACCACATCATTACCATTGAAGACCCAATTGAGTTTACTCACAAATCTAAGCAATCAGTCGTTGTACAGCGAGAAGTCCACTACGATACCTACTCATTCTCAGCGGCCTTGCGATCCAGCTTGCGTCAGGACCCAGACGTAGTGCTGATTGGTGAGATGCGTGACTTGGAAACCATTTCAGCGGCTATTACCATTGCTGAAACTGGACACTTGGTGTTTGCAACCCTTCACACCAACTCAGCTGCTCAGTCGATTGACCGTATGATTGACGTGTTCCCGCCACACCAGCAGCCACAAATTCGCGCACAGCTCAGTAATATCTTGATGGCTATTTGTTCACAACGGTTGGTGCCAGCCATTGGCGGTGGTCGTGTGGTGGCAGCGGAAATTCTCATCGCCAACCCAGCGGTCCGTAACATCATCCGTGAAGGTAAGTCTCACCAGTTGGACGCTGTTATCCAAACCGGTGCCGAGCAGGGCATGCAGACCATGGACCGAACTCTGGCAAATCTCGTGCAGAATGGTACGATTACCTATGATAGCGCACGTGAATTCGCAGTTGATTTGACGGAACTAGAAAGGTTATTGCGAGGATAATATATGAAAAAATACGCCTACGAAGCCAGGGATAGTGCCAGTAATAAAATAGTCAAATCAGTGGTTCAGGCTGAGAGTGAGCATGCGGCTGCGCGTCTATTGACTGACCAGGGCTTTGTGCCACTAAAAATTGAGCTTGAGGACGATAAGTCGAATTTTATTGATAGAATATTGGGCCGTATCACATCCAAAGATAAAATATTGTTCACTCGTCAGTTGTCGACGTTGATTGGTGCAGGATTGCCATTGTCACAAAGTATGCGTACGGTGTTGGAACAAACGTCCAATAAGCGCATGCAGGGTATCGTTCAAGAAGTGATCGCTGATATTGAAGGCGGTAAACAGCTGTCTGACGCCTTTTCAAAACACCCTGAAGTGTTTGATAAGCTATTCATTGCCTTGGTTTCAGCAGGTGAGGCCTCTGGAACGTTGGATGAAGCTTTGAAGCGAGTGGCAAACCAGCAGGAAAAAGATGCTGCAATGCTGCGTAAGGTCAAGGGCGCTTTGACCTATCCATCCATTGTGCTGGTGGTGATCGTCATGGTGGTTGGGTTTATGACGGTTTCGGTCGTACCACAAGTCAAAGGCCTATACAAAGACGTTGGGCGAGAACTGCCAATTTTGACGCAAGTGATGGTTAGTATCGCTGATTTCTTCATCAATTTCTGGTGGCTATTAGCTATTTTACTGGGATTTGGCATTTATTTCTTCGCTCAGTACTTGCAAACAGAGGCGGGTATTCATATGAAGGACAAATTCAAGCTCAATGTGCCGCTGTTTAAAGGCATGTTCCGTAAGCTCTACATGGCGCGGTTTACTCGAACCGGACAGACGCTATTGTCAACTGGTGTACCAATGCTTGATATGCTAAAAATTGCTGCAGATGGTGTTAATAACGTTATTGTCAGCGAGGAAATCATGCGCGCTGCCGACAAGGTGAAGGGCGGAAAGGCATTATCTCTGTCGCTAAAAAATGAGGAATATATGCTGGAAATGGTGCCTCATATGATCAAAATTGGAGAGCAATCAGGTAAGGTTGATGAAATGATGGGCAAAACAGCTCAGATTTATGAAAATGAGCTTGATGAGGAAATTAAAGCCATATCCACCGCCATCGAGCCAGTATTGATGGTGTTTTTGGCTATTGTAGCAGCTGGTATGGTGGGAGCCATTTTGTTCCCAATCTATAGTCTGGTTAACCACGTAGGAATCTAGACAACGTGCTAGTTACCATGTATTATAAGGATAAGCACTACCGCTAACATTAGTAATAGATCATAGAAAGGTGGAAACTTTATGATCAACACACAAGATAACAAAGGCTTTACGATCATAGAAGTGGTATTGGTTCTGGGTATCGCAGCACTGATATTCCTAATGGTCTTCATCGCTGTTCCAGTACTAAACCGTAACCAACGTGACACGGCTCGTAAAAACGACTTGAGCCTTGTTTCAAGTGCGGTTACTAACTACTCCAACGCCAATCGTGGCGCATGGCCAGGCACTGATAAACTCCGATCATTTTTGGGTACAGATCTGTCAAAATACACCAACAAGGCACAGGTGTCAGTTGACAACAAAAAGGCTTCAGTTATTGTTGGTGATACCCAAATTAAGGTCGTTACTGGCATGAAATGTGGTGAAAGCTCTAAGGAGAAGCAGGTATTGGTACCTGGTACTTCACGGCAGTTTGCGGTCGTGGTACTCCTTGAGGGTGGCCCAACTCACTTCTGCCAAGACAGCGGTGCTTAAAAATCAGATCAATTACAGCAGCCTCTTCATCAACAGAGGCTGCTTTTTTTTACTATTTCTGCTACCATAAGAGGTATGGACAGTTGTATTATGATCATGATGACCGTAGGGATTGGATTGTTAGGGGCGGTCTTGGGTAGCTTTGCGGGGGCGCAAGTGTGGCGGTTGCGTGCCTGGCAACTGAAACAAGACAAGGCTGCTGGTGAAAAAATAGACGCTGCTGAATGGAAAAAGCTCAAGCCGCTCGTTGGCAAAAAACTCAAAAAAGACCGTTCACAGTGTTTGTCGTGCCACCATGATTTAGCGTGGAAGGATCTGATACCAGTTTTCAGCTGGCTACGTTTTGGTGGTAAGTGTCGGTACTGCAAAGCAAAAATTGGCTATACAGAAATCTTGTTAGAACTTGGCCTGGGAGCTTTGTTTGCGCTTTCGGTATGGTTTTGGCCAGAACCGCTTTCTGATATGGGGCTATTACGGGCGATTGTATGGCTATCAGCTTTGGTGCCATTAACAATTTTGTTTGTCTACGACCTAAAATGGTCCATTTTGCCTGATATTGCCATGTGGCCATTCGTTGCGTTGGGCGGTATTTTTGTAGCTACGCAATTCATCACCTCTTCGGATAGCCTTGGTCTCTTGATGACACTCAGTGGAGCAGTAGCTATTTTAAGCGGCTTATATCTTGTGCTGTATGCCATTTCCAAAGGTGAGTGGATTGGGTTTGGGGACGTCAAACTCGGTCTCGGTCTGGCATTATTCTTGGCTGATTGGAAGTTGGCGTTTTTATGCCTCTTCGCAGCTAATCTCCTCGGTACGCTGATGGTCCTGCCTGGGATGGTGCGAGGAACACTGGACCGTAAGGCTAAGGTGCCGTTTGGTCCGCTTCTGATAGTCGGATTTTTGCTGACATGGTTTATTGGTTCGGAAATTATCCGTGGATTGTTTCCACTGATATGATGGTTAAAGAAAACGCTTATGTTATACTAGAAATATGCGACGACAGGGTGGCTTTACTGTAATTGAAGTAACAATGTTTCTAGCAATCTCCGGCACCATGGCGATTGCGTTGTTGGCTGGTATCGGCGTAGCTATTCAGCGCCAACAGTATCGCGATGCTGTCCAATCTTATGCCAATTTTTTAACGGAACAATACTCAAAGGTTATTAGCATAGAAAATGATCGACAACCAACAGATCCGTGTCCCATTCCGGGGGCTAGCGTCAATGGCTATCGGGGGCAGTCGAACTGTGTGATTGTTGGGCGCTACATCATTGGCGAAGATCAGGGCAGGAGCTTCCGTGTGAAGCTGATTTATGCATTGCTTGGGGCTGACGGGAAAACCTGGTCATATCGATCATCAAATAACAATGTCGCCGAATATCAAACCAACTGGAGCGTAAAAACAGCTCTTGTTGAGCCGTCTGGCGGCGGCTTGTCGGTTGCCATGGTTCGCAATCCTGCTACTGGAGAATTGGCAATACGCTCAGATTCACGCACCTATCCAGATGATAAAATTAATGAACTGCTAACGAGTAGTGGCGACGCGACGTATGAAGTTTGTATATATGATGAAAAATGGTTCTCTCCAGAGCGTTTGTCGGTCTTTATTGGTGCGCGTGCTGGATCAAGTGAGGCATTGACGGTGAAGGGGGCGGGAGATGCATGTAAAGCGCTGTAGATATCAGGCTGGAGATACCCTGATTGAGGTCATGTTGGCGACTGCTGTTTTTAGTGCAGTTGCTGTTGGTTGTCTGACAGTGATGAACCGTGGGTTATCCATAGCTCAGCAATCTCTCGAGTCGACACTGGTTCGTCAGCAAATTGACGCACAGGCAGAGATGCTCCGTTTTGTGCACAACAACTCTCACAAAGGGGATGCGGCCATGGCTGAGCTGTGGAATAATCTGCCCAAAAAAGATGCGGCAAATGAGATGTTAAGCGTTGATACCTGCCCGGATCACTTTGGTGATGGTGAATTTGCATTGCGTTCACGCAGCGATTTGCTTGGTCGAGTGTCGACGTATATGCCAGCTCAAGTGTATGCCAAACAAGAGGGTGATGTTTCATATGGTATTTCTGTGCAATTGGTGCGCGTGACTGGTGGATCGGCCTATGATGCTTATATTCAAGCTTGTTGGTATGCACCAAGCCAGCCGAGGCCTGTGACGATAGGAACGATTGTGAGGTTATATGCACCAGAGAAGAGTTAATTCAGGATTTACCCTAGTGGAATTGATGCTAGCAATGGCATTTGTATCGGTGCTGTTGCTTTCCGTGGCGATGGTTGCTGTCCAAGCGGGTAAAATATACAACCGCGGTACTGTGATGAAGACAGTCAATCAGTCGGGTAGGACAATTAGCGATGTTATTCGTCGAGATTTTCTGCAAAGTAGCGCTACCAAAATTGTTAACTCAGCCAATCCGGTCATTGTGGTTCGTGAATCTGGATCGGTCAGGAGTGGACGCGTGTGTCTGGGACAATATTCGTACGTCTGGAACATGGCTTCAGTGATTGACGACCCAGTAGTACGTCGGAGTGGTAAGGGAGTTGTGCGCTCAAATGGTCAGGCTATTAACTTGGCGCGAGTGCTTGATGAGGATGCTGCTTTGTGCCAATCGACCTCAGATTCATACCCAATGGATATTGAGCCAGAGCGAGTTACCCATTTACTGCGGCCC
This sequence comes from uncultured Candidatus Saccharibacteria bacterium, assembly GCA_963525845.1. Taxonomy (GTDB): domain Bacteria; phylum Patescibacteriota; class Saccharimonadia; order Saccharimonadales; family Saccharimonadaceae; genus Nanosynbacter. The sequence goes on from CAURKU010000001.1 coordinate 720,720, forward strand.
ATTGACGGCACTGATGTTGCCATTGCGGTACATGATTTTACTGCGTCTCGCGTTACTTCAGCCAATAATTCAGAAGCATTGTACAAAGTATCTTTCACGCTGGGAACCAGTGCTGTCGCTGAGTTACAGGATATGGCCTGTAAACCACCAGAAGACAATGAAGCCAACTTCAATTTCTGTGCAATTAATAATTTTGAGATGATAGTGAGGACCAATGGATAAGAGAAAAGAATCAGGAGCGGCATCTTTGTTTGCAGTTATTTTTTCGGCAATGTTATTGACTATCCTAGCAGCTGGCTTTGTAAAATTAATGCTCAAAGATCAGCAGCAAGCCATCAATAACGACTTGTCTCAAAGTGCATATGACGCTGCGCTGGCTGGCGTAGAAGATGCCAAACGCGTGATTCGTGCATGCCAGAAGGGCAATGCTTCAGCATGTGATGCCTTGGAGAAGAAAGATTGCAATAGCGTTCGTCAATCAGCGGTATTGGGGGGTGCTGCCAATGCACAGGAGACACTGGTCCAGACCAATAGTTCAAACGGTAGGAAATTTGACCAGGCATATACGTGTCTGAAGGTTTCCATGGATACTGAAGATTTCTTGTATGTTGGAGCGGAGAACAAAGTGCAATTGGTGCCATTACGTGCTCGTGGTGCGTTCGATAAGGTGGTTATAGAGTGGTTTAACAAGGAGGACAACGCAAATAAAAATGTTGCACTGGCCGATGTTCACAATGGTGATGTTGGTTTGCCAGAGAAGGCCGCTTGGAATACGCAAGCTCCAGCGGTTTTGCGCGCACAGGTCATTACACCGGGCAATAATTTCACCATAGACAGTCTGGACTCTTCGTCAGCATCCCAAGCGGTCTTTTTGCGCCCCAACGGTATCGTTTCAGGGGTGCCAGCAGTAGAAAATGTAGTACACAAAGGCTCATTGCGCCGCGCCACTGATACGCCGACGACTCGCAATGAGCCGGCAGGAGTGTTGTGTTCTAAAGATTTTGCACATCCTCATGGTCATTCCTGCAGAGCTGTCATTGAACTTGATGAGGTGAGCCCGGAGGCCAGTGCAAATGCCTTTCTAGCGATAAATCACCTCTACAAGGGCGCTAATGTACGTGTATCTGTCATGAAAGGAACGGAGCAGGTTATGCTCTATGGTGCTCAGCCGGCGGTTGACTCAACAGGGCGAGCAAATAATCTATTCCGTCGCGTAGAAGCGCGCCTGCGGCTTGGTGAGGATATATGGTATCCAGCTGGATCTGTGGAGGTCCTGAATAATTTGTGTAAGGATTTCTCGCTTGCTGGCAATATTGTAGAAGGTGGAGCTTGCGACTCATAGCTCCTATTGGGAAGTGTCGCTGTGAAAGCGCTCGTGTATGTCTTTTAAGTGCTGGTCGGTGACGTGCGTATACACTTGAGTGGTGGATATGCTACTATGACCCAATAGTGACTGAACTGAACGTAGATCAGCGCCATTCATTAATAAGTCTGTAGCAAAACTATGCCTCATGGTATGTGGGCTGACGTGCTTTATTATTCCAGCTAGGCGAGCATAATGTGAGACCATTCGCTGAATGCTGCGCGCAGACAGGCGGCGATAATCGCCTGACGTTGTTGGTTTAGTTGACCGTCTGCTGTAGCTAAGAAAAAGAGCAGGTAGGCTGTCTTGACGAGCTTGCAAGTAATTCTCAACGTGTTCAGCGGCGTGTTGTGAAACAAACACCGGGCGGTCTTTTTGTCCTTTTCCGCGCACCATAAACTCTCGTCGTTTGAGGTTGATGTGGTCTCGATTGAGATTAACGAGTTCTGACACACGCAGTCCGCTGGAAAAAAGTAGCTCTATGATTGCTCGGTCACGCAAACCCTGCTCGCTGTCTAGCGGTATATTGTCTATCAAATTAACCACCTCATCATATTGTAAAAAAGTCACCTGTTTGCGAACCGTCTTTGGTAAGATGATTTTATCAGCGGATAATGAGGGGATATCGCGCCGCGACAGATAGGTGAGAAAGCCACGTAGAGCAATCAGATGATAGCTCTGTGTTAAAATTGACAACTCTTTGCCGTCGTTGTCATTTTTATAACGATTTAGCCACAGGCGATAGCGCCGAATCATCTCTGATGTAATTTTTACTACTTCTATATCACCAGCGAATTCAATGAATCGTTCCAGATACAGCGAATAGTTTCGGATGGTATTTTGACTTCTGCCGCCCTCTATCTCTAGATGTTCCAGGAAATCAGTTAGCGCCTCTGATACAAACATAAGCCTATTGTACGTGTATTTAGGTAGTTTATCAAATAATAGCTTTTTGCTATCATAAGACAAATACTAACGAAAGGAGCACTATGGCAAGTAATGACGAAAAGGTTTTCTGTGGAGTTGAGCGAACACTGATTGTATTCAAACCAGACGCAGTCCAGCGGGGAATTGTGGGGGAAATTTTACAACGCTTTGAGCGAGTTGGTCTAAAGATTATTGGTGTCAAGATGGTATCTCCAGATAGGGAGCATTACCAAAAACACTATGAGGGCATTGGTAAACTGGCAACTCGTCGTGGTGAAGAAACTCTCAATATTACACTAGACATGATGATGGACGGTCCAGTGATTGCTATGGTGCTCGAGGGTGTGGAAGCCGTGGCGGTGGTTCGTAAAATTGTTGGTCCGACTGAACCAAAATCTGCTGACATGGGTACGATTCGGGGCGACTACTCACACGTTAGCTTCGGTTATGCTGACTCATGCCGTAAGGGCATCCCAAACTTAATCCATGCTTCTGGTGACTCTGACGAGGCTGTTCAGGAGATTGCCCACTGGTTTGAGGAATCAGAATTGGTGAGCTATACGACGTTGAGTGAAAAATTTACTCGCTAACACTGGTATATCCACAGAGCTACCGTGGTATAATAGTAGTATGCCTCGGTAGCTCAACTGGATAGAGCAGATCCGTCCTAAGGATAAGGTTGTAGGTTCGACTCCTGCCCGGGGTACCATAGGACTATGACAAAGAAGACGAAAACAGATAAGGCTTTTGATGGTCAGCGCGATGGCGAGGAGCTGTTGTTCGTATTTCGCCGCCACATTATTGCCATGCGCAAAGGATTCTACTGTTTGTTGTTGCCAATGACATTTGGTGCAGTACCGTTCTTGATTTGGCAAAGCAACCTAGAATTACTGTGGGTATTCTTTGGTAGCTTCATCTTTGGTCTGCTGTTGTTTATTTATCATTTTCTCATGTGGTTCTTTACCTACTTCATTGTGACTGACCGAAGGATCCGCCAGGTCACGCAACGCGGATTTTTTGGTAAAGATGTTGTGGAATTGCAACTACGAAAAATCCAAACTATCAGTTATAATGTTCCAGGGTTCAGCGGCGAAATGTTTAAGTTTGGAACAATCATCATTCAAACATTTGTCGGTGATCTTGTGATCAAGAATGTAGAGCACCCAGATAAAATTTACAACATGTTGCAAGATGCAGTAGAAATAGCGAATGAAAGGAATAATCATGATCAAGAAAGCACTGAAGCGTAAGTCGGAAAAGGCAAAAAAAGTACCTACGCGTATCACGAATGATACGGTTGCTGAACATCGTGAGAAGATTCTGGCAGGTGGTCGTAAGCATAAATACCCAATCCAATACACCAGGCACCGGTTAGTGTGGAACGCGATATTCATCGGCCTTGGAACAGCCATCTTGATGACAGTGTTTGTATGGGTTCAGCTCTATGTTTGGCGTGACACGGGGGATGTAGCCTATCGCATTACGCGCACTTTACCGCTTCCTGTGGCGTCCATTGAAGGCGCAACAGTGCGTTATAGTGATTACCTACGGTACTACCGCAGCACATTAGCTTCTCTAGAGTCGGTTAATCGCCTGGGTGGTGATGATAAGGTGAAGTTTCAGCGGCAACAGTCCATGGATTTAGTTGTAAAAATTACATATGCAAAGAAACTTGCCCAAGAAAAGGGAATTACAGTATCAGATTCCGAGATTGATACAGCGTTGCAGCGGCATAAGCGTGGACTTTCTGATGCTTCATATGATGCCGCTGTCCGTAAGACACTGGGGTTGTCTCTTGCGGAGATGAAAGAGAATCTTCGAGATAGTCTGATCACCAGCAAGGTGTCATTTGCTGTTGACGATAAGGCAACTAACTTGGTCTCCACTATAGACGGAGCCATAAAATCAGGTAAAAGCTTGGCAGACATTGCGACAGAACATGGTCAATCAGTGCAATATGTTGCCGACATATCAGTCGGCAAAGACAACGCTGATGGCATTACTGAACAAGCACTAAAAATTGAGCCAGGAACCACCTCAGAAGCCAAGCAGACAGTTTCTGGTGACGGTTACTACTTTATCCGTGTTGACGAGCGAACCGACAGCTCTGTGAAGTACAGCTACATCCATGTGCCGCTGACGGTATTTAAGGCTAAAGTTGATAGCTTTAAGTCTGAAAAGAAGGCAACTTACTACATTTCTCTTGATTGAAAAATAATTCACATCTGATATAATTATGCGGAGGAGTCTTGCCGCTGTAGCTCAGTTGGTAGAGCGGCGCTTTCGTAAAGCGTAGGTCACCGGTTCGAATCCGGTCAGCGGCTCCAGAGTATTATGAAACAAGAGATAACGACGAGCATTAAGACCATTATGAGCGACCGCTGGCTAGCTGGTTTGATAGTGTTTAATGTCATTTTTGCCATTATTGTGGTGATTGTTCTGGCGGCTCACATAAAACCGCGCGAAACACAGGTTATCACCCAGTACAGCGCCTTTGGTATCACGAGTTTATATAGGGATTATTGGTATACCTTATGGTTTTATGCTTTGCTGGAAGTTGTGGCTGTTGCGGGGCACAGTATTCTTGCAGTTAAGCTGGTGAAGTTAGAGCGTCGTCATCTTGGCTTGGCTCTAGCCTGGGGAACTATTGGTTTTTCAGCTATCCTCTTGCTGTTGGCGCTACCAATATTACGAATTGCTTCGTTTGGATAAATGACATGGATTTAGAAATACCCGTAGGCAAACGAAAACCACTCTATCGCTTCTTAGAAATACTACCCGGGATGCTGAGCTATGGTGTCATTATTCTATTGATCCTATTGTCAATCTTCAACCCGCTATTGGCTTCAGTGTATCTATTGGTTCTAATATCCATGGCTCTGATAAAGATTTTTGGCATCAGCTATCATATGTTGGTTGGCCGTACGAATATGGAGAAAGCCTGTCAGGTGGACTGGTCGCAAAGACTACATGACCTTGAAGATCCAGCGGCTGCTCATGCTAGGTTGTTTGCTACAAAAAGCAAGCAGTTTGCATATAATACCCATCTGAAAAACTTACAAAGTATCATTAATGAACCATCAGACTATCCTAAACCATCGCAAATTTATAACGCAATCATTATGCCGGCGTACAATGAAAGTATCGAAATTATTGAGCCTGCAGTTCAGTCACTGCTGGATACAACCTATGATCTGTCGCACCTCATCGTTGTATTTGCCTATGAAGAGCGTGGAGGTGCTGAAATTAAGAAAACTGCTGAGACGCTGCAGAAAAAATATAACGATAAATTCCATTCATTCCATATTGTTGAGCATCCAAAAGGTATAGAACATGAGGTAATCGGCAAGGGTGGTAACATTACACACGCAGGGCGTTGGCTGAAAGACTACCTTGTTGACCTCGGAATAGATTTTTCTCAAGTGCTGGTCACTACGATGGACTGTGACAATAAACCGCACCCTACCTATTTTGACTACATAACCTATGAATATATTGTCTATAAAGACCGTAAGAACCTATCATACCAGCCAATCGCATTATTTACCAATAACATATGGGATGTACCAGCGCCTATGCGAGTGATTGCAACTGGAAACTCATTTTGGAATATTGTTAGTTCAATGCGTCCATATGCATTGAGAAATTTTGCATCACACGCGCAACCGATGGATGCGCTAGTAGAGATGGATTTCTGGAGTGTTAGAACAATCGTTGAGGATGGGCATCAATATTGGCGCAGTTACTTCCATTTTGATGGTAAATACGGGGTAGTGCCGATATATGCACCAATCTATCAAGATGCAGTTTTGTCAGAAACATACAAGAAGACGCTAAAAGCACAGTTTGTTCAGCTTCGCCGTTGGGCATATGGCGCCTCAGACGTTGCATATGTGGGCTCCCGAGTGTTTAGTTCCAGGCGCCGAGCGCCGTTCTGGCCAAGTTTCACGCGTTTTCTGAGATTATTGGATGGCCATGTCACATTAGCGTATGTGGCGCTTGTAACGGCTTTTGGGGCGTGGTTGCCACTTCTGTTGAACCCAGAAGCAGTAAGAAACATAGATGCTCACCAGTTACCGGGTACAATCAGTTTATTGCAGACTATTGCGATGATTGGTATGGTGATTGCTATCTTCTCTTCATTTAAAATTTTGCCGCCGCGGCCAGCGCGCTATAAGAAGCGACGGACTTTCTTGATGCTGATACAGTGGATCTTAATGCCTGTTACCTCCATTTTGTACAGCTCCATGGCAGCGTATGCTGCTCAAACGAAGCTGATGACAGGACGATACCTAGATAAGTTTGATGTTACCGAGAAGCTGACTGTCGATATCAATGATCGATTGAAGGCAGAACGTAACCGGTCGAAGGGCGACCAGGACGGCGCTTCGAAATAAGTAATTTGTGCTGAGCAGCGTACTGTATAGCTGCTACAGGATCATATCTACTGAGTACAGTGTGAGCTTCTTTAGTAATGGCGTCTACTGGTATTTTAGCCATATTCTTAATGAGGAGATTTCGCTGCACGGTCTGCGCTAAATGAAAGCTATCATATTTTGCCGAATGGTCATTGTGTTGAAGACTTTTCGCGATGCTGAGGGTTAGTCTGCCGATGTTGAAAGGCTCCTCAGTTGTTTCCTTGACAACTGGTGTACTGTCGATGGAGGGGTATTCATATGTCGTGAACGCGCCATGGCAGTTGTTGCAGAACCTTCGCCGCCACAGCTGAGGGTATTTTTTATGTTTCCGTGAGTTGATCACACGAGTTTTGTTGTGAAAACAATTTATACATATCATGTCTATATATTGACATATCGCTGTTAAAAAATCTAGTGGAAAACTATAAGGAGATAGTGGACAAATAAATATCCCCAGAACCATCGCTGGGGATAGGAGTAAAACGGTTTCTGATGGTTATTTTACTTTCTCGTTCATCTTGCAGTAGTTGGCGCGAACTTCCTTGATTCGCTTGTCGTACTCAAAGTGGATAGTGATTTTACTGAGAAGTGATGCGTCTTTTTTTGATGACGCAATCACATTAGTGGTGGCACGATTACTCATACCTTACATATTAGCATAAACGTTTTAGAAAGTCAATAGAACAAGTTTGTGGTTGATATATCATGATATGAATATGTGAATAAATAAAAAACACCTGTGAAGGTGTCTATGATGGTGGGCGATATAGGATTCGAACCTATCACCTCAGCAACGTCAATGCTGCGCTCTAGCCAAATGAGCTAATCGCCCCCACACTTATATTGATACTATCAGAAATGTCTCAATACCACAAGAGGTAGTGCCTGTAGAACCTTAGCAATAGCTAAATAGGCTTTGTTGAGAGAGTTGTAATTAGTTGGTATAATAATGACAAGGTAATGATGAAGACTAACCATCTTCGGAACCTCATGGAAGCGGTTGCGACGCATGCGTTTTGAATAAACGATAACAGTCGGAGCAAGAGAATCGCCAAGGTGGAACCGCCAGATCTCCTGGCCCGAGGCATATAATATCTATCATTATTTAAGCCGAATGTATCAAAGTACATTAAGGAGGTTCTATGAGTGAAGACAAACTCTATGCAATGCGACACAGCCTAGCACACATCATGGCAGCAGCCGTACAGCGATTATGGCCAGATGCGAAATTCGGAGTTGGTCCGGTTGTTGAGCATGGGTTTTATTACGATATTGATCTTGGCGAAACGAAGATTAGCGAGCAACAGTTCAACAAAATCGAAAAGATAATGCGACGCATCATTGCGGAGAAGCAGAACTTTGTTTGCACAAAATGTCCAATTGATGATGCTATTCAATGGGCTAAAGATAGCCATCAGCCATATAAAGAAGAGCTTCTTAATGATCTGAAGCGTGCCGGGACGACAGTGGCAAAAGATCTGGATGCCGCAGAAATGGGCACAATTACCGAAAGTGATAGTGCGCTTGATGAAGTTTCGTTTTATACTAACGGGTCGTTTAAGGATCTGTGTCGCGGACCGCATGTTGCAAATACCAGTGAGATTGGTGCGTTTAAGTTGATGCGGGTTGCAGGCGCCTATTGGCGGGGCAATGAAAAGAATCCTCAAATGCAGCGGCTATATGGCGTAGCTTTTGCTACGCAGGAAGAGCTAGATGAATATTTGAAGCAATTAGAACTGGCCAAACAGCTTGATCACCGCAAGCTAGGCAAGGAACTTGATCTATACACAACCTCGCCGCTCGTGGGGGTTGGTTTGCCATTATTTACGCCTCGTGGAACCATTTTGCGTGATGTCGTGGCGCAATATTCAAATCAGCTGCGTCAGAGGTTTGGCTTTGAAAAAGTCTGGACGCCGCATATCACTAAAAAGGACCTGTATGAAACATCAGGCCACTGGGCTAAATTTGGCGAAGAGCTGTTTTTGGTTAAGAGTCAGGAAACCAGTGATGAAATGGCATTAAAGCCGATGAACTGTCCGCATCATACACAAATCTTTGCTTCACAACCACGTAGTTACCGTGATATGCCGGTGCGCTACCTGGAAACAACCACTGACTATCGTGACGAGAAAACCGGTGAGCTTGGCGGTCTCAATCGTGTGCGCTCGCTGACCCAGGATGACAGTCATGTCTTTTGTCGTCCAGACCAAATTGAACAAGAAATCAATAATTTATTGTCTGCTGCCCAGGAATTGTACGGTACTATTAATATGAAGCTACGGGTTCGACTCAGTTACCGCGACGACTCTGACGCATATTTGGGTGAACGTGAACTGTGGGCTTCCGCACAAGATCAATTAAAATCAGCAGTTGAAAAAGTTGGCTTGGACTATTTCGAGCAGGAAGGTGAGGCTGCTTTTTACGGACCAAAAATTGATTTCATGGCAACTGACGCTATCGGTCGTGAGCACCAAGTTGCGACAGTGCAGCTAGACTTCGTGCAGCCGCAACGGTTTGGATTGGAATACACAGACAGTGATGGCAATTTTACAACACCTGTGATGATTCACTGTGCATTGCTGGGTTCGATTGAGCGATTCCTGAGCGTCTTCATCGAGCACACGGGTGGTTGGTTCCCATTCTGGGCAGCACCAGAGCAGGTACGCATCTTAACGATTAATGACACTGTTTTGAACTATGTTGATGAAATAACAACGATTTTATCAGGGGTGACTTTGATGCAACCAGTAAAATATAATGAAGTCAGATTTACAACAGATATTCGAAATGAATCAATTGGTAAGAAGATTCGTGAAGCAACTGTTGTAAAAATACCAACGCAGATTATTGTTGGCCCAAAAGATAAAGAGCAGCGGATTGTGAGCGTGCGCACGCGTGCGGGTGAAGAACAGATTCCGATTGATCAATTGGCTAGTTATATCCAGGACGTATAATAAGAAGTATAGTAGCTGTTTAATAATAAGTTGAATGGCAATGGAGTAATGCATTGAACGAACTAGTAGTGACAAGCTTACGTGATAAAGTCTATGAGTTGATGGCGCAATTGCCAAATGATAAAGTCACTACCTACGGAGACTTAGCTGCCATGGCTGGGCGTCCATATGCAGCGCGCATTGTTGGAGGTATCGCTCATAATGGAGCTTTGGATTTACCTTGGCATCGCTTAGTTAATGCCAAGGGCGGATTGGCTGTTGGTTTTCCTGGGGGCCAAGAGGCACAAAAACAGCTACTTGAACAAGATGGGATTTTTTGTGATGCGCAGTGGCGAATAATTGATTTTGAGGAACGGCGATGGAAACCGGTACGATGGAGCAAATAACACCCTTGATTGTCATTACTGGTCCGACGGCAAGCGGTAAAACGTCACTGGCGATAAAATTAGCAAAAAAGTTTGGCGGTGAGATTATATGCGCAGATAGTAGGACAGTATATCGTGACATGGATATAGGAACTGCCAAGCCAACTCTCATGGAGAGGCAAGGAGTGGCTCACTGGGGACTTGATTTAGTAGAACCAGGGCAGCTTTTTTCGGCTGCTGATTTTAAGGAATATGCAACAAGAAAGATTGCAGAGATTCGTGACCGTGGTAATATACCATTTCTGGTTGGAGGCACCGGGCTATATATAGATGGGGTTATTTTCAACTTTAGTTTTGCGAATAGGAGCGATGGACGTTATCGCCAGCAGCTAGAAGGTGTGAGCATAGAAGACTTACATAAATATTGTGTTGATAACAACATATCCTTGCCAGAGAATAAATATAATAAACGCTATGTCATTCGAGCCATTGAACGCGGTACTCAAAATGTAGTAAAAAATGCATCAATACAAGAAAATACTATTGTTGTAGGAATAGCGACAGAAAGAGATGAACTAACTAACAGAGTTGCCCAAAGAACTGAACAACTACTGACCAATAATGTTGTAGAAGAAGCAACATACTTGGGCAATAAGTATGGTTGGTGCAGTGAGGCGATGACAGGCAATGTCTACCCTATAATAAACCAATATATATGTGGTAAAATTGACTACAGTACAATGGTGCAGCAGATGATTGCCAGCGATCGGCGATTAGCTAAGCGTCAAATGACCTGGCTGAGGCGCAACCCTCATATCATGTGGTGTGACCTATATTCAGCTGAACACTATTTATCACAGATACTGGCTCGCTTGGTTAATCCGTGATACAATTATTGTGCAATGATTGATTCATTATTTGGTTCAAAAACAAGAGTAAAGCTACTGCATTTATTCTTAAATAATCCTGGAAAATCATTCTACGTACGAGAAATTACGCGTCTTATTGACGAGCAGATAAATTCAGTGAGGCGTGAATTAGCCAACATGATGAACGTTGGTATTATCGTGTCTGATAATGCTGACAATAAGCTGTACTACGCAGTCAATCAGCAGTATCAATATTTTGAGGCTTTATCTATGATATTTGCCGACAACTCGCCTAAGGCAAAAGAACCAAAGGCTGTAGCAAAGGATACGACTTGGTTAGCTAAGGTTGGCCAGCTTTCTGGGCTGCGACTTGCTATAGCGGCGGGAACTTTGGTTAGAGGCTCGGCCAGCCGAGTGGATTTGTTGGTTGTCGGTGAGATGGTACAATCTCAGTTGGAAAAGTTGATGGATAAAGCTGAAAAACTGGAGAAGAAGAGCCTTAATTATGCAGTATTATCATATGATGATTTTTACTATCGGTTGAGTGTTCGTGATAGGTTTGTGACTGATATTTTGAGTGGTAAGCATTCAGTGTTGGTTGATGTCGATAGAATATTAAAATAAGGAGACAATATGTTTGACATAGAGTATAAGGGTGCTAATGCTGTTGTTTTTACAACAAAGAACGTAAAAGTTGTGTTTGACCCAAAGTTATCATTGGTTGGTAAGAAGGATTTGTCTGTTGAAGATGCAGTTGAGGTACTTACTGAAGACCGCTTTGCATCAACAGTCGGTAATCCTCGGGTGAAATTTAATGGTCCTGGTGAGTATGAGGTGGCAGACGTCGGGTTAGCTGGTTTTCCAGCCCAGCGACACATTGATACGGAAGGGAGCAATAGTACAATATATAAGCTTTTGATAGGTGGAACAAGGATAGCTGTACTGGGTAATATTGATCCAAAATTGAGTGAGGAACAATTGGAGCAAATTGGAGTTACTGATGTCGTTGTATTACCTGTCGGTGGCGGAGGATACACTCTAGATGCTACGGCAGCAGCAGTAATTGTTAAACAAATTGATCCTCGAGTTGTTATACCGGTTCATTATTCAGATCCAGAATTAACATATGAAGTACCACAGGATGTGTTAGATACATTTTTAAAAGAAGTAGGTGCTTCTGGTATAGATGCTGGTACTAAGTGGAGAGTTAAGTCCGCGGAAGCTCTACCTGAGCAATTGACAGTAGTGAAGATTGATCGCAGTTAGTCTGGTTAAATAAAATCCTCCATCATGGAGGATTTTATTTATTTAGCTTTTGCTGCGCTCTGCAGAATTCCTTTTTTTCGAAGAGTGCGAATCGCTTTGGTGCTAAGTACCATTGTGATTTTTTGGCCACCGACCGTAAAGGTCTTTTTTTGTAGATTCGGCTTAAAAACTCGCTTTGTACGTCGCAGTGAGAAGCTCACGTTATGGCCGTACTGCTTGCCTTTGCCGGTTAGTTCGCATCGTGATGCCATTTCCAACCTCTCTAATTTATTAAACAATCCCTAATATTGTAACGGTATATCACAAAATAGTCAAGATGATATAATGAAATATATGAACTTTACGGTAGTGATAATTACATTGTTAGTGATTCTGGTATCAATGACTATTCATGAGGCGATGCACGCTTTTATGGGATATTTTTTGGGTGATCAGACTGCTAAAGCAGAAGGAAGGCTAACTCTTAACCCTATAAGACATATTGACCCATTTTTAACTATCCTGCTACCACTAACATTACTAGTGTTGGGCGCTCCAGTATTTGGTGGAGCTAAACCGGTGCCATTTAACCCGCATAAGGTGCGGTTTGGAGAGTGGGGTATTGCCCTGGTGGCAATCGTCGGACCTCTGACTAACCTAGTACTGGCATTCACTTTTTTTGGTATTGGTGTGAGTCTGGGTTTTGTAGATAAATTTGGCTTTTCTCCATCATTGATTGGTGTCACGCTTCAGGCTTTTGTGTTTGTTAATCTGGGCTTTTTTGCTTTCAATATGATTCCTATACCGCCGCTTGACGGATCTAGAGTACTCTATGCATTGGCTCCGGATTTTGTAAGAAATTTCATGAGACAGGTTGAGCAATATGGGCTTGTCATCATCATGGCTCTTGTTATGGTTGGTTCGCCATTTATATCTCTATGTATGAATTGGCTGATTATACACACACTTCAGTTATTTATTTTGATTTTTAGTGTATAATATAAGTAGTCCCTTGAGTCTATGGGCGCATATGATTTTCCTAACATCATATGATAGGGAGCTTTATATGGTATATCACCGTGGTGGTATATTGCGAGCATCCACCTTGCTTTATGCGGGGAATATCAAGCGTTCATGACTCTTGGGGCTTTTTGTTTGCCCGTTTATTGGCTGTGGCGGGTAGACGAATAATTACAGAGCATATATAATCAAATACAGCAGTTCACTAGGCAATCGCTTGATTTCTGTCAAGAGGAAAGTCCGGGCAACAAAGGACACGACAGTCGCTAACGGCGACCAGGGGTGACCCTAGGGAAAGTGCCACAGAAACAAAACTACCCATAGCTATGGGAAAAGGTGAAACGAGTAAGGTAAGAGCTTACAGCTTACTATGGCGACATAGTAAGGAGGTAAACCCTGTCGGTTGCAAGGAGATCTACATTTCGGGTGTCCGCCTGTAGGTCGAGAACCGCTTGATTCATTTGGCAACAAATGAACTAGATAGATGATTGCCCACGACAGAACCCGGCTTATCGGTGGACTGTATACTAAAAATTCCTCCTATTGATGGAGGAATTTTTAGTATATTCTTGTAGACTCTGGTCTATTTTGTAGCCGCTTCAACGATCTTTTTGAATGCTACAGGATCGTTCACGGCTATTTCTGCTAATATTTTGCGATTAACATCAATATTATGAGCTTTCATACCGGCAATCAACTTACCGTAAGTGGTGCCTTCTTGTCGAGCAGCTGCGTTAATACGAGTAATCCACAATGCTCGCAAGTCACGTTTTTTATTGCGACGGTCACGATAAGCATATTGCAAGGCGCGAATAACACCTTGTTTTGCTAAACGAAAACTGCGTGTACGGTTATGCTGCATTCCTTTAGCAGCTTTGAGAATCTTTTTGTGCTTTGCATGTGCTGAAACGCCTCGTTTTACTCGCATGATACTACACTCCCATTGCTCGACGAGCGTTTTTGGCCATAGAGCCTTTTACGGTTGCTGTTGTGTTAATGGCACGTTTACGGCTCTTAGACTTCTTAGCCAAGAGGTGACCGCCAAATGCACGTTGGCGGGTTAGTTTGCCGGTACTGGTTAGCTTAATGCGCTTAGCAGTGCCCTTGTGGGTCTTTAGTTTTGGCATTACTTACTCCTTATTACTACGCTCAGATTGCGACCTGCCATCTGAGGTTTTTGTTCTACGATTGCGACTTCTTCAAGTAGGGCAGTGATTTTTTCAATCAACTCGTAACCAATCTCTTTATGTGCCATTTCGCGACCTTTATACATTACCTGGATGCGAACTTTGTGTCCTTCTTCTAGGAATTTACGGACCTTACGAAGTTTTACTTCCAAGTCGCCTTGGCCTATTTTGAGACCAAAACGCATTTGCTTCAGGTCACTGGCTTTAGCTAGTTTGCGATTGCGTTGCTGATCCTTCATCTTCTGGTACTGGTATTTACCCCAGTTGACGATTTTGGCCACAGGTGGATTAGCGTTAGGCGATATTTCCACGAGATCTAATCCCACTTCTTCCGCCGCTGCTAGTGCGTCACGGAGTGACATTACTCCTAACTGCTCACCATCTGAACCAATAACGCGTAGTTCGCGAGCACGGATGGCTCCGTTGGTACGAATTGTTTTATTAATCGTTAGCTCTCCTTTGTAAAGTGAATCGTTAGATTAATTCCAAAATCAATTCTAACAGATAAGGACGCGTATTTCAAGGATCTATGAATGTTGAATTTGTCGGTACTGCAAGCTTTCGGCGATATGAGGTGTCTCAATTACATCGGACGCCTCTAGGTCTGCGATGGTTCGAGCTACTTTTATGACTTTGAAGTAACTTCGTGTACTAAGGTCCAAGCTCTTTGCTGCTTTAATGAGAAGGTCTTTTGCGTCAGTAGAGAGGTGAGCATAGCGATCAACTTCAGAGCTTTTTAATGATCCGTTGTGTTTTTTACTGCTGTTAAAACGCTGTCGTTGAAAACGCAACGCTTGCTTGATAACCTCTGTTATTTTTAAATGTTGTGAATTATTCAACGGCTTATTTTGAAGGAATATTTCATGATTCACACGGCTAACATTTACTGTCATATCTATGCGATCAAGGAGTGGTCCTGATAGCCGTTTTTGGTAATTAAGGATTTGAGAAGATGTGCAGGTACAGCTTTTTTCAGCATCTCCGTAATATCCGCAAGGACAAGGATTCATAGTGGCAACTAGTAAAAAACTAGCAGGGTATTTATATTTTTGGCTAGCCCGGCTGATGGTTATAGTGTGATCTTCCAAGGGTTGGCGTAACGCTTCCAAGACTGATCGTGGGTACTCTAAGATTTCGTCCAAGAATAAGACCCCATTATGCGCCAGACTTATTTCTCCTGGACGTGCTTTGGGGCCTCCACCTATAATAGAGGCCCTGCTCGCTGTATGGTGTGGTGCACGAAATGGTCTGGATGAGACTATGCCGTCTGTTAGGTCCGGGTTACCAATGCTATGCAATTTGGTAACGTCTATTATTTCTTGACCCCTTAGAGGGGGTAATAGTCCAGCCAAAGCCTTTGCTAACATGCTTTTACCAGACCCAGGGGGCCCTGAGAATAGTAAATTATGTCTTCCTGCTACTGCAATACTGATGGCTCGTTTAGCTTGTTCTTGTCCGATAATCGTGTCTATCGGAGTGTCTATTACCTCTGTAACATCAGGTGTAGCTTTTTTGACAGCGGGTGATATTAGACATTCCTTTTTTAGATGCAGGAATAATTGACGCAAGCTTTTGACAGGAATGACAGTAATGTCTTTCAGCAATAGGGCTTGTTCCGTGTTATCAGCTGGGATGTAAATAGTTGTAATATTATTCTTCTTAGCAACTTCGGCAATGGTAATAGCTGACTGGATGGGTCTAATGGAGCCATCCAAGGCTAGTTCTCCAGCAAAGAGCGCGTTGCTGACAGCTTCTTGCGCAAGGAGATTGTTCAGTTGTAAGATTGACAACGCAATTGGTAAATCAAACTGCGTACCATCTTTTGGTAGTTCGGCTGGTGCCAGGTTGATGACAATTTTACCTTTTGGAAAATCAAGCAGAGAGTTCTTGATGGCGCTTCGAACTCGGTCTTTTGCTTCATCAATCGCCTTATTTCCTAAGCCAACAATTTGGATGCTCGGTAGTCCTTTTGATAGGTCTCCCTCAATTTCAATCAACTGGCCTTGAAACCCACATGGTGTTGCAGAGAGTATCTTGCTTACCGTCATATATGTACAGTTAACCATACTTTATTTGGTTTTTAAAGGTGAGGTGATATACTGTATATGATTGTGGGGCTGAAACAGCGTTCGACAGTTGGACTTTATCAAAATATTCTGCAAACCGAACATGCACGATACGCATATTGTTAAATGCAAAAAACTTTGCAAGCAAAGTAGCTAGCCTGTTCAAGGCTCCAGCCTTTGCGCCAGCTGTAGCTTAATCTATAGCCATCTCTTCGTATAGGCAACATGGTACGATTTGAGGTGTTAGAATTTATGTTGCTCGCCATGTATTTGGAAGTGGCAAATACAGGGGACTTTTACCACGTAACAAGCTCGGTTTTTTGGGTTCGTTTATTATCCAAGCTACGTTATAAAACTGTAAATGATCCTATGTTTGTAGACGAATATTTATGATACCAATTGGACCCGGGGGCAGTGCCCGGCAGCTCCACCATGCAGCTTAAGTATATCAGCCAGTAGGCTGATTTTTTACTATGCAGAATTCTGATATAAGAAAACAACCACCTGCGAGTAGTGGTCGTTTTCAAAAAGTGGAGTTTTTGATGATCTGTTTATTTTTGGCTTCCATTATTAGTTTGTACAACTTTTTTATTCAGAAGCTACCCCTATAATAATTCATGAAAACGGTTATGTCAACATATTTGCAAGAGATTTAGTGAGTAAAAAAAACTACACCTGAATGGACGATGAAGGTGTCACTGCTGACCGTCAAGTAGTTACCGGTGCGGTGTGAGAACCTAGTGTAGTAGCTTTTTTCTTTTGTTGTCTCGGAGCGCTATATATGATCATTACAAAAGCGTACGGGATGTGGAATATTGGTTAAGCTAGCTTTTTGTAAATGCATGATCGTGCGTGATGGATAAATGATAAATAGCCTCAAGGCAATTATGTAATGTATTTTTTGCTTAAATATTTTTAAAGAAATCAGCAGCTGGATTATACTGTATCTACTAATTCTTGCTGTCGTATGGGGCACAAGCTAGCCGTTATGATAATGGTGTTTAAACGGATATATTTGGGAGTAATGATTCTAAAAGGATCATTTTGTTGTAATATTTACTTTTTATATATTGTTATTTTAGCGTTATTTTTACAGATTAGAATATGGTCAGTAATATTGAAATATGTGCTTATTACAACAATTTTTTCAGAAAACTACTTGATTTATTTTGAAATAGATGCTAGTATAATCACATAAGCTTTTGAAAAACAAACAAAGCAAAAAAGTACATTAAAATAACCAACTTTAGAATATCGCTTAACACTAAATATTGCTTTGGTGTAGGGAACGGCTGCAACATGAAGCTGAAAAGCACATGGTCTATATATGATTATTGTATTTTAGTCATGGTGCCGCCGATGCTCCACTGAAGTTATTTGTGATTATTCGCAAGTTACAAATAATATAGGTGTTGAGCGCGCGTGGATAGTACACACACATCCAGTTTATCCTTATCTTTGCAAAGCATTGGTAATGAGAATACTGGATGTGTGGAAGGAACTTCACGCAAGGACATGCTCCTTATATAAGGAGCGGTCAGTCGCCTTGAGCGATAACGACGGACTCGCAATGCCCGCGCCCTAATAGTTGTTTTAAAGCGGCGGATGGAGCGTTTGTAGTTCGGCTTCTGTTATCGCTCGGGCTCTTTTGGACTATGCCTTCGTGTATAATATGTGATATGAAGCAGAAGATCGCTATTACAATTGGCTGCGTCGCAACCTTAACGGTATTATTGATTATAAATATGACTACTCCATCTGGCATAGGTCCTTTTGGGGTTCTTTTATTTTTATTTTCCCTATATGTGGCGCTAACTAGCGCTTTATACATTTTACTTAGGTTCTTATTTTCTATGGCACATGTGTCAAAGTCTAGAGATGGTAGCAAAAGTCGACAGGATATAAAACTGTATTATTTTTCCAGCGTGCTTGCTCTGGCTCCAGTTATATTGCTGGGAGTCCAATCTATTGGTGGCATTAAGCTCTTTGACGCCTGTCTTGTTGCTATCTTTGAAGTGATTGCTTGTCTGTATGTATATAAGAGGTTCTAACATGGTCTTTTCGTATACACCATGATATAATTTGAGTATGAATCCTGAGACGACACCAGTAATACCGAGGACAGAATCAGCGCCTGTAGTTCCTGATGTAGAGCGTCAATATGGTAATCAAGAAAAAAGTTTTGAACAGTATGGGGCACAGTCCGTTGAGCAGGGGAAGCAACCGCCTGCTACGCCGGTGCTGCCTGTCGTTGATATAGCAAGTTTGGCACAGCCTGCTCCTCAGGATCCTGCTAGTGTTCAGACACCGCAGACAGATAATGATGTGGTTATGGCAGGAGTTCCTTCTATAGCAGGGGACGATGATTTAATTGAGAAAGAGTGGGTTGATAAGCTAAAGAGTTTAATTGCCCTAACAGAGGGTAATCCCCATGAACGAGCGCGGGTTATTGCTCAGCTACAGGCAGACTATCTGAAGAAACGATATAATAAGACTCTTGGTCAGTCTAATGAGTAGGATGGATTAATGGGTGGAGTTCTTATCTTAGGGTTACTGGTGTTAGGGATTATAGCTGTTGGAACATCAGTGATTTTTATACTGTACCGTAATGCTATGCGCGAAGCAAAGAATTATGAGCGCGGACTAAAAATGGTACCCTTGTTGATACATTTACCTCCGACTAGTGAGGATATAGACAATGGTAGTCGTGACCAGCGTGACCTTAACGAGGAAGTCATCTCGCAGGCGCAGGTTATGTATAATATTATTTCCAGTACCGCTACGAAAGGATTTAAGAGCAAGTTTTATGGGCAGCGCCACATATCTCTTGAGATCGTCGCTACTGGTGGCCTGGTTCATTATTATGCGGTGGTTCCTGTGGTATTAATCGACGTTATTCGCCAAGCTATCATAGCAGCCTATCCATCAGCAAGATTGGAAGAGATGAGCGAAGTAAATATCTTTAGTGAGATTGGTCGTACGTCTGGTATGATAGGCGGTGAATTTACTTTGCGTAAATCTTTCATTTATCCAATAGCAACGTATCAAGAATCAAAACGTGATGCCTCACGGGCGCTCCTTAACGCGCTCTCATCTGCATCAAAAGACGATGGAATTGGTATCCAATTTCTTATCAGGCCAGCATACGATGGCTGGGCTAAAGCTTCTGAACTTCACATTGATAATTTGCGAAAACATAAAAAGAAGAAGACAGGCATTGGTGCGCTGATCGCCCCAAAGGATATTTTGGAAGCGTTGTGGAAACCACCACAAGAAAATGATGAGAAGCGAAAAGAAGAAGAGAATAAACCGTTGAGTTCGCTTGAGCAGGCAGAGGTTGATGCTGTGAGTGAAAAAACTAGGTATCCAGCCTACGAAGTTTTGATTCGTGTTGTGGTTTCGTCTAATACTGCAGCGAGGTCTCAGTCTCTATTAAAGAATATTATTGCCGCTTTTGCGTTGTTTGATTCACCACGAAATAATGGCTTCAAGTTCTCAGTTACTCGTAATATAGAGGAAATTACAACAGCCTATATTATGAGGTTTTTTCCACAACAGATAAAATATAATGTTTTAAACAGTGTAGAAATGGCAACGTTGTTTCATTTACCTGGTTCCTCATCAATACCGACATCTCAGGTTAAACGCCAGATGTCCAAGCAGGTTGATGGTCCTACTGATGTTTTGGATGAAGGCTTGTTGATTGGTTATAACGAATTTCGTGGTGTGAAAAAACCTATTCGTATTGGAACAAAAGACCGCCGCCGCCACGTATACATCATTGGTCAGACTGGTGTCGGTAAGTCTGTCCTACAAGAAAATATGGCATACCAAGACATGATGGATGGTCGAGGTTTTGCGTTTATCGACCCTCATGGGGATTTGGTAGAGTCGCTTCTCGGTAAGGTACCGAAAGAGCGTGTTGAAGATATTATCTACTTTAACCCGGCTGATATGACAAATCCTATTGGTTTGAATATGTTTGAGTTTGATACACCAGACCAGAAGGACTTTTTGGTGCAAGAAGCAATTAATATGTTGTATGGGTTGTACGACCCGGGGCATACGGGAATTGTTGGTCCTCGTTTGGAGCACATTTTTCGCAACTGTGCGTTGTTGTTGATGGCTGACCCTGCAGGCGGAACATTTATCGATATACCAAAATGCCTCATAGACCCAGAGTTTGTTAAGAGTAAGCTGAAATATGTTACCGATCCGCAGGTGATTGATTTCTGGACGAAGGAGTTTCCGGCATCCCAGCGCTCTAACGAAGCTGGTGAAGTTGTGTCTTGGGTTGTCGCGAAGTTTGGTCCATTTATCTCTAATGATGCAATGCGTAATATTATTGGGCAAACGAAGTCTGGATTTAATCTGCGGGAGATAATGGATAATAATAAGATCCTATTGGTCAACCTTTCCAAGGGTAAGATGGGAGAGCTAAACTCCAAGCTGCTGGGTATTATCTTCGTGATGAAGTTTCAGGCTGCAGCGATGGCTCGGGCTGACACTCCAGAAGACCGACGAGTTGATTTTTCATTGTATGTTGACGAGTTTCAGAACTTTGCTACGGATAGTTTTGAGTCTATTCTGTCCGAGGCTCGTAAATATAGACTGAGTCTTATTATGGGTAACCAGTTTATGACCCAGTTGACAGATAAGATACGTGAAGCAATCATTGGTAACGTCGGTACAGTGATTTCTGGACGTATTGGTGTGACGGACGCTGAGTTAATGGTCAAGAAATTTCAGCCAGTCTTTGATGTGGATGATTTGTCTAAATTGCCAAATTTCCAATCAATTACCTCTGTCATGATCAACAATGTTCCATCGGCGCCGTTTAGTATGAATTGGATACCACCGATGGGACAGGAGAACTCTCAGCTGCGGGATGCGCTGGTGAGGTTGTCATCTGCAAAATATGGTAGGCCGCGTGCTGTTGTGGAGAAGGAAATATTTGAGCGGTTGGGCAGGGCAAATACAAAGACACAAGCGACTTCACCTAAACCTACTGCATTACGAGAAAATAAATCTTTTCTGGATGAATGGTTATCGAAGCGTAAGCAGATAGGTGGTGCGCAGCCAGTACCAACGCAAAAAGCCTCTGGTGCGTTATCTCCTGCGACGCCAGTGACGATACCAACGCCAATGTCTACTGCTAATGTGAGCCCTAATGGGCAGAGCTTAGATAATGTCGCCCAGACGGGTAATGTATTGCCGCCACCTCAGGATAATCCTGGTGCTCCTGTAGATATACCGACAACACCTTCGGCTGCCAATGCTGTGCCATCTTCGGATGACACCAATAAAGAGAACTTATCCATCCAGGAAAGAATGCAACAAGAGCTAGACTCAGTACAGCCAAAACCATCTAACAATAGGCTTGATCTCAGGGATGGTAATCAAGATTCGGATAGGGAAATATCAATAAAATTGCGATAGGCTAAGAATATTAAAGTTTGGTAGTAGCTTAGCTGCTACTACCTTTTATGCCTATGCGGATGTAGTCAAACAACATGCCAGCAATCCATCCGATGATGAATGCTGCAATTGTTTCAAATCCCGACAGAGGGTACCCGTTTATTTTTGCTAGGGTATATATGGCGAGGGTTAAGACAAAAGCCACAACCGAACCAGACAGTATGGCATTTGGTCGAGCGATTGTTTTGCCCGTAACCTCACTGACCTTTTCGACGGTCGGGTTATGAATGACCTTACTAAAAGTTCGGCTAGACTTAGGGAGCTGACTCTGGACTGTCTCCATGGTCTTTTTGAAGCTATCTTTACGGTCCTCCTTAGTTATGATGCGCTCGGCTTTTGCGGGTTGCTTCTTTTCTTGCTTTACCTCTTCAGATTCAGCCTTCTCAATGACTTTTTCGAGCTGTTCGCGTGCTTCAGCTTCTGACTTCTCTGCTGGTGAGCTTTCGTTTTCGACTCGATTTTTGATGGTTTCGGCCGCACGATCTTGCGTCTCTGCTCGCAGCTCGCTCAAACCTTCATGCGATGTTTTGGCCTCGTTGTTGAATTTAAGTGATTCTTTCATTGTTCCTACGCTTAACCTTATTTATTTAAATTGTGCCCACTGAGTTATAGGTGTGTCGTATGATACGTACTTCTTTCTTGAGCTGTCTAGATCGTAAGTAGAAGAATGTGACAATGGAGAGGATTAGACCTGCGAACAGCATATTCTCGCTAGCTCCAGTGCGGGGTAGCTGCGTTGCCACTGTCTCGACGACTTTCTTTTCATTTGGACAATCAACTTTAACGCTTACGGTGTTACCGAAAGTGTTGTCCATCCTACAGTCAAATGATCCAGGGTTACTTGTGCCAGTACTCATAGAGGATATTTTACTGGCCATTTGTATTGTAAAGGTACGTTCTTGAGTCTCGCCAGGTTTGATGGTTATCTCTGGCCATTGCAGAATGGTCTTCCCTCCGTTGCTATTGGCATCTTCTTTAAGTGTTCCGCCACCCGATTCAAAGATGGTTGAATATTGCAGAACATCGCCCAAGTTCTCTGTGAACGTATATTTTTCTGGCGCAAAGCCTTTATTGGTGACTTTTAGATGATAGGTAATACGATCATGTGCTTTTGCAGTGGTCTTAGTAGCATCCATATTACTCTGAGTGAGGTTTATAGCATTCTTTTGTTGGATAAAGGAAGCAGAGCACTGCTTGTCTTCTATCCAAAGAGTTGGATTGCCTGCGCATGGCTGACAGCGTGGGTCGTTTTTAAGCAGTGTTGGATTTTGTGGACACCTTTCCGGTGCAGCGATATTGAACGTCTTTTGACAACCAGCAGAGGTGCGGTCACCTAGAGAAGTTTTGAGTGTTACAGTTACTTTGTATGACCCAGGGGTTTTTTCTTGATATGTTACATTTGGGGCGGTGCTTTCCAGGGTCTTTACCAGGGAGTTACCTCTATAAATGCTAAATACATACTTTTGTATTTTAGCTCCGTTAGCAGTACTTGTGTTCGCAGCAAACTGATATTTATTGTTATCGCTTTGCTGCACCTCTAAAGCATTACAGGTGACTACGGGAGCTGGAGGTGTAGAACAGTTTGGATAGGTACCGATTTGTCCTGGAGGGCAGGTTGGTGCTGGGGGAATGCTTTTGGTGATGAGATTGCCACAGTTACGCATAATCGCGAACCAGCCGAACTTGGCTGAGTGGCCTACGTATGCAGTATAAGTAAAATTGCCCCAAAGCTGATGCGGCCTGTAGTAAAAACTACGCATTCCGCTGCCAGCTGATTTGACAGAGTAGGAGCCCTCTCCTTGGGCTGATCCAAAATGTGGAGTCATCCCCCAGGAATAATTGCCGTCACGGCTGTGTAGAGTCTGCAGGTTGCGAGTTGCATTTGATAGCTCTGCACGAGTGATGCCAATCGTATCAAACAATGAGCGAATGTCGTTAGTATTGGCATCATAGTGGTTCATCATTTGGCTTCCACTCCATACGCCACCTCGAACCATATCGCTTGGGTCTGCAGCATTTGCTGACTCTGGAGGAGAGAATACCACTAATGATTGTACGATTAACGCAAGAACAGTGAAAATTAAGCCTAATTTTCGAGTAGCCTCCTCTTTACTTAACCTTTTTGCATAAAAGCCCAATTCATTGATAAGTGATGGACTAAATGGCAAGTGAGAAACTATTTTTCTAAACATGGTTGCCCCGTTCTTGTATGTTTATGTAATCTATTATTATGATAATATTTACTCTATTTTAGCATAAGAAATATGTTCAGGTAAAGCACTTGAGTGAACAATTTTTTTGCGGTATAATGAGAGAGTTGAGAGAGTTGTAAATAGCTGACAAGTCAGGAAATAGTGAGGGAGACATGGCTAAACAAACAGATAATCAATCCTATGATGGATCACAAATTCAGGTTCTCGAAGGACTTGAGCCAGTTCGTAAGCGCCCGGGTATGTATATCGGTAGTACCGGCTATGATGGTGTACACCATTTGATTAAGGAGATTGCCGACAACTCGATCGACGAGGCGATCGCTGGGTATGCTACAAAGGTTGAAGTGGTGCTGCTGGAGGATGGCGGTGTGCAGATTACTGACGATGGCCGTGGTATACCGGTTGATAAGCATCCAAAGACTGGCATGAGCACATTGGAAACGGTATTGACGGTGCTACACGCTGGTGGTAAGTTTGGCGGCGGTGGCTACAAGGTATCATCTGGACTCCACGGTGTCGGATCGAGTGTTGTTAACGCGCTCTCAACAAAAATGATCGCTGAGGTGGTGCGTGATGGCCAGTTGTACCGCGTAGTATTCGCGATTGGTGGTATTGTTGAGCCGCTCAAGAAGGTTGGCAAGACAGATCGGCCAACTGGTACGCGAATAACCTTTTACCCTGATCCAACAATATTTAAAGAAACGGTTGATTTTGATTACAAGTGGGTGGTTAATTATTTGCGTCATCAAGCGTACCTAACCAAAGGCGTGTACACCTCTGTTGTAGATGAGCGCACAGGTGATCGTCAAGCTTTCTATTTTGAAGGCGGAATTCAGAGTTACGTGAAGCACCTAAACCTTGGCAAGGATGTGCTAGCCGATGCGCCATTTTATGTCGAAAAACAAGTCGAAGACTGTATGGTGGAAATTGCTGTGCAGTATAATGATACCTATATTGAGACGGTGAAGCCGTTTGCTAACAACGTGTTGACGCCAGATGGTGGTACGCATTTGGTTGGTTTTCGCTCAGCATTGACCAGGGTTATTAACGACTATGCGCGTAAGAACAGCTTACTGAAAGAAAAAGAAGATAACCTGACTGGTGACGATATTCGTGAGGGCCTGACGGCGATCATCTTGGTGAAATTGCCCGATCCGCAGTTTGAGGGTCAGACCAAGAATAAACTTGGTAATCCAGAGATGCGTCGCTATGTTGAGCAGGTAATGAACGAATACTTCTCATACTATCTGGAGGAGAATCCTGGCGTTGCCAAGAAGATCGTCGGCAAGGCGACTTTGGCAGCGCGAGCACGCAAGGCAGCGCGAGCGGCCCGCGACAATGTGATTCGTAAGGGTGCGCTTGATGGTATGGGGCTGCCGGGTAAGTTGTGGGACTGTTCAAGTAAAAGCCCGAGTGATAGTGAAATTTATATTGTTGAGGGTAACTCAGCAGCGGGTTCAGCCAAAGAGGGTCGTGACAGTAAAACCCAGGCAATTTTGCCGCTTCGTGGTAAAGTGTTGAACACTGAGCGAGCTCGGCTTGATAAAATGTTTGCCAATAAAGAGATCGTAGCGATGATCCAGGCATTTGGTGTTGGTATCGGCGATCAGTTTGACATCAATGGTTTACGTTACCACAAGATTATCATCATGACCGATGCTGATGTTGACGGCAGTCACATTGCGACGTTGCTTCTGACCTTCTTGTTCCGTTATATGAAAGAGGTGGTCGAGGGTGGCTATGTATATCTTGCTAAACCGCCGCTATACTCCATCAACCGCGGGCAGAAGAAAATCTACGCATATGACGAGGCGGAGAAAGACAAAGTTTTGGCAGATTTGATTGCTGATAAGAAGAATCGTGGCACGGTGATTGACGATGAGCAGGATGTCACCAAACAGGCTGGCGTGACGATCTCACGGTTTAAGGGGCTTGGTGAGATGGATGCCGACCAGCTGTGGGAGACAACGATGAATCCAGAAAATCGTGTATTGATTCAGGTCAGCGTGGAAGATGCCGAGGAGGCGGATGCAATCTTTACGCGACTAATGGGTGATGACGTCAGTTTGCGCAAAAGCTTTATTCAGAGCTGGGCAAAAAATGCTAACTTAGAGGATTTGGATATTTAATCATGAGTGATCAGGATAAACAGATGCAACCAACCAGTGAACATGAGCCAATTGAGGCAACACCAGACATGGTAGCGGAGATGTCAACAGGTTTGGAACGACGTCGACTCGAAAATGTAATGCAGGATAACTTCTTCCGCTATTCAATGAGCGTTATCGTTGACCGGGCACTACCAGATGTGCGTGACGGTCTGAAGCCGGTGCATCGCCGTATTTTGTATTCAATGAATCAAAACGGTAACCGTAGTACTGCAAAATTCGTCAAATCAGCGCGCATCATTGGTGATGTGATGGGTAAATATCACCCACATGGTGACTCCGCCATCTATGATTCAATGGTGCGTTTGGCACAAGATTGGGCGATGCGTTATACGTTAGTGCAAGGTCAGGGAAACTTTGGTTCGATGGACGGAGATCCGCCAGCTGCTCACCGTTATACTGAGGCGCGACTCGACAAGCCAGCTGAAGAATTACTGACTGACATTGAGAAGGAGACGGTTGATTTCAAGGATAACTTTGACGGTTCAGAGCGTGAGCCAATCGTGTTGCCGGCAAAATTACCAAACTTGCTATTGAACGGCCAGATTGGTATTGCTGTTGGTATGGCGACGAGTATCCCAACGCACAACTTGGGTGAGTTGGTTGATGCGACGATTGAACTGATTGATAATCCTGAGGCAACGGTTGATGACCTGCTGCAACACGTGAAAGGTCCAGACTTCCCAACAGGGGCAATCGTCTATGGTGGTGCGCCGATGCGTCAGGCATATGCAACTGGTCGCGGTAGTGTGATGATGCGAGCGGTGGCAGAGATTCAGGAGACTAAACGAGGCCGACACCAGATTGTCGTAACTGAGATACCATATGGTGTAAATAAAGCAACACTAATTGAAAAGATTGGTGAATTGCATAAAGAAAAGCGAGTACAACTGGCTGACCTGCGCGATGAAAGTTCTCGAGGTAAGGTCCGCATTGTCATTGAGCTGAAAAAAGATGCATATCCAAAGAAAGTATTGAACCAGCTGTACAAACTAACAGCGCTCCAGACGAGTTTTAATTACAACATGCTGGCATTGGTCAATACTATGCAGCCACGGATTTTAGGATTGCATGATATTTTGAGCGAATTTGTGAAACACCGCCAGTCTGTGGTGCGCCGCCGTACTGAGTTTGAGCTGAAAAAAGCCAAGGCAAGAGCACATATTCTGGAGGGCTATAAGATTGCGCTGGATCACATTGACGAGGTGATTAAGACCATCCGTGCTTCAAAAACTCAGGATGAGGCAGAGAAGAATTTGCGTGCTAAGTTCGGACTGAGCGAGATTCAAGCCAAAGCTATCTTGGCAATGCAGCTGCGACGCCTGACTGGGCTTGAGCGTGAAGCAGTTGAGAATGAACTGCGTGAGCTCTTGAAGCTAATTGCACGACTAGAAGCTATCTTGGCTGATGAGCAAGAGATCCTGAACATCATCAAGACTGAGCTCTTGGAAATGAAAGAGAAATATGGTGACGAGAGGCGTAGTAAAATTATCAACCATGAGCTTGGTAAGTTCTCTGACGAGGAGTTAATTCCAGAGGAAGATGCTGTTGTTCTTTTGACAACTGAGAATTATATCAAGCGAACTCTGGCGAGTGACTATCGTAAGCAGAACCGTGGCGGCAAGGGTAAGCGCGGCATGACCACTAAGGAAGAAGACATTATCGCTCAGATAATCCCAGCAAGTACGCACGACTATCTGCTGTTCTTCACTAATAAGGGTCGCGTATTCCGGCTCAAGGCGTATGAAGTTCCAGCTGCTAGCCTTAGTGCTAAGGGCGTGGCCGCTGTTAATCTATTACAAATGCAGCCAGAGGAAAAAATTACCGCCATCATTAAACATGAAAAGAATGCTAGCGATGCCGGTTATCTGTTCATGGCTACAAAAAATGGTACCGTTAAGAAAACTCCGCTCAGTGACTATGCTAATATCCGTACGAATGGTTTGATTGCCATAAAGCTGGATGATGGTGATGAACTGAAGTGGATCAAGAAAACTGATGGAGAAAGCGATGTAATTATTTCAACATCAGCTGGTCAGGCGATTCGATTTAACGAAAAAGATGCGCGGCCAATGGGTAGGGCTGCTCGTGGAGTCCGTGGAGTCCGTCTGCGGCCAAACGACCGAGTAGTCGGTATGGATATTGTGACGAGTGACGACCAAACACTATTGGTTATCAGTGAACAGGGCTTCGGTAAGCGTACAAAAGTAACCAACTTTCCAAGCCACAAGCGTGGCGGAGTGGGCATTAAAGCGGCGATTGTGACAGCAAAGACGGGTCCAATCATATCAGTTCAGACGATCGACCCAATCATGACGGATGCTATCTTGGTATCACAAAATGGACAAACGATTCGTATTAGCCTCAAAGACATCAAGCTACTAGGCCGTACAACTCAAGGTGTTACTATCATGCGGCTGGGTGATAATGATGCAGTATCTTCCATAGGACTAATGGAAGAGCGGTCCCTGGAAGAGGATACTAAATGAGATATTTGCTAGTGCCTCTGTTGGCATGGGCATTGGCTCAGGGCTTGAAGCATGTATTTCGCTTGATGGGTAGAAATCGCCGAGTATTTAGTAAGAATCCAAAATCACCTCTATTGTTGTCTGGGGGTATGCCAAGCGCTCACGCTGCAACGGTCGTTTCGTTAGCTACTGTTGTCGCATTGTATGACGGTGTTGATACGGTGCAATTTGCTATCGTTCTGTGGGTGACCATGATCATTCTATATGATGCTATGATGGTGAGATTCTCCTCTGGACAACAGGGGGACACGCTAAATCAGTTGTTGGATGAGCAAAAAAGTTCTTTGTCTCGCATCCGTGTTGCACATGGCCACACCCCTGTTGAGGTTGCTGTGGGTGCAACAATAGGACTGTTTGTCTCGCTTGTTGTATTTTTCGCAACAAAATAATTACAAAATAGTATTGACCAAAGGTTGGTTGATGATGTATGATAAATATCAGTCTGGTCGTGGGGATGCGAGCGAAACGACAATTACAATCTGTAATGATCAAGTTACGTGAGGATTTTTGGCCAGTCTATCGAACTTTAACAATTTGATTGTGCAATATCATCGTCAGTTTATATTTTTGTAGAGCCTTAATACTTTGATACAAAGTAGATTTTTAACGGAGAGTTTGATCCTGGCTCAGGATGAATGCTGGCGGCGTGCCTAACACATGCAAGTCGAGCGGCAGCGAGGGGTGCTTGCACCCTGTCGGCGAGCGGCGAACGGCTGAGTAACGCGTAGGAATTTGCCCCAAAGTGAGGAATAACTGCCCGAAAGGGTAGCTAATGCCGCATATGGTCTTCGGATTAAAGGATTTATCCGCTTTGGGAGAAGCCTGCGTTG
>CAURKU010000002.1:0-5336 GCA_963525845.1 uncultured Candidatus Saccharibacteria bacterium
CTCAAGATAAGGTTTCCCTATGAGGACACAGAAAGACTATCTGTTTGATAGGCGCAAGGTGGAAGTGCAGTAATGCATGGAGCTAAAGCGTACTAATAGTCCCATTGCCTTTTTATGTCCTTGTCCGTGGAGTTTATGCTTGCATAAACATTACGGATAAGGTAGACTTGACTAGTAATTGGTGTGTATCATCACACTGTAGTTGATTAAAAATTCATCCGTGCAGAAAGTTATTGGACATCGAAGCAAGGCTTCCCCGGGTTGCCTGAATGGAACCTATGAGGAGCAAGCCTTACTTCGGTGCCCATGGCGAGGAGGAAACACCTGTTCTCATTCCGAACACAGAAGTTAAGCTCCCCAGCGGCGATCATACTGCGAAAGTGGGAAACTAGCACGGTGCCGAATTATATAGAGACCACCCGAATAGGGTGGTTTTTATTGTATGGACCTGTTTTTTATTACTTTCGTATATCCAAACAGCTAACGAAATAGTGCCCCTTAGACGGGGCGCTATTTATGTATTCTCGAATCTCGCAGCAAACGAGAACTGTGTGGTGAACATCACTACTCCTTAAGTGTAACCTAACACATGCACAATGTAAATATTGACAAAGTATTAGCAGTATGCTATTATGTATTCATAACACATATCATGTGTGATATATAAAGGTGAGGGTTTCCACAATAATGCATGTGGAAATCTTTTTAATAGTGGAGGAAAACTTTCATGGCAGGAACAAAAGCAGGTGGTAAGAAAGCTGCAGCTAAGAATCTGGCAAAAGACCCAAACTTTTACGCAAAAATTGGTGCTAAGGGCGGACGTAACAGCCGTACTGGTGGCTTTGCTGCTAACCCAGACCTTGCTCGTATCGCTGGTGCTAAAGGTGGTAGGATTTCACGCCGCCGCAAGACAAAAACCGTTGCAGCTGACTAATTAAGATTATTTTGATTATTAAATAGCGCACTTTGGATTACCGGGGTGCGTTATTTGATTCTACGGATTAGGCGACAGGTTCTCGCTTCATTGACGTGCCACTGAACGCGACAGTGCATACAGGAATAGGTATTTTTTGTTTTTTGAAGTCCAATAGCTCCGCACGTAGGGCAGCTGCTACGGGCGGTAAGCCACGATCGATAGGAATCAAGTGATTCCTGGACAATGTCGTCATCCATGCTCAGCGATATGCCGTAGCGTGGTGCTAAGACCCTCGTGCAGTGTTCCCAGGCCTCTCGTTCCATTTCTATGAGTTGAATATCTCGAGAGAAAGTCTGGTGACCAAGCTCGGCGTGAGCAATCTCATGAAGCAACTGAGCGGGTGAATTCTGTTTAATATCAACCGTAATCGTTTTAGTAGCTGGCGCCCAACTAAAATCATCACTGGTAGTAATGGTATAGTCTGGAAAATCACGTCTCACTAACGGTAGTAATTCATCAATCGACATAGTAAAACTAGTATAGCATGTTACTTTACAGAGGTGGAACAGATGTGCTATAATGACTCGTAATAGACAAATGTGCAAATGTGGAGACTAGTATGAAGCAGACCAATCAACAAAGAGGCTCAGTGATGACTTTTACGGTGGTAGGAGTAATACTGGCTATTTTGGCGCTTGGTTTGTTGTATACTGCTCGTCAGCAAGATAATAATGCTGTAGTGCCTGTCGCCACAGATAACAATGCACAAAAACAAGAACTTGCCCAAAAAGATGAAAAATCCGAACAAAACAAATCTGAAACATCTAAGCCAAATACTACGACCAACACTCAGTCAAATAACTCACAAAAACAAGAACAGCCTAAGAACCAGTCTACGGGCAATGCTCAGAAGCCATCAGTGACACAGCAGCCCGCCCCTACTACTCCGACTGGCCCTGCCACTCCAGCTGCTCCTGCAGCCGCTACTAATGGCAGTAGCACTGCGAATCTACCGACAACCGGTCCAGCTGATCACATCGGGGAGTTATTGATCGTTGGCGTTATTCCGGGTATGGCAGTCGCATACGCCCGTTCTCGGAAGGTTGTATAGCCTCTCTTTGACTTTTGCTAACAGATTGTGGTACTATAAAGATAGCTTGATGTCTACTTTTTTAGTGTGACTCAAAAATATTAATTTAAGGAAGGAGTCTGAAAAGACTTATGGCAAACGCCACAATTACAATGGATGACCTGCTGGCACAAGCAGGAGATAATGTTAAACAATTGACAGCTGGTGAAGTGGTTCACGGTACAGTTCTGTCAGTAAAGAAGCACGAGGTTTTGATCGACCTGGGGCCTTTGGGTGTTGGTTTGGTTCCAAGGCGTGAAGTTGGTTTTTCAAAGGCCTGCGCTGTTGGTGACGAGGTTACCGCAAGTGTTATCGATACAGAACTTGATAATGGCTATAGCTTGTTGAGCTTACGCAAAGCAGCTAAAGATCGAGGTTGGGATGAAGTTGCTGAGAAGCTAGAGAGTGGTGAAATCATCACGATTACCCCGTATGACGCAAACCGCGGTGGTTTGTTGGTTGAATACGAAGGGGTTCGTGGTTTCTTGCCAGTGTCTCAATTGTCAGCTGAGCACTATCCACGAGTTGGTTCGAGTGATAAGGATGAGATTTTGCAGCGTTTGAATGCGTTGGTTAATGTTGAAATGAAAGTTCGCGTATTGGACGCTGACCGAAAGGCCAACAAGCTGATCTTCTCTGAGAAAGAAGCTATCAAAGAAGGATTGGCAGAGCGATTTAAGCAATTGTCAATCGGCGACACAGTTCGCGGTGTCGTTACTGGTGTTGTTGACTTTGGTGTGTTCGTGAATGTTGAAGGTATCGAAGGTTTGGTACACATCTCAGAAATCAGCTGGGAGCGCGTCAGTAGCCCAAGCGACTACGTAAAAGTTGGCGAGACGATCGAAGCAAAGATCATCGCTATCGACAAGGATCGTTTGAGCCTCAGTATGAAGCAGCTGACCCCAGACCCTTGGTTGAAGGAAGTTGAGCAATTCAAGTCAGGTGACCAAGTTGAAGGAACGGTTACTCGCATCACTCCGTTTGGTGCTTTCGTACAGCTAAGTCCAGCAGTTGAGGCATTGGTTCATGTGTCCGAACTAGGTGGTGACGGCACTGATCCAGAGAAGGTGTTCACTTTGAATGAGCGCAAGAGTTTTACGGTGCTCGATATTGATAAAGAGAGTCGTAAGATCTCTTTGACACTTGGTGAAGCAAAGAAAAAATAATTAGAACAAAATCCCTGAGGCGTGGTGACGTACCAGAGGTGAGAGGAGCTTATTATGGCAGAAAAAATCGTCAAAATTGCAGATTCAGTAACTGTCGGTGAGCTTGCAGAGACCCTTGGTTTATCCGTGACCACGCTGATTGGTGAGTTGTTCAAAAACGGTATCGCCGCAACAATCAACCAACGCCTTGATTTTGATACCGCTCAGATCGTAGTGGAAGAACTTGGCTTGGATGTGCAGCTGGAGCGCAAGCAGGCGGCTGCTGCAGATACACCATTGCGTCATGTGCATCAGTTGACAGACAAAGCTGTAGCGCGCCCACCTATCGTAGCGGTTATGGGACACGTTGACCACGGTAAAACGAGCTTGCTTGACGCCATCTTGGATAAAAAGACTGCTGAGGGTGAAGCTGGTGGTATCACGCAGCACATTAGCGCCTATCAAGCAGAGCGTAACGGCAGAGTAATCACGCTGCTTGATACACCTGGTCACGAAGCGTTTGCTGCATTGCGGCAGCACGGAGCGGTTTTGACTGATGTGGTGATCATCGTGGTGGCGGCTGACGATGGTGTTAAGCCTCAGACGGTAGAGGCTATCCGATTTGCACGTTCCGCTAATGCCAAGATTGTGGTGGCGATTAACAAGATTGATAAAGACACCGCTAACCCACAGTTAGTAAAGACGCAATTAGCCTCTGAGCATGGGCTTAACCCTGAAGAATGGGGTGGTGACACGGTCATGGTTGAAGTGAGCGCCAAGACAGGTCAAAACCTTGATAAATTGTTGGACATGGTCTTGTTGGTGGCTGATATGGAAGATCTGCGTGCGGACGTTGATACGCCAGCGGAAGGGCTGGTGATTGAAGCGCACATGGAGACTGGTCGTGGTGCCGTGGTTGGTTTGTTGGTGGAGCATGGACAGCTGAAGCCATCGCACTATTTGGTTGCAGGGACGGCTTATGGTCGCGTGCGTACTATGTTGGACTTTCGTGGCAAGGCCATGAAGCTAGCGGGTCCTTCAACACCAGTGAATGTGACAGGATTTAAGGAATTACCACAGTTTGGGGATAGTTTTGTCATCGCGAAAAATGAAAAAGAAGCGCGACAGATGGCGGCCAAAGCTAAGTTAGAGCAAGAGCGTCGTGCAGCAACGACAAATGTGACAGGCGCTGATATTCTCAAGATGATGAATCAGAAGCATGATGCACAAGAATTTAACGTCATCATCAAAGCTGACGTGCAGGGCTCCCTCACCTCAGTTATTGATAGTTTGAAATTGATCGAGACAAATGGTGAAGTTGAATTGAGAGTGATTGGTCATGGTGTGGGTAATATCTCTGAAAATGATATCCACCTGGCGACTGGCGAAAACACTGTTATTTATGGTTTCAATGTTGATCTGCCGCCTGCTGTTAAGCGGTTGGCTTCTCGCGAGAAAGTGGAAGTACGTCTGTACCGAGTGATTTATGAGCTGCTGGATGACGCAAAATTGTCCATGGAGAACCTTTTGGCTCCAGAAGTGGTAGAGACAGAGATCGGTGCACTTAAGGTGAAGGGTGTGTTCCGCACGATGCGTGAAGAGGTGATCGCTGGTGGTGAAATGATACGTGGAAAGGTCTCAAAGGGCCTCCTGGCTCGTTTGAAACGTAAAGGTGAACAGATAGCCGAAGTTGAGGTTTCAAGTGTACAACGCCAGCAGCAAGAAGCTAAAGAGGTGTTTGAAGGTGAAATGTGCGGCTTGAGTCTGAAAACTGCCAAGAAAATTGTGGTCGAAGAGGGTGATGAGCTTGAGTTCTTTACACGTGAGTTGGTGAAAAAGACGCTCTAAGTGTCATATTTAAGCAAGGTTATTGACTTTTTTGATAATTTGTGCTAGTATTTCTTTAGAGAAAAACTCCAACTAATCTTGGCGCATCCAAGTGAAAGGAACCACCACGAATGAATAAAGAAATGTCTGCACCACGTCCGAATACTGAGGACCATTTAGCAGCTAATCAGGGGCAGCTTGACTCTTCTCCTGAAGCGTATTACCGCTGGAGACAAGAGATAATAGATCGAAATACTGTAGCTGCTCCTGAAGCTCCAGCGAAAATTAAGACTCCAGACGAGAACCCTGAAGGCTTGAG